>JBAIXM010000092.1:0-33258 GCA_037916615.1 Bryobacterales bacterium
TCTTCTATATGAAGCCGGTCGCGCAGAGCGACCTCGTCGGCAACCCCCACGAAATTCTTGAGGTAAAACTCCCAATCGAGCTGAATCCCAAAGGGTTCCAGAGTTTTGTTCCAGGCCCGTTGATGGATGCGCTCAGAGTCGGCCAAGACCCCGTCGAAGTCGAACAGCATCGCGTCGAAAGGGGCTAGAATCTTACGCTCCGGATCACGTCGTCGACGGTCTTCTGCACGCTTCCCTGCTCGCTCTTGGGCACGATGAACACGATGTAGAACAGTCCTTCCGGACGCGCTGCCGTGACCAGCGTATCGGATTCGCGCTCGCCCCGGTAAGGCGAATTCGATTCGAGCGCGGTCATCAGGCCGTTTTGTCCCCCGATTTGCACCGTCCTCTGGGCGGCGCTGGCGCGCTGCATTCCGGGATTCTCCTGCTGGAGCTGGCGGACCAGGTTGTCGGTATCGCGGCGCAAGTCGGCTTTGCCGGCATCCGGAACGTAGTAGCTCACGATGAATCCGTAGCCGATCTGGGTCTGGCCCTTGGAGTCGGCCAGCAGCGCCTCCTTGGGCGCGACGGTCACGTTGTCCGAGCCTTCTTGGCCGAACGCCTGCCAGTTATCGGGATAATTCAACCGGAATGCTTTGCCCTTGAACTCCTTGTACTGGGTCGAAGGGCGGATGTCCGGCGGGGCAGCCGATCCCACTGTACCAGCGGCTGTTTTGGGCGGCGGAGGCGGAGGCAGGCCGGCCACGATGTTCTTGATCCGCGCTATAGAGCCGGGATCGAGTTCGCTGTACTGGTTCTTGGGCAGATACTTGTTCTGGTCCTGGACGTAGGCCACGCGATTGCCCGGTGTGGGATGGTCGGAGAGGAAATTTGCAACAAAGCTGTTATCCTTCTGCCCCTGTGCTTCCAGCTTTTGGAAGAAGACGGCCATCTGCACCGGGTCATAGCCGACGTCGTTCATGATGCGCGCTCCGTTCAGGTCGGCATCCCGCTCGGCGTTGCGCGAGTATTTCAGCAAAATCGATTGCGCTCCCAGCCCGACTCCCAGCTGCCCCACTTTGGACCAGAGCGAATCTTCGCCGAGTCCGGACGTCGCCAGGAGCGCGCCGAGTTGCAGCAAATTTGCCTTGGACGCCTGATTGGTCCCGTGGCGCAGTGCGACGTGCGACATCTCGTGCGCCAGCACGCCGGCGAGTTGCGACTCGTTATCGAGAGCCGAAATCAGTCCGGTGTGGACGAACACCGGTCCGCCGGGCAGCGCGAACGCGTTGATGCTTTTGTCGTTGATCACCGAGAAGGAAAACGGAAAGTTTCCCGCATGCTTGGATTTCGCCAGCCGGGCCCCGATCCTGGAAAGATACGCCGAAAGGTCTTCGTTCTTGACCACGGGCATGGTTCTTTCCACCTCGCCGGCGGCGTCCTTGCCCATCTGAATGTCCTGCTGCGGCGTGAAGAGGTTGAATCCCGCTTTCAGGTCCTTGAGCTGCGCGCTGAGCGTCGCGGCACACGCTAAAACCAGGGCCAGCAATCCTGAGAATACGCGCGTCATCGGTCACATCCCCCGTGTCTGGCTATAATTGTCTCATGATCAAAGCCACGGAGAAGATCTGGCACAACGGAAAATTCATCGCCTGGAACGATGCCAAGATCCACGTCCTGGCTCATGTGACCAGTTACGGAAGCTCGGTATTCGAGGGCATCCGCTGTTATGCGACGCCGTCGGGGCCGGCGGTGTTTCGCGGTCCGGAACATATGCGGCGGCTAATCGATTCGGCCAAGATTTACCGGATTACCATCCCCTACTCGGCTGACCAGTGGGTTTCCGCGATGCACGAGCTGATCCGGGTGAACAAACTGGAATCCTGCTATGTCCGGCCGCTGGTGTTCCGCGGCTACGGCGATCTGGGCGTGCTGCCCACGAAAGATACTCCGATCGAAAGCTACATGGCGTGCTGGGAATGGGGCAAGTACCTAGGCGCCGAAGCGATGGAGCAAGGCGTGGACGTGTGCGTTTCAAGCTGGACGCGCCTGGCTCCCAATACCCTGCCGACGCTCAGCAAGGCCGGCGCGAACTACATGAACTCGCAGTTGATCCGCATGGAGGCGAACGCCAACGGATATTCCGAAGGCATCGCTCTGGATGTTTCCGGGTACGTCTGCGAGGGCTCGGGCGAGAACGTTTTCGTAGTGCGCGACGGAAAGATTCTGACGCCGCCCATCGGATCGAGCGTGCTGCCGGGTATCACCCGCGATACGGCGATCCAGTTGGCCCGGGATCTGGGGATTACGGTGACCGAGACACTGATCCCGCGCGAGATGCTGTATATCGCCGACGAGGTGTTCTTCTCGGGCACCGCCGCCGAGATTACTCCGATCCGCTCGGTCGACCGGATTCCCGTGGGCGCGGGCAAGCGCGGACCGATCACGGAAAGGCTCCAGCGGGAATTTTTCGCGTTGGTCGAAGGCAAGTCCGCGGACCGGCATGGATGGCTCGCGCCGGTGGCGCAGCCGGTGGGAACGCGGTAAAGAGTCGAAAACAGACAGGTCGGGCTCGGAGGTTGCCCGACCTGCTGTGCTTACTTGCTGAATCGGAGGGAAATTCCGCGGGAACCGAACCTGTGGCCACCTCCCCCGAGACTGACTCACTTGCCCGGCTCCGCGCAGAATGTTTTGTTTCTCTTTCTTACCAGGACTCGGATGCCCTTGAACAGGAGAAACTTTCGATTTGCACAAGATGTTTCTCTTGCGGTTTGCACGGCTTACAGGCTAGTCTCTGTGGGTATGCTGTGCAAAAACCAGGACCCCGATGAAATGTAACGGAGTTGAAACTTCCAAGCGCGATTTCATCGAGATCCAAGGCGAGTCGCTCATCACGCACGTGGATCCGGTGCTGGGAGCCGCCCCAGACGGCGTGTGGATCGCGCCGGGATTCATCGATCTCCAGGTCAACGGATTCGCCGGTGTGGACTACAATTCGCCCGCGGCATCGATGGAAGAGATCGGCCGGTCGATCCGGGCGATGTTCTCGACGGGGGTGACACGCTTCTTCCCCACCGTGATCACCGGCTCGCCCGAGGATATGCTCGGCGCGCTCCGCAATCTCGCGCGTGCGAGAGAGAGGCTGCCCCACGGTGCGGCGCTGGAGGCGTTTCACGTCGAAGGTCCTCACATCTCACCCGAAGACGGCCCGCGCGGCGCGCATCCGAGGCGCTGGGTCCGTCCGCCGCATTTGGACGAATTCCGCCGCTGGCAGGAGGCCGCGCAGGGAAACATCCGGCTGGTGACGCTGTCTCCCGAGTGGCCCGGGGCGAGCCACTACATCGAACAACTCGCGCAGGAGGGCGTGGTCACCAGTATCGGACACACGCGCGCGACGCGCCCGCAGATCGAGGACGCGGTTCGCGCCGGTGCGACGCTCTCGACCCACCTGGGCAATGGCGCAGACGCCGTGCTTCCGCGGCATCCGAACTACATTTGGGAACAATTGGCCGACGATCGTCTGGCGGCGAGTTTTATCGCGGACGGCCACCACCTGCCGGATTCGTTTCTGCGGGTTGCGCTGCGCGCCAAGGGACTCGAGCGCAGCGTGCTGGTGACGGATGCCGTTATGCCCGCGATGTGCGCGCCGGGTCCCTATCGTCTGGGCGAAGTGGACGTGGAGCTGAAAGAAGATCAGCGCGTGGTTTTGCGCGGCGGCAGCAGACTGGCCGGATCGAGCCTGCGCATGGATGCAGCGATTTCGAACGTCATGCAGATTACCGGGGTCAGCCTGACTGAGGCCATCGCGATGGCCACAGTGAATCCCGCAAGAATCGGCCGCATTCCCGGACGTATGCGCGGTCTGCGTCCGGGAGAACGCTCCGATATCGTGCGGTTTGAGCTGGAGCGCGGCCGCATTCGCATCGTCGAGACATATGTTTCGGGCGAACTTGCGTATTCAACCTGACTCCAGCCGAATACGTGTGCTGCAATACGAATATGAGACGCGCTCTATTAAGTTCCGCTATGCTCGCACTGGCTTTGTCCGGTTGCAGCAGCCGCTCCAACCCAGCCGTCGACTTTGACAAGCTTACCCAGGACTTCATCTACGGGAGCCTCGCGCTCTCGCCCGTGAGCGCCACGTCCACCGGATACCACGTCCACAACGGCGTGCCGATCGATGAGCTGATCGACGACTACAGTAGCGGCGGACTTGATCAGCAGCGGAATTTCTACCGCGATTTCCAGATGCGCATTGCGGCCCTCGATACCGCCAAGCTCGACAAAGAGCAGCGGGCAGACCTCGACATTATCAAGAACAACATCGAGCTGGGACTGCTTGAGCTGGATACAATCCAGAGCTACAAACACAATCCCACGGTGTACGTGGAACTCGCCGGGAATGCACTATACACGCCTTACATGCTGAACTACGCTCCGGTCGAGAAACGTTTTGGGCAGATCGTCAAACGCCTGGAGCGCCTCCCTGCCCTGTTCGACCAGGCCAAAGTGAACCTGACGGACGCGCCGCAGGTCTGGAATCGCGTGGCCCGCGAGGAAAACGACGGCAACATCGGACTGATCGATAAAACTCTCCGCGATGCCGCGCCCGAATCGCAAAAAGCTGCGTATGGGGCCGCTGCTGACAAGGCGATCGCCGCGGCGCGCGATTTCAATGCATTTCTCAAGGACAAACTTTCCGCCAAGACGTCCGACTGGCGGCTTGGAAAAGAGAAATACGCCCGTAAATTCGCACTGGTGCTGGCCTCCGGCCGCACACCTGAAGACCTGCTGGCAGCCGCCGAATCCGACCTGAATACGGTTCGGGCCGAAATGGCCAAGCTCGCCGCGCCCAAGACTGTGGAGCAGGCCCTGAACGAGATCGCGCGCCAGCACGCCACGCCCGATACATACTTTCAGGAAGCCAAGCAGGACCTCGCACAAGCAACCGAGTTCGTGAAAGCCAAAGATCTCCTCACCCTGCCCTCGCGATCGAATCTGGAAGTGATCGAGACGCCGGAATTCATGCGCGGGATCTATGGAGTCGGCGGCTTCAACCCCGCGCCGCCGCTCGAACCACAACTCGGAGCGTTCTACTGGATCACGCCGATTCCCAAAGACTGGCCGGCCGCGCGGGTGGAATCGAAACTTCGGGAGTACAACAAGTACGGTCTACAGGAGCTCACCATACACGAGGCGATGCCAGGGCATTACGTACAGTTGGAATACGCGAACGACGTTCAGCCCGTCCCGCGACGACTTCTGCGAACGATTTTCGCGAATACTCCGTACGTCGAAGGCTACGCCGTGTATGCGCAGCAGATGATGTCGGACGCGGGCTACATGGACAACAGCAAAGGGTTGTGGCTGACGTTCTACAAACAGATCCTTCGAGTGCTGGCCAACACGATCCTGGATGTTCGGCTTCAAACAATGAACATGACAGACCAGGAGGCGCTTGATCTCATGATGAAACAAACGTATCAGGAGAAGGAGGAAGCCACGGCCAAGCTCCAGCGTGCGCAACTCTCCTCCTGCCAGCTTCCGACCTATTACGTCGGATGGAAAGGCTGGCTGGACGTCCGCGAACACTACCGGCAGCGGAACGCATCTTCCTACTCTCTCAAGGATTTCAACCAGCGCGCGCTGAAGGAGAGCGGCGTGCCCCTTCCTGTTCTGGATTCGCTGCTGCAATAAAATTTCGCGAGCGCGCCGGTCATCGGCTATACTTTTCTAGATCGTCCGGCAACAATATGAATCCTCTTGCTCGCATGCACATGCACACGCTCGTATTGACCGCTCTGAGTTTAGGCGGGCTGGCGTCGGTGGCCGTCGCCCAGACCGACGAAATCCAGGTGTACGATGGCTCCATCGCCCCGCCGGGCGTGTTCAATCTCACCTGGCACAACAACTTCACTCCGAAAGGCGCGAAGACACCGGCATTCGAGGGCGGTCTCATCAATAACCGGAATCTGAACGGCGTGACCGAATGGGCTTACGGCGTTACCGACTGGTTTGAGGCTGGGCTTTATCTGCCGCTCTACAGCGTCTCCGCGGATCGCGGACCGACCATCAACGGCGGCAAGATCCGTCTGCTGTTCGCCGTCCCGCATGCGGAAGATCGCAAATTCTTTTACGCCGCGAATTTCGAGTTCAGCTACAACTCCAGGCACTGGGACGAGCGGCGCTACACCTCCGAGATCCGGCCGATCATTGGCGTGCACCTGAAGCCGTGGGACCTGATTGTGAATCCGATCCTCGATAACTCCTATCTCGGCGGCTTCAAGAGTCTGGACTTCGCACCGGCGGAGCGCATCGCCTACAATTTCAATCCGAAGTTCGCGCTGGCTGTCGAACACTACGCGGACTACGGCCCGCTGCGCGATTTTCTGCCGACCAGCGAGCAATTTCACCAGATATACGGCGTCGCCGATCGGGCCACCAAATTCGGCGACTTCGAATTTGGCCTGGGAGTCGGCGTTACGGGCGCGTCGGATAAGTTCACGCTGAAGCTGATGTGGTCGCGCGATCTAAATCCCCGCAAGGATCCCTGAACCACGGTTCCCGAAGCGGGATCAACTGGAAAACAGCCGTTTGAAGAACCGGCGGAACTGCCAGTGCTTTCCCGGACACCGTTCCCAGTCCGAGGGAGCAAAACTGATGACATTCGTGTCCCGCTCCACCCACAGCACCAGAGGATCGGCATTCGGATACGAGACGTTGAACACCACGCCTTCGCCGCAGTAATCGATATTGTCGATCTTGGCGGCGGCGCCGTGCGAATACGGTGTGCCCGGACCCCAGTCCTTTTGGAACATCTCGAACGGGTTGTACCGGCAAGCGCTGTCCGTCGGGCACCACATGCGGTACGCGGCTTGAAAATCCTTGTTCTCGAGCGCGGTGAAGAAACGTTTGAGGGCCTGCTCCTGGCTCCAGGTGCGGAAATAGAGATAGGACGTCGTACCTACGATTGCGACGGCCAGGACAGTCACCACGATAATTTTGATTCGCCGCCAGCGGCGCTCTTCGCCGGCGCCGTAGGTGTCCAGAAAGCCCGGCATAGAACCTTACTTGGCTGGGTAGGCCTTGTCGTAAGCGGCCACGACCTGATCCGTGATCTCGATGCCCGTCTTTACAAATGGCACGGCCGCGGAATCGACAATCATGTCCAACCCCTTTTCCTCGGCGACTTTCTTGAGCAGTTCCTGCATGCGCGTGCTGGCCTTGCGGACAGCCTCATCGCGCTCGGCTTCGATATCGGCCTGGAGATCGTCGCTCATTCGTTGGAGCTGGGTTTGCTTGCGCTGCCCGCGCGCCTGAAGATCGGCCTCGCCCGCCGAGCTGAGTTTCCCCTGGCTGGCGCTGAGCTGCGTCTGGATATCGGACAGCTCCTGCTGGCCCTTCTGAAGCGCGTCCTGCCTCGGCTTGTATTTGGCCTGGAGGTCGCGAAGGGCTTTCTGGATCTCAGCCGTGCTCAACACGGCATTCTGGAAATTGATCACGGCGACCTTGGCTTGGGTGGTGGCGGCGGCCGGCGCCTGCCCCTGGATCGCGCTGGTGGACATCAACCCGGCGGCGCACACCGCCGCAACGGGAAGCATAAAAGAACGCATGAGCGAGTAAAACTCCTTTTAAACCATTCTACAACCGGCGATTTACTTCAGCATCTCCGTCAACGCACGGCCCGTGTTTCCGCTCGGCGGCTCGATACTCAGCAGAGCCGCCAGCGTCGGCGCGATGTCCTGCACACCGATGTTTTCGAGGTAGGTCCCCGCGCGGATCCGTGCCGCGGAGCCCAGGAAAATCACCGGAACGTGGGTATCGTACTCGTAGGGCGATCCATGCGAGGTGCCGGTCGCGTTGAACAGATAATACGGCTCGGTCACCGTGAAAACATCCGGAGCGCGCCCCGAAAAGAAGCCGTTTCGGACCCGCAGATCCACAGGATCCTGGCCGATCCGCCCCTCAAGGATCTGCGACGCCGTATAAACGCGCGCGATGTGAGGCTGCGCGCGAATCGTATCGGCGGCCGTTTTCTCCACCTCAGCCATATCGAGCTTTTTCCCTGGAATCGGATCGGGCCTGAAGTATATGACACCGTCGGCGCTGAAAGAGATCCACTGGCCGGCGCCGAATTTTTCGTTCAGCGCTTTCTCCACCGCCCCGCGATAGGCGTTCCAGGCGATCCTTCCCCCGGGCATGCCGCGCTTCTGGTTTACTTCGGGAACCGGGGTGGAACCATGATCGGCGGTGAAGGCCACCAGCACGCTTCCCCGCCCTGCCCGCGCCTCCGCAGCATCGATCAGCGCCCCGATGAGAGTGTCGACGCGCTTCACCATTTCATGAATCTCCGGAGAATCCGGTCCGTCGCGATGACCCACGTAGTCCACCGAGGAATAGCTGATCGCCAACAAATCTGTCCTGGCGCCCGTGCCGAGATTTTCGGCCGACAGAGCCCGCACGGCCAGGCTCTGCAACAGCTCGTCGCCGAAAGGCGAGGCGTCGATCGCGTTATAAAGCTGAGCCCCGCTGGGGGGCATCTTATGACCCAGCCAGTCCTTTCCGGCGTATTTGTCCGCCGGACGCTCCGCGTTGAAGTCGCGGACCCAGGAGGGCAATTCGGCAAAGTAATAAGTGCTCGAGACGAAATTGCCGGACTGACCATCGAACCAATACACTCCATCCGCCATGTGCCCGGCGGGAAGAATCGCGCTGCGGTCTTTGAGGGAAATGCCGATCACTTTTCCGCCTTTGCCGGAGAGCTTCAGCTCGTCCCCGATCGTGGACACCAGCAGGCGCCGGGGCGAAGATCCCGTCCCGTTTGCGCCCAGAAGACGTGTGTTCTCGTCGGAAACACTGGTCACGGGCTTTGATTGCGCGCGGTCCCACCACTGGTTGGCGACGATGCCGCTGAGGGAAGGAGTCGCGCCGGTCAAAAATGTCGAGTGCCCCACCGCGGTAACCGTGGGAGCCGCCTGATAGTTCGCATTCGTGAAAACGGCGCCCTGCTCGAGCAGGCGCTTGAGTCCGCCGGTGAAGTCAGATCGGAAACGCGTCAGATAATCGTAACGGAATTGGTCGACCACAATCGCCAGGACGAGCTTCGGCTGGGCCGGAGCCTGTTTCGGCTGCTGCGCCTGCCCCCAGGATGCGGGTATCCAGAGGCAAAGCCCCAGCCAGACGGCGATAGATCGCCTTCGCATAAGGATTCAGTCTAGCAACGTTGCGTGTCGGGACGATTACTGCTGGCGCCCGCCGTTCTGACGCGCGAGTTGGACTCGGGCGTTCTCCAGCTTGTCGCGCACCTTGGCGACTTCGGCGCTGTCGAGCTCGGCAGGCGAGCTGTTCTGCCATTCCTGAAGCGAAGCTTCCCATTGCGCGATCGCTTCGCGGACTTTCGACGCCTTGAAGAGGACTTCCGCATAATGATCCCGCATGGTGGGATCGTGCGGCGTCAATTCCACCGCGCGCCGCATGTTCTCTTCCGCTTCCGGGAGTTTGCCCATGTGGAAGTAAGCCCAGCCGAGGCTATCCAGATACGCGCCGTTGTTCGGTTCCCGGTCGACGGCTTTCTGGATCAGCGCGAGCGCTTCCGGCAGCCGCAGATTGCGGTCAGTCAACATGTAGCCCAGGTAGTTCAGCGTAGCGGCGTTGTCGGGATGAATCGTGAGAATCTTGCGAAATTCGGTTTCGGCCGCCGGCACGTTCTTCATCTTCTCGAACATCGCCCCGCGTTTGAACCATACATCCACTTTTTCGTCTTCCGTTTCCGAGAGTTTCTCGGCGGCATCCAGAGCCTTGGCCGTATCGTCGAATTTGCGGCCTTTCATGTAAATGTCGGCTAGGGCGAGTTGCACTCCACGGTCGTTCTTCCCGCCCAGGAGCTTCTTCACGTCCGCGGCAGCGGCTTCCGCTTTTCCCATCTCGGCCATGATGGACGCCCGGCCGAGGCGTACGTCCGGATCCCCCGGCCATTTCTTGAATGCGGCGTCCGATTCTTCCTGAGCCTTGGAATATTCCTTGCCTCCGATGTAGGTCTCGATAATGCTGGTGCTGGCTTGCGGCGCTTTCGACGGATCGAGAGCCGCGATCTGCCGGTACGTATCCACCGCCGGCTGGGTTTGATCCGCCATTCGCTGCATGAGAGCCAACTGCTCCAGCAGATCGATCCGTCCGTTCACCTGCGCCGGATCGTAGGATTTCCTCTCGGTCTGCTTGAGAATCCCCTGGAGTTCGTCGATGGCTTCGGTAAATTTGCCTTCGGCCTGGAGGATCCCCGCTTCATTCAACTTGATCTGAATGCTATTCGGATCGATCGTTTTGGCCTTCTCGCCGGCTTCGCGCGCCTTTTGGAGATCGCCCTTCTGCCGGTAAAGCTGCGAGATCCGGAGGAACGCATCCGCGTCGGTTGGATCGTCGCTCGCCAGTTCCTGGTAGGCGGCCAGAGCCTCATCGTAACGCCCGGCCGAGATCAAATATTGCGCCATGGTCCGCTCGAGGTCCGCCGCGTTTGCCGGATTCAAATCCAAAGCCCGCCGCAGCGTGTCGGCAGCCAGCCCGTACTCTTTCATTCCCTCATACGCGTCGGCCAGCCGTTTCAGGCTGTCTGCGCTGGGATTCTTTTCCGCGGCTTTCTTCAGAAGATCCGCTGCCGCAGCCTCGTCTCCTTTGATACTGAGGACCGTCGCCAGTCCGCTCAATCCATCTTCGTTGTCCGGTTCGATCTCCAGCGCTTTTCGAAACGCGCGCTCCGCGTCATCGACGTTCTGCGCTGCGCTCTGCAAACGGCCAAGCCAGACCCATGCGTCGGCATCTTTCGGCGCCAGTTGCGTGATTTTCTGATATTCCTGCGTGGCCTGGCGCAACATCGTTTCGTTGACGCGGCCTCGCTGTGCGTCAATTTGCCGCACATAGATCCGCGCCAGAATTCGATGCGCCGCCAGATCATTCGGGTTCTGCTTAATGGTCTGCTCCGCGTCGGTTTGTCCATCGCGCAGGCGCCCGCTTTGCGCATAGAGATCGGAGAGTTCTTCGGGCAGCAGCGCGGAGGACGGATCGGCCTTGATGGCCGCCTTGTAGTTTTCAATCGCGAGGTTAATGTAGTCGTTGCGATTGCTGTTTCCGGCAAGCTCGGCGTACATGTGAGCGGCCGTGTAGTGATAATACGCCGACGAGCGATCCGCGTTGGAGACGGTTGCGTTCGCCTGGCCCCAGCACATTCCACCGCCCAGCACCACCATCAGGAGGACCGCGTTCAGTAGTCGCATAACAGTTCGTTTCCTCAACCGGCCGGTCGCTTGCCAGGATCTCCGCTAGGAGCCCGCAACCCACCCATCCTCAGTATATCTATGTCGTATGAATGTCGTCGTATGAAGCCGGTGCGCCAAACGTTACGATGACAGGAAGTGCGAGGGCCTGACGCGTCCAGAGAAGACCAACCCAAACCGCTGGTAGCGGTCGTAGGGCCGACCGCATCCGGGAAAAGCGAATTAGCTCTGCGCATTGCCGAACGTTTCTCCGGGGAGGTCGTCAATTGCGACGCGGTCCAGCTTTATCGCGGCTTCGATATCGGCACCGCCAAGACGCCTGCCAGTGCGCGACGCGGGATACCTCATCATCTCTTCGACGTACTGGATCCCGAGATAAGTTTCTCCGCCGGTGATTATGCCCGGCTTGCCCGCGCTGCCATCTCGGAGATTTCCTCCCGGGAACGGATTCCCGTGATCGTCGGGGGTACCGGGTTCTACCTTCGCGCTGTGCTGGATGGCTTACCTGCCCTCCCCTCGCGCGATGAATCCCTGCGCTTGCGGCTGGCACGGCGCGAACAGCGGCGGCCAGGCTCCCTGCATCGCTTGCTGAGCCGGCTGGAGCCTCTGGCTGCCGGGCGCATTCATGCTCGCGACGTGCAAAAGACAACCCGCGCTCTGGAAATCCGTCTGTTGACGCGCGCATCCCTGCCGCCCCGGTCGGAGGGCCGGCCGCTGGAGGGCTTCAGAATCCTCCAGATCGGTTTGGATCCCGGCCGCGAGCTTCTGAATGGCGCGATCAAAGCCCGTACCCGCCGCATGTTCGAGGAAGGACTCGTCGACGAAGTCCGAAGATTGCTCGCTCGCGGGCTTGCCGGAAACGAAAAGCCGTTCGAATCCCTGGGTTACAAAGAGGTTCTGGCCCACCTTCGCGGGGAAGTTTCCCTGGATCGGGCAATGGAGGCCACCGAGATCGAAACGCGCCAGTACGCCAAGCGGCAGCTTACCTGGTTTCGGCGGGATGGCCGTATTCACTGGTTTCACGCCTTCGGATCGGATTCTGAAACTGCCCGCCAAGCCCTGGAATCCGTTCGCAAATTCCTGTTGCGCTGAAATTTAGCGTGCTACAGGGAAAATCGTCTTCTGCCGATGGAATAGTACTAAATCTGCGATGAGTACAACCCAACGAGATCCACGCCGCCGCGCTCCGCGGCGGAACGTTTCCGCGCCGTCGGTGATCCGAGTCGAATTGCGAGACGGCATGGGAAATCCTCGCAATATCACTGCCGATTTGATTGACTGGTCGGAGACCGGGCTGAGCCTTTCCCTGGTAGCTCCGATCAAGCCGGGCGTTGTTATCACGGTCCGGGGCAAGCTCGGCGATGAGCGCATCGAAATCTCCCGCCGCGCCCGGGTCACCTGGTGCGGCGAGCACACGCAGGGAGGGTATCGGGCTGGTCTGGAGTTCCTGGAAGGTTCGGACGAAGCCCGCAGCAAAGCTCACCAGCAATCTCAAGCGCGGACGGAATCGCAGCCGCAGGATGCGGGCATCGATCAACCGCAGGATTATTACGAGATCATGCAATTGAGCCCGAACGCCGATACCGAAACGATCCACCGCGTGTACCGGCTTCTGGCGCAACGCTATCATCCCGACAACGCAACCACGGGCAACGCAGAGCTGTTTGTTCAGCTCACGGAAGCTTTCCAAACCTTGAGCGACCCGGAACGGCGGGCAGCCTACGACGCGCGTCACGGCCAGGAACGCCGCCTGCGCTGGAAAATTTTCGATCAGGCGGAGGTCGTGGCCGGGCCGGAAATCGAAAAGAAAAAGCGCCAGGGGATTCTGGCTCTGCTCTACGCGACGACCGTCAAGGATCCCGACCGGGCGTCGATGACCGTGCACGCGTTCGAGGAGATGCTGGGCTGTCCCCGCGAACATCTGGAGGCCGCCCTTTGGTACCTGAAGGGAAAAGGATACGTCCAGCGGGGCGATGGCGGGCGCTATACGCTCACCGTAAATGGATTCGAAGAAGCCGAAGAACGCTGCGTTAAGCAGATGGACATCGCCGGCGAGCTTCCGGCGCCTGCCAAGCAAAAATAACCGGCGCTGCCAGCATTGCACTGTTAGACTGATGATCATGCGGCCTGTCGTGCGCTTCGCGCTTGTTGCCGGCTTGGGCGCGATCCGGCTGTGGGCCGCCAACACGGCCGTCCTTCCCTTCTACAACGCATCGAATGCGGATCCCGCACCGGCAGGTTCGGTAAGCCCCAATCCGTCCACCATGGACTGGATTGGCGAGAGCATCGCCGAAACCCTCCGCTCTGCCTTCATCGCCCGCGGCGTTCTCACGGTGGAGCGGGAGCAGATTTCGGAATCCTATCGCCGCCTGCAGCTTCGCGAGCGTGCTGAATTGACCGAAGCGTCCGTCTTGAAGCTCGGTGAAATTCTCGATGCCGAGCAGATGGTCCATGGAACATTTTCGTTCGTGCCCTCCTCCACGGGTTCGAATGGCGCCCCGGGGAGAGGCTCCAAAGGATCGTTGAAGATAGAGGCCCGCGTTTCCGATCGCCGCCGGCTACGGCAAAGCGCGGTTTTCGAAGAGACCGGTGCGCTGGAAGACCTGGGCACGCTCGAGTCCCATCTGGCCTGGCGCGCTCTGACCATGGTGGATCCCGCCCGCGCTCCGGCCGAATCGGAGTTTCGCTCGCTGCGAACCTCCGTGCCCCTGGATGTCCTGGAAAACTACATCCGCGGACTGCTGGCGTCGACACCCGACCAGAAGGAAAAGTTCTTCGCGCAGGCCGCGCGCCTCGATCCGGATTTCTCACCGCCCGCTTTCGAATTAGGCAAGCTTCGCTTCAACCGGAAAGAATATCGCGAAGCAGCCGAATGGCTTGAGCGTGTTGGATCGAGTGACGCCCATTATCGCGAAGCCAGCTTTCTGCTGGGATACGCACGGTATCAGGCCGGCGATTTCCAGGCAGCCCAGAAGGCGTTCCAGGTGGTCGCCGATAAAGTGCCGATCAGCGCCGTCCTGAATAATTTGGGAGCTGCCGAGAGCCGCCAGAGTGCTCCGCAAGCGCTGGACCTGTTCCGCAAGGCGCTGGAGCAAGATCCCAGCGACCCGGATTACCACTTCAATGTCGGTTACGCCCTTTTCAAGAAGGGCGATTTCACCGGCGCGGCTGAACGCTTTCGAGAAACGCTCGACCGGAATCCCGGGGATCAAATGGCGACTCTGCTGCTTGGGCGCTGCCTGAAGAAACAGGGCCTGCGTGCTGGCGCCGCATCGGACGCGCGGCTCCAGGCTTTGGAACGGCTGAAAGACACCTACGAAGAGCGCGTTTATTTCCAGCTCAAGTCGATCCTGGAATCCTCCACGCCGTGAAATTTGCCGCAGCATCCGGAACTGTGCGGAGTGGTGTTGGTTATAATCCTTAAAAGCTCATGCTGGAAGCCTTTGGCGCTTCGGACCCAGGTTGCGTCCGCGGCAATAACGAAGACTATTTCCTGGTAGCCCCTTCTATCGGGCTTTACCTGGTGGCCGACGGCATGGGCGGCGCGCAGGCCGGGGAACACGCCTCCCGTTTGGCCGCCGAAACTGTCCAGCAAGCCGTCCAGCAGAACGCCCGCGCGGTGAACACCGACGATCTGGTGGGAGCCTTCAGCCGCGCGAATCAGCGAATCATGCAGGAGGCAGCGGCTAATCCTGATATGGAAGGCATGGGTACCACGCTGGTGGCCGCGGTCGAAAATGACGGCGACCTGATTATCGCCAGCGTCGGCGACAGCCGAGTCTATACCTTCCAGAACGGTTTACTGCAGGCGATCACCGAAGACCAGACCTGGGTCAACGAGGTGGGCCGGCGCCTGGGCATCGACGAAGAGAACCTGAAGAACCATCCGATGCGCCATGTCTTGACCATGGCGATCGGTGTTTCGGAAAATTTGCGCGTTCACACGCATCGCATCAAGCCGTCGCCCGGGATGCTGATTCTGCTGTGCAGCGACGGCCTGCATGGTGTGTTGAGCGATGAGGAACTGAAGAAAGCGCTCGCCTCCACCGGTTCGCTGGAAGCCAAGAGCAAGGAACTGATCGACCTTGCCCGCAGGCACGGCGGCCCGGATAATATTACGGCGGTCCTTCTGCGAGCCGCCTGAACCGGAACCGAGTCCGGCCCGCGCAAACCCAGCCGCGGGCCGTTGTCCTTTACTTGCAATCAAATAAGATGCTACCCTCAGTTCTTATACATGCGAACTGTCGACCTCATTCATCAGAAAAGGGATGGCGAAGAATTAGCTCCGGAGGAGATCGCATCCCTCGTTGACGGTTATCTGAGCGGAGAAATTGCCGACTATCAGATGTCCGCGTTCCTCATGGCCACATTCTATTCCGGCATGAGCGATCGAGAAGTCAGCGCCATGACCGAGCGCATGATCGCTTCGGGAGAAACGATCAGTCTCTCCAGCGTTCCCGGCGTGAAGGTGGATAAACACTCGACCGGAGGCGTCGGCGACAAAACCAGTCTGGTAGCCGCGCCGCTCGCGGCCGCCGCAGGCGTGGTGGTTCCGATGACCAGCAGCCGCGCCCAGGGATTCATCGGCGGGACGCTCGATAAATTGGAAGCAATTCCCGGGTTGCGGACCAACCTGAGTTCCGAGGAGTCCGCGGCCCAGCTAAACGAGCACAAACTCGCCTTCGCGGCCCTGCCCTCGCAGGTTGTTCCGGCGGATACGCGGCTGCAGGCGCTGCGGGATGCTACCGGGACCGCGGAATCAATCGCTTTACTGGCGACGTCCATCATGTCGCGCAAGATGGCCTCGGGAATCGACGCCCTGGTACTGGACGTCAAGGTGGGAGCGGGCGCATTTATCAAGCGGCAGGTTGACGCCCGGCGTCTGGCGCAATTGATGGTCGGCATAGGCCGGCGCATGGACAAGCGCGTCCAGGCGCTCATCACTGACATGAATCAGCCGCTGGGATTCGCCGTCGGGAACGCGCTCGAAGTGATGGAGGTTTCCCAAACGCTGCAAAACGTCGGGCCAACCGATCTCACCCGCCTTTCCCTGGAGCTGGCCGCCCGCATGATCCACCTGGGCAAGATCACAGCGACGCTTGAGGAAGCGCGCGAACTGGCGCAGACGAAGCTCCTGGACGGCTCCGGATATCGCAAGCTCAAGGAAGTGATCACGGCTCAAGGCGGCGATGCCCGCGTGATGGATCGTTTCGAGCTCTTGCCCAATGCGACCGGCGCGCGCGAAATCAATTCGCCCCGGTCCGGTTTTGTGAGCGCCATCGATGCGGAGGGAATCGGCCAGGCTTCCGCCATGATCGGCGCGAGCCGCGAATCCAAGGACGACGCGATCGATCCCGCGGTGGGCGTCATCCTGGAGGTCAAGGTAGGGCAGAAGGTCGATGCCGGCGGAGTGCTGTGCCGGCTCTACTACACCCGCGAGGATCAGGTTGAGGAAGCCGCCCAGCTCGTAGAGGGCGCGTTCCGCATCTCCTCCACGATGCCGGAGGAACGCGCGTTGATTCTCGAAGTCGTGGGCTGATACAGTCGGTTCGAATGCAGCGGTTCACCGGGCTGCTCGGGCTGATCGTCATCGTCGCGGTCGCGTTTCTGTTTTCGACGAATCGCCGCGCCGTTCGTCCCCGTGTTGTCTACTGGGGCCTGGGGCTCCAGTTTGGGTTCGCGTTTTTGGTCCTGAAGACGCCGGTCGCCGAGTGGTTCAAGGCGCTGAGCAATGGCGTAAACAATATGCTCGGCTATGCGATTGAGGGCAGCCGCTTCGTCTTCGGCGACAAGCTTGGCGCGCCCAACGATCAGTTCGGAACGGTGTTCGCCTTTCAGGTTCTGCCGATCGTCATCTTCATCGCCTCTTTCTTTGCGGTCCTGTACTACCTGGGGATCATGCAAGTCTTTGTGCGCGGCATGGCGCTGCTGATGCAGAAGGTGATGGGCACCAGCGGCGCGGAATCCACCAGCGTCGCCGCGAGCATTTTCATGGGCCAGACCGAAGCGCCCCTCACCATCCGCCCGTTTCTCGCCGGCCTCACGCAAAGCGAGCTATTCACCATCATGACCAGCGGCATGGCGCACGTCTCGGGAGCCGTGATGGCTGCTTACGTGTTGATCGCGCATGTGGAAATCCGGCATCTGTTAACCGCCGTGATCATGACCTCCCCCGCGACGCTCATGCTGGCGAAGATTCTGATCCCCGAAACCGAAAAACCGGCGACCATGGGCGGAGTCAAGATCGAGGTCGAAAAACCGGGAGTCAACGTCATTGACGCAGCCTCCCGCGGAGCTTCCGACGGGTTGCATCTGGCCCTGAACATCGGAGCGATGCTGATTGCGTTCATCGGACTCATAGCGATGATCAACGGCGGCATCCAATGGCTGCACGCGACCCGCTATTTCGGCTGGCTGCCGGATTCGATGCAGGGCATTCTTGGACGTATCTTCGCCCCGGTCGCGTGGCTGCTCGGCGTCCAGTGGAACGATTGCGCCACGGTCGGAAATCTGCTGGGTACGCGGCTGATCCTGAACGAATTCGTGGCGTTCGCCGATCTCGGCAAGATCGGCGGCATGCTCGGCGCGAAATCGTTCGTGATCGCGACATACGCATTGTGTGGATTCGCGAATCTCAGCTCCATCGCGATCCAGGTGGGAGGAATCGGCGCGCTGGCGCCCTCCCGCAAATCCGATTTGGCGCGCCTGGGGATGAAAGCAGTCGCGGCCGGAACGCTCGCCAATTTCATGTCCGCCTGTATCGCGGGGATGCTGCTATGAACTCGGCTTCGAAGGTCGGCGTCATTTTGGGAAGCGGGCTCGGATCGTTTGCCGAGACGCTCGCCGAGCGCGTGGAAACTCCGTTTTCTGACATCCCCGGCTGGCCTCCGGCGACGGTGGGCGGCCACGCAGGCAAACTTGTGGCGGGCCGAATCGGCGACACGGAGGTCATCGTCGCCGCAGGCCGCGCGCATCTATATGAAGGCTATACCGCGAAACAGGTGACTTATCCGATTCGCGAGCTCGCCTGGCGAGGCGTCACGCGGCTGATCGTCACCAATGCTGCCGGGGGCGTGAATCCCAACTACAAGCCCGGGCAACTGGTGCTGATCTCCGATCACATCAACCTGATGTGCGCGAACCCGCTGACCGGACCGAACGACGATTCTTTCGGGCCGCGATTCCCCGACATGAGCGACGCCTACGCGCAGGAATACCGTGAGATCGCCAAGGACGCCGGATCCACGCTGGGACTCGCGCTTCAAGACGGCGTCTACGCCGCAGTCCAAGGGCCGAGCTACGAAACCCCCGCCGAGATCCGATTTCTAAGGATCATCGGAGCGGATCTGGTGGGCATGTCCACAGTTCCGGAAGTCATCGCGGCAAACCACCTGGGGATGAAGGTGCTAGGCATTTCTTGCGTGACCAACATGGCCGCCGGTATCCTGCCGCGCAAGCTGACGCATGCCGAAGTTCTCGAAACAGGCGAGCGTGTGAAAGACGTCCTGGGGGCTTTGCTCCGCGCAATTATCCCGCAGCTCACGTAACTACTTCTTCAACTCCGACTGCCAGTTCATCACGATTGTGATCGGCGAGGGCGTGCTGCCTGAACCTATCGGCATCGGAATCAGAAACTGCTGGAGATCGTCCCGCGCAGCGAAGTCTAAGGCGTCTCCTGTGATCTGAAATAGCTGCTTGGGCGTGCTGGTCTGGAACGACGGCGTACTGGAAACGTCCACCGTCATCAGGCTCCGATTTGGGCCGATGAACACCAGTTCCTTCCCGTCTTTGCGCCATTGTGGCCGCTGCCCGCCGTCCCTTGAAACCTGCCATTTTCCGCTGGCCGAAACCCCCGCGGACCCGGGTGGAACAAACGGCTGCACGTACACCTCGTAACGGCCGGACTCGTCCGACTGGTAGGCGATCCAGCGGTCATCGGGCGAGAAGCGGGCCGAGAATTCGCGGAACGGCGTACGGAACCAGACAAACGGTTTGTGTTCGCCTTCCATGGGCATGAATCACAAGTCTTCTTTTCCGTCAGCGTCCAGTTCTTCGTAGGAAAGATACTTCCCGTCATGACTCCAGTCATCCGCCCACTTTGTCCTCTCGGATGTAATGACCGTTTCGGTCTCGCCGGTGCCGTTGGATGCTTTCCGGTACAGGTCGAACTGGCCCATCGCATTCGATCGAAACACGACGTACTTTCCGTCGGGAGACCAGACGGGTGTCGTTTCCTCCGCTCGATCGAAAGTAAAGCGGCTGCTCACGCCCCGGGCAAACTCGACCAGCCAAAGATCGGTATTTCCATTTTCCAGCCTGGAGACCGCCAGGCGCGCGCCATCCGGCGATATGCGTCCCGCGCCTAAGCCTGAATCGCCCACTGGGCCCAACTCTTTCCCATGGCGATCGAACCAGGTTGGTTGTACGCCCGTCTGAACGGAACCCGTGCGGAACGCCAGGTTCCCGCTTGCGGATGCAGTAAAGAATCCATAGACGTTCGAACTGCCCACCTGCTCGGCGATGGGCACCGCATCCCCGGCCAGCTTCAATTGAGCCGTGTTGAACGGCTGCGCAAACAGCGTTCCATCCCGTAGGAAGAGTATGCGCCCGTCGCCAGCCGAAGAAGAAGGCGGCGCGGGAACAAAGACGGCCTCGGAACTGGTCGCGATCAGCCGTGAGGCTGGTTGCTGTTCGGGTTTGGAGTCCAATGAGCCGACATAAACACCTTGCCGTTCCGGATCCGCTACCCGGAAGTACAAGAAATGCTTCCCATCGGGAAGAAAGAATGGAAAACCGTGAAATGTTTCCTTCGCCTTACGGTCCACGAACGTGACCGGCGTCGCCTCGCCTCCGGCGATTCGCCCTCGACCAGCTCCATCACTAGGTAGTCCGGTCCGACGTCGTACAGCGTGCAGATGTTGGGATGGTTTAAGGAAGCAATCGTGCGGGCTTCCCGTTCGAACCGTTCGCTGAATTTCTCGGCAGAAACCTTGATCGCTACGTCCCGGCCCACGCGAGGATCGCGCGCCCGGTAGACTTCGCCCATGCCTCCGGCCCTATTTTCTCGACGATCTCGTAAACGCCCAGCTTGCTGCCGGGTGCCAGAGACATATTGGTCCCAATTCTATTACAAACGGTAGACGGTGACCCCGCTCAATAATTTTGGATAGAAATCCGTCGATTTTTGCGGCATCACGCCTCCCGCGAAGGCGATCCGCGCCATATCCTCGATCGGGGTTGGGTTCAGCAGGAACGCCGCCTGCGCCCCGTTCTCGCGCACTTCGCGAACCGCGGCGTCGATTCCGCGCACATAAGTGATGTAGCGCTCCTCGCGCACGGCATCCTCGCCGATGCCGAGCATCCCGCCCAGGATCTCGTTGTGCAGAACGGGAACATCCAACTCGGCGTCTCGCCGGGCGCGCTCGAGTACGTATGCGCGGCTCCCCGCCACCAGCCCGATCCGGACGGTATTCTGCACGTCCCGCTCCGGCAGCCCTTCCCGTACGGACCATCCACTGGAGCGCGCCTTGGCCAACAACGCAGCGGCCTGGAACCCATCGAGATTCCGCAGCACGCGATGCGTCGCCAGGATCTTCAGTCCCGGCGAATACATGTTGACGAACGTCATCATCACGTACTCGGCTGCGGGGACCTGTGGATGTTCCTTGTGGTAGGCCAGCGCGGTTTCGTAGCGATGGTGCCCGTCGGCGATCAGCAGCTTCTTGTCCGCCATGAGCGATTCGATGCCGCGGATTGCCGCAGGATCCGTAATCGGCCACAGCCGGTGACGGGCCTGATACTCATCCAGAACATCAAGGTCGGGCGCGTTCGCGGCCGCCTGCGCGAGCAACCGATCGACCGCCCCTTCCCGGTCCGGATACAACATGAAAATCTGCCCGAAATGCGCCCGCGTGTGCCGCAACAGCTCCAGCCGGTCCTTCTTGGGACCCGACAGCGTCTGCTCATGCCGGTAAACAACGCCAGCCGAATAGTCCTCGACCTTGCCGATCCCGATGAATCCCATCCGGGTCGCACGTTCAGAAGTATCGGGCACGGCGAAGTCCTGGAAGTACGCGTAAAACCCTGGCTGGGGATCCTGTGCGAGAATCCCGTCGCGAATCCATTGATCCAGATACCCGGCAGCGCGGGTGTACACGTTATCGGACGGATTGTCCGCAGCCGAACGCTCGCCAAGAATGACGCGCACGAGATTATAGGGGCTCGCGGCAAGATATCTTGTCTGCATCGCCGGACTGATCTTGTCGTATGGCTGGGTCAGCAGATCCTTGGGATCGCCCGCTTGTCTCGTGTAGCGAAACGGCTGGAAAGGTTTTACGGTGGCCAATTCTCAGGATAGCCTCGGACAGCCACTTTCGGGACGGAACGAGTCCCAGTACCTTCAATCTGCAGTTTGCATGAAACGGAAAGCGCGCGAAGTTATCTCTTTCCCTTACGTGCAAGTGCAATCGAAGGAATCGCCCTGCAAAACGCGAACGATGCTCACGACCCGCTTACGGGCCGATCTGAAGGTCTACGCCGCTGCCACAAAGGCTCTGCAGGAGAGCGTCGGAACGGACTTTGGGAGGGCCCACAAGCAAGCCGAACGAGCTCGGCGAGCTTATGAAGTGGCGCGGGATAAGCTGAAACGGCACATCGAATCGCACGGCTGCGCCTGATCTGCTTTTAAGCGGATCTATGCGGGGACCGGTTGATTAAGCTGCGCCGGACGCTTCACCCGGACCAGCAGGACCGCTCCAGCGGCAGCCAGCACGATGGCGATCCATTGCGTGATCGACAGAGGCAACCCGAAGGGAAGCGCCTGTTCATGATTGCGCGTGAACTCGATGAAGAACCGCGCGACCGAGCTGATCACTAGATAAGACCCGATAATCTGCCCCGGTGCGTGCGATTTCATAAAGCGCCAGTAGAGGTACCCGAAGATCAACGCTTCTGCGCTCGATTCATAAAGCTGCGCCGGATGAAGCGGAATCTCGAGAGGCACTCCGGTGAGCGCGTACGCCGCAGGATCGTGGAATTTCACCGCCCATGGCAACTTGGTTTCGATGCCCCAGCAGCAGCCTGCGGCGAAGCAGCCCACTTTTCCGATCGCGTGCCCGAGCGCGAGGCCCGGAGCGAACGCGTCCGAGGTCGCCAGCAACGGCAGCTTCTGGCCGCGCATGTAGAAGAAGGCCGTGGCCAGCGCCAGGATTAAGCCGCCCTGGAACACGCCCGCCGCCTGAAGCGTCGCCATGGAGAAAATGTCCCCCGGATTCGCCATGTAGCGGTTCCAGTCGAACAGGATCATCAGAATCTTCGCTCCCAGCATGCCTGCCAGGGCCACATAGACCGCGAGATTGGTGATCAGTTCGGGATTCAGACCGTTACGTTTGGCCAGCCGGACCGTCACCCACAGACCGGCGAGAAACGCCAGGGCAACCATGACGCCATAGGTCGGCAGATAGAAGCTTCCAATGGAAAAGAGTTTCGGGAACACTCTGCTTTTAGATTAGCACCGGGTTTAGCCCGCAAAGGGCGCGCGGGTGTCCTCGATAGATTCAAGGAAGCTGCCCGCGCGCTCCGTTTTGCGGGCCGAACTGAAGTTAAGATAGGGACATGTCCGCGCAGCCGCATCCGCGCCTGACGCCTGAGGAATACTTGGACCTCGACAGGGCGTCCGAGCTCCGCCACGAGTATTACGGCGGGCAGATGTACGCGATGTCGGGGGGAACGTATGCGCACGGCCTGATCATCGTGAATCTGGCCCGCCGGCTCGCCGAGGCCTTGGAAGGACGCCTCTGCACCGTCACTGCAAGCGATGTGCGGGTGCAGGTGGAACCCGGTGGTCTCTACACATATCCGGACGTCGCGGTAGTGTGCGGCGACAGACACTATCGTGACAATCGCCGCGACACGGTGCTCAATCCCGTATTGCTGATCGAAGTTCTTTCGCCCTCGACGGAAGCCTACGACCGCGGCTTCAAATCGGCTCAGTACCGGACCCTCGAATCACTTCAAGAGTACGCGCTGGTGTCGCAGACCGAACCGCGCGTCGAAGTTTTCCGCCGGGCCGCGGATGGCGAATGGGTGCTGACGGAATTCACAGGGCTGGAAGCATCGGCGCGGTTTCGCAGCGTCGATTGCGTGGTCCCGCTGGCGAAGATCTACGACAAAGTGACGTTTGAAGAATCCGCCGCGCCAGCCCCGCCGGTCAGCTAGTGTTCCTCGCCCAGGGCGTGAGCAGGATTTACCCGAATCGCGCGGAAGACCGGCTCGAATACGGCTATACCCGCCACCGCTGCAACGAATCCGGCGGCAACAGTGATCGCCATCGGATCGGCCGGACGAACACCGTAGAGCAGAGCCGCCATCCATCGGGACACCAGCAGAAAAAGGAGCAAACCGGCGACGATCCCGCCAACTACCGGCGCGATCACTTGCCGCGTGACCAGCCGCGCAACTGCGCCCGGTACAGCTCCCAACGCCATTCGAATGCCGATTTCCTTCCTCCGTTGCGTAATCGCGTGCGCCAGCATCCCGTACAATCCGACGCCCGCCAGAGCCGCGGCCATGAATCCGAACACTGACGACAACGCGGCCACCAGTCGCTCCTGCCAAAGGGAGCCGTCTACTTCTTCCTGCAATGTATGGATCTCGTAAAAAGGAAGGCGGGCGTCGAGCGAGCGAAGTTCGCCTCGCACGGCGTTGATGATTCCCCTGGGGTCGCTCGCCGTGCGCACATGCAAAATGTTAGGGCCATTGCCGGGCACTTGGGCCATGAAAATGGTTGGGGGAATGTCTTCGCGGAGTGAGCGGTATTTCGCGTCGCTCACTACCCCAATAATTTCAAATGCCGGTTTCGAGAGATCACTTCCTCCGAGATGCTCTCCAATTGCGTCGCGACCGGGAAAAAAGCGGCGGGCCAAAGCCTGATTGACCACTGCTGGAGTCGGCGGCGACGTCGTCTCACGCCCTGTAAGTCCGTGGCCCGCAACAACACGCATCTTCATCGTCTCGAAGTAGTCCGATGTGACCCAGTTCATGCTCGTGTTGAGCGCGTCCGCAGGCCCGCTCTTTACCCCAGTCGGCATCAAGGTGGTCTTGATACCGGTTCCACGCATAAGCCCGCGGGCGGCGTAGCTGGCGACAGCACTCCCGGCATCGAGCGCACCTGCTCCAAAAGCCTCTCCTCGAGAGAGCGACCGGTTTCGGGAGTGTAGCCCGCCATTTGCGGCTCCAGCGAAAACGTCACGACGTGTTGCGCGTCGAATCCCGCATCCAAAGAGCGAAGCTCATAGAGAGTTCGCACCAGAAGACCTGCGCCTGAGAGCAACACCGTGCAAAGGGCCACTTGGGCCGCGACCAGTACTCCCGTCAACCGGCTAGTCCGGGGGCTGCTGCGCGAGGCCTTCAGCGTTTCATTCACGTCCACTCCGACTGAAGCCACCGCAGGCGCCAGCCCAAACAGAAACGCAGCCAGCGCGCATACGCTGATCGTGAACAGCACCACGCGGATGTCCGGCGAGACGTGCAATGCGAGCGGTAGCGAAACACCCGCGCGATTTCGGAGCGGAGGCATGGCATGGATCACCCAGGGCATCGCCGCGTACGCCAGGGCAGTCCCCAGCGCGCCGCCAATGACCGCCAACATCCCGCATTCTGCCGCTGTCTGGCGGAGCAAGCGGCCGCGTGTGGCTCCCACGGCGATCTGAACCGCGGTCTCCCGCCTGCGAGCGGCCGCGCGGGCCAGCATCAGCCCGCCAACATTGGCGCACACAATCAACAGAAGCAGCATTACCCCGGCCATGAGGAGAATCAGCGCCTTCGAAAACCGCTCGCGAAGCATCGATGCGCCTCTCGCGATGCTGACAGCTTCCAGCTTGTCGTCCACCTCGAATGGGGGTCTGCGGCTTTGCATTTCCAGATCCGCTGCTTTCAAGACCACTTGCGACTGAGCCGTGGCCTGCGCAAGCGTCGCACCCGCGCGCAGCCGGCCAAACACCCATGGCAAAGCACCGCGTTCCGGACCGAGAGGCATGGCTTCCTCACCGCTTTGCGTGATTCGGACATCCGGGCCGCTATCAGCCTGAATACCGTTAAACCCGCGCGGCAGCACTCCAACAACACTAAACGGGTGTCCCTCGAGGAGCACCTTTCGGCCCAAGGCATTGGTGGCGCCTCCAAACCATCGTCGCCAGAATGCATAGCTGAGTACGGCCTCGTCAGGAGCCACCGGCAATTGGCCGTAGAGCGGATGGACGCCGAGCATGTCGAAGTAATTCGGCGATACGAAGTTCACGTGGGTTCGCTCGACGTTGCCGCCCTCAGCGAAAGCCAAATCGAGTTCGCCTTCGCACGCTACATCGGAATAAGCATCCGGCGGATTCTCGCGCATCAAACGGCAGAATTCGGGCTGGAACTCCGGGTAAACGATGCCTCCCAGATGCATCAACTGGGCGAGTTCCTGAGGACGCTCGACCGGCAGCGTCCTCAGCAACAACGCATTCACCAGACTGAATATAACGACGTTCGAACTAATCCCCAGCGTCAGCAGAAGGACGATGATGATCGACGACGACGGTGACCTGCGAAATCGACGGAGCGTGTGGCGGAAGTCGCTGAACATGAAACCGAACATTTCCACTCTATCCCAGCCTCAGCTCTCGTGAGGATTGCCGTGCTACGATCACAAATAGAAGGACTTCTCTTGAGATTCCGGCGAATTTTTCTGGTCAGCCTGGCGCCCTTGTTGGGCCTCTCTGCGCTGGCCGCCATCATCGCCGCCGGACCGGTCTCATCGAACGAACCTAAGTCGAACACTTTAACGCGGCTGCTGCGGTCCGTGGTCACGCCGATTGCCGAAGCATCCGCCTTGAACGTCACGCCCGAGCGGCCGTCGCCCCAGGCCGTGCTCCAGTTCGCAGCCCTTGCCGAAACACCCCTGCGCCATTCCCTGTGGATGGTCGCCAGCGTAGCCGTTGCGGCGTGGATCGCACGGCGCCCCCACCGTACCCTGCTTCGCTGCTGAAGTTCTCCGTCGTTTCCGAGTCGTACAAATTCAGGAATCAGACAGGAGGAATCCTTTTATGTCCGTAGAAACCATGCTCGCCAAGGTTTTCGGCACCAAGCACGAGCGCGAAGTCAAGGCGATGCGGCCGATCATCGCGGCCATCAACGAGCTTGAGCCGCGTATGCAGGATCTGACCGACCAGGAGCTCGCGGCGCAAACCGTCAGGTTCCGCGAACAGCTCGCCCAGGGAGCCACGCTCGACGATATCCTGGTTCCGGCCTTCGCCACCGTCCGCGAAGCCGGACGCCGCATCCTCAACATGCGGCACTTCGATGTGCAGTTGATCGGCGGCATCGTCCTGCACCGGGGCAAAATCGCCGAAATGAAGACCGGCGAAGGAAAGACGCTGGTCGCCACGCTTCCGGTTTACCTGAACGCGCTCGAAGGCAAGGGCGTTCACGTAGTCACGGTAAACGATTATTTGGCCCGGCGCGACTCGGAGTGGATGGGCCGCATCTATAAGGGCCTCGGAATGACCGTCGGCGTGATTGTGCACGATCTCGACGATGATGAGCGACGCGCCAGCTACGCCGCCGACATCACCTACGGCACCAATAACGAATTCGGCTTCGATTATCTGCGCGACAACATGAAATTCCGCATCGCGGATTGCGTCCAGCGGTCCATCGAGGCGATCACCGTGCCCTCGGTCGACGGCAAGGGCACCCAGCTCAAGATGTTCAACTACGCGATCGTGGACGAGGTCGACTCGATCCTGATCGATGAAGCGCGCACGCCTCTGATCATTTCCGGTCCAAGCGAAGAATCCACCGACAAATACTACAAGGTCAACCGCCTGATTCCCAGCCTGATCCGCGGAGAAGTGATCGAGGGCAAGGAACCCGGCCAGAAATGGACCACCGGCGACTACACGGTGGACGAAAAACATCGCAGCGTGGGCCTTACCGAGGAGGGTTCGCTCAAGATCGAGCGCCTGCTCGGCATGGGCAATTTGTATGAAGCCGCGAACATGGAGATCAATCACCATGTCCAGCAGGCGCTCAAGGCGCACGTGCTGTTTCAACGCGACAAGGACTACATCGTCAAGGACGACGAAGTCATCATTGTCGACGAGTTCACCGGCCGCCTGATGCCGGGCCGCCGCTGGTCGGATGGATTGCACCAGGCCGTCGAAGCCAAAGAGGGCGTCAAAATCCAGCGCGAGAACCAGACGCTGGCCACCATCACCTTCCAGAACTACTTCCGTATGTACAAAAAGCTGGCGGGCATGACCGGCACGGCCGATACGGAAGCCGCCGAATTCGAGAAAATCTACGGACTCGAAGTCACGGTGATCCCGACGAACCGGCCGCTCCAGCGGCTGGACTACGAGGACATCGTTTACCGCACCGAGGAAGAAAAATTCCGCAATGCCGCGAAGGAAATCAAGGAGCTGAACGCGAAGGGGCAGCCCGTTCTGGTCGGCACGGTGTCGGTAGAGAAGTCCGAAAAGCTTTCGAAGATCCTGGGCAAGATGGGCGTCCGGCACGAGGTGCTGAACGCGAAAAACCATGAGCGCGAGGCGACCATCGTAGCGCAGGCCGGACGCAAAGGCGCCGTGACGGTTTCCACCAACATGGCCGGCCGCGGAACCGACATTCTGCTCGGCGGCAATCCCGAGTTCATGGCCAAGGAGCGTCTGCGCAAGGAAAACAAAGATCCCGACGCGTTGCAAATCGCAGCGGTCGGATCGCCGGAGCGCGCGGAATGGGATCAGGTTTACGGCCGCTTCAAGGCCGAGACCCAGCAGGAACACGACGAAGTGGTTTCGCTCGGCGGCCTCCATATCTGCGGAACCGAACGCCACGACTCGCGGCGCATCGATAACCAGCTTCGGGGCCGGTCGGGACGCCAGGGCGACCCGGGAACTGCCCGCTTTTACCTCTCGCTTCAGGACGACCTGATGCGCATCTTTGGCGGCCAGCGCATGCAGAATTTGATGCTTCGGCTCGGCATGGAAGAAGACGTGCCGATAGAAAGCAAAATGATCACCAAGCGCATCGCTGCCGCGCAAAAAGCCGTCGAGGCGCAGAATTTCGCCGCCCGCAAACACATCCTGGAATACGACGACGTGATGAACAAGCAGCGCCAGGCGGTGTACGGAATGCGACGCGGGCTGCTCGAAGGCAAGGACCAGAAGGAGCGCATCCTCGAAATCATCGAGGGCATTCTGGGTTCGTTCGTCGACGCGCGCCTGCCGGAAAAGGTTCATCCCAGTGAGTACGATTGGACGGGTTTGGAAACCGACATCCTGACCCAATTCGGCGTCAAGATCAAAACCGAGGAGCTGCTTAGCCTGGATCGACGCCAGGCGGAAGAAGAAATCCTCGAGCAGCTCAAGAAAAAATATCAGGACAAGGAAGACATGTTGAGCGCGCCCCTGCTGCGCGAAACCGAGCGCATGATCATGCTCAACGTCATCGACAACCAGTGGAAAGATCAGCTCCTGTCGATGGACCACCTGAAAGAAGGCATCGGGCTGCGCGGCTACGGCCAGAAAGATCCGCTGGTCGAGTACAAGAAAGAATCCTACGTCCTGTTCCAGGACATGATGGACCGGATCGAGGACGAGACCATCCGGTACCTGTTCTTCCTGCAACGCGCCGAAGCGGTGGAGGTCCCGCATCCGGAGCTGTGGAGCGACGAGGAAGAGAACGGAGGCGAGCCCGAAGCCGTGGGCGTTGCCGTCGAGCCGCGCCCGATGGAAAATCGCGCGGCGCAGAATTCGGTTCTCGACTTCACCCGCAAAATAGAGCGCAAGAAAGAAAAGGAGCTGGCCGAGTTGCAGTTCGTCGGCGGCGAAGGGTCCACCCAAAAGCAGCCGGTGCTCGCGAAAAAAACCGTCGGCCGCAACGACCCGTGCCCGTGCGGCAGCGGAAAGAAGTACAAAAAATGCTGCGGCGGATAGGAAACGGAGCCAGGGGCCACAGGCTAATCGCCAGCCTTCTTCTGCTGGGGTTCGTGTCCCCCGCGCACGCGGCGATTCTTCCCGACCGGATCGGCGATTTCGCCAAAGGCGGCAGCAAGGCCCTCTCCGCCCCCGATCCGGCGCTGTATCAGGAATACGGCTTTCAGTCCGGCGAGCAGGCCCAATACAATTCCGACGGGAAACGTTTTAGCGTCTCGGCCTGGCAGCTTCACGATTCCACCGGAGCTGTGGCGCTCTTTGAGGCCTTGCGGCCTTCCGCGGCCAAACCCGCCAAGATTTCCGAGTTGTCGGCGAAAACGCACGATGCGGCTGTCACCGCCTATGCGAATTATGTCTTCCAGTTCGCGGGGGCCGTCCCAGAACAAAAGGACCTTGACTTGCTTTATGCCCAGCTTCCGCAACTCGACCAGGCCCCACTGCCCCCATTGATCGGAAATCCCCCAACCGAGGGGCTGATTCCCAATTCCGAGCGATACATCCTGGGGCCGGTTTCCCTGGCCCGCTTTGAGCCCAGGATCGCTCCCTCCCTGGCGGCCTTCCACCTGGGCGCGGAAGCCCAGTTAGCCCGTTACCGAACGCCTAAAGGCGACCTCACCCTGGCCATTTTCAGCTACCCGACTCCGAATATGGCTCGGGAACGGCAGGCGGAATTCCTGCAAGTCCCTGGTACTTTGGCCAGCCGGAGCGGCCCCCTGGTCGGGGTGGTCGTCCAGCCGCCCGACCCGGATTCGGCCGAAAGGCTTCTGGCCGGGGTTCGATACGAGGGACATCTCACGTTGAATGAGAAGGTTCCGGTCAATCAAGTCCCCGCCCTTGCCCGGCTGATTCTCAATATCTTCACCCTTTCCGGCATCCTGATCGCGTTGAGCATCATCGTCGGAATCGGCTTTGGAGGCTTCCGGGTCCTGCGCCGGAAGCTCGGGAAGCAGGTCGAGGAGGAGCCGTTCCTGGTCCTCCGGATCGGGGATAAGTAAGCCTTGACGTTCTCTATTCTTAGACGGAAACGGCCCATCCGGAGGCTGTGTTCCCAACAGCTTTTCCACAGGAATCCGATTTGGGATCGCGAGGAAAAACCAAGCCCATTCAGTAAGTTAGAAGCGAAATCGAAGCCGGACTTTTTTCCCTTGACTTCATCTCTTCCACGCCCTAATATCTCAATCACAACCAGGTTTTGTCGGTTGCGAAAACCGTCGAATCTGATTCTCCCATGTACATCACCCCGCGAGAGCGGGGAGGCGTAAATGCTCACCTTCGGGTGAGCATTTTCGTTTTTCCGGTTCCCGGCTGCTACCATGAATTCCATGTCTTCGTGTGCGTCCTTCGCCGAGAGCCTGACGAGCGCCTTGCGCCTGGAGCGTCCTCCGGTCGCCGTCTGCTTCGCCGACGCCGTTCCTCCCGGCGTGAAGCCTTTTGCGGGCTCGGTTCCGGCCGGGTGCCGGTTCTGGCAGGAGGCGTCCCACGGCGTCTTCGCCACCGTCGCGCGCAATCACGATCTTTGCGGGATTGGGATCTACACACACAATCTGGAAGCCTCGCCGGCAGCCCAAAAGGACCTTGGCGATGCGCTGAAAGTCTTCGCGGATTTGGGCTACGTGCGCGAACAGGACATTCCCCTGATTCCGGTGCTGAACCATCGTCCGAAAGCGGTGATTTACGGTCCCCTTAAAGACGTGCCGCTGCCTCCCGACGTCGTCCTCCTGTTCGTGAACGCCGACCAGAGTTTGATCCTTTCGGAGGCTTCGCAGCAGTTGGAAGGCGGCCTGCCTCCAGCCATGGGACGTCCCGCATGCGCGGTGGTCCCGCAGGCGCTGAACAACAATCAGACGGCGCTCAGCCTGGGATGCTGCGGCGCGCGCGCCTATCTCGACATCCTGACGCCCGGCGTGGCGTTGTATGCGATTCCCGGGAACAAACTCGAGGCGTTTACAGAACGTGTGACAGCTCTCGCGAATGCCAACACGGTCTTATCCGCGTTTCACACGCTGCGCCGCAAGGATGTGGAAGCGGGCAGGCATCCGACCGTTCAGGACTCGCTCGCGGCGATGAGCTAGAAGGCCGCAAAGGCTCGCGGCGATTCGGCCGATAATGTTACTATCGCAATTGAAACCAATCCACTCTCGCGGAGAGGTGGCTGAGTGGTCGAAAGCAGCGGTTTGCTAAACCGTCGTACGGGCCTAAACCTGTACCAAGGGTTCGAATCCCTTCCTCTCCGCCATCCGACACCGGATCTCCCGCCAGCAGATGCGGAGGCTAGGGCTATCCCTAGTATTGCCCCCCGATCCGCTATAATCGGGCTGTACTGAGGTAACTCGGCGCAATCCGTGAGGAAAGGATTTATGCGCGGCTCATTTATTCTCCTGTTTCTTGCTCCCGTGGTGGCCATGGCCAGCGTCATTGGCGGCTGCGCTCCTGGTTTTTGCTCTGTTTCCAACAATCAGACTATCGTCGGCAACCTCGTGACCATCGACTTTAGTGGTTCGGCGGAACACGGCGGCTCCTTCACGCTCGATGAAACTCTGGTCACCGATGGTCCGAGCGATCCTGAGTTCATTGGACTGGTCCAACTCACGCTGATCGCGCGGGCACTGGGATTCGCGACAAGTTCGGGCGCGCTCGGGACGCTGGGGTGCGGCGTCAGCAGCTCCCAAGTCCCTGGTCCTGACACTCATCTCGTAGCGAATGAGTGCGACCTGAGCGGCTTTGTCCCGGCCTCCGGAGAAATTCCAGTCAGCATGCAGATTCAATTTGGCAGCGCAAGCTCCGCTGGGTTCTCCCTCCAGGCGCGTTTCGACCTGATCGATCGGGAAACGGGCCAAATCAGTCCACTGGGAGTGCACTTCTTGGTGCCCGAGCCCAGCTCGCTGACGCTCTGCGTTGTGGGGTTTCTCGCCGCGGGTATCTATCGGCGCAAGGCTCGCCGGTTGCGGCTCAGAAACAGTTCGGTCATTGCCTTGATGGAGCGCAGCGGTTCAAGCAGATCGTGGGCCACCATGAACGAAAAGCGCTCCAGGCCTTCGTTGGAGCGCCGCAAATCCGCAGCGGCGCGCTGAAGCTCGACGTTGCTTTTCTCCAGCGCGCGGTTGCTCTTGCGAACCGAATGCTGCACCCAACTGATAGCGATTCCAATTGCTATAAATAACCCGAAGATCCGAAAAAGATCGGATCGTTCACGATCCAGAATGTACCGGTTCCGTAAAGAAATAGTCCGTAATAAGAACGCTCAAGCCGGCTGCGGCGAGCCCGGGCACGTGTTGGACGCACGTGCGTCTCAGTATAGCTCGCGCCCCTTCGCCGGACGTCTGAGGAACGCCCTGGCGGATAGGCGCGAAGAACCAACTTCTGCGCACGAGAACGCCAGCAGCGCGCGGAAAAATGTATGCCGGATGGCCAGTGTGGATCAGGCCGTAAAGCGATATCCCACGCCACGGACCGTATGAATGAACCGCGGATTTTGCGGATTATCTTCCAGCTTTTGCCGAAGCCAGGCCACATGCACGTCGATGGTTCGCGAAGACACATCGGCCTGATATTCCCATACGTTCTGCAGTAGCTCCTCGCGCGAGACTACCGTTCCGCGGCGATCGATCAGATACCGCAGAAGCTGCAATTCCTTCGCGGCCATGGTCACAAGCTCGCCTCGCTTGTGGACCTGCCCCTGGGCGAAATCCGCGCTCACGTTGCCGAACTCGAACTGCGCGATCGGAATCCGCTTCTTCTTCGGAACGCGGCGCAAGAGGGATTCCACGCGCGCCAGCAGCTCGGAAGGATCGAACGGTTTAGCCAAATAGTCATCCGCGCCGAGCTTCAGTCCGACGACGCGATCCACCACCTGAGCTTTGGCTGTGAGCATCAGGATCGCTGTATCGCATCCCTTCTGGCGCAATTCCCGGCAAACATCAAGGCCGCTCTTGCCCGGCAGCATCACGTCGAGAATGATAAGATCGAAATCCCCCGAACTCCCCTTCTCCAGACCGGCGATCCCATCCGCGGCGGTCTCGACCTGGTGTCCTTCCCCC
>JBAIXM010000093.1:0-1659 GCA_037916615.1 Bryobacterales bacterium
TCCAACGGCTTCAGATTGGCGGCCAGCACCTTGGCGATCGGGTCGTCCCACTCGCGCAACTCCATCCCCAGCTGCATGAGCCAGGCCAGTCCGTAAGGGCGCTCGAAACTCGCGCGCCCGGCGCCTCTCATGTAAGCGACTTCGTCCTTAATGTGATCGGGCGTGAGCGACTGCTGAAGGGCGTCGCGAGCTTCGGCGGCAAATGGCGCCTCAGGGAACGTGCGCGCCAGACGCGCCAATAGCCAATGACCATGGACCGAAGAATGCCAGTCGTAACAGCCGTAGAAAGCAGGGGTGAGGCGCCGAGGCGGAGCAACATCCTCGTCGCCGTTAAGCACATGAGCGATCTTGTTCGGGTATTCCTGGTGGACGCACTTGAGGGCCAGCTTTGCAAAACGCGTAGCGGCATTGGCGTCGAAGGTAGGCGATTCCTGGCCGGTCATGACGGTTGCGGCAAAAAGGCAGAAAAAGACAGTCCACTTCATCGGCGAACCAATGTAGCAGAGTCCGTGAGCACCGGCACAGGGTCTTAGGAGGATGAGTGATTCCCCCTGAACGCCCTTCCACCGCGGAATCATCTGTTAAACTTGGTTTAACTCCAGAATTGTTTTTCAAGGACAAAGATCACACATGAGCGTAGACGTCGAGCACGACGGCCTGGAAGTAGTAGAAACACGAGAGTGGCTGGATTCCATGGATTACATCCTCCGCCACCGCGGGCGCGAGCGGGCCCTCAGCCTTTTGGAGCGGCTGGAACTCCACGTAAAGCAAGCCGGTGTCAGGCTGCCATTTACCGCCGCCACCCCGTACATTAATACGATCCCCGCCGAACAGCAGCCCCCATTTCCCGGAAGCCAGGAACTCGAACGCCGCATCAAGAGTCTCGTTCGCTGGAACGCACTCGCCATGGTCGTGCGCGCTAATAAGCACTCGGAAGGCATCGGAGGACACATCTCGACCTATGCTTCGGCCGCGACGCTCTACGAAGTTGGTTTCAATCATTTCTTCCGCGGTAAAGGTGAGGGAACCGAAGGAGACGTAGTCTATTTCCAGGGACACGCCGCTCCCGGAGTTTACGCGCGTTCCTTCTTGCTTGGTCGATTGACAAAAGAAAAGCTTGAGAATTTCCGCCGCGAACTTGCGCCCGGCGGCGGACTCTCCTCGTACCCGCACCCGTGGTTAATGCCGGACTTCTGGGAGTTCCCAACCGTCTCCATGGGACTCGGCCCCATCATGGCCATCTACCAGGCGCGCTTCAACCGTTACCTCGAAGATCGCGGGCTCAAAGCTCCCTCGGACCGCAAAGTCTGGGCCTTCCTCGGCGACGGCGAGACGGACGAACCCGAGGCGCTGGGTGCCATTACGCTCGCCGCGCGCGAGAAGATTGACAACCTCATCTTCGTCATCAACTGCAACCTGCAGCGACTCGACGGTCCGGTGCGCGGCAATGGCAACATCATCCAGGAACTCGAAGCTGCTTTCCGCGGAGCAGGCTGGAATGTCATCAAGGTTATCTGGGGATCCGATTGGGACCCGATTCTCGCCAAAGATAAAGACGGCCTTCTCGTTCAGCGCATGAGTGAGATGCGCGACGGCGAATGGCAGAAATACTCCATCGAATCCGGCGCCTACGTCCGCCAGCACTTCTTCGGAAAGTAT
>JBAIXM010000094.1:0-1552 GCA_037916615.1 Bryobacterales bacterium
AGATCTTCATTCCTTGGAATTAAACAGAGGCGGAACGGACGCTGGTTACTCGTGCCGGAGCGCCTCGATTGGATCGATCCTGGTGGCACGCCACGCGGGAACGTAACTGGCAAGAAGGGCCACAGCGCAAAGGAACAATGCGGTGCCGACGAAAATCACGGGATCGTCGGCGGTAACCTTGAACAGCATTCCCGCGACAAAGCGCGTCGCGACCATGGCCATGGCGATGCCCCCTATGATTCCCGCTCCAGCCAGGAACATGGCCTGACGGAGCACGAGGCCGATCACGTGATGGCGCCGCGCACCGAGCGCCGAGCGTATGCCGATCTCCTGTGTGCGCCGGCTCACGGCGTAGGACATGACCCCGTAGATTCCCAGCGATGCGAGCAGGATCGATATTGCGCCCAGCGCACTTAACAAGCTTGCCGCGGCTTTCTGTGCAAACAGCGAGCCGCCCATGTGTTCGGAAAGGGTCATGGCATCGAACACTCCGACGTTCGGGTCCATGGCGGCCACCTCGCGCCGGAGCAACTGCTGGGCACTATGGGGATCGCCTGCGCTCCGTATGCAGAAAGAAATGTTCGGATCGTCCCGGTAAACCTTCCTCTGGAAGATAAAGGGCTGAGGGTCCTCCGACAGGCTGTGATACTTGGTATCTTTTACAACGCCGATGACGTCAAATGAGCAATCGTCGAAGAGGACTTTTCGGCCGATTGGATTCCGATCCCCATAGAACCTGCGCACGAAAGACTCGTTGACGATTATCACCGGCAATTTCCTTTTGTCGTCCTGTTCGGTGAAATCGCGGCCCGCGACTTTCGGAACTCGCATCATTTCGAAGTAGCCGGCTGCCACAGAATTGGCATAGATCTTCATGTTTTCGCCCTGGCGCGTTGCGTAGTCCGGGACCTGAATCTCTTTCCAGGGGCTCAGCCCGAATCCCAGAGGCAGCCTGTCCATATACGTCACCCCGGTAATTCCTGGAATGGACCGTAGACGCTCACAAAGCCGAGAGCAGAACAACTGACCTTGTTCAGGCGAATAGCCGCTCGTGAAAAGATCGATTTGTGCTACGGACAGGTTCTTGGCGTCAAAGCCCGGATGAACGGCCTTAGTGGACCGGTAACTTCCGACGAACAGCGCCGCCCCAAAGAGCGCCACGAAGGCGAGAGCGACTTCGGAGGCGACAAGAACGCTCCGCGTCCGTTGGGAAATGGCGCCGCCGGATCCGCCGCTCCGCGCGCCCGTTTTGAGGTTTTCGTTGACGTCGATTCGAATCGAATGCAGTACGGGAGCCATGCCGCACAACAGAACGGCTGACGCACAAACGAGCATGATGAACGCGAAAACATCAGCGTTGAGCTTCAGGTCCAATCCGACGGGCGCGCTGGTCGGAGGGAGCAGCCAGCGCAGCGATTGCGCCATCCATGCCGCGAATGGAATCCCGATCAGTGCACCGGACACGGCGAGCAGCAACGCCTCCGTGAACAACTGACCCGCAATTCGGCCCGGCGTGGCGCCCAGCGCCAACCGTATACTGCACTCCCGCTGG
>JBAIXM010000095.1:0-6831 GCA_037916615.1 Bryobacterales bacterium
ACTGTTGCCCGGTAGGTGAGTTTGCCGTCCGCCGTGGGAATAAACAGTTCCTGCACGTGCGCCGCGTAGCTCAGGACATCGCCGACCTCGTTTAACCAAGTCTTGCCGTTGAGATTCGTGGTGTCCACGACGAGCGTGTCGCCTTCCCAATGGCCGACGGAGTCGCCCATCCACAATCGGACGTTATCGGGGATGTGGGCGCGCCCGTCGAGCGGAATCACACGCCACGACATACGCTCGAACAGCATCAGGATGTATCCAGGTGGCTGGAGGATCTGAGCCGGCGATGGCACGTACATGGATCTTGGGACGCCCGCTACAAAACAGTGCGCCGTGGGATCGTCGTACCCGCGGTAGGGTTCTTCGCGGTTGATTCGTTCCGCCCTGGCCCAGGACTGATAGGGAAGGGTCCCGTCCGCAGGATCGATGACCACGCCGCGTGTGCCCGGCGTGAGAAAATCGCGGCCGTGCTTTTCGAGCCCGTAGTTGGCGCCGCCGGCGTTGGACTGATAGTAGCCCGAAATATCCGGCTTTCCGTCGGCGGTACGGCGCAGATTCGTTCCCGGTTTCACAGGAGAGAGGTTGCCGGCGGCCGGCATCGAAGCGGTAGCCCTTATCGGAGACGGCGGGGCGCCGGGATCCGGATACCACGTGCGGGGATCGCGCTCGAACGCCCCGTTGGCTTCCTCCAACTCCGCCTGGCACTGATACTCGAGCAGCCGGTCCATGTTCTTCTGCCGTGCGAGCGGCAGCCTGATCTTCCACGGCTTCGTGAATACTTTCGGATCCTCGAAATTCACTTCGTATTGGATTGTGTCGGCATCGAGCAGCGTGTAGCGCTCCGTCAGTCTCAGGGCGTCACTGTGAAAATTTCCGGCCATATCGAACCAGGTTTTGTCGTTGCTCCCCGTGACGGACACGACCAAAGTGTCGCCGTCCCAATGGCCGCGCGAATCTCCCATCCAGGAATCGACGCCTTCATGCCGGGGCGGCTTCCCATCGGTGTAGATCAGCCGGTACACCTGGGACCATTCGAAGGTCATCGCAATTTGCTGCGATGTCTGGAAAATTTGAAACGGGAACTCCATGTACATGATTCGCGGCACGCCGGGCATATAGCATTTGCCGAGTGGGTCAGTCGATTGCCGGTTCACGAAGTTTTCGATCTTTTTGGCGGCCGCCCAGGGCTGGTATGGAATCTCACCGCCTTCCACAACTCCCTTGCCCGCGGGCATTCCCTGCTTTGCGGCGTGATACTGAAGGTCGTAGGCCGCCCTGCTGTTGGCCTGCCAGATCCCCTGGAGGTTCGGCTTGCCCTCGGCGGTGCGCGGGATCGCTCGCTGAGCTCGCGCCAATGGGGCTGAGGCGATCAAAACCGACGCGAGGATGCACCGAGAGCTCGTCAACTGGAAGAACATGAATGTACCTCGCGTTGTTTCGACCCTGGAACAGCGCTTAGGTCAAGCAACTACGATGATAACAAGACGTTTAGAACGACGGCAGAAGTTACGGCTCTCGGATCCCGATGAGGCAGCCGCTCACAAGGTGTACTTCATTGCGAATTGCATGATCCGCGGAGTGCCCAGTTGCCCAGGCGCGGTCGCGGTGATCCGTCCAAACGTGGTGGTCGCGCTCATAATGGCCCCAGGTTCGCGAAATTGGTGCGGTTGAGAACATTCTGCGAATCGGCGCGCAATTCCGGCACCTGCCGTTGGGGAACGATTTGGCGTGACCGGAGAATGGATCAGACTGCGGCGCCTACCGGATTCAGCCAGCCAATCGGATCATCCATGAGCGATGCGGCTTCCGGCGGTCCCCAAGTATTCGGCGCGTATTCGTACACGGCGCCCGCAGCGTCCAGTATGGGCTCCACGATGCGCCACTGCGCCTCGATCGCATCCTCGCGGGCGAACAGAGATTGATCGCCTTCGAGCGCGTCTCCCAGCAGGCGTTCATACGGAGTCATCTCGTCGGCTGCCTGGTGGGCCGCGATCAGCTCCGTTTCCTCGCCTTGCATGCGTTCTCCCGCAACCTTTACGCGCATGTGGAGCGCGATCACGACTTCCGGGCTGAGCCGCAAGCGAAGCCGGTTCGGCCAGCTTTGCCCGACATCCGGAAACGTCTCACGCGGCGGCTGTCGAAAGATGACATTCACCTCCGTGACCGTCACGGGCAGGCACTTCCCCGCCCGGATGTAGATTGGCACACCGGCCCACCGCCACGAGTCGATGAACAGCTTCACTGCCGCGTAGGTCTCCACCCGCGAATCCGGCGCGACGCCTTCTTCCCGGCGGTAGCCCTGAAATTGCCCGCGAACCACATCGCCGGGCGCCAACGGCCGGACGGCTTTCAGCAAGCGCGCTTTCTCGTCGCGAACCGGATCGCATTCCTCGCCGGTGGGAGGATCCATCATCAGGCACGCCAGCACCTGAAGCAGGTGATTCTGGATCACATCGCGGATGGCTCCGGCTTCCTCATAAAAGCGGCCGCGGCCCCGCACACCGAAGTTTTCCGCCATGGTGATCTGCACCGAGCGCACGTACGTCCGGTTCCAGACGGGCTCCAGAAACAGGTTCGCGAAGCGTGTGTACAGAATGTTCTGTACAGGCTCCTTGCCCAGGAAATGGTCAATCCGGAAGATCGCATCTTCGGAGAAAAACTGATGGAGAATCCGCTGCAGATCCAGCGCCGATTCCAGATCGCGGCCAAACGGCTTTTCCACCACAACGCGGGCGGCCTTTGTGAGTCCGGTATTCGCCAAACCCTCCGCAACGGGAGTGAACATGCTTGGAGGAATCGCGAAGTAGTGCAGCGGACGCTGCGCTTGCCCCAAATTCTGCCGCAGCTGAGCGAAGGTCTGGGCGTCCCGATAATCGCCATCGACGTATTGCAGGAGGGAGCACAGCTTTTGGAAGGCTGCTTCGTCAAAGCGGCCACTCTTCTGGATGCTGTCGCGGGCGCGTGCCTTGAGTTGATCGAGATTCCAGCCGGCCTTGGCGACACCGACGATCGGGATGTTCAGATTGTGGCGTTTCACCAGCGCTTGCAGCGCAGGAAATATCTGCTTGTAGGCCAGATCGCCCGTCGCGCCGAAAAACACCAGGGCATCCGACTCCGCGGTTTCCATTCCACTTCTTTTATCGCACGGGAGAAGGCTAAAGCAGCGCGTGACGCCGATAAAACCAGGCCTTGACGGCCTGCACAAGAATCAGGTACGTCGCGGCGAGGAGCGCAATCGTGCCCAGGAGCGAAAGCGGCAGCGGCGTAAACCGCAGCAGCGCGCCAACCGGCGTATAAGGCAGCAGGGTTGCGATCGCCACAATGATCAAGACCGAAACGAGCAGCGCGCGGCCCGGCCGGCTCCGTAAGGGATTCCCGGCCGTGCGGATCACAAACACCACCAGAGTCTGGGTCGCGAGCGACTCCACAAACCAGCCAGTGTGAAACAGCGGCGGATTTGACGCCGCATGAAAGATCCACAGAAGAACTCCGAACGTAAGGAAATCGTAGATCGAGCTGATGGGGCCGATGATGGTCATGAACTGGCGGATGAATCCGATCTGCCAGCGTTTGGGCCCTCGCAGCAGGACTGCATCGACGTTGTCGCTGGGAATGCTGACCTGGGAAACATCGTACAGGAAGTTGTTCAGCAGAATTTGCGTCGGCAGCATCGGCAGGAAGGGCAAAAAGAGCGATGCGGCCGCCATGCTGAACATGTTTCCGAAATTCGAGCTGGTTCCCATCACGATGTACTTCATGACGTTCGCAAAACAGCGCCGGCCTTCGATGATTCCGTCGTTCAGCACCTCCAGGTCCTTGTCGAGCAGGATGATCTTCGCGGCATCCTTCGCAACCTCGACGCCGTTTGTGACAGAAATGCCTACGTCGGCCGTGTGCAGCGACGGAGCGTCGTTGATCCCGTCTCCGATATAGCCGACCACGTGACCTCGCCCTTTGAGCGCCAGGATCACGCGATTTTTTTGCTCGGGAGAAACCCGCGCGAAAATCGCCCCGTGTTCCGCCTGAAACGCCAAAGCCGCGTCGTCCATGCCGTCCACCTGATCGCCCGTCACGATGCGATCCGCCATTAACCCGACATCCTGGGCGATTTTGCGCGTCACATACTGGTTGTCGCCGGTCATGATCACCACCGAGACTCGGTTGCGCTTCAGCGCGTCGAGAACCGCGGGAATCCCTTCTTTCGGTGGATCAAAAAAAGCTGCGAATCCAGCCAGCGTCATTTCTTTTTCCGCGGCTACAGTGCTACTGTCCTGCGTAGATACGATCCGCGTAGCGATTCCCAATACCCGGAACCCGGCAGCGCTTAGCTTCTGAAAGGTTTCCGCGGCCTGCGCCCGCCGGCCCTGATCGAAAGGCTGCACCGACGCGCCGATGCACACCGTCTCACAAACCGCGAAGATGCTTTCCGCCTCGCCTTTCGTAACCAAAATGCACTCTTCGCCGCGCTGCACCACCACCGACAACCGCTTGCGGTGAAAATCGAAGGGAATCTCATCCAGCTTCTGGAACTCGGCGATCCGCGGGTGCTCATGTTTCAGGACGGCGGCGTCCAACGGACTCTGGATTCCGGCCTGAAAAAAACTGTTCAGATAGATGAGTCGCAGGACGTTCTCGTCGTCATTCCCGTCGACGTCCACGTGCCGGTCGAGTTCGATCTCGCCTTCCGTCAGCGTCCCGGTTTTGTCGCTGCACAGGATTTCGATGCTGCCGAAATCCTCAATCGCGGAGAGCTGCTTGACCAGGACATTCTTGCGCGTCATCCGGCGCGCCCCCTGCGCGAGCGTCACGGTGATGATCATCGGCATCATCTCCGGGGTCATTCCCACCGCCAGCGCCACCGCGAACAGGAAGGATTCGAGCACCGGCCGGTGGAACGCGATGTTCACCAGCAGCACAAACAGCACCAGCAGCATGATCACGCGCGTGATCATGATTCCGAACCGGCGGATGCCGCGGGCGAACTCGGTTTCCGGAGGCCGCCGGGCGAGCCGCTGCGCGATTTCCCCGAAAGCCGTCTGGCGGCCAGTGTTGACGATTAACGCCTTGGCGATTCCGGTCTGCACGGCGGTTCCCATGAAGACGCAATTCCGCGCTTCACTGATTGCGTGTTTCCCGGGCGGCAAGTCCTCCCGGGTTTTTTCAACCGGCAGGGATTCGCCCGTAAGCGCCGATTCGCGCACCTGAAGATCCTTCACTTCGAGCAGGCGGGCATCCGCGGGCACAAGATCGCCCGCGTTCAGCCGGATGATGTCGCCGGGGACCAGGCGCGCGACGGCGATCTCCTGCTCCCGGCCATCGCGAATCACCGCAGCCGTGGTGGCGACCTGCCTGCGGATCTCCTCCACGGCATGTTGCGCTTGAAATTCCATCAAGAAATTCAGCAGCACGCTCAGAAGCACCATGGCGATGATGATGAGTCCGCCAACGGGATCGCCGAGAACCAGCGAGATTCCGCTCGCTGCCAGAAGGATCACCACCAGAGGGTTCAGCAGGAATCGCAGCAGGTTGACCAAGGCCGCGAACCGCGGCTCAGTGACGATGCTGTTTGGACCATAACGGTCCAGCCGCCGCCCGGCCTCCTCCGACGACAGGCCCGACGGAGCGGCCTGCAGCCGAGCCAGCAGTTCCTGGGCCGGCTCGTCCCAGAAGTCCTTGGGAACCGCGTTGGGTATTTCCATCCGCCTGATGATGACAATAGCGCTACTGAACCGCGCGCGTCAGCCAGCGGCTGGAACTCCCCAGATGTCCCGCGCGTACTCGCGCACGGTCCGGTCGCTCGAAAACCGTCCGATCCGCGCGATATTCAAGATCGCCATGCGCGCCCAGGACGTCCCATCGCGGAACGCTTCGCCTGCCTTCTGTTGGGCTTCAAGATACGGTCCCAAATCCGCCAGGTGAAAATGCTGATCGTCCGGACTAAGCACGGACGTCCGGACCCAGTCCAACAGCCCCGGCTCGCCGGCGCAAAACAGGTTCGAAGAGAGAGCGTCAATCACCCGTTTCACCCGCGAATCGTTTTCGTAATGGACCCAGGGGCGGTAGCTGTGCTGCTCGCTCGCCGCCCGGCATTCAGCGGCATTCAAGCCGAACACGAACATGTTCTCCGCGCCCACGGCATCGCGGATCTCGATGGTCGCGCCGTCGAGTGTGCCGATTATGATCCCGCCGTTCATAGCCATCTTCATGTTTCCCGTGCCGGAGGCTTCGGTGCCCGCCGTGGAGATTTGTTCACTCAGATCCGCCGCCGAGACGATTTTCTCTGCCAGAGACACGCGATAATCCGGCAGAAACACCACCTTCATCCGGCCGTTGGCGCGGCGATCGGCGTTGATCACACGCGCCACGTTGTGGATCAGCTTGATCACCTGCTGCGCAAACCAATAACCGGGCGCCGCCTTGCCGGAAAAGATGTACGTTCTGGGGACCGCAGATTCCCGTCTTTGCTCGATCAGATCCAGATATTCGTGAATGATTCGCAGCACGTTCAGCAACTGGCGCTTATAAGCGTGTATCCGTTTCACGTGGACGTCGAACATGGAATCCGGATCCGCTGGGATGTGAAGTTCCTGGATCAGCCGGGCGAGATTTTGTTTGTTGACCCGTTTCACGGCGCGGAAAGCGTCCTGGAATCCTGCATCGCCGGCGAAGGGCTCCAATTCTTTCAGCCGGGGCAGATCGGCGATCCATTCGTCCCCGATCGCGCCGGCGATCAAATCCGCCAGGGCCGGATTCGCATGCAGCATCCAGCGGCGCGGCGTCACGCCGTTGGTGATATCGCGGAACCGTTCCGGCCAGAGCTGGAAGTAATCC
>JBAIXM010000096.1:0-10976 GCA_037916615.1 Bryobacterales bacterium
ATTGTGCGTCGCTGCGATGATTTCCTTCTCGCGCTGCGTGATCTGGCTGGGATCGTTCTGCTGCCCGCCGCCACCGCCGCCTCCGCCGCCGCCCTGCTGGGATTGCGAAAAGTTCCGCTCATAGGGCTGCGCTTCGACGAACGTGATATCGCCGACGGTCTTTGTGCGGGCGTCGCTGGCCGTGGCGTACATGGATACCACGTCGCCGGGAACCAGCTTGAAATCCTCCAGGCTCAGGACAACCTTGCCCTGAGCATTCAGCGAACCCTTCCCGTTCAGCAGCGGAATCACTTTTTCCGCCTGGCCGTTCACGGAATAGTGCAGATCCATCGCCTGAATTCCGAAGTCGTCGCTGGCTTCCACCTGCACCGTGACTTCTTCAATCGGGCTTACTTTCGCGTCGGCGCCCGGGTGCGTGATCTTCACCGAAGGCGCTTCATCCGCCTTGGCCTCAATGAAGTAATCCTGCGTGATGCGAACATTCTCCCCACCCTCGGACGCGGCAAAATGATAGGCCCCGTCCTTCTCGATCGGGACTTTCGCGATCAGGGTGTTGCCCTGTTTCGGCTCCAGGTCTATCTTGGTGCCGTCATTGAGCTCGATGAAGCCGTTCTTGAGCGGACGGTCGGTTTCCACTTCCAGCTCGGCAACCGTCTTCACCACCGCGCGTAAATCGCCGCCTGGATTTTCGACCTCGTCCTGCTTCCCGAGCCAGGAGGGGTAATGATAGGTGACCTTGATGTTCTTGACCCCGGCCAGATCGATCACATCCAGCTTGTAGGTCTTCGAGCGCACGCCGGCGGCTTCAATGTAATATTCGACGGGTTCCGGCACCGCAGCGAACAGATATTCGTAAGAAGAATCGCTGGCGCGCGGCAGCATCGTCGCCTGCTCCCACTTGGCCGAGCTCTTGTAGCGCGCCATCAACCGGACTTCAGGGGCCTGGAACCCGATCAGAGTTGCGCGAACCGGCGTATCGGAACGGCGGCGAACCAGCTTGTCGCCGGGCTCTACTGTGATGCGGTAAAACCCTCCCACGGCGTTGGGATCTTTCGGCGGACCGGCCCACAACATGCGCGCGCCGTAGCCAAGGAATCCCGTGGCGCCCACGATCATCCAGATCAGGACCGCGCCGGCGGCGCCCGCCGAAGTGGCGAACGCAAACAGTGATTTGGGAGTAACCACTTGCGAAGGCGGCGCCTTCGGGGCATGCTGCAAAGTATCGGCAGCAAGAATGTCGATGAACGGATCCGAGCCGCTATCGCGCCGCTCGACATAAGTCACCAGCCGCTGCTTGAAGTCCGGAAGGACCGATTCCGCCTGGCCCGCCGCGCGCCGCTGGTTCAGCCGGATCAGCGGCATGATCAGCCCGAGACCGAGCGCAAATGCCAGAGCCAAAAAGAGAGTGATCCGGGCCACCACCATGCTGGTGGAGGAAAAGGCGAAAGCGTTGGTAATCAGCACCAAGGCAAGGGTCGATCCGAGCGCCACCCCAAGCGCAACGGCCACCCCCTTGGAAACTGCCTGAAGTCTGAGGCGCGCTTCGATGCCGCGCAGGTACGTGTTCAGTTGTTCGCGCGTGTTCATGCCGCTTTCGTCTCCTGATGCTGGGCCGGCGGCCGCAAATAGCGGTCCGCGACTACCGACTCCGCCAGTGCTACTCCTAACAATAGCAACAAAATGATGGGCGAAAGGCTCCAGGGCGTCGTGTTCGCTTCGCTTCCTGTTCCCTGCCCTGGCCCGCCCGCCGGTGCGCTCGAGCCTGTGGCTTTCCAAAGATCCAGCGTGTCCTGAGGGAGCACGGCGAGATCGGATTCCCTGCGGTTGGCGTGCGCCGCAACCAGGCTCCGTTTTCCGCCTGCCGTCCGCACCTCGTAGAATCCTTCCCGCGTCAGGGCGAAGTTTCGCGCCTGCGCCGCTTCTTCGAGCGAGAGCACTCGCTGGCCATCCGGATCTTGAACCTCGGCCTGGGAGCCCTTCTCGTTCCCCGTCCTCAATTCGACGTACTCCCCGACCGAGAGGTTAGCCGGCTGCTCCGCGCTGCCGCCGCCCCCCAGGTAAGATACCGATTTCTGCACAAACGGAACCCAGGCATAATGGCGCGGCATGTCATTATTCGCGGCATCGAAGGTCGAAGTGAACGCCATCACCTTTCCTTCGCCGACCTTCCGTTCCAAAACCAGCGGGGTGCCATTGCTGAGCCTCGCCAGGACTCTCGATTTCGTGGCTCCCACACTCACCGCAAGATAGAACTTGACCCCATCGAACCGCTCGACGTTCTTGAGCGCGTCGTGGCCGGTATCCAGATCGGACACGGTGAAGAACCGTTCGCCTTCGCGGCTGGCGTAGCGGGTGCCCTCGATAGTTTCATCCAGGACCGGAGCGCGCGGCAGCGCCACCGATCCCGGCCCGATCGATTCGAGCAGCGATCCGCCGCCGGTCACATATTTTTGCAGGGAACCTTCCAGCCCGGACGGCAGCGAGCCTAAATCGTTCAGAACAACAACGGCGTATTTCGAAAGATCTGCGGTGGCCGCGACCTCGGGCCGCAGCACTTCCAGCGTGTATGCCGAATCAGGCGATGCGTTCAGCGCGGCACGGAAAAACTCCTGCGCCTGCGGCCGGCGTCCGTCATCGACGAACAGAACTTTCCTGGGATCCGTCCTCTCCACCGAGAACACGTACCGGTCGTCGGCCGGAAGCGAATCTCCCGAATCGATCCGGATTTCGCACCGGTTGAATCCATAAGACGCCGCATCCAGTCCGACAAACTCCGCCGATGCGCGGCCATTCTCCGGCACGTTCACGCTCTTGGAGCCGATGGTTTTGCCATTCATCAAGAGCGTGACGTTGCGCGTCGCAGCGGGCGTCGAAAATCCGGTCACCGTGGCGCTGATATGAACGCGCTTCGGATCGTAAACATGCTGCGGAGCGATTACGGTTTCGACCGCCCAGTTCGGCTGGACTTTGCCAATCGGGTGGTAGATCAAATCCGTATCTTGATCCAGCCGCAGATCGGTAAAGCCGGGCGGCATCGCGGACTTTTGCAGATCGCTCACCAGGTGAACCTCAAGCGGCGTCTTGGTGTTCTCGGCCAGCGTGCGCAGATAGCGCGCCAGTTCTCCAAACGAAGCCCGCGAGTCGCTCTCCCGAATTGCGGAAATCGCGCCGCGCAATTCGCCCGGATCGGCAGTCTGCTGCGTCATGGCTTGCAGCGTATCGGCCAGCGCGACCACTTGCGCTTTCTGTCCGGGCCCAAGCTTCGACAGCACGTTCATCGCTTCGTTTTTCGCCAGATCGAGTCGCGAAGACGCGCCCTCCCGGGTTTTCATGCTGAACGAACGATCGACGGCGACCACCACCAGCTTGTCGCCCCGGCCCTTGGGCGTCAGCCGCCGGATAAACGGATTCGCGAACAACAGCGCCAGCAGCAGGAGCATCAGCGCCCGCAGCAGAAATAGCAAAATGTAGTCCAGCCTGCGGTGCTGCACCGAACTCTGCTCGCGGTGCTCGAAAAACATCAGCGAAGGGAACGGCTGCGGATCGGTTTTGTGCCGCTTGAGCAAGTGCAACCAGATCGGCAACCCGACCGCGACCACGCCCGCAAGGAACCAAGGCGAAAAGAAACCCATCTACATCCTCCCCGCCCGGATCGCCAGATACTCCCGCAAGGCCGCATCCAGAGGCCGGCTGGTATCCACAAGGAAGTAGTCGATGCCCGCTCCGGCCATCCGGCTCTTCATCTCTTCCAGATGCGCGCCCATCTTGCCTTTGTATTCGTGAGTGGCGTAGTCCGGCGAAACTTCCATCTTGACGCCGGTTTCCAGATCCTCCAGCAGCACCGATCCGCGCAGCTTGGGCTGGATCTCCTGGGGATCGAGCACGTGAAACAGAACCAGCTCGTTTCCGCGGGAGCGCAGCGGCGAAACCGCCTTCAAGACGCTCTCGGGCTGTTCCCAGAAATCCGAAATCGCCACCACCAGCCCGCGCTTTCGCAAAAAATCGACCAGGTGCGCGAAGGGACGCTCCAGGACCGTTTGAGCGCCAGGCTCGGCTTTGTCAATGGCATGCAGCAGGCGCATAATCTGACCCTGGCGCGAGGACGGCGGCACGAACTGCCGGACTTCGCTGTCGAAGACGATCAATCCGGCCGCGTCGCGCTGCAAATGCGCCAGGTAACAAATGGACGCCGCCAGGAACCGCGCGTACTCGATCTTTTCCAGGTTTCCGCGGGAGCCATACTTCATGGAACGGCTCGCGTCGAGCAGCACGGATACCTGGGTGTTGGTCTCTCCGCGATACCGCTTGAGAAACATTTTTTCCGACCGCGCGAATACGTTCCAGTCGACGTGCCGCAAGTCGTCGCCGGGATTGTAGGCGCGGTATTCGGCGAATTCCTGGCTGAAGCCGAAATCCGGGGAGCGATGTAATCCGGCGATGAACCCGTCAACCACGGTTTTGGCGACCAGGTCCAGGCCGGAGATGCCCGCCAGAACCGCTGGATCTAAAAAGCGCTGCAGCATGGGACTTCCTGCTATCCCCGCGGCTGCGGTATGGTCTCCAAAAGCTTCTTCAGGATATCGTCCTGCGTAAGCTTGTCGCTTTCGGCCTGGAAGTTGAGGAGAATGCGGTGGCGCAGGATCGGACGCGTCAGCGCTTGAATGTCTTCATAGCTCACGCTCACGCGATTCTGCATCAAAGCGCGCGCCTTGGCGGTGAGCACCAGGTTCTGCGCCGCGCGCACGCTCGCGCCGAAGTTGACGTACTTTTTTATGAAGTCCGGCGCGGTTTCGTCGGTGGACCGCGTCGCGCGCACCAGGCTGACGGCATAGCGCGCCACCGAATCGGCGATCGGCACCATCCGAACCAGCTTCTGGAATTCCAGAATTTCGTCCGGCGATGTGACCGTTTCCGCAACCGACTGGTGCGTGGTGGTTGTGAGATCTAGAACCTGGATTTCGTGCTCGGCCGAAAGATAATCCAGAACCACGTTAAAGATGAACCGGTCGAGCTGCGCTTCGGGCAGAGGATACGTTCCTTCGAGCTCGATCGGGTTCTGCGTGGCAAGCACGAAGAACGGCGGACGGATTTTGTAATGGTTGCCGCGCACGGTGCAAGACAGCTCCTGCATCGCCTCGAGCAGCGCCGATTGCGTCTTGGGAGGCGTGCGGTTGATTTCGTCCGCCAGCAGAATGTTGGCGAAAATCGGTCCGGGCACGAACGTCCAGGTGCGGCGGCCCGTGGTCGGATCTTCTTCGATGATGTCGGTTCCCGTAATGTCGGACGGCATCAGGTCGGGCGTGAACTGGATGCGCCGGAACTCCAGGCCCAGAATCTGGCCAATGGTGCGGACCAGCAAGGTCTTAGCGGTTCCCGGAAGACCGGTAATCAGGCAATGGCCGCCCACGAACAAGGCGATCAGCACCTGTTCGATGACTTCGTCCTGGCCGACGATGACGTTATGAATCTGATTGACGATCGATTCCCGGACTTGACGGAAACGCGTGATGCGTTCCTGGACCTGGCTCGCGTCGAGAGTTTGAATAGTAGTAGTCGACATTATTGTTGGTCTATTGTTTCACGTTTCCGGACTTCTTTGCGTTCAATTCCCTTAACAACGCCTGCGCCGGCTTGAACCCGGGCGCAGCTTCCAAAGCGCTGTACACCGCATCGAGCGCCTCATCCGAACGGCCCGCGGCTTGGTACGCCTGAGCGAGTCCAAACTGCGCGCCCGCCTGATCGATGGTTCCCAGCGCCAGTTGCGCCTGATACTCGCGGATCGCGCCATTCGGATTATTCAGATCCATGTACAGCTTTCCGAGCTTCTGATGCGCGGCGTCGTCTTCGAGGTAAATCAAATTCAGGCGTTCGAGGGTCGCCGCCGCTTCGCGCTTGTTGCCTGCGTCCACCTGCATGTCGGCAAGCTGCTTGAGCGTGTTCGGATTGCGCCCGCCCACGGATGAATACCGCTCCAGTTCGGCCATCGCGTTGGCTTTATCGTTCTTGGCCAGATACGCCTGCGCCAGAAACTCATACACATTTCCGATTTCGACAAAGTCGGGGTAGGTATCGCGAATCGGGGTGCCGCGCTTGATCACCTCATCCCACTGTTTTTCCTTCGCCGCCTGGGAGACCAGCTTCAGTTGCTCCCGCCAGCTATCGAACCCATCCACCTGTTTCTTGAATTTCGCTTCGATCCAGGGGAAGAACTGCGCGTCGAACTCTTCCGGCTTGAGCTTCAGTTCCTGCTCGATCACCTCGACGGTGTCTTTCTTGTCGCCGAAGTCATGGATCATCGCCAGAACTTTGTCGTAGCCCCATTTTTCAGCGATAAACGTGATCACCTGCCCGCCCTGGAAATAAGAAACGATCACCTGCTCCGGATAGGTCGGATGAATGAAGCCCCGATCCAGGTCGGCGATCGGCAGCAGCTTCTTGTCTTTCATCGCCATGATGGACGGCGGATCCAGCCGGTCCCCCCAATCCGAAGCGCCCGAGGCCCCGGTCTCTTCGTACACCGCCAAGCCTTCGGTGAACCAGCGCGGCACGCGATGATTCGTCATCGAGAGCACGTACACGTGGCTGAACTCGTGCCACAGCGTGCTGGCCCAGTGGAACTGCCCCGGCGGGCGGCCGCTCGGCGAATCCATCGCGACAACTTTGCCGAACGTCACACCCAGAGCTCCCAAACCCGGCAAACCCATCGTGCGGACTTCGAAATCGGGGTGATTCGGATAAACCTCGAGCTGCACCGGCCCAGGGATTTTGAACTTGTACCGTTTCTCGTAAGTCGCCATGGCGCGGTCGAGTTCGGACTGGAAGTACGGCTTGAGCAGCGCGGCTTCTTTTTTGTCGAGTTTCAAAACCGTGGTGGGCGTGGTGAAGGTCTCGACGTTCTTATCGATGCTGTCCAGCAGCTTCAGCGTGTTTCGCACCAGCGGCGACGAGTAGTTCGCATTGAAGCAGGCCTCCAGATCCTCGCGGGCTTCTTTGTTCTGCCCGAAGCGCATCAGGTTCACGCCCAGCTCGGCGCGCGCTTCCCACAGATCCGGCTTGATCTCCAGCGCCTTTCGGTAATACTGAATGCCTTCGTCGTACCGGCGATTAATTACGAAGAAATGGCCGGCTGTCGAGTAGGCCTCCGCATATGTCGGGTTGATCTTGAAAATCCGGTCGATCCATTCCTTGCCCGGCTGGTCGTCGAGCCAGTCGACCGTCGCCAGGATCGACAGCGCGTCCAGCGCTTCGCTCGACATGTCGAGCGCCTTCTTGGCTTCTTCGACCGCTTTCTCGGGATGATTGTCTTCCAGCGCGATGCGCGCCAGCAGTTCGCGCGCTTCCACCATTTTGGGATTCGCCTTCAGCGCTTTTTCGGCGAGCTGCGCGGCGTCGCCGCCGAACGCTTCGGTCGCTACCAGGGCCATGCCGTATAATGCGTTCGCGTTGTTCTCGTCCAGGTCCAGCGCTTCCTTGAACAGGTCCGCCGCGTCGCCCGGCTGCGAATACTCCAGGAACATCCGCCCCCAGCGAACCTTCAGGTTCACGTCCTTGGGGCGAGCTTTGGTCGCGGCCTGAAATGCATTGTTCGCGTTCTGATAGTCGCGAAGTCCCCACAGCCCTTCGGCGCGGATCGCCTGGTCAGTTGAGGTCGCCAGCCGTTGATAACAAGCCTTCGTGCCAGGATCGCCGTGCTTGCGCAGGTTTTCGCATTGCGTCACCTGCGAAGGCGTTTGCGCTTCTACGGGCTTCGGCCGCAACAGGCCGTGCTGGAGGAGAAACAGGACTGCGAAAAATAGTCCGGCGCCCAGGAAAACAGGCTTCCACTTCATTTGTCGAGCTCCTGCTGCACGTTCGCCAGATCGAGCAGCAACTGCCGCATCTGCTGCTGATAGTCGCGCTGCGGGATGGCCGCCTTGCGGTACTTCAGTTCATCGATCTGCGTTTCGAGTTCATCCTTGCGCTTGAGCAGCTTCTGCTTCTCCGGATCGTTCACGATCGACGCAACGGAACCCAGATGCAGCAGCACCTGGCGTCCGGCAACCAGACCTTCTCCGTTCTCGCCTGAGGGGGTTTTCACGCCCTCGCCTTTTCCGGTGTCTTCGATCACCGCGTGCTCGGTGGCGAGCCGCTTCTGCGTCTCGAAATATTTTCCGGTCTTCTCCTCGGCGTAGCGGAATGCTTCGAGCACCGAGATCGACTGGCTCTTATCGGTATCCGCCGCCGGATCGCGCAAGGCTTCAATAAAGAAGCGCGTGAACACCGTTGCGTTCTTCTCCGTGCCGGTCTTGGTCGCGGTGATCACAACGCGCTTGGGCTTCTGGAGCACCGGAAGCGATGCGCCGCTGGCACTGGTGGTGTTGACCACAACCTGCTTGGCCGGAATCTTGTCCAGCAGTCCGGCGAACTCGGTCGCAGAGATATCGGGACCCGGAACATTGAACTTGTAGTCCAGATCGTCATAGGTGCCGTGCCCGATCAGGATCAGGAAGAACGAATCGTCCGGCTTGGTCTGGGTCGCCAGCGCGCGCAGTTTCGCTTCGATGTTCGCCTTGGTCGCATCCTTGCCGGAGAGCGCGTCCACTTTCGCTCCGGGCTCGGCTTTGAGCAGCTTGCCGAGATCCGAAACCCAGCCGTTGAAGCGCTGATCGTATTGATCCTCGCCGCCCAGTCCGGCCACAGTCAGAAAATAGGTCTCCGCCCGCAGAGTGAATGCCGTGATGGCCAGCAAAACCAGAGTTCTCATATCACACCCCATCTGCGCCGCAGCAGCCATTCCGCCGCCCGGATCCCGAGGAACAGAAGGAAAATGGCCGGCATGTCCCACAGATCGCGAGTTTCCCGCACAGTAATGCCCGCTTGCGAATAGTTGATGTCCTTGGCGAGTCTTTGCGCGTCGGACGATTTGTAGTATTGCCCGCCGGTTTCGGCCGAGAGTTTCTGGAGCAGCTCGCGGTTCTGCTCGACATGGAAGTTTTCCGCAATGCCATCCTCGCGACGGAACGTGAACGTGTCGCGTCCGAGTTCCTCGGCGCCGCGCTTGGCGACAACTTCGACGATGTAGGATCCGGTCTGCGGCACAGTCCACTCCGCGCCGTATACGCCTTGCTCCAGGGGTTCCGGCGTCATATTGATCACTTGCTGCGGAACTCCGTCGCCGGTGATGTGCGCCTCCACGATCGCGTCCGATGCCGGGAGATAAGTCTTGTCGCGCACTTCGGCGCGCAATTTCACGTTCGATTCATCCGCCAGCAGAGTCTTCGGCGTGGAGCCGGTGATGTGCCGCGGCGTATCGCTCACGATCCAGCGCAGCAACTGGCGGTAAAACATCTCGTGGGACATATCCGCCAGCGGCTGGAGCATCTGCCAGCGCCAGCTTCCGCCGGTGGCGAAAATCGCCGTCCGGCCGCGGCCGTAATTCATGGTGACGAGCAGCGGCCGTTTCGCGCCGCCGCCCTCGCGCGGGATGAAATTCGCAAGCACAACAGCGCCGAGCTTCGGATCGCCCGGATCCTCAAACGTCCGGATATAGGGCAGCTTCTTCCACCGCTCCATGTTTTTGTTCGGATCTTCTTCGATGCGCGTGATCAGGCTGTCCCGGCCCTCGGGTGTCAGCTCGACGTCGGCGCCCGCGAAAGAATACGTATTCTTGCGATCCGGTAGAGTCGTGGGGAGAATATCCGCCGCGGCGGACTTGGCCCATCCTCCGTCGGCCAGCGAATCCTTGCCTCCCAGGAACAGAACGCCCCCGCCCCGCCGGTCCACGAACTGCTTCAGCATCTCCTGCTGGTTCTTGGTGAGATAGGGAGCGTCTACGCTGCCGAAAATAACGCCGTCGAACCCGAACAGGTCTTCAACTTTGCTCGGAAAGCCGTCCTTCAATTCGTTCGGATCGGTCAATCCCTGCTTCCCGCCATCCTTCTGCTCCTGCCGGTAGAGCTTGTTCGGCGCGGTGCGAAGGATCGTGAACACGTCGAGGTATTTGTCGTCCTCCACAGCGCGGCGCAGGAATTTAAACTCCCAGCGCGGCTCGCCCTCCATATAAAGGATGCGGGGCTTGCGGGGATCGACGTTCACCAGCCGCGTGACCCGATTGTTGCGCGGGTTTTCTTCATTCGGGAACGGCTCGATGGACGCTTCGATCGTCTTCACGCCCGCATCGCCCGCGTTGAAGAGAACCGTTTCGACCTGCTCGGTGCCTTCACCTTTTAAGGTGACATCCTGGCTGGCGACCACCTTCGAACCTTCCCGCAGCGTGATCTTGGCTTTCTGCCCCGTGTAGCCGTGCTGGTGAAAACTCACGGTCGCGGCCAGACGCGATTCCGGGAGCGCGCGCGCGGCGACGTCGACGTTGCTGATCTCGACGTCATGGCTCATGGTCTCGCGGCCCAGCCCGATGGTATGCACGGGAATCCGCTGGCGGCGGATCTCGGCCAGTGTTTCGAGATCGACGCCGCCGGTGTTGTCCGACCCGTCGCTCAACAGGACCATCGCGCCCACCGGAAGATTGGAAGCGTCCGCCGCGACTTCTTTCAACGTTTCGCCGATGTGCGTGGCCTTGGCGTCCGCGGTAAGCTGCTCCAGCTTGTCGATGCGCTCGGCGTGATCGCTCATGCGATACAACCGCACCTGGAACTTCTCCTGGAGCGATTTCAGCAACCCGCCGTTCAAGATCTTCTCCGCGGCTTCCTTGCGGGTGCTGTTCTCATCGTTGGTGGTCATGCTGGCCGAATCGTCCACAACCACGGCCACGATGTTCTGCTGGGGCTTGAGCGTCGAAACGCTTAAGGCCGGATGCCAGACCATAAACAGCAGCAGCGCGGCAAGAGCCGTTTGCAGGGCCCAGATCGAAACCCGCCGGACCAACCCCATCCGGGAAGTGCCGGAACCCTGCCGCCAGATCAGAAAGCCGAGTACCGCCGCAGCCGCCACAATGCCCAGCCCCATGAGCCAAACGGGCCATCCGGCAAGGAAGATAA
>JBAIXM010000097.1:0-135485 GCA_037916615.1 Bryobacterales bacterium
GCGCGATCGCTCCGGCGACGTCGAAGCCCGAGCCGGCGCAGGAAGAGGTCGGGTCGTTTGGCGACTAGTTTTTAGTGACGGCAGTCACGCTTTGGACGGGGCCGGGCGCAATGCCCGGCCTTTTTTGTTTAAGCAAAGCGACCAGCGCCTGCATCGGCGCCGGCTGTGGCCACTTACCTTCTGGACACCAGCGTCATCATTGCCGTCTTCAAGGTGGCCCGGCTGGCTGGCTTCCTGAAACGCGATTACGGCTTATGAAGGAACTAAGCGTTTATCCGCCGCCCCTCTGACCCGCCTTACTTCCGGGCGCCGCGTTGCGGATTCTTCAGCTTCGACTGCCGGCGTTTGTGGGCTTTGCGCTTGGGCTTGCTGATCTGGAAGGTTCCGCTGCCGAGGTATTCGGCTTTATAGAGCTTGTCGTCTGCCATGGAGTTACCATTGTACCTGAACGGGTTCCATGGTCTCGCGTCCGCTGCTCCTGATCGCACTGCTGGCTGGCTCCGCGGCGGCGCAACACCCGGCGTCGCCTTCGACGCCGCTCTTTTCGCAGATCGACGCGATTCTTCAGACGCTCTCCGATATCACCGGCTGGAAGGTGCAGAGGACTGTTCCCGCCGAGATTCTAGCCAAAGACAATTTCCGCAAGATGGTGGAAGAAGGCGTCAAGGACTCGGAAGGCAGCAAGGAAACGCGCGCGGCGGAGATCGCGCTCAAGATGTTCGGGCTGGTTCCCCAGGATTTCAATCTGGCTCGGGAATCGGGCGATCTGCTGGCCGAGCAGGCCGCCGCTTTCTACGATTACAAAAAGAAACGGCTGTTCGTGCTCGATTCCACCAAGAACGACAACGAACAAATCCTGGCGCTGGCCCACGAACTGGCGCATGCTCTGGCCGATCAGCAGCATCCGCTGCGGAAATTCATGAACGATGCCGACGGTGACGAGCAACTCACGGCACGCCAGGCGGTGATCGAGGGCCAAGCCACCTGGCTGAGCTGGGCGTACCTCTCGAAGAAGTCCGGCGGACGCGGTGAGGTGCCGCCCCGGCTGCTCGACCGTCTGGCGGAGGGCGCGGGAGCTTCGGGCGACGATTTCCCGGTATTCTCTCAGGCGCCCTTGTACATTCGCGAGTCGCTGACCTTTCCCTATACCGAAGGAATGAAATTTCAGGATGCCGTGTACCGGGAGCTGGGTCCAGCGGCCTTCGAGCGCGTGTTTCGCGATGCGCCGCGGAGCACGCAGCACATAATGCACCCGCAGACGTATTTGACCGGACGAATGCCGGCCATGCCGAAGCTGCCTCGCCTGGAAGAAGCGGCCGGTTCGGAAGCGCGGCGCTTCCGCATTCTGGCGGACGGCGACGTCGGAGAATTCGATTATGGGGTGCTGCTGCGCCAATACATCGGCGAGGCGGAGGGCCGCGAGGCGGCTTCGCACTGGCGCGGGGGCGCGTATCGCTTGTACGAGCACAAGCAAGCAAAGTATCCAGTGCTGGTCCACTCTTCCGAATGGGATTCGCCGGAAGCCGCGCAGAAGTTCTTCGATCTGTACCAGCGCGTGCTCCGGGCGAAGTGGCAGAAGCTGGAAATCGCCTCATCTTCGCCAGTACAGGTGACAGGGACGGGCGACAACGGGCGTTTTTCCTTACGTTTGGACGGCGAGATCGTCCACAGTATCGAGGGGATTCTTTCTCCAGAAAGGGTGCGGTAGACTGTCTTTTATGCGCACTGCAATATTGGCTCTGTTTGTTGCGTTGGGATTCACGGTGCAGGCGGCGTCTCCGGTGCCGCGTCCGTCCAAAGACTTTACGGTTTCCACCCCGCAGGGGCAAAACATTACCCTCGCCAGCCTGAAGGGAAAGGTCGTGGTGGTGCAGTTTCTGTTCACCTGGTGCCCCCATTGCCAGGCTTTCTCGAAGATTCTAACGCAACTCAACTCGGAATACGCTTCGCGCGGATTCCAGGCGCTCGGCGTCGGCTTTGATGAGCCGGATCAGAGCAACCCCACTCCGCTGAGGGATAAAGTTATCAGCTACGGACAACAATATGCCGGCTTCCCGGTCGGAGTTTCATCGCGCGGTCCCGTGCTCAATTATCTGGGAATTTCGGAGCTGGAGCGGATCGGCGTGCCGCAGATCGTGGTGATCGACCGGAAGGGCGTGATCCGGGAGCAAAGCCCGTCTCAAGGAGGCGGCCCGCTCGGCGATGTCGCGCATTTAAAGCCGCTGATCGAGAGCCTGTTGGCTGAGGGCGCTCCGGCCAAAGCGCCCGCGAAGAGCGGCAGCGCCAAGAAAGCCGCCACCAAGAAGGCAAGCGAATAAGGAAGATTCAAAACATGCGCATCGCACCTGTTTCGACACTGCTGGTGTCATTTGTCGGATCCGCGCTGCTGGTCCAGGCGGCGGCTCCTGTTCCGAGGCCGGCGAAAGATTTCACCATCACGTTGCCTTCGGGCAAACAAGCGCAAATCTCCGCGTATCGGGGGAAAGTGGTGCTGGCGGCATTCATGTTCACTACGTGTCCGCATTGCCAGGCGCTCTCGAAAGTGATCACGAAGCTGCAAAACGAGCTGGGTTCGCGTGGATTCCAGGCGGTGGGCGCCGCGTTCAATGACGAGGTCAATACTCCCGATGCCGCCGCGAACGAACAAGTGACCGCCAAGTTCATCAGCGACAACGGAGTCGGTTTTCCGGTGGGGTATGCATCTCGAACTGCCGTGATGAACTATCTCAGCCTCTCCGATGTGGAGCGCTGGGTGGTTCCCCAGGTGGTGATCATCGACCGGAAGGGCGTGATCCGGGCGCAGAGCGCGGCCAGCGGCACAGCGGATTTGCAAACGGAGAGCTACCTGCGGAAGTATCTGGGGGACCTGCTGAACGAAGGCGCCGCTCCGGCGAAGGCGGGCACACCGTCGAAGGCTCCTGCGAAGAAAGCGGACAAGAAGACCAGCTAGCGGACCTCCATCAGCTCTTTGAGGTCATCGAATCGCTGATCCAAGTGGGTTCGCAAGTCATCGATGCGGGCGTTTAGCGAATTGCTCAGGTCGGTCAACCGGGAGTTATTCACCAGAATGCCGATTAGAACAGCCATCGTCGGCACGCTCACTGTCAGTGCCGTTTGAAGTTCGGGACTCATTGGAATAGTAGTCAACGCACCGCCCGGTTCCTCTCCAAGTTTATCGCAGCGCGGCAGCGACGGCCTCGGCGATCTTGCCCCCGTGGAAACGGCCGTTCTCGATGAAAATTTCGTTGGTGTGCATGCCCGCCACGAGCACGCCCGCCAGGTACATTCCCTTGCGATCGCTTTCGAGCGTATCGGGATGCGTGTAGGGGCGATGCGTTTTCGGATCGAACTGGATTCCATGTGCCGCTAGGAATTCGGTGTCCGGACGGTAGCCGGTCATGGCGAACACGAAATCGTTCTTGAGTTCCTTTTCGCCCTCGGGGGTCTGGATGCGGACGAAGGTCTCGCCGATCTCAGACACGCTCGAGCGGAAGTACGCCGGAATTTCGCCGTTCTTAATCCGGTTCTCGATGTTGGGCTTGATCCAGTACTTGACGTTGTTGTGAATGCCTTCGCCGCGATGGACCAGAGTCACGCGCGCGCCGGTCCACCAGAGTTCGAGCGCGGCGATTGCCGCGGAGTTCTTCGCTCCCACCACCAGCACATCGTGGTTGTAGTAGGGGTGGGGCTCTTTGTAATAGTGGATGACTTTCGGAAGATCCTCGCCCGGCACGTTGAGCATGTTCGGCACGTCGTAGTAGCCCATCGCGAGAATTATTTTTTTCGACTGGTATTCGCGGGGGCAGCGATGCGCGTCGATTGCGTGTGCGATGAACGCTCCGTCCTCGCCGGTTATATTTTCCACGCGCTGATACTGGCGGACATCGAGCTTGTAGTAGTCGGCAACTCGCCGGTAATACTTGAGCGCCTCGGCCCGAACGGGCTTCTCGTTCAGCGACGTCATGGGGATGTCGCCGATTTCCAGCAGTTCGGGCGTGGTGAAAAAAACCAGGTTCGTCGGGTACTGATAGAGCGAGTTGACGACGCAGCCCTTGTCGATCAGCACGGCCCGCACGCCGCGCCTCTTTAGCTCGATGCCGCAGGCCAGCCCGGTCGGTCCGGCGCCTACGATGACGACGTCGAAGGATTCCACAACTACAGCATCCCCTCGACCGTCGCGTAGACCTGCTCGAGCGCCTCGGGCAATGCGGAGGGATCCTTTCCCCCGGCTTCCGCCATATCCGGACGACCGCCGCCCTTTCCGCCGACCGCTTGGGCGACGGCTCCCGCGAGTTTGCCAGCGTGAACTTTGGCTGTCAGATCTTTGGTGACGCCACTGACGATGGCCACGTTGGAGTCCTCGGCGGTGGCTAAGACAACCACGGCGGTTTTCCACTTGTTCCGGAGTGAATCGACCAGCGTTCGAAGTTGGGACCGATCGAATCCGTCGACCCGGGCAGCGAGCACTTTTACGCCTTTCAAGTCGCGAGCCTGGGATTCGAGGTCGCCCGCCTGGTTTTGCGCGACTTTCGTCTTGAGTTGCTGAAGCTCGTGCTCCAGCGCCTTTTCGCGGGCGATCAGCCTTTCAACGTCCACTCCGGCGTACTTGGCCTGCTGAGCCAGGGCTTCCTGAAAACGCTTGAGCGCGCCTTCGCCGGTGATCGCTTCGATCCGGCGCACGCCGGCGGAAATCGATCCTTCATAAACGATCTTGCAAATGCCGATATCGCCCGTCCGCGAGACGTGCGTTCCGCCGCAGAGCTCTTTACTGAAGCTGTCGATCTGGACCACGCGCACGCGGTCGCCGTATTTTTCGCCGAACAGGGCCATGGCTCCGGTCTGGAGCGCCTGATCGAGATCCATGACGTTCGTGTGGACCTCGCGGTTGGCGAGGATTTGCTCGTTCATCAGGCGTTCTACTTCGGCCAGCTCGTCCGGATCGAGCGCGGCGTAGTGGGTGAAATCGAAGCGCAGGCGCGAGGGTTCGACGACGCTGCCGGCCTGCTTCACATGGGTTCCGAGAACCTGACGCAGCGCGGCGTGGAGGAGATGGGTGCCGGTGTGGTTGCGCATGGTCGCGTGGCGGGATTCGGGATCGACGCGGGCGATGACCGTGTCGCCCGGCTTCACCGGCCCGACCAGCTTCACCCTGTGGACCGTTTTGCCGGGAGCGGGCGCATAGGCAGACTCGACAACAGCAACCGTTTCGCCGGTAGAGGGCGAAACCAGAACGCCGGTGTCGCCGACCTGGCCGCCGGCTTCGGCGTAAAACGGCGTACGGTCGAGAGCAATTTCGCCATCGATAACAGCCAGCACGGTGCCGGGCGCCTCGAGCGTCTCGCGGCCGATGAATTCGGTTTTGGGCAGGGCCTGGTACTCGGGCTTGATCTGGGCTTTTTCCGCGCCCTTCCAGCTCGCGCGGGCGCGGGCCCGCTGCTTTTCCATCTCGGCCGTGAAGCCCTCGGCATCGATCGCGATGCCGAGCTCGCGGGCCATGTCTTCCTGCTCTTCGAGGGCAAGCCCGTAGGTGTCGTACAGCTTGAAGCTCGCTGCGCCGCTGATCGCGCCGGACTTGGCCTCGTCGTGGAAGAATTTCTCGGCCACCTGGAAGGTGGTCGCGTAGCGGTGCTCCTCGTCCCGTACCACACGCGCTACGCGCGTGACACTCTCCATTAGCTCCGGGTAGGCGTCGCGCATCAGCTCGGCGACGAAGCCGGTCAGCTTGTAAAGATACGGATCAGACGCGCCGATCATGCGGGCGTTGCGCATGGCGCGCCGCATGATCTTTCGCAGCACGTAGCCGCGGCCTTCGTTCGAAGGCAGGACGCCATCGTTGATCAGGAAGGCGGTCGAGCGCGCGTGGTCGGCGTTGATGCGCAGCACGGTATCGGAGCGCTCGTCTTCGCCATAGGACTTCTTGAACAGCTCGCCGGCGCGGTCGATGATCGGACGCAGCAGATCGGTTTCGTAGTTCGAAAGCTTGCCTTGCAGCACGGCGGCCATGCGCTCGAGACCCATGCCTGTGTCGATGGAAGGCTTCGGCAGGGGATGCAGCGTGCCCGAGGCATCGCGATCGAACTGCATGAAGACCAGGTTCCAGATCTCGACGAAGCGCTCGCCGGGGTCGTGCGGGAATGTGCCCTGCCCTGCTTCGGGGCCGAGGTCATAGTGAATCTCCGAGTTCGGGCCGCACGGACCCGTGGGCCCCATTTCCCAGAAATTATCGTCTTCGCCCAGCCGGAAGATGCGGTCTTTCGGGACTCCCGCGACCTCTTGCCACAGCCGCTCGGCGTCATCGTCCTCGCGGAAGACAGTGAAGTAAAGTTTGTCCTTCGGCAGGCCGTAGCCTTTGGTCATGAGCTCCCAGGCGTAGGCGATCGCATCTTTCTTGAAATAATCGCCGAAGGAAAAATTTCCCAGCATCTCGAAGAACGTGTGATGCCGGCGCGTGTAGCCGACGTTGTCCAGATCGTTGTGCTTGCCGCCTGCGCGCACGCATTTTTGCGAAGTCGTGGCGCGCGTGTAGTCGCGCTTTTCCAAGCCGAGGAACACATCCTTGAACTGGTTCATCCCGGCGTTGGTGAACAGCAGCGTCGGATCGTTGGCCGGAACAAGCGAGGAGCTCCGGACCACGCGATGCGCGTAGCCGGCGAAATATTCGAGGAATCTGTGGCGGATCTGGAAGCCCGTCATGTATCTATTTATTGTGACATGCGGGACTAGGCCGACCGTTAGCTGGGTGTGTGGTTGAAAGTGTACTCGGCCACGAGCCGCTCCTCAGTAGGCGTCACAGCCAGCAGCTTCATGATCAGCGTGTAAGCGGGCTCTTGGCGGGCGATGCTGACGGGATAATTGAGAAATACACTCGCACCAGGTTCGGCCCGGAACGGGATGTCGGCGAAACGCTGCAGCTCTGCTCCAGCCGTGTCGCAGAGGGCCAGATCCAGGCGTTCGACCCCACTGAGGTCGGCCGCCAGCCGGCTAACGAGAAAGTCATCGTGCGATGTCACCGTGCACTGGACGCTGCCGCCCTGCGGCGGAGCGTATTCTCGAATCCGCAATCCTTCCAGAGCCATGCGCTCCAGGAACTCCCTGGTAAGGACCATTTTCAGCGTGCCCTCGCGTGCAAGTTTCCGAATTGCCGAGGTCAGCGCAACGATCTGCTCCAGCTCACGACTGCACGATTCGCAGCCCATCAGATGTTCTTCGATCGCGAATTCTTCGGGCCCGGCCAATTCCGCAAGCCAATAATCGGCGAGGACGGCGGGCTCGATCGGGCGGGCGCAGGTCATACACGGCCTTCCATGCACTTGCGCAGGCGACCCAGCGCCCGGTGGCGGATCACGCGGACATTTTCGTTGGATAACCCGAGCGACCGGCCGACCACCTCGCCGCTCCGGTCTTCATAGAACGTCAGCACGATCACGGTGCGCTCGCGTTCGGCCAAACCGCGCAGGCAGTCTGCCAGGCGGTCCAGGTCGACCGCCGGAGCCGGAGCCACGGTTGTGTCGGGCCGAAGATACTGTTCCAGCAGGCGCTCCCGGCGTGCGGAGCCCCGGCGCATGTCCAGAACCACCATCCGGCAGGTTCCGAGGACAAACGATGGGAGCTTTTCGATTTCCCGCACCTTGCCGGCTCGAAGGCTCTCGATCATGATTAACAAGACCTGCTGGACCAAATCCGCCGCGGCCTGCTCGTCGCGGAGGTGCCGCAACCCGTAAAGCCGGATCCGCGGCGCGAAGGACCGGCAGAGGTCCTCTTCACTTTCCACTTTAGAAGTGTAACGCCGGCCCGGTTTGTTACACATCCTGTCATGATTATGAACCAACAGTCCGGTACCCGAATCGACGAAGTGGCTGCCGGAATCTATCGGATCAGCACGCCCGTGGACATTCCCGTACTACCGGGCGGATTCAGCTTCAATCAATATTTGCTGGTGGACGAGGAGCCGCTGCTGTTTCACTCCGGGCTCCGGCGGATGTTTCCGCTGGTTCGCGAGGCGGTTTCGGCTGTGATCCCGGCGGAAAAGCTGCGGCACGTCGGCTTTTCGCACTTCGAAGCCGACGAATCGGGCGCGCTGAACGATTTTCTGGCGATCGCGCCGCAGGCCGCCCCGTTTTCGAGTCAGATCGGTGCGCTGACATCGGTGAACGATGTTGCCGACCGTCCGGGCCGCGGTCTGGAAGACGGCGAACAGTTTTCGACCGGCTCCCACCGGCTGGAGTGGATCTACACGCCCCACGTTCCGCACGGGTGGGATTGCGGCGTGCTGTTCGATCACACCACTGGCACCCTGTTCTGCGGCGACTTATTCACGCAGGGCGGATCGAAGCATCCGCCGGTGACCGAAGACGACGTGGTCGAAGCGAGCGAGCAGTTCCGGGCGCCGCTCGATTATTTCGCCCACGCCCGCGGAACAGCCGCGATCCTGGAGCGGCTTGCGGCGCTGAATCCCAAGATGCTCGCGTGCATGCACGGCAGCGCGTTTCGAGGGGATGGAGCGGCTCAGTTGCGGAGGCTTAGCGTTGCACTGGCGGCCATCCAAGCAGCTCGCGTTTAGCGATTCGCAAGTACTGGAAACCCTTTTCCGGAGAGAAGTTGCTCGTCGCTCGTTACCAGAGTCAACCCATACACATGGGCGCTCGCGGCAAGCATCAGATCGACCGGATCAGTATGGGGGAGTACGATCTCGCGTGTCGCCAGGGCGACTTCGTGCGTCATAGGGGCTTCCCGCATCGGCACGCTGGCAAGAGCTGTCTTGATCCACTGGATGGGGTCTGGGTTGAGAGAGAGCCTGCCTTTACGACAAAGAAAGAGGAGTTCCCAGGTTGTTAAGGGTGACAGCCAGAGCTCGTTGGTGGACTTTACGAGCGCGCTCGACACCCGCCGGGATAGACGCTTTGGCGCAGTCCTGCTCCACAGCCAAATGTGCGTGTCAAGGAGGAGCTTCATTCACGCATGACGTCCCAGTCGCTGGGCTCCGTGGACGGGCCCACAATGTCGCCCAGGATCTTTGCCGTGCCGGCCATATCCCCGAGCCACGACTTCGGGCGCTCCGGAACAGAGGGAGGAACTACTTCGGCGACAGGTTTTCCGAATCGCGTGATGCGGACCGGCTTGCGGGTTTTACGGACCTGTTCGAGTACCGACAGGCAAGTCGCCTTGAACTTGGAAACGGCTATCTCTTCCACACCCAAATCGTACCATGGTCAATGACCATGGTCCAAGTTACCATCCCACCGGCTTGCCCTTATTCTGCTCGTCGAGCCACTTCTGAAGCGGGGCGAAGTAATCGCGGATCGCGGTGGCGTCCATCTCGCGCCTGCCGGTGATCTCCTGAAGCGCGTCCTGCCAGGGACGGCTCAATCCCATGGCGAGCATCTTGTTCAGCTTCTCGCCGGCCTCCTTGCTGCCGTAAATCGAGCAACGGTGCAGGGGCGTGCCACTGTTTCCGGGGCAACCCGCGGCTTCAGCCAGCGCGCGGTGGAACTGGAATTGGAGAATATCGGCCAGGAAGTAGCGAGTGTAGGGCACATTCGCCGGAACGTGATATTTCGCGCCGGGGTCGAAAAACTGGTCGCCGCGCGGCTCGGGCGGCGCGATGCCTTGGTACTTCAGGCGTAACTGCCACCAGGCTTCGTTATATTTGTCCGGGGGAATCTCGCCCGAAAACACGCGCCAGCGCCACTGATCGATCATCAGCCCGAAGGGCAAAAACGCGATCTTTTCGAGCGACTTTTTGAGCAGCAGCCCGATGTCCTTGGACGCATCCGGAGCCTTCGGAAGCAGGCCCAGCTTCACCAGATACTCGGGCGTGACGGAGAGCGCGATGGTGTCGCCGATCGCCTCATGGAAGCCGTCATTGGCGCTGTCTCGAAACAGAATCGGCTGGGTGTTATAGGCGCGCTGATAGAAATTGTGGCCGAGCTCATGGTGGATGGTGGTGAAATCTTCCTCGGTGATATCGATGCACATCTTGATGCGGAGATCGTTGACGTTGTCCACATCCCAGGCGCTGGCGTGGCACACGACATCGCGGTCGAGCGGCTTCACGAACAGGCTGCGCTTCCAGAACGTATCCGGCAGCGGAGCGAACCCTAGCGAAGTAAAGAATCCTTCGCCGTACTTGACCATCTGGATGGGATCGGTTTTGCGGGCTTTCAGGATCTGCGTGAGATCGTAGCCCGGATCGGCGCCAGCCGGCGCGACCAGCTTGTAAATATTGGACCAGTCCTGGGCCCAGATGTTGCCCAGCAAATCCGCCGGCAGCGGACCGTTTTCCGGGACCAGGTTTCCGTACTTCTGATGCAGCCGCGTGCGCACGTAGGCGTGCAGCGATAAATACAGAGGCCGGACCTGATCCCACAGCCGGTCGAGCTCCCTGGTGAAATCGTCGGCGGGCATGTCGTATTTCGAGCGCCACATTGCGCCGGTGTCTTTGAAGCCGAGCTCGACGGCGCCTTTGTTCGACAGTTCGACAAAGCGCGTGAAGTCCTTGCGCATGGGCAGCGAAATGGTGTGCCAGCCTTTCCAGACATCCAGGAGCTCGGCGGGATTCGTCGAGTTGGCCATGATCTTGGTGATGTCATTGATGTCGAGACAAACATTTTTTGAAACTGCGGGGCCGCCGTCCTTGCAGTACTTGCCCTTGCCGTAGGTCGCATCGAGCGAAGCCGCGAGCTTGTTCACTTCCGCGCTCTCTTTTGGATCCGAAGGCGGGGCCAGAGTGAATCCGATTTTCAGCAGGTTCAGCTTGCGGGCCTGGTCGGCAGGAACCTGGACGCCTTCGAACTGCTTGGCCTGTTTCGCAATGCGGACGGCCTCGTCGCCTGCGCGCTGGCTGGCTGCGGCGGAGAGCGCTTCGGTGTCATCGGTAATGAAATTTTCCTGGACCCAGGAGGCCCGGCCGGCTTCGATGCCGAGATCGTTAAGCTTCACTTCGGCATCATCCAGGAATTTCTTGGCGTCCGCAGCGGAGGGTTTCGACTGACCGCAGCCGGTGAAAACAGTGAAGGCAGCCGGGAGAATCGCGCAGGCAAGGAGCGTTCGCATAGAGGCCATCATAGCTTGCGGGGCAGTATCCTGTGAGTTGGTCCGCTCCAAGAACTGGATCCGAATCTTTGCCATCGCGCTGCTGCTCACGCCCTTTCTGGTCGCGGCTTGGGCGTTCGGAATCGAGCCCGGGATGCTGGTGGTCCGGCACGTGACGATCCACGCGCCTGGCGAGCCGGACGGCCTGCGGATCGCGCTGCTCAGCGACCTGCACATCGGGTCGCCGCATGTTGGCATCGATAAGCTCCAGAAGGTTGTGGAGTGCACGAACGCGGAGGGTCCCGACCTGATCGTTCTCCTCGGCGATTTCGTCACGGGCGGGCCGGGAGGCCGTCACAACGGCGATTTCGTGGAACCGGAGAAGACCGCGGCTGAGCTGAAGAAGCTGCGCGCGCCACTGGGCGTCTACGCGGTGCTAGGCAATCATGACTGGTGGTACGACGGCGAGCGCGTGGGCCAGGCTCTGACGCACGCAGGCATACCGGTGCTCGAAAATCAGGCGGCGCGCATCGGCGGCCGGTTCTGGCTGGGCGGAATCGCGGACCTTTGGACGCGCGAGCCGGATATCGCGGGCACGCTGGCGCAGGTGAGCAATGCGGATCCTGTCATCCTGATCACGCATAATCCGGATATTTTCCCCGAAGTTCCGGCCCGCGTGGGCCTGACGCTCGCCGCGCACACGCACGGGGGCCAAGTCGACCTGCCGGTGATTGGCCGCGTGGTCACCACATCGAAGCTAGGCTATGTTGCGGGCGAATACGTCCGGCAAGGCCGGCACCTGTTCGTGACCACGGGGATCGGAACCAGCATCATGCCCGTGCGGCTGGGAGTGCCCCCGGAGATCGTGATTCTGACGCTCGCAGCAAAGCCGTGAATGCCGGTTACGGTTTGTCGAGCTCCTGCACGAGCCGCGCGGCCTGCGCGATCTGCTGCGCGGTTCCCCGCAGAGCGAGAGCTCTTGGCGTGTTGTACGTGAAAATCCTTCGGATTTGCGCCGCTTCGCGGATCCTGGTTGCGGCCTTCTGAAAATCCTGAACCGTCGCGGTATGCGGCAGATACAGGACGCCAACAACGTCATCGTCCGTTCCAGGGACCCGGTATTCGCCGGTGATCAGACCCTTCGCCGGATCAAGCGCGCCTACCAGCCAGTCCGCGAGTTCGACCTGCGTTTGACTTCCCCGCAGAGCGAGAGCTTTGGACCCGTTGTAGGTAAAGACCCGCTGAATATTCGAGATGGTGCGCACGAGCGTGGCGATTTCCTGAAAATCCTGAACGGATGGAGCATACGGGAGAAAGAAGATACGCACCAGGTCGTCCTCCGGACCGGGAACCTTGTACTCATGCGAAACGGCGGTTGGAGGGGGTGAGGTGTCGATCTCGTTGAACAGCCACTCCGATATCGCGATTTGGGCGGGAGTTGCATGAACGGTGAGTGTCTTCTGATCGCTGTTCGCCGAAATATCCTTGATATCGGCGATTGTGCGGATGACGGTTGCCGCCTCCATAAATTGCTGGCTGGATTTAGGCTCGGAAAAATAGAAGATACGCTCGCGAAGATCGGCGGTCTGGGCGCATGCCAAGCCCGCCGCAAACGCTAACGTGACGATCCGCATGGCGCTCCTTTCGGAACGCTAGACGCTGGACTCCGCGCAAACGTGCAGAGACACTTCCGGCGCTATAGCGTTCGAGCGTACAGCGCCGGACGAATAGCTTACTTAATCTGGAAGCCGCTGTCACCCTTGGCTCGATGGGCCATGTGGCAGCCGCCGCAGGTCCCGCCGAGGGCGGTCATTGCGGTGTTCGCCGCATCGAAATCGCCGGCAGCAGTAGCCTTGGCGATATCGGCGGAAGCGGACGCCGCTTGCTTTGCGAAGCCGGTAGCGTCGGAGGCGCCCTTCTTCTGCCAGTAAGCCTCGATCTGCTTGAACGAGTCTTCCATGACCTTAGCGTCGGCGGCGACGCCCTTATCCTTGGCGGCGATACCCTTGGCCACCTTGCCCTTGGCGGCAACGGCCGACTTCATCCAGCCTTGATAATCCGCATCGGACTGCGCCAGGAGCACAAAAAAGGCGACGGTGGACAGGAGGGCCACCAGAACTTTCGTGAGTCTCATTAGAAACCTCCAATGGCCTGCCATCATATCCTGTTGGAGGTTCGAAAGTCGAGGGACCTAGGCTGCTTTGGCCGGAGCCTCCGGGGTGGCCTTCGGAACCAGCCCCGGAAGCATCTCGGTAAGCACGTCATGAACGCGCTCCGCGAAGATGAAGTGCATCTCCCCGCGGACGTCCTCGGGCAGATCGCGGAGGTCCTTCTGGTTCCCGCGCGGCAGGATCACCCGTTTCAATCCCGCCCGGCGGGCCGCCAGAACCTTTTCCTTCACGCCTCCGATCGGCAGCACCAAACCGGTTAACGTGACTTCGCCGGTCATGGCCGTATCGTTCCGGGCGGGCTGGCCGGAGTAAAGCGAAGCCAGAGCCGTGGTCATGGTCACACCCGCCGACGGGCCGTCCTTGGGGATCGCGCCCGCGGGAACGTGAATGTGCAGGCCGCTCTTGAGGAACACTCCGGGATCCAGGCCGAACTCGGCTGCGTGGCTCCACAGGTAGCTGCGCGCGGTCTTAGCCGACTCTTGCATCACTTCTCCGAGTTGACCCGTGATGGTGAGTTCCTTGCCGTCCGGCAGGAGCGCGGCTTCGATGTACAGCACGTCGCCGCCGGTTTCGGTCCAGGCGAGTCCGGTCGCGACGCCCGCCGGCAGTTCCTTGCGGGCCTGCTCCGGCAGAATGGCTTCGGGACCCAGCAGCTCGGGCACGTCTTCGGCATTCACCACGATGGGACCTTCCGCGCCTTCGGCAAATTTCACCGCGACTTTGCGGATCACGCGCCCGAGCATCTGTTCCAGCCGGCGCACGCCGGCTTCGCGCGTGTAGGATTTGATGACTTTTTGGAGCGCGTCCTCGGTGATCACGCATTTTTCCGCGGTCAAACCCGCATGGCGCAACTGCTTCGGCAGCAGGTAGCGCTTGGCGATCTGGGTCTTTTCTTCTTCGCTGTAGCCGGAGAGTCGCAGGATTTCCATACGGTCCAGCAGCGGCGCGGGGATCGTATCCAGGGTGTTGGCGGTTGTGATGAACAGCACTTTCGAAAGGTCGAAGGGCAAATCGAGATAATTATCGCGGAACGTCTTGTTCTGCTCCGGATCGAGCACTTCGAGCAGCGCGGCCGCGGGATCGCCGCGGAAGTCGCGCCCCAGCTTATCGACTTCGTCCAGCATCAGCACGGGATTGTTGAATCCGGCGCGGCGCATTGCCTGGATTAAGCGCCCGGGGAGAGCGCCGATATAGGTCCGGCGGTGGCCGCGCAGTTCCGCTTCGTCATGCAAGCCGCCCAGGCTCATGCGCTCGAACTTGCGCCCCAGCGCGCGGGCGATCGACTGGCCGAGGGAAGTCTTGCCGACTCCGGGCGCGCCGACGAAGCACAGAATCGACGCTTTCGCTTCGGGGTTCAGTTTGAGAACCGCCAGTTGCTCGATAATGCGTTCCTTGACCTTGACAATGCCGTAGTGGTCCTCGTCCAGGACTTCCCGCGCGCGCTTCAGATCGAGGTTGTCGTCGCTATGTTTGTTCCACGGCAATTCGATCACGTACTCGAGCCAGGTGCGGATCACGTTATGCTCGGGCGAGGCCGAGTTCATCTTCTCCAGGCGATCGAGCTCGCGCTCGGCTTCCTTGCGGACATCTTCGGGAATGTCGGCCTTCCCCAGGCGTTCGCGCAGATTCTGCGCTTCGGCCTGGTCGCCATTTCCCTCGCCGAGTTCCTGCTCGATAGCTTTCTTTTGCTGGCGCAGCACGTATTCGCGCTGCTCCTTGGTCATCTCGGATTTCGCCTTTTCGGTGACCTTGGCGCGTAATTCCGCGACGTCGACTTCGTGCGAAAGCCAGCCCAGCACCATGCGGAGGGATTCGATGCGGGAGGCTGACTCCAGCAGCGACTGTTCCTTTTCGACTTCCAGGCTCATGACCGACGCAACCAAAAACGCCAGTTGCAGCGGGTCGCTTTGGGCGGCGAAGGCCTGGGCGATTTCCTGCGCCGGCTGGCCCTGCATCACGTTCACGTACTTCGATGCCAGCTCGACGACGGATAGCGCCAGCGCCTCCAGTTCGCGGCTGGAGTCGTCCGGAAGGGGCAGAGCACGGACTCTGGCCTTGAGATAGCCGTTCTCCTCGACTTTGACGATGACCACACGCTCGATGCCCTGCACAAACAGATCGATGTGGTCCGGGCGCGGGCGTCCGGACTTGCGGATCACCGCACGGGTCCCGATGGTGTACAGATCGGCTGCCGCCGGCGTTTCCACTGAGGCGTCCTTTTGCGCCACGATCACCACTTCCTTCTCTTCGGTCGCCAGGGCGGACTCCACCGCGGCAACCGAGGCCTTACGGCCGACGCCGAGGGGCATCAGCAGCCCCGGAAACAACACCGAATTCTTCAGGGCCAACAGCGGCAATGTTTTGATTTTTTCTTCGTCAGCCATGTTTTTTCTCTTTCCTTAAGATGCTCGAACCCGCTCCGGCGACTCTACTTCAAATGTCAACTGATCTTTGCGGAAATCCAGGCGGACCTTGCTGCCGTCGCGAATTTCGCCCCCGACCAACATGCGCGCAAGCGGTGTTTCGACTTCTTTCTGAATGGCGCGCTTCAGGGGGCGCGCACCATAGGTCGGATCGTAGCCGACACGCACCAGATGCTCCTTGGCGGCGTCGCTGAGTCGCAACTCGATGTGGCGCTCGGCCAGGCGCGCCCGCAGCGTTTCGAGCTGGATATCGACAATCTTCTTCAGATGCGCCTCTGTCAAACGATGGAAGTCGATCACTTCGTCGACGCGGTTCAGGAACTCCGGGCGGAACAGGCGCGGCAGGTCCTCTTTCTGCGCGTTCGAGGTCATGATCACGATGGTGTTCTTGAAATCGACAGTGCGGCCCTGGCCGTCCGTCAAACGGCCGTCGTCGAGCACTTGCAGCAGGACGTGGAACACGTCGCTGTGGGCCTTTTCGATTTCGTCCAGCAGGATCACGGAATAGGGCCGGCGGCGGACTGCCTCGGTCAACTGCCCGCCCTCTTCGTAGCCGACGTATCCGGGAGGCGCGCCCACCAGGCGCGAGACCGTGTGCTTTTCCTGATACTCGGACATGTCGATGCGGATCATCGCGTGCTCGTCGTCAAACAGGTACTGGGCGAGCGCGCGCGCCAGCTCGGTCTTGCCGACGCCCGTGGGTCCCAGGAAGATGAAGCTGCCAATGGGCCGCTTGGGATCCTTCAATCCGCCGCGGGCGCGCATGACCGCATCGGCCACGGCATCGACCGCTTCGTCCTGTCCGACCACGCGCTTGTGGAGTTCTTCAGGTAGATGCAGCAGCTTCTGCACCTCGCCCTCGAGCAGCTTCGAAAGCGGGATGCCGGTCCAGCGGCTGACCACCTGCGCGATGTCCTCCTCGTCAACCTCTTCTTTGAGCAGGGTCGGCGCGTGCGATTCTTTCTCGAGCTGCTTTTCGAGCGCCGTGAGTTTGCCGTACTTGAGCTCGGCGGCTTTGTTCAAATCGTATGCGCGCTCGGCTTGCTCGATTTCGGTTTTGACCTGGTCGATCTGCGCGCGGATTTCGCGCTGCTTCTTGAGCGCTTCCTGATCGGCCTGCCATTGCGCGCGCAGGCTCGCTGTGGATGTCTTCAGCTCGGCCAGTTCCTTTTCGATCTTGCCCAGGCGTTCGCGCGAAGCCGCGTCGGATTCCTTCTTGAGAGCCTCGCGCTCGATTTCGAGCTGCATCTGGCGGCGCGTGGCCTCGTCCAGCTCGGCCGGCATCGAGTCGATCTCGGTGCGCAGCTTGGCCGCGGCTTCATCCACCAGGTCGATGGCTTTGTCGGGCAGGAATCGATCGGAGATATAGCGGTTGCTCAGAATCGCCGCGGCCACCAGGCTCGAATCCTTGATACGGACGCCGTGGTGGACTTCGTAACGCTCGCGCAAGCCGCGCAGGATCGAAATGGTGTCCTCGACCGAAGGCTGATCGACCAGCACGGTCTGGAAGCGGCGCTCGAGAGCCGCGTCCTTCTCAATGTGCTTGCGGTATTCGTCGAGCGTGGTTGCGCCGATGCAGTGCAGCTCGCCGCGGGCCAGCATGGGCTTGAGCAAGTTGCCGGCGTCCATCGCGCCTTCGGCCTTGCCGGCGCCGACCACCGTGTGCAGCTCATCAATGAACAGGATGATGCCGCCTTCGGAGGACTGGACTTCCTTCAGGACGGCCTTGAGGCGCTCTTCGAACTCACCGCGGAACTTCGCGCCGGCGATCAGAGCGCCCATGTCGAGCGCGACCACTTTCTTGTCCTTCAGGCCTTCCGGAACGTCGCCGCGCACGATTCGCTGGGCGAGGCCCTCAACGATGGCCGTCTTGCCAACTCCAGGCTCGCCGATCAGCACCGGGTTATTCTTGGTGCGGCGGGACAGGACCTGGACCACGCGGCGAATTTCCTCGTCGCGGCCGATCACCGGGTCGAGCTTGTTCTGCGCCGCCAGCTTGGTCAGATCGCGGCCGTATTTTTCGAGCGCTTCGTAAGTGGCTTCGGGATTGGGCGAGGTCACCCGCTGGCTGCCCCGAACTTCCTGCAAAACGCGCATCACCCGATCGCGGGTGATTCCCAGATCCTTGAAGACCTTTTCGTCGGTCGCGGCCAGAATGACGTGCTCCACCGAGACGTATTCGTCCTTGAGTCGCTTGGCCTCGGCCTCGGCCGAGGTCAGGAGCTTTTGCAGCCGGCCGGTGATGTAGATCTGATCGACTCCCGCGGCCGAGCCGGAAACCTTGGGGAGTTTGTCGAGTTCCTGGACCAGACGGCGGTGAACGGTCTCGAGTGGGACACCAGCACGTGCCAGGATGGACTGAGCGAGGCCCCCTTCTTGCTCTAGGAGGGCCAGGAGCAGATGTTCCACGTCGATCTGCTGGTTCCCCCGGTTGGCCGCCAGGGATTGGGCGGAACGGACGCCCTCCTGGAGCTTCTCAGTAAAACGGTTAAAATCCATAACGTGCGGACCTCTTGGAAAGACTATAGCATGTTAGTGTTATACTATGCAATAATCTTAGCCTATCATTATCAACTCTGTAGTGTTGGATGCGGAAGGAGCTAAAAGGATGCTGCCAAAGCTCGTTACACCATTGCCGGGGCCGCGGGCCAAGGCCATCATCGATCGTGATGATCGTTCCATATCCCCTTCTTACACCAGAACTTATCCTCTGGTTGCGGACCACGGGGAAGGCGCGACGATATGGGACGCGGACGGGAACCGGTTTCTGGACTTCGCGGCGGGAATCGCGGTGGTCGCCACGGGGCACTGCCATCCCAAGGTGGTTCAGGCGATTCAGGAGCAGGCTGCCCGGCTGATCCATATGTCGGGCACGGATTTCTACTACGAAAACATGGTTCAGCTTGCGGAAAAACTGGCCGGGCTCGTTCCTGGAAATTCGGCTCACCGCGTATACTTCGGCAATTCTGGGACCGAAGCCATAGAGGCCGCCATTAAGCTGGCGCGCTATCACACGGGCCGCGGGCAGTTCGTGGCGTTCGTGGGAGCCTTCCACGGAAGAACCATGGGATCGCTGGCGCTGACGGGCAGCAAAAGCGTACAGAAGAAAGGGTTTTTCCCGTTGATGCCGGGCGCCCATCATATGCCCTACGCCTACTGCTACCGCTGCGCCTACGGAAAGTCGCCGGATTCCTGCGGGGTTGAGTGCGTCAAGGCGATCGAAACAGAGTTGTTCCGGACCACCCTTCCGCCGGAGGACGTGGCGGCAATCTTCGTCGAGCCCGTGCAAGGCGAGGGCGGATATGTCGTTCCGCCGCAGAAGTTTTTCGACGAATTGCAGAAGCTCGCCGACAAGCATGGAATCCTGCTGGTGGCCGATGAGGTCCAGAGCGGGATGGGGCGCACCGGCAAGATGTTCGCGAGCCAGCACTTTGGCCTCGAGCCGGCGGTGATCGCATTAGCCAAGGGGATCGCCAGCGGAATGCCGCTTGGGGCGACGGTCGCCCGGGCCGATGTCATGGATTGGAAGCCGGGCGCGCACGCCTCGACTTTCGGCGGAAATCCGGTGGCGGTGGCGGCGTCGCTGGCGACGATTGAGCTCCTGGAGCAGGGATTGGTGGAGAATGCAGCGCGTGTGGGGGCGCATCTCATGGATAAACTGCGGGATTTGCCGCAGGAGTTTCCAGTGGTCGGTGATGTGCGCGGGCTGGGATTGATGATCGGAATCGAACTCGTACGGGACCAAGTGACGAAGGAACGCGCAGGTGACCTGCGCGACAGACTGGTCCAGATGTGCTTCGAGCGCGGGCTGCTGGTGCTGGGGGCGGGGCCGAATACGATCCGGCTGTGTCCGCCGCTGGTGATCGAAAAGGATCAGGCGGATTTCGCGACGCAGACGATCGCGGACTGCTTGCGGCAACTCAAATAGGCACCAATCGAACACAAATTGGTTTCAGCGAGCATTCTCAACAAAGCCATGGACGAGATGGACCTCCGAGCTGTAAACCGAGCTCTCAGCCGGTTCACGTTCCGGTTCCGCTAGCGATCCTAACCCCGGGCAGACTGCTTTCCGTGGAGGAATCGGCGGAAGCAGGCTGTCCACCGGCGGACAGCGCCGGATCGGAATACACTGAAGGAACCATCTTGAAGACTCTGATCGTGACGGGAGGGAGCCGTGGAATCGGCGCGGCAACCGCCCGGCTAGCCGCCCAACGTGGATATGCCGTGTGCGTTAACTATCTTCAGGATCGTGCGGCGGCCGAGGAGGTTGTGGGAACAATTCCCAACGCGATTGCCGTTCAGGCCGATATCGGAGTCGAAGAAGACGTTGTCAGGCTGTTCGAAAGGGCCGATCGCGAGCTGGGCCGGCTCGCGGCTCTGGTCAACAATGCCGCAACGCTCGAACCGCAGATGCGGCTGGAGCAGATGGATGCAGCGCGAATTCACCGCATGTTCGCGACCAACGCGATCGGGACCATGCTGTGCTCCCGCGAAGCTGTCCGCCGCATGTCGACAAAGCGCGGCGGAGCGGGAGGGGCGATCGTGAACGTGTCCTCAGGCGCGGCACGATGGGGGTCGCCCCACGAGTACGTCGATTACGCGGCCACCAAAGGAGCCCTCGACACGTTCACCGTGGGTTTGGCGTCGGAAGTAGCCGGAGATGGAATTCGAGTCAACGCGGTGCGGCCGGGATTCATTTACACGGACATGCACGCGAAAGGCGGCGAACCCGGGCGCGTGGATCGTGTAAAGACCATGGTTCCGATGCAGCGCGGAGGACAACCCGGCGAGGTCGCCGCCGCGATTCTGTGGCTGCTTTCAGTAGAGGCGTCGTTCGTAACCGGCGCCATCCTGGATGTTTCGGGAGGACGGTAGATGAGTGCCGTGGTCCGGGCCGCCCGAATCGACGATCTTCCCGCAATTACGGAGATCCACAATCATTACATCGCGCACACGCACATCACGTTCGACGTTCAGCCCAACCGGCCTGAGGATCGCGCGACATGGTTCCAGGAACACTCCGATGGCGGGCGCTACCGGATGTTTGTCGCTTGCGATTCCGAGGGAGGCGTGCTCGGGTACTCGTGCACGGGACGCCACCGGGCCAAATCCGCCTACGATACGACAGTGGAATCGAGCATCGCGTGCCGGCCGGAGAGCGTGGGGCGCGGAATCGGAACGCTGCTGTACCAGAAGCTGTTCGACGCGCTTGCGGACCAGGATATAAACCGCATTGTGGCCGGCATCGCCCAGCCGAATGCTGCTTCCAACGCGCTTCACGAGCGCTTCGGGTTCCGGCGCATCGGACTATTCAGTGAAGTAGGCCGTAAGTTCGGAAAATACTGGGACGTGCTGTGGTTGGAGCGGACGCTGCGCGTATGAAGAACAAACGCAGCAGCCAGTGGTTTCAGACGCCCGGATATCACGGGATGGCGCGGCGGGCCTGGCTGCGCTCGGAGGGTTTTCCGGCGGATGTGTTCGACGGCAAGCCCGTTGTGGGCATCTGCAATTCGTGGAGCGAGCTGAACAACTGTAACGCCCATCTGCGGGAAGTGGCGGCGGCCGTGAAACGAGGCGTGCTGGCGGCAGGAGGCGTGCCGCTCGAATTTCCAACTATCTCGCTGGGCGAGATGTTCATGCTCCCCACCACCATGATGTTCCGGAACCTGATGGCCATGGACGTGGAGGAGTCCATCCGGGCGAATCCCATGGACGCGGTCGTGCTGCTGTGCGGGTGCGACAAAACCACGCCCGCGCAACTCATGGGAGCGGCGAGCGCGGATATTCCGGCGATCGTCGTGCCGGGCGGGCCGATGCTGGCAGGCACGTTCCAGGGCCAGAGGCTCGGATCGGGGACCGACGGACGCAAGCTGTTCGACTTGTACCGCACCGGCCGGCTTACTGACGAGGAGTGGAGCGAGGTGGAAGGCTGCATCGCGCGCACATCAGGCCACTGCACCGTGATGGGCACGGCCTCGACCATGACCAGCCTGGCGGAAGCACTAGGCATGACGCTGCCCGGATGCGCCAACATTCCGGCTCCGGATTCGCGCAGGCTCGCGATTGCAGAGCTGAGCGGCCGCGCGGCCGTCGAGCTGATTGAAAAAGGCCTGACGCCCTCGAAGATCCTGACGCGCGAAGCCTTCGAGAACGCGATCACGGTGCTGATGGCCCTGGGCGGATCTACAAACGCCGTGGTGCACCTGATCGCGATCGCGGGGCGCGTGGGAATCCGGCTGGACCTGGAGGATTTCGATCGCATAGCTCGGCGGACGCCGTGCATCGCCAACGTGAAGCCTTCGGGCGAGTACCTGATGGAGGATTTGTTTCATGCGGGCGGAGTGCCGGCAGTGATGAATCGCATCGCGGATCTGCTGCATGCCGGCTGCGCCGCGGTCAACGGCAAGACCATCGGCGACAATGTAGCGGCCGCGCGCAGCGGAGACGACGACGTGATCCGTCCACTCGATCGGACGCTATCGAGCGAGGGAGGGATTGCGGTTTTACGCGGCAACCTGGCTCCCGATGGAGCCGTAATCAAGGTGACGGCGGCTTCGCCTGAGCTGCTGCGGCATCGCGGCCGGGCGTACGTGTTCGAGACCCGCGATCAGATGATGGCCGAAATCGATCGCGACGATCTGCCGGTGAATCGCGATACAGTTCTGGTGATGCGCAACTGCGGGCCCAAGGGCGCTCCGGGATTTCCGGAGTGGGGGCACATTCCGATGCCCAAAAAGCTGCTCCGGCAAGGCGTCACGGACATGGTGCGGATCTCCGACGCGCGGATGAGCGGAACTTCGTTCGGAACGGTGGTATTGCACGTCGCTCCGGAATCGGCCGTGGGCGGACCGCTCGCGGCGGTCCAGACCGGCGACGAGATCGTTCTGGACGTCCCGGCGCGCAAGCTGGAGCTGGCTCTTCCGGTGGAAGAGATCCAGCGGCGGCTGGCCCGCTTTACCGCGCCCGCGGCGCAGTACGATCGCGGCTATGGCCGCCTGTTCCTGGATCACGTGACCCAGGCGAATCTGGGTTGCGACTTCGATTTCCTGATGCCGGAGGCGCTGCGATGAAACCACTCTGGATTTTGACACTGGCTATGACAGCTCACGCGCAGTCTCTCAACGGTGTGATCGATATTCACGTGCATAGCGATCCGGACAGCACGCCGCGCTCGATTGACGCGATCGATCTGGCGAAGCTGGCCAAATCGCGCGGCATGCGCGGGCTGGTGCTTAAGAACCACTATGAATCGACCGCGGCGCTCGCGTATATCGTGCGGAAAGAAGTTCCGGGCATCGAGATTTTCGGCGGCATCGATTTGAACCTCACGGTGGGCGGCATCAATCCAGCGGCGGTCGAGCGCATGACGATGATGAAGGGCGGCTACGGCCGCGTCGTCTGGATGCCGACCTTCGACGCCGAAAATCAAGTGCGCGATTCGAAAGAAAACCGGCCCTTCGTGCCGGTAGCGAAGAACGGCGACCTCCTGCCGGAAGTGAAGCAGGTGATCGCAATCGCGGCGCGGCACAAGCTGATGCTCGAGACCGGCCATTCCTCGCCCGCGGAATGCTTGATGATCGTGCGCGAAGCGCGGAAGCAGGGCGTGCTGCATGTGGTGGTGACGCACGCGACCACGCCGCCGGTGCGGATGTCGATCGCGCAGATGAAAGAAGCCGCGCAACTGGGCGCCTACATCGAGCTGGTGTACGGGCGAATGAATGCGGCGCAGTGGGCCCAGGCGATCCGCGAAGTGGGAGCCGAGCACATCATTCTTTCAAGCGACCTGGGACAGCCGAACAATCCGCTGCATCCGGACGGGATGCTGGCCTATTTCGCAGAGCTCAAAAAGCAGGGGATCACGGACGCGCAGATCGATCGAATGGCGAAAGCGAATCCGGCGAAGGCGCTGGGGCTGGAATAAATAAGTTAGCCCCGGCCCATGAAGGGCATTTTGGTGGCCATCACCGTCAGGAACTGCACGTTTGCTTCCAGCGGAAGATTCGCCATGTAGACGATCGCGTCGGCGACGTGCTTCAGGTCCATGCGGGGCTCGACCATGGTCGATCCGTTCGCCTGCACGATCCCCCTGGCCATTCGCTCCGTGAGCTCGGTGGCTGCATTGCCGATATCGATCTGGCTGCAAGCGATATCGAAATTGCGGCCGTCGAGCGAAATGGATTTTGTCAACCCAGTGATGGCGTGTTTCGTGGCAGTGTACGGCGCGGAGTTCGGACGCGGAACGTGCGCCGAGATCGAGCCGTTGTTGATGATGCGTCCTCCGCGAGGCTGCTGCGCCTTCATCATGCGGATCGCCTCCTGAGCGCATAGGAACGCACCGGTCAGATTGGTTTGCACGACAGCGTTCCACTGCTCATAGGTGAGATCCTCCATGGGGATTCCCGGCGCTCCGATTCCCGCGTTGTTGAAGAGCACATCCAGCCGGCCAAAGGCCTCTTTCACCCTCCCGAAGAGAGCCCGGACCGAATCCGGATTGCCCACGTCCGCGGGCGCAACCAGCATGTCCGTGGATCCGGCAGTCTGCTCCAGTTGCGCGGCGCGGCGGCCGGCGAGAACCACGCGGAATCCGGCCGCGTGAAGCGCTTGACTCGCAGCCCGGCCGATTCCGCTGCCGGCGCCGGTCACCAGCGCGACTCTACTCATAGGAGATTTAGCGCTGGCCATGCGCCGTGGCAGTGCCGCGCAGCGCGGCCATGCCGGAATCGAAGTCGGAAGCCATCGGAATGATGGAGCTGAGCCGGGTTAAGTCCAGCACTTCCCTCACTCGCGGCTGCGCGCCCATCAGCACGAACCGTCCGCCTGGACTTTTTGTCACGGAAGAATAAATCGCGACGATAAATCCGATCGCCGTCGATCCAACGGATACAACATCGCGGAAATCGACCAGCATTTTCCCACAAACATGTTGTTTCAGCTCCTCCAACTTGTTCCGCAAGTACTCCGGATCGGAGCCGGTTGTGAAGCGGCCTTCGAAGCGCAAAATACAGACGTCGTCAGTTTGGCTGAGTTCGATCCGCATCGGTAGTCCCCAACAACCGGACTCTGGTATCGTACTACATTGCATGCCGGCATCTCGGAAACCAGCGCCGCAACGGAAGGCCACGGCGGCAGTTTCCCAGCGAACCGAGGAGGCCGCGGCCTCCTGCGGCGCGTCTAAACGTATCCTCATCGTGGATGACGATCCGGATGTGCACGCGCTGCTGCGCGCAGCCCTGGAAAATCCATTGCGCCAGCTCGACAGCGCCTACGATGGCCAGTCCGGATTACGGTCGGTTGAGAACACGGCGTACGATCTGGTGCTGACAGACCTGAACATGCCCGGGTTGGACGGCATGACGGTCCTCGAGCGTGTTCGCGAGATCCGGCCCGATACGCGCGTTGTGGTGATGACGGTTGCCAATACGCCGGAAAACGTAGTCCGCGCGATCCGGGAGAAGGCGTTCAGCTACTTCAGCAAGCCGTTTACCGTGAGCGCCGTCCAGGAGATGGTGGAACGAGCGCTCAGCGGCTCCGATGCCGCCGATGATATCCAGGTTCTATCGGCCCGGCCTCACTGGCTGGGGCTGCGTTTACGCTGCAAAATGGAAACAGCGGGCCGCATCGTCCAGTTCATCCGTGAGTTGGCCATGGACTTGTCCGCCGCGGAGCAGGAGCAGGTCGCCACGGCCTTCCGCGAAATTCTGCTGAATGCGATCGAGCATGGCGGCAAGGGCGATCCGGAAAAGAGAGTCTTCATCACCTACGTCAGGACCAAGCGCGCCGCGATGTACTATGTGCGGGATCCGGGCAAGGGTTTCTCGTTCGAGGATTTGCCGCACGCGGCGGTTTCGAATCCCGAGGGCTCGCCTGTGGAGCACGCGGAAATACGCCAGAAGATGGGCATGCGGCCCGGCGGGTTCGGGATCATGATGACGCGCCAACTGGTGGATGAGCTCATCTACAACGAGCATGGAAACGAAGTGCTGCTGATCAAGTACCTGGATCGTGAGCGATCCGGATGATCTCCGAGAGGGCCTCCAGATGTCCTTGGATGGCCGCAGAGTCCCTCGCCGCTGCGGCCGCCTCGATGGACGCCCCGATCCTGCTGATCTGCGGAAATCCATAGCCTGTGCCGGTCCCGCTCATCTTGTGGCCCAGCGCCCGGATCGCAGCGAAATCGTCAGTCTCCAGAGCGCCGCGAATCGAGGCAATATCCTGCTCCCGGTGGTGCAAATATTGAGGAGCTAAAGCCCGAATGCGCGACTCGGCGGAGTTCGCGTCCGCTTCCGAAGCGCGGCCCGCGTACTTGGCCACGATGGCCCGAAAATCAGCCAGGCGCACGGGCTTGCGGATCCAATCGGTGCAGCCGGCTTCGATTGCCCGGCGTCCCTCGAATTCCAGGGCGCTGGCGGTAAATGCGAGGATCGGAATCGAGGGCCGCCCGCGCTTGCGCTCCCAATCGCGAATCTGCCGCGTTGCCTCGTAGCCGTCCAACACGGGCATATGAAGATCCATGAGAACCAGGTCGAACGACCCCTGCTGGAACTTTTCGAGAGCAGCCTCGCCATTGTCCGCGAATTCCAGCGGATAACCGGAGGAGCGGAGGTACTCCGCAACCAGAAACCGGTTTTCTTCCGAATCGTCCGCGACCAGGATTCGAAGAGGCGCCGCCGGAGTGGAGACGGTTTCAACTGTTGTAGCTGGAACTGGTGCCTTGGCGTGCCCTGGACGGAAGCGGGCCGTGAAATAGAAGGTCGCCCCGGGACCGGAGTTATTGGTGACCCAGATCCGGCCATTCATCAGTTCCACCAGACGGCGTGAAATTGCCAGACCGAGACCAGTCCCTCCATACTTGCGCGAGGTGGAGACATCGGCTTGGGCAAAGGCGTCAAAAATCGATTCGAGCTGTCCGGGAGGAATGCCAATCCCGGTATCGGAAACGGCGAAGCGGAGCGCTCCGGCGGGAGTTCCCGGACTCGGCTCGACACGGACCAGAACCTGCCCGCGCGAGGTAAACTTCAGCGCATTCCCGACCAAATTGATCAGGACCTGGCGCAGGCGGTTGGGATCGCCCGCAAGGTGCGTGGGCGTGCTTGGCGCGATCTCGTAGCGGAAGTCGACCTTTTTCTCCTGGGCCCGCAGAGACATGATCTCCACGACCGCATCGAGAACGGCGGAGAGCTCGAAGTCAATTTCCTCAAGCAGGATCTGACCCGCCTCGACCTTGGAGAGATCGAGAATATCGTTGATCAGAGTCAGGAGGCTGTCACCGGCGCGCTGCATCACGCGGACGTACTGCTGCTGTTCGGAGCTCAGAGTCGTGCGCTCCAGCAGATCGCTCATGCCGATCAGGACGTTCAGCGGCGTACGGATTTCGTGGCTCATGCGCGCCAGAAAGTCGGACTTGGCGCGGTTGGCCAGTTCCGCCTGTTCGCGCAGTTTCTTTCGCTCGGTAATATCGCGAGCGGTGGCGAAAATCAGCTCTTCTTCTTCATGCGGGGTCGCGTTCCAAAGTAGCCAGCGATAGGATCCGTCCCTGGTCCGGTAGCGGTTCTCGAAGGAGATTGCGGATCCGCCCATAGAAATCTTCTGAGCTTCGGATTGGGTAGCGGCGCGATCCTCAGGATGCACGAAGTCCAGAAATGGCCGGGAGGTCAGCTCCTCCACGGTATATCCGAGGATGCGCTCCCAGGCCGGATTCAACTGTTTGAAGTAGCCGTCGAATCCGGCGATGCAGAGCATGTCCAGAGAAAGAGTAAAAAAGCGGTCCAATATGCTTTCATTTGGGGTGCGGCCCATTGCACGTAGCTCCGATTTAGGTGAAGAATAGCATTCCTGACGGCCTTCCGGGTTACAATCGTCGGTTCCTATGCGAGTCCTGGATGTGGGGTGCGGGATCAACAAGAAGGCGGGCGCGATCGGCGTCGATCGCAATCCGGCGTCGCGGGCCGACGTGATCGCGGAGCTGGATCATTTTCCCTACCCCTTCCGCGATTCGGCGTTTGACGCGCTGCAGGCGGTGCACGTAATCGAACATCTGTCGGACGTGATCCGCAGTATGGAAGAGTTTCACCGGCTGGTCCGGAGCGGGGGCGAAGTGCTTATCGTGACCCCGCATTACACCGATTTCAGCTCGTTCTGCGATCCGACGCATCGCTGGCACCTGAATAGCTTCTCCATGCGCTATTTCGGAGCGGATCACGGAGGGTTCGGATATTACTCGCCGGTGAAATTTGTGGAGAATTCCGTCCGGGTAAGGCTACTAGCGTTCTGGAGGTGGCTGGGATTCGAATGGCTGGTGAACGCATTCCCGCGCTTTCGGAAATTCTGGGAACATTACCTGTGCTACACGATCCGGGGCAAGGTGATCGAGTGGCGGCTCGAAGTTGTTAAGTCATGATTGGAGCGATACTGGACCGTTTGCGCGACGTCCGCCGGCGCCACGTCTGGCCGCCGGACCTGGCGGCGGGCCGCCTCGGCGAGGATCTGGCGCATCGGTTTTTGCGGAAGCAAGGGTACGTGATCGTCGCGCGGAATTACCGGCTGGCGTCCGGAGCGGCGGAAGCGGATTTGATCGCCTGGGAGGGCGAGGAGCTGGTCATCATCGAAGTGAAAACGCGTGAGACCGCGGAGCACGGTCCTCCCGAGCGCGCGGTGAGCCCGGAGAAGCAGCGGCATCTCCTACGTGTGGCGCGTGAGTATGCCCGGAAAACGGACACCCCCTGGGAGCAAGTGCGGTTCGATGTTGTGAGCGTCGTCTTCAACGATCGGCCCGAAATCATGCTGATCCGGAGAGCATTCGGGGCGAAGTCCTAGACCAACGACAAGATCGCCTGTCCTACTCGGCTAGAATCAATACTTCATGGAAGCCGAGAAGCGGCGTCTGCATGAGGCCGGACGGCGCGAGGAGCACTGGCGGCGCTGGGGTCCGTACCTCGCCGAACGCGCCTGGGGAACCGTTCGCGAAGACTACAGCGAATGGGGAACCGCCTGGGAGTATTTCCCGTTCGAGCACTCGCATTTACGCGCCTACCGCTGGGGTGAAGACGGAATCGCCGGCATCTGCGACAACCATCAGCGCTTGTGCTTCGCACTCGCCTTCTGGAACAGCCGCGATCCGATTTTGAAGGAACGGCTGTTCGGCGTCACCGGCAACCAGGGGAATCACGGCGAAGACGTCAAAGAGTATTACTACTATCTCGATTCGACGCCCACGCATTCCTACATGAAGTGCCTGTACAAATATCCCCAGGCCGAGTTTCCGTACAAGCGGTTGCTCGAGGAAGCGGCCGGGCGGTCGAAGCAGGAACCCGAGTTCGAGTTGCTCGACACCGGAATCCTGAACGAGAACCGCTATTTCGACATCTTTGCCGAATACGCCAAGGTGGACGCGAACGATATTCTCATCCGGATCAGCGCCGCCAATCGAGGCCCGGAAACCGCGACCCTGCACCTGATTCCCACACTCTGGTTCCGCAACACCTGGACCTGGGCCCCGGGCTCGCCCAAGCCGCTCCTCACGCGCTCCGGCGATGGAATCATCGATGCGCAGCATGAGGACCTGGGCCCTTACAGGCTGGTGCTGGACGGAAATCCGCCGTTGCTGTTCACCGAGAACGAATCGAATGCGCAGGCATTGTGGGGAGGGAACAATGCGCGTCCTTATGTGAAAGACTCGTTCCACCAATACATCATCCACGGGCGAAAAGACGCGGTGAATCCGCAGCAAACCGGCACGAAGGCCTGCGCGTGGTATCAGCTCGACCTGGCGCCCGGACAGACCCGGTTCCTGCATCTTCGCCTGCTGCGCATGACCGATCCTTCGCGGCTGATTCCGTTTACTTTTGAGGATTTCGACGGGATGTTCGCCGACCGCATGGCCGAAGCCGACGAATTTTACTCCTTCTTTCCCGCAACGCTTTCGGAAGATGCCAAGCGTGTCCAGCGCCAGGCGTTCGCGGGATTGCTGTGGAGCAAACAGTTTTATCACTTCGTGGTGGAAACCTGGCTGAAGGGCGATCCGGGCCAACCGACGCCTCCAGAGACTCGCCTGACCGGCCGCGATTCGCAATGGGTTCATCTCTACAACGAAGACGTGATCTCGATGCCCGACAAGTGGGAGTATCCCTGGTACGCGGCCTGGGATCTCGCGTTTCACACCATCCCCCTGGCGCTGGTGGATCCGGAATTCGCCATGTCGCAATTGCTGCTGTTCATGCGGGAGTGGTACTTGCATCCGAACGGCCAGATCCCGGCCTACGAGTGGGCTTTCGGCGATGTGAATCCTCCCGTGCACGCCTGGGCGAGCTGGCGTGTCTACCAGATTCATCGCAAGCTGACCGGAAAACCGGAATACTCGTTCCTGGAAAGCGTGTTTCACAAGCTGCTGCTCAATTTCACCTGGTGGGTGAACCGAAAAGATTCGAGCGGCAACAACATTTTCGAGGGCGGATTCCTGGGGCTGGATAACATCGGCGTATTTGACCGGTCGAAGCCCTTGCCGTGGGGCGGCTATCTCGAGCAGTCCGACGCCACCAGTTGGATGGCCATGTTCTGCCTGAATATGCTGAAAATCTCGCTGGAGCTGGCGACCAAGGTCAATCAAATCTACGAAGACGTCGCCAGCAAGTTCTTCGAGCATTTTCTGTACATCGCCGCCGCGATGAACGGAATCGGCGACGCGGGCCTTTGGGACGAAGCGGACGGATTCTTTTACGACCGGCTCCGCCTTCCTAGCGGAGATTCGATTCCGATGAAGGTACGGTCGATGGTGGGACTGATCCCGCTGTTCGCGGTGGACACGATGGAACCGGAGGTCATCGATCAGCTACCCGGGTTTCGCCGTCGCATGGAGTGGTTCATGCGTAACCGCCCGGACCTGTGCCGCAACATTCATTCCCTCTCGCGCCAAGGAATGGAATCGAGGCGGTTGCTGAGCCTGGTGGACCGGACCCGTCTGGTGCGAGTGCTCGAACGCATGTTGAGCGAGGAAGAATTCCTCTCGCCGCACGGAATTCGGGCGCTCTCCAAGCATCATCAGCGGGAACCGTTTGTGCTGCCGGTAGACGGCCAGGAATATCGCGTGGATTATGAGCCGGCGGAATCCAACACGGGCTTGTTCGGCGGAAATTCGAATTGGCGCGGACCGGTGTGGTTCCCGGTGAATTTTCTGATCATCGAATCACTGCAGCGGTTCAACCACTATTTCGGCGAGGATGTGCAGGTGGAGTTCCCGACCGGATCGGGCCAGCGAAAAACGCTCGGCGAGGTCGCGGCGGAATTATCGCGCCGGCTGTCGCGATTGTTTTTGCGCGATTCGCAAGGGCGCAGGCCGGCGTTCGGGGGCACGGAGAAATTTCAAAACGATCCGCATTTCCGCGACTACATCCTGTTCTACGAATACTTTCATGGCGAGGACGGTGCAGGCCTCGGGGCCAGCCACCAGACCGGGTGGACCGCCCTGGTCGCGAAGCTGCTGCAGCAGAGCGGCGAATAGAGCGGCTCAGCCCGCCGTTGTTATCATGGAAGCAAAAGATGTCTTCGTTGTCTCCGCCGTCCCAAGAGACGGTTCCGGCTCGCAAAAGCCCGCCGATTTGGGCGTTGGCGAGCGTGACCTATGGAGCGGTGATCGCGGTCACCCTCATTTCGGTCCTGGCGTACTACTTCCTGGTTCCAAGACGCGCGGATTCGCAATCCGGCGATCAGGTGCGTTCGGTGTCCGTTGGATCCGTGTGGATTCCCGTTTATCCGGGAGGAAAGGTGGAAGGAACATCCTCCACCAGGCGCGGGATTGTTACGGAAAGCATCCTGGATTTTGAAACCGCGGATCCCGCGGACCAGGTTCTCTCTTACTACGAGGCCGCGCTGAAGAAGGGCCTGTTCCGGTTCGACACCGTTACCAAGGTTCCCAACGGCGGAACTGTTCGGACCGTACTGCACGAGGGCAAAACAACTGTCTTGGTAACGGTTCTCAGTTCCGGCGAGCGATCGCGCGGCAAGATCCGTACCATCGATAGCGACGTGCGCAAGTAAAGCAGATCGATATCACCACCGATAGAAGCTCGTACCATTCGGTATCCTGAGTCTTGTGTCTCATAGCTCTCCATCCAACGAAGCGCACGCGCAACAGCGGCGTTCGTTTCTGCTGGTTGTCTGCTGCACGATCATCGGCGCGGCGGCGCAGGTGCTGATCAAGAAAGGCGCCGTGGCGCTCGGATCGAACCCAACCATGCTGCAAACCGCGCTCGCCATGATCCTGACTCCTTCGCTATTTGCCGGCTATTCGATGTACGGCGTCAGCACGATTCTGTTGGTCATGGCGCTTCGCCACGGACAGTTATCGCTGCTGTATCCGGTGTTCGCGATGACCTACGTGTGGGTGACGGTCCTCTCCGTGCTCGTCTTCCATGAGTCCATGAACGCGTTCAAGCTGGCTGGCATTGCCGTCATTGTCGGAGGCATCGCCGTGCTCGGGATGGGTAAATCGGCGTGAATAACACTCCTTTTTCATCCATGGCCTGGGTGCTGGGAGCGTCCTTTTTCGGCAGTTTCGGGGCGCTGTTTCTGAAGATCGGCGCAGGAAAGATTCAGCGCAATCTGGCTTCGCTGATCACTAACTGGCGGCTGGCTCTGGGCATCGGATTCTATCTGTTCTCGTCGGTGCTGTTTGTGCTCGGTGTCCGAAAGGGGGAGCTCAGCGTGCTCTATCCGATGGTCTCGCTGGGATCCGTATGGACGCTGTTCTGGTCGCGCTTGATTTTGGGCGAGCCGCTGACGCGGGAGAAATTCGTGGCGCTCGGCATGATCCTGTGCGGGATCGCGCTGCTGGGGCTGGGGACGCGGTAAGGCGGCGAGGCGGGCAAGCCCGCCTCCTACGGTTACTTGATGTGGCCCTGGTTGAAGTCCTTATTGTTCTCTTCGCAGGAGTACTCGATTAATTCCTCGCCCGGCTTCATGCGTGTGAAAATTCGCTCATTCTTCCAGGGCCTGGTGTACATCACCGGATCGTCGATGGTCACCTCGTAGTTCAGGTGATTGGGATCGGCGTACTTAATCCGCTGGATCACGTGCATCTTCGCGGAATGCGGATGGCCGATCGTATCGAGCCGGGTCCGGCCATTGAATCCCACTGTGTCGATCACCAGCGTGTCGCCTTCGAATTTGCCGACGGAATGGCCGAACCAGGTCGGCTCCAGATCCGTGGGATGCCCGCGTCCATCCAGATAGACAATGTTGAACCACGTGTTCTGCTCGAACAGGAATGCAAGATATTTCGAATTCTGCATGATCTGGATGGGATAGCCACCCACATTCACGGAACGCAACAGCCCGAAGGGAAGACAGTGGCCGGTGTAATCGAACTTCGAGACGTCATAGTTCTTGAAGTTATCGGCGCCCACCGCTGAAAACGGCAACTCTCCGGCGCCCTTTTGGTCCTCGCGGTCCTTGGACATGTCGGGCACATAGGGATGCTGCCAAACGCCCTGAAAATCGGGTTTTTCGTCCGGCATGCGCGGGACTTTCTGACCCTGTCCCCAGGCCATGGGGATCATCAGCAGAGTGGCGAGTACGGCGGAGCGTTTCATGAGGATACCCCCATGCCCGATTCTACTCACTTTTGCTCGAATAGGCCAGACCGGTCCACCCGCTCGCCCTTGAAAAATACGGTTGAGATTCGCTCGGTGGCCGAGATCTCTTGCAGCGGGTTGCCGTCCACCAGCAGCAGGCTGGCCTCGTAGCCTTTTCGAATCAGCCCGATGCGATTGTCGGCGTGCAGCATTCGGGCAGCGTTGTAGGTTGCGCCTCGCAAGGCGACCGAGGCCGGAATCCCGGCATCCACCCACAGTTGCAACTCGCGATGGACGCTGGCGCCATGAACGGCCATGGGATAGCCGGAATCCGTCCCGGCGACCAGCATGGCGCCCGCCCGGTACGCCTCGGCCAGATTCTTTCTTGCCGCCTCGATACTGACCGGGTTCTGGACCGCGGCCTGACTGTCTTGCCGTTTCAGACCGTCTCTTACCTGTGCGAACCATTCCCGCGGAATGATTTGCTGCACCAGGGAGCGCTCCAGCAAATCTGTCCTTCCCGCCTGGACTGCCTGCCGGGCTTCCACGCCTGCGAGCGCCGGGTCGTAAACGCCGTCCGCCTTCAGATCTCCTGAGAACAGCTCGGCCCCTAGGCGTTCTCCGGAAGCGGTAGCCGCCTGATGCTTCAGAACCATGTCCGGCCGGTCGCCCGCGCTTTTCACCGCTGTTGCGCCGCTGAACAGATAAGCCGCCAGTTCACGATCGAAGTTCTGATCGAGGTTCTGGAAGTACGCGGGGTCGCTGATCGGGAATCCCGGCAAACTCAGGTGGACCCGCACGTCGATCAGCCCGGGCAGCAGGGTTTTCCCCGCGGCTTCGATCGAATCGGCGCGCAAGGCTTTGGCTTCCGGCGCCGGACCGGTGAAAATTTCCGCGATTTTGCCGTCCTTGATCAGCACCGAGCCTTGCTCGATGACCGTGCCGTCGCCTAAAAACAGGCGCGCATCGCGAACGAGCGACGTACGGCTTCGCGCGACGTCGCGGTTCAGCGCCTTCTCCTTGGCGATATTCGATTTGGCCTGCATCTGCCAGGCGCCCAGCACAAAAAACGGTCCGAGCACGGCAACCAGCCATAATTTCGCGGCCGGCCGCAGCTTTTCTTCCTTTTCCCAGCGGAACAGTTTCGCCGCGAGCAATGTTCCGACCAGCGCGGTCAACGCGAGCGCGCCCACAGAGGGCAGATTGTCGAAGAGCGTTTCCTTGCCCCGCAGGATCGGCTGAAGGCCGGTGCTGAAATACGTTGATGGGATGAATTGCGCGACGGTTTGCAGCCACAGCGGGAATCCAGTGATCGGGAAGGTGATTCCGCCCAGGAACAGCAGTGGGAAGTAGAAGAGCTGGGTCAGCAGCATGCCTTCCTGCATCGAGTTCACGATCGCCGCGATGATGCCGCCAAGAGAGGCGAACGCCAGCAGCCCGAGTGACACAAAGAGCAGCAAGGAAACCGGCTGCGTCGGCCAAGGCGCGCCCAGAAAGCGGTGCGCCAGGAAGATCATAAAGACAACGTTCGGTAATTGCAGAGCCAGGGCCGTGACCAGTCCGGAGACGATGATCTCGCCCGGCCCGATGGGAGCGACTTTGAAGCGACGGAGAATGTTCTGTTCCCGATCCTGAATGGCGCGCATCCCGACGCCGAACAACCCTCCGCCGAGCACTCCCAGGCCGAGCACAATGTTGAGCAGTTGCAGGCCGTTGCCTCCTCCCCCGCCCTGGCCGCCGATAAAGAAAAAAATAAGAGGGAAGATATAGCTGAAGAAGAGCGCCACGCGGTTGCGCAGCGTTAACAGCAGATTCATCCGGATCTGAGTCCAGTACGAGTTGAGCACAGCCTTAGTCCCTCAGCTTCTTTCCCGTGAGTTCGATGAAAACGTCTTCGAGCGTGGGGCGCCGCAGGTGAATATCTTCGAGTTCGAGTCCTTTTTGGTCGATCCACTTGATCAGGCCGGGCAAAGTCCGTGCGGGCTGCGTGGAGTGGACGATCAGCGTTTTCGAGTCTTCGCTGAGCGAGTGCTTCGCGACGGCTTCGAAAACCGGCAGATCCGGCGGCATTGGCTGCGCCGTCACGACCTCAATCCGGGACTGCCCGAAGACGCGCTCCTGCAGCTCGCGCGGCGAGCCGAGAGCGACGATTTTCCCTTCGTCGATGATGGCCACACGGTCGCAGAGGCGCTCGGCTTCTTCGATATAGTGCGTGGTGAGCAGAATGGTGCGCTTGGCCGCGCGCAGCTCCTCGATTAAGCTGTGAATTTCGAGGCGGACCTGAGGATCCAGGCCCGTGGTCGGCTCATCCAGGAACACCAGCTTCGGTTCGTTGACGAGGGCAAGAGCCAGGGCGACGCGCTGCTTCTGCCCGCCGGATAGCTTTGAATAGAACTCGCCGCGCTTTTCCCAGAGCTGGAGCCGCTGGAGCAGTTTGTCCCGATCGGCCTGGCGGGAATAGAAAGCCGCGAACCACTCCAGAGCCTCGTGGACGCGGAGTTTGTCCGGCAGATTGGTCGCCTGGAGGCAAACGCCGATGCGGTCTTTGAGGAAGCGTTTCGATATCTCCGGATCGAAGCCCAGCACGCTGACCTGGCCCTGCGAGCGCGCTCGCAGCCCTTCCAGGATCTCCACGGTTGTAGTCTTGCCTGCGCCGTTCGGGCCCAGCAAGCCGAAAATCTCGCCCTCGGCGACCTCGAAGTCGATGCCCCGCACCGCTTCGAAATTGCCGTAGGATTTATGCAGTCCTGTGACCTCAATAACTGGTTCCATTTTTCGGTTAATCCATTCTATTCGAGCCGCGATGGAGCGGGTCGGCGGAATCGGCGAATGGCGGAAAAAGCAGGACGGGCGGCGAGTTTTATTTTTGTGTCCGCCGCAAACGGTACAACTCCGCGGTGATCGATTTTTCCTTGAGCTTCTTCCAATCGTCATCCACGTGGATCATCCGGCCGGTGACGTGATTGGACTGGTTCGAGGCCAGGAACAACGCGAGTTCGATCTGTTTCTCGGCCGGAACACCGCCGGTCATGCGAACCTGCCGTGCGGCTTCTACTTCACGCCAGCCCGCGCGGTCGCCCGCGGCCAGGATCTGGTCCGTCATGTGCGTGTAGGTTTCGCCGGGAGATAGACAGTTCACCTGGACGTTGTGATCGGCCACCTCTTCGGCCAGACTTTCGACAAACCGGGCCACGGCTGTCTTGGTGGCGCTATGAACAGCGAAATTCGGGCGGGCCGGAGTGACGCCCCCCACGCCCGCGATCACAATGATCTTTCCATTCCGGCGCTCCAACATCTGCGGAAGCGCCGCGCGGCATGCATTCAGGACCCCGATAACATTGGTCTGCACGATTTCCTGCCATGACTTTGGCGAAGTCTCCACAAAGGGACCGATCGGCCCCAGGACGGCCGCCGCGCACACCAGCACCTGTACCGGACTGCCGAACTGCACGCGCACCCGTTCCACGGCGGCAGCCACCTGTTCGTAGTCACAGACGTCAGCGCGAATGCGGAGAGCGGCGCCGCCGCCGTGTTCAATTTCCAGGTGACACAGGTCGAGTTCCGCTTTGCTGCGCGCCAGCAGTCCGACGCGCGCGCCCCTGCCCGCGAAGCCGATCGCCAGGCGTTTTCCGATTCCGCGGCCCGCGCCTGTGACCAGGACGGGCACACCTTTGAATGAGTGCACCACAAGACAAGGTAGTACAAAAGCGTTATTGCTGCTGAAACGGCGCAGCCGCGTACACGACCTTCCCTCCGACCATGGTCAGCACCGATTCGATCGCGCCAATCTGGTCCGCGGGTATTGTCGTGTAATCTTTCGAGAGGACGGCGAGATCGGCATACTTGCCCCCTTCAAGAGATCCCCGCTGTTTCTCATCGAACGAGAACCAGGCGCTGCCGAGTGTATACAGCCGAAGCGCCTCCATCCGGCTGGGCGTTTCCTCCGGCCCGCGAATCGGGTTCCCGGTGACGGTCTTCCCATCCAAGAACCATTGAAGCGATGTGAACGGATTGTAAGAGGCGACCCGGTGCGCATCGGTCCCTGCGCCGATATTCACGCCGATTTTCGCGCCGGTCACCACCGGAGGCGCGCGCCGCGCCGCTTCGACCCCGGCTGTCTGAACAAACTGGTCGCCTCCGAAATACATGGCATCCTGCACAGTCCAGCCGACGCCCAACGCCTGCATCCGGCGCAAGGTTTGCTCCGAAGCGTCGTTCAGATGAGCAATCGACCAGCGCAGATCCTTGATCGGGACCTCTTTGTTTACGCTTTCGAAAATATCCAGAAGCTGGCCGACAGAGGAATCGTTCGCCCAGTGCATGGTAAGCGCCATGCCCCGTTCAGCGGCCCACTTGGCAATCTGCTGGTATTTTTCTTTATCGGTAGCGCTCGGGCGATTGTTGTTGTTCATCGCCGCGGTGATGCGCTCCCCCAGGCCGTTGAACTTCAGCAGATCGTCGCCAAAACCCATCGGAAGAAGCTGCGTCAGGTTCTTCAATTCCTCGAATTCGTGGCCGGGTTCGTTGCCGCACAGGCTATAGGCCACGCGCACGGTCATCTGGCCCTCCCTCCAGACCTGGAACACAGCCTGATAATCGGCCGGCAGCAGGTTGTTGCCGCCCGGATCGACCACGCCGGTGAGTCCAAGCCGGTTCAGCTCGCGGAAGAATTTCTTGGTGCCCTCGACCTGCTGCTCGAATGTGGGCTTCGGGAGCCGGTCGAACAAGGCGATGATCGCGTTCTGGCCGCCGGTGACACCACCCGTTAACTTGCCCGCCGCATCTCTTTCCAGCCGGCCGCCGGAGGGAAGATCGGCATCGCTCGAAATGTTGAGCGCACGGAGTCCGGCGGGCGTCAGGATGGCCCAGCCATAGCCGAGTTGCACGTACACGGGATTGTCGGGCGCGGCGGCAAGCAACTCAGCCTGCGTAGGCCGGCGTCGCTCCTGAAACTGATCGACATTCCAGCCTCCGGCGACAATCAGCCAGGATCCAGGCTTCATCGTGCGCGCGGCTTCGCTGATCCGGCCGAGCGCTTCTTTGAGCGATCGTGCGCCGATCCAGTTCACTTCAGTGCTGAAGCTCAACGCGGCGCGGATCGCATGCATGTGGGAATCGATCAGCCCGGGGATGACCGTGCGGCCCTGAAGATCGATCGAACGCGTGGAGGGTCCGGCAAGCTTGCGGATATCGGCTGTGGCGCCGACGGCCTGGATGCGGCCTTGGCGGATCGCGATGGCTTCGCGAACGGAGGACTGTGGATCAACTGTGAGAATTTTGCCGTTGATGAGGATCGTATCGGCGGACTGGCCCAGAGCGGCCGCTGCGTTGGCAGCCAGGAAAACCGCGAAGCGAAGCATTCCCTTATGCTAGCTGGTGGCGCGGGCCTCGGACGAGGTGCGGACCGGTAAGCCGCGGTTTACAGGCATGATGAAAATCGCGGCAATGTACCCGAGGATCATCAATCCTGCGCTACAGAAGAGCGCCGCTACGGCCGCGATCCGCACTAGAGTGACATCCACATCGAGATAATGCGCAATCCCGGCGCAGACCCCTGCGATCATCTTGTCGTGCGGCAGCCGGTAGAGCCGGCGCGGAGCTTGCGGCGGCGCCTGGGTCCGGGCGGTTGGGCCTCCGCATTCGGCGCAGAAATTCGCCGTGTCGTTAAGTTGCGTCCCGCAACTGGTGCAATACATGGGAGCCTCCCTGTCTGGGAGTACGCACGACACCGCGCGGAAGTTCCTAGTCCGGCAATCCGAACGACACGATATCCGTCCCGATCGCAATCGCCACGTATTGTTTGTTGTCGAACATATACGTCATGGGGGACGACTTCCAGACCTGGTTGGTCGGGAAGTTCCACAGGATCTTGCCGTTTGCGGCGTCCACAGCCGTAAACGATCCGCTGTTTTCGCCGAAGAAAACCAGCCCGGAAGCCGTGGACATCACACCCGCCGAGGCGGTCTGGGCCGTGGTGACTTGGGGAACATCGAACGCAACTTCTCCGGTCTGAATGTTGATCGCGCGCAGGAATTTCTCGAAACTCTCGCCCGGAGCCGGCCGCGCCGCGCCGCCCATGTAGCCCTTACCGGCCTGCCATTCCTGCCGCCGCGGCGAAAAATTGTTGCAGCGTTCCAGAGCGCTGAAGTAGTACAAGCCTGTCGCTGGATTGAACGAAGTCGAATACCAGTTCGCCCCGCCCTGAAATCCGGGACAGACGTACGTGTCGCCGTTAGCATCCTTGGGCAGACTCTTCAGCACCGGGCGGCCGTCCTTGCCGATCACCGGCTCCGCCCAGTTCAGCTTTCTCAGGAACTGCTTTCCGAGCAGTAGCTGGCCATTGGTGCGGTCGAGCACATAAAAGAAACCGTTGCGATTCGCCTGAAGCAGCAGCTTGCGCGGTTGCCCTTGCCAATTGGTATCGACCAGCACCGGCGGCTCCTGCGCGTCCCAATCGTGCACGTCGTGCGGAGTGAACTGGTAATACCACTTGAGCTTGCCGGTTTTCGCATCCAGCGCCAGGATCGAATCGGTGTAGAGATTGTCGCCTTCGCGCTCGCTGCCGTCGTAATCCGGGCCGGGATTCCCCACCGGCCAATACACGGTATCGAGCTGCGGATCGTAAGTGCCGGTCATCCACGTGGCGCCGGAGCGATGCTCGAGTTCTTTGCCTTTCCAGGTTTCCGAACCGGGTTCGCCGGGCAGAGGCACGGTCCAGAAGCGCCAGACTTCTTTTCCGGTGTTCTGATCCCAGGCAGCGACAAATCCGCGGACCCCTTCGTCACCGCCCGCAGTGCCCGAGATGACGAGATTCCCCACAGTGAGCGGGGCGGAAGTCCCGTTGTAGTTCTGATGCCAGTCCGCCATTTCGGTTTCCCAAAGCAATTCGCCGTTGGAGCGATCGAGCGAAATCATATGGGCGTTGTCTGTCAGCATGAAGACGCGGTTTCCGGCAACGGCGACGCCGCGATTGAACCCGCCTGCCGCGTTTCCAGAGATCCCGCGGGTGCGCTCGCGGCGATAATGCCAGAGCACGCGGCCCGTGCCGGCATCGAGCGCCCAGCATTCGTTGGCCTGGGAAACATACATAATGCCGTCGACCACGAGAGGCGTGTTTTCGATGGTGTTCGCGCCGGGCATGGGGAAAATCCACTTGGGAGCCAGCCGCACGACATTCGATTTATCGATCTGCGTGAGCTTGCTGTAGCGGTTCCCGCTTGGGTCGCCGTGGTACGTCGGCCAGTCGGCCTGCGACGTGACCACGCGGAAGCGGTTCCCCTCGGTCTTGCGCAAAAGATGGATTTTTTTGTCCTCGGTGCGAAGTTGCAGGTCGGTCATGCCTTCGGCCAGCACCTGTCCCTGAAGCGTCTGGCCGTCGGTGGTCTGGATCGTCCGCCGGACCACCGGAAGCGGCGAGGGCGCCGGGCCCTGAGCGAAAAGGGCGATCGCAACCGCGGACAGAGCGAGGGTGGCCGATACAGACAGGGTACGCATTCCTCAAACGATATCACTCTTCTGGGTAATAGCTACGCAACGGAGGCGGACGGCGTTGCCGTCTGTCAAGTTCACCGAAGGCCTGTGCCCGCCCCTGCGTGGCTGTGTTAGCCTGTTCCCGAATCACCATGAGAGTCGGCGTTTTTACTCCCCTACTATCCCAACTTCCGCTGCCGGATGTTCTGCAAAAACTGAAAGCCAACGGGATCTCGACCGTCGAGCTGGGAACCGGCAACTATCCTGGCGATGCGCACTGCAAGCTTTCCATGCTGAAAGACAAGCGCGCGCTGGATACCTTCCGCAAGACGATCGAGGATCACGGTTTTTCGATCAGCGCCCTGAGCTGCCACGGGAATCCGCTGCATCCGGACAAAGACATCGCCAAAAAGCATCAGGAAACCAGCCGGAACACGATTCTGCTTGCGGAAAAGCTCGGTGTCCCGGTGATGGTCGATTTCTCCGGCTGCCCCGGCGATTCGAAACACGCCAAATTTCCCAACTGGGTCACGTGCCCCTGGCCGCCGGACTACCTGGAAATTCTCAAGTGGCAGTGGGAGGATGTCGTAGCTCCTTACTGGACCAAGCAAGCCAGGTTCGCGGCCGATCACGGCGTGAAGATCGCGATCGAGATGCATCCGGGATTCGTGGTCTACAATCCCGAGACAATGCTCAAGCTGCGCGCCATCGCCGGAAAAAACATCGGCTGCAATTACGATCCGAGCCATATGTTCTGGCAGTCGATCGATCCGGTGGCGGCGATTCGCGTGCTCGGCGACGCGATCTTTCATGTCCACGCCAAGGACACGCAGATTTACGATCGGAACCTGCCGTTGACGGGCGTGCTCGATACGAAGCCGTACACGGATGAACGGAACCGCTCGTGGATTTTCCGCACCTGCGGATACGGGCACGGCGAAGAATGGTGGCGTGAGTTTGTTTCGACGCTGCGAATGTTCGGCTACGATTCCGTGCTTTCGATCGAGCACGAAGATAGCCTGCTTTCGGCCCAAGAGGGACTCAGCCGCGCAGCATCATTCCTCGGCCAGCTCGTTCCGCGCGAGAAACCGGGAGCGGCATGGTGGGCCTAGGAATACCAATGAAGTCGGCAATTGTCGGCAGCGGATTCATGGGGCGCGTGCACGCCGAAGCCGTGCGGCGGCTGGGCACGGTCGAGCCCGTTCCCGTCGGCGGACGTGACGAAGCCGCATTCCGCGCGGCGCTGTCGAATCCGGCGATTCAGGCCGTTCATATCTGCACTCCGAACGGATCCCATTTCAGGATGGCCAAAGCGGCGCTCGAGGCCGGCAAGCACGTGCTCTGCGAGAAGCCGCTGGCGACTTCGTCCCGAGAGGCAGCAGAGCTCGCGGAACTGGCCCGGCGGAGCCGCCTTCGCAATTGCACCTGCCACAATCTGCGCTATTACCCGATGGTCCAACACATGCGGCGCATGCGCGAAGCGGGCGACCTGGGCGAGATCCTCGTCGCCCAGGGCACGTACTCGCAGGACTGGCTTCTCTACGACACCGATTGGAACTGGCGCATTGACGCGAAAGACGGCGGCCCGCTACGCGCGCTGGCCGACATCGGGTCGCACTGGTGCGACATGGCGGAGCACATCACCGGGCTGCGGATCACATCCGTCAGCGCCGATTTGTACACACTGCATAAGACTCGCAAGAAGCCGAAGGGTGCGGTCGAAACGTTTTCGCGCGCTTCGGGCGAAACAGAGTCGGCCGCCGTGGAGTCCGACGATTTCGCGGCGGTGATGTTCCGCATGGGCGACCGAACGCGCGGGGCCTTCACAGCGAGCCAGATCTCGGCCGGCTGCAAGAACCGGCTGAGCATTGAGATCTACGGACGCAAAGCCGGCGTCGCCTGGAATCAGGAACGTCCCGATGAGCTGTGGATCGGCAAGCGCGATGCCGCGAATCAAATCATCATCAAGGACCCGGGATTGCTGAAGGACGGCGCGCGCGCCTATGCGGATCTCCCCGGCGGACACAGTGAAGGTTACGACGACACGTTCAAGCAGGTTTTCCGGCGCTTCTACGGATCCATAGAAGACCCGAATGCCGAGCCGGAGTATCCTCAATTTTCCGACGGCCTGCGGCAGATGCAGATCCTGGATGCCGAACTCGAGAGCCATCGCCGCCGCGGCTGGGTAGACTTTTCCTGATGTACGACAAAGCCCGTCTTTTCCTGGTGAGCACGATGGCCCTGGCCAGCGCGGGCGTGGCGTATTCGATCCGCGCCAACACGGCCGCCGATCTCCAGCGCGTGTTCCTCGACCCGATCGATAAGGCCCATTCGGCTGAAATGATCGCGACCGTCCTGGGCGTTCCGTTCCTGGCTTTTGCGATCACGATCGCCATCGGGAGCCCTTTGCTCGACGTGATCGGGATGCGGGTGCTGCTGCCGCTTTCGCCGATTCTGCTGTCGATCGGCATGCTTGTCATGGCATTCTCCGGAAACCTGGCTTCGGGCGCGAACGTGTATTGGGCCTTGTGGTCCGGCGCGCTCATCGCCGGAATCGGCTGGGGGCTCGCGGAGACCGTCATCAATCCTCTGATCGCATCGCTCTATCCCGACAATAAAACGGCCAAGCTGAATGCGGCGCATGCCTGGTGGCCGGGAGGCGTCGTCATCGGCGGACTGCTGGGAGTCGGGATGTCCCGAATGGATCTGGGATGGCAGGCAAAGCTTGCTGTCGTTTTGCTGCCCGCGATCGTATGCGTCTTTCTCACGCTTGGAGTGAAATTCCCGCCGACCGAGCGCAAAGCCGCCGGAATCTCCGCCGGAGCGATGTTCAAAGAGCTGCTGAAGCCTCTGTTCTTCGTGCTGTTCTGCTCCATGTTCCTGACGGCCGCGTCGGAGCTTGCACCGGGGCAATGGGTCGATCTCGCTCTGACTCGTACCGTCGGCATGCAGGGCATCCTGCTGCTGGTTTACGTCAACGGGCTCATGTTCGTGATGCGCCATTTCGCGGGACCACTCGTTCACAAACTATCGCCGATCGGTGTTTTGTGGTTCTCCTGCCTGGGCGCCTCGCTGGGGCTGGTATCGCTAAGTGTTGCAAATTCCCCGGCCATGGGCCTGCTCGCGGCAACGCTGTGGGGCACAGGAGTCTGCTACATGTGGCCGACCATGCTCGCCACCGCCTCGGAACGTTTTCCGCGCGGCGGCGCGCTCCTGATGGGCCTGATGGGAACCGCCGGAACGCTCTCCATCCAGTTCGTGCTGCCCCTCATGGGGGCGATCTACGATCGAAAAAAGATCCAGGTCGCCGGCGGCGAGGCGGCCTTCAATGCGCTGCAACCCGGCCCGGTGCTCGATCACATCTTGGGCATTGCCGCACAGGCCTCGTTTCGCGCCGTCGCGATTCTGCCCGCCATTCTGCTGATCGTCTTCGGAGCCATCTGGCTCTACGACCGCTCCCAAGGCGGCTACCGGCCGAAGAGCCTCAAGGATCGGTAGTTCACCCAAGCGCATGCCTACTGTCTATGACGCAGTGGGATCGTCCGCTTTATTCCCGCCGCTCGGCTCGGCAGCTTGGTTCCTGCGCCGGCTGCTGCGCTGATAATGCGGGCTGTACTCCAACCCGTACGGCGTCTTGACCTTCGTCCTCGCCTTTTCGTCGTAGAACGCCTGGCTCGCTTGGTGGCGCGCCGCGATCTCCTCCTGCGTGCCGTCGCGGAACGTGATCTCTTCCCGAGGAACAAAAATCACCTGCCCGATCGGCATGCTGTGCGACGCGGAAATCGTTTCGCCCGGCTGGAGCACGTAGCGAAACTCGGAATCGTGAACGTACCAATCCGTCTCGACCCGGATGACCAGCATCGGGGCGACCGGCCGCTCGATCATGTTGAAGATCGGCGTGTACACCGTGTCCCAGCCCGACGGCGTCTGGAAGTTCCACGCTCCCCGCAGAGTCACGGCGCCGGCGGGCGTGCCCAGGTCGTCGGCCGAAATGAACATGCCTGGCATCAGTTGAGCAACCTCGCGAGTTTCCGGCGTTTCCTGGACGTGCAGCTTGATTTCCCGCTTGGTCGCGCCGATTCCCCCCATCGGCAGCACATAGTTCACCGTGAACACCGGCTGCCATTGGCTGCCCTTGGTGTTCACCGAGTACACGAATTGATAACGGCCCTCGCCTTCGTACCCGATTTGAAAGGACTCCTTCTCCGCCAGCGGAGGATACACAAGAAAACCCGCGGCGCTTCCGGCTTCGAGCACCGGACAGTGTCGCGCGTGCTGGGGAAGCAGAGGCCGCTGGGCTTCGCGGCGCGGCCGCAGGCCGATTCCAGGCCGGTACGGATTGGGAAAGAGACCAACTTCCATCTCCGCAGTATCGCACCGTGGAAACTCGCTTTTCGCCCGCTTTATGCTTGGGCGGAAAACATTTCGCCGTAGGTGTATAATCCCGGTTGACTCTGTGTAACGGGGAGAACATGAATCGTTTCCAAACCATCGCCCGCCTCCTGGCTGCCGCGGGACTTTTCGCCTGCGTCCTGCCGGCCCAGTGGCTGGATTACAAGACGCCGAATGTGCCGCGGCTCCCGAACGGCAAACCGAACCTATCGGCGCCGGCTCCGCGCACCAAGGACGGCAAGCCCGACCTTTCTGGGATTTGGGACGCGGACCGCACCTACCTGGTCAACCTGGCGAAGGACCTGAAGCCTGGAGACGTCCAGATGCAGCCTTGGGCCGAGGCGATTTACAAAGAGCGCGCGGCCGGCCTCCACGCCCACGAGGAGCCGGACGCCAATTGCCTGCCGCAGGGCGTGCCCAAGATCGACGCCGCGCCGGTGCCCTGGAAGATTGTCCAGCTCCCCAACGAGATCGTGATCCTCTACGAAGCGTTCACCCAGTTCCGCCAGATCCATATGGACGGCCGCAAGCTGCCGGTCGATCCCAATCCGGCCTGGCTCGGCTATTCCGTCGGGCACTGGGAAGGCGACACGCTGGTCGTCGAAAGCAGCGGGTTCAACGGGAAAGCGTGGATCGATCAGTCCGGCCATCCGGCGACTGAAAAGCTGAAAGTGACCGAAAAATTCCATCGCCGGGATTTCGGGCACATGGATCTGGAAATCACGATCGACGATCCTGGCGCTTACCTGAAGCCCTGGACCGCGAAGGAATCGCCGACCCTGGCCGTGGACACGGAGTTACTCGAGTTCGTGTGCGCCGAAAACGAGCAGGACATCAAGCACATGGTGACCAAGAAATAGCTATGTTGGCGCGGCTCATCCTCTCGTCGATGCTGGCGGCGGCGGTTCCGGCTTCCGCGCAGTGGTTCAAGCTCGCCCTGCCGGGTACGCCGCGGCTTCCCGACGGCCGTCCGAACCTGTCTGCTCCCACGCCTCGCGGCCCGGACGGCAAGCCCATCCTGGATGGCGTCTGGCAGATGAACGGAAAATATCTGCAAAACATCGCTGCCGATATGAAACCCGGAGACGTCCCCTATCAGCCCTGGGCGCAAAAGCTCTTCAACGATCGCCAGGACGGACACCTGGGCTGGACCGATCCCGCCGCGAAGTGCATCCCCGGCATGCCGAAGCTGGACGCGCTTCCCTATCCGTTCAAGATCATCGAATCGCCCGGAATGGTGATGATGCTGTTCGAAGGGTTCACCACATTCCGCCAGATTTTCACCGATGGCCGCGAGCTTCCCAAGGATCCGAATCCGGCCTGGTTCGGTTACTCGGTCGGCAAGTGGGAGGGCGACGATTTTGTCGTGGAGACGATCGGCGTCCGCCAGGAAACCTGGCTCGATAACGCCGGCCGCCCTCATAGCGACGCACTGCACCTGACTGAGCGCTTCCAGCGGCGCGATTTCGGACACATGGATATCCTGCTAACCATCGACGATCCAAAAACCTACACCAAGCCCTGGACGGTGAAAGAAGACGTGCGGCTGATCCCCGACACGGAGCTGCTCGAGTACGTTTGCACCGAGAACAACAAAGACTACGAGCACCTGGTGAAATGAGCATGCGGCCGTGGCTCATCCTCGGGTCGCTGTTGATGGCCGTTTCTTCTCAAGCGCAGTGGCTGAACTATCCCACGGCCGGCATCCCGCGGCTTCCCAACGGCAAACCGAACCTCGCGGCGCCCGCTCCGCGCAACCGGGACGGCAAGCCCGACCTCTCGGGCGTCTGGGACGTGCTGCATAACCGTCCCTGCCCTCCCGAGGGTTGCCAAGACATGTGGATTCCCCAGGAGTTCCTCGACATCGGCTGGAGCTTGAAAGGCGGGCTGCCCTACCTACCCTGGGCCGCCGAAGCTGTAAAGCAGCGGATGGCGGAAAACCGGCTCAGCGATCCCAATTGGAAATGTCTGCCGACGGGCATCGTGCGCATGTACACGACTCCGCTGTATCGGAAGATCGTCCAGACTCCCGGTCTTCTGGTGATCCTCAATGAGCGCGAAGCCATGTATCGCCAGATCTTCACCGATGGCAGGCCGCTGCCCGAGGATCCGCAGCCGTCCTGGACTGGATATTCGACTGGCAAATGGCAGGGCGATACGCTGGTCGTCGAGAGCAGCGGCTTCCGCGATGGGACTTGGTTGGACGCCAACGGCAGCCCGCTGACCGAATCCGGAAAAATCACGGAACGCCTGCGCCGCGTGAACTTCGGCACGCTCGAAATCGAGATCAGCGTGGACGATCCGAAGGCATATACTAAGCCCTGGACGGTGAAGCTGACGCAGCTTCTGAAGCCGGATACGGATCTCCTGGATTATTACTGCGTCGAAAACGAGAAAGACCGCCCGCACCTGGTGGGGAAGTGATCATGACCAAAACACTCGCGAGTTTCATGCTGGCAGCGGCGATCGGTTCGGCGCAATGGCTGGACTTCCCGACGCCCGGAGTCCCCCGGCTGCCCAACGGCAAGCCCGATCTCACCGCGGCCGCTCCCAAAACGCCCGACGGCAAACCCGACTTTTCCGGAATCTGGACGACCAAAGCCGGCTACACCGGAAACATCGCCAGGGATCTGAAGCCCGGAGAGGTCTCCTTCACCCCGTGGGCCGCCGAGCTCTATAAACACCGCCAGGAGACGCAGGGCAAGGACGACCCGCAGGCCTATTGCGTCCTTTCCGGCGTGCCGCGCGAGCACGTGGTTCCCTACCCGTTCAAGATCCTGAATGCGACCAGCGGCCGCACGAACATGATCGTGATTCTCTACGAGGCCCTGCACAGCTACCGCCAGATCTACATGGACGGGAGGAAGCTGCCCAAGGATCCGAATCCCACCTGGATGGGTTACTCAGTGGGTCACTGGGACGGCGACACGCTGGTGGTCGATTCGTCGGGATTCGTGGATAACAACTGGCTGGACAACGGCGGGCATCCGGGAACGGAATCGATGAAGCTGACGGAGCGCTTCCGCCGGCGCGACTATGGCCATATCGATCTTCAGTTCACGATCGAGGATCCCAAGGCCTATACCAAGCCCTGGACCGTCAACCTCGAATTTACCGCGACGCCCGACACGGACCTGATCGAGTACGTCTGCGATGAGAACGAGAAGGACCTGAAACACCTGGTCGGCAAGTAACCGCTGCCAATTCTGCGTTGAGATATTCCGGCCTACGGAGAAGTAGATCCGACTAAGCTGTCTCTGGAAATAAGCCGCAAATCAACGCGAACAGGAACTTCCGTTCATTCGCGTTGATTCGCGGCCAAATCGCTTACTAGAACGTCAACCGGAGCACTGCTTGTCCGGATCGCGGCTGGGCCCCTGCGCCTCCGATGGTGTTGATGTAGCCATAGCCGGCAGTGTATACGCCGCCGGTAATTGTCGGAGCGTTGTTAATGCCTACCGGAGCCTGTCCAAAGGAGAGCCCCTGGTTGCCGGTCTGAGGCGCTGACAGGAAATGCCGGTTGAAGATGTTCTGGAACTCCACCCGGAATTGCGCGTTGAACCGATTTTCCTTGCCAAAGGGGAAGTTGCGCGCAAAACTCATCGACTCGGCGGGCTGCCTCTGCCAACGATAGTTGTTGTAGAACGGAGCGGACGTTCCCCACTGCCCCGAGGCCGGCTCGGTCCAGGCCGCTTTGTTGAGAACCAGCGTTCTCTGCGGGTCAAAGCATCCGCAGTTCGGATCGACCGCCAGCGGATTCACGCCCGGAACACGGTTATCCGGATTGATCGGAGTCCCATTGAAGCCTCCCTGCCGCAGCAACTGGTTGATGAGCTGATTGCTGGAGGACGGGGCTGCAATCAGAGCGCCGTTTTGATAGCGGAGCAGCATGCCAAGCTGCCAATCCTTGACGATCCAGGCAGCCGTGCGCGCCCCAAGACTGTTGCCGGGCGTTCGCGGCGTCGTGTAGGAGCCGGAAATAACCAGCGAAACGGGTGGAACCAACTGGTTGAGCTGCTTGGAAGCTTCCGGGTTGAAGATGTCGCTGATGATCGGGTTGTACGAAAGGAAGATCGGCGCCTCCGATGCCGCGCCGATATCGGTAGCGTGAGCCCAAACGAACGAAGCTTGTCCGGAAAGGCCGTGCGAGAAGCGCTTGGTTACCTTAGTCTGCAGCGAGTCATACCAGGTCTTTCCCGAAGGAGGTCCCAGGAACGAGCTCGGTCCACCGGATGCCCACTGAGGAACCGGGCGGATTTGCTGGTTCACTGTTGCGTTGGACGGCATCAAGGGGTAAGCCGGCGTGAAACCGCGCGCGATCGCCTGCGGGGAACTGATTAAACTGGTCAGCAGTTTGAGGTCGTCCGGATTATTGCGGCTGAGGCCGTAACGCGCCAGAATCTGATCATTCAGACAATTACACTGGAACGTGTCGAGACCTTCCGCCGACCACCACACGCCCCGGTTGGCCACATAGGAAACATCCAGGACCAGGTCCCTTCTCAGTTCGCGTTGAACGCCCAAGCTCCACTGCAGAGTCCGCGGCGGCCGCGCGTCCGGATTGAAGATCGTGTTCGGAGACGACGGCGGCAACAACCCGCCGGTCAAGATTGGCTGTTTGCCCGGATCGAAATTGGGCCACGTCACACCCGGGTACGGGTTGTTTTCGAAAGCCCCCTGTGCTGGCGGGACTCCGTAGCCTAGGGAGTTGAAGGTATAGTAATCGGCCAGGCTGTATTGCAGGCCATTCGGAGTCTGGACGACCCCATACGTGACTCCCGCTCCAGCCCGCAGCACGGTCTTCGCGTCGATCTGGTAGGCCACTCCGATTCGTGGGCCGATAGCGAACGGGTAATTGTGGGAGAAGTCGCACTTGCAACTGGCTCCGTAGAGTGTGGCGCCCAAACGGCCGCCCACAGTTGGGTTCGGCGTAGAGAAAGAGGCAATCGGCATGCGGCCGTACTGCTCTTTCAGGTACGTCTGGAAGTCGTATCGCAGGCCGTAGTCTAGCGTCAGCTTGCGCGTGACCTTCCATGTGTCCTGGAAGAACAACCCGATGCTGTGCTGCCCCGTCTTCGTCTGGGTGTTCGGGCTGATCTGAATATCGTCAGGCAAGCCCAGCATGAAGCTGGCATAACTGAAGCCGGTGGGAACGGCAAAGTTGAAGGGCTGGAGATTCTGCCAGGGATCGGCCGTTTCGGCATTGTTAATGCCAAAGGCCCCGTTAGCCCGCCAGCCGCTCTTCTCGGGATATCCGTCAATCGTGAGATCGCCGCCGTACTTGTACGAGTGGTTCCCCTTCACCCAGGTCAAATTGATGTTGGCGGTCGACTTCTCCTCCCAGAGGAAAGCAATGAACGCCGGACCTAATCCGCCGACGTTCGGGCCACCATATCCGCCGCTGATGAAATTCTGCAGACCCGCGGCGATGTTCGTTCCGGACGGGTTGCTGCCGTCGAAGAATCCCCCGATGGACGGGAAGCGGTTGGACTGGAAGTAGCCCTTCATGCCCAGAGATCCTTGGTCGAAACTCGGATAGTCCGTGGGCTGATACTGCTGGATGTAGCCGACCCCTATATGAAGCAGCAGGGTTGGCCTGATGGTTTGATCGTAATTGACCCGCGTCGTAACGTTCCGGTTAGCGGTGGGATTGGGCGCATTGTACGGATCGGTAACGCTGTTGGCATTAGGCGAATTCGACAGCAGGCGCGAGAAATACCAGCCCAGCTTGACGGTCGAGCTGATGGAGTGATCCAGCTTGTAGGACCAGTTGGTATCGTGCTTGTAGTTTTGGTACGCGGGCGCCAGATAGTTGTTGATGATGCCGGGTTGGTTCGGAAGCGGGAAAAAGCTCTGAATCTTCGCGGCCACCGGATCGAATTTTGAAACTGGAATCCGCTGGTCGACGTAAGGGCTGCGGACCTGCGCTCCGTTCACGATCCGGGTGGAGTTGGGATCGAAGATCTCGCCAAAGCTCAGCGTCTGGCCGGCCGGATCCACGGCCGGTTGACCCGTCACCGTGTTAATGATCGGCACGGTGGCAACGCAGCCGGGACCCGGAACATAGGCGAAACAACCGGAGGTGGAGAAATCGCCAGCCCGGTAGGCCGCCGTGGGCACGGTCTGAATGCTGTTAGCCGTTGTCCTGCTCTCCCGGAATTGCTCGAAATTGAAAAAGAAAAAGGTCTTGTCGTGCCCGTCGTACACCTTCGGAATGGCGACCGGCCCGCCGACGGTGAATCCATAATCGTTGCGCCGCACGGCGTTGCGGATGTGCTGGCCCGCTTTATTCGGGCTTTGCGTGCCGGCATCGGTGAACGGTAAGCCGGCGTTCAACGCTTCGTTCACGAAGTAATCGTACGCACTGCCGTGCAACTGATTGGTGCCCGACTTCATCGTGTAGTTGATGGCGCCGCCGCCAACCTGGCCGTACTCCGCGGCAAAATTGCTGGTCTGAACCGCCACCTCCTGGATGGCATCCACGCCGCCGCCCAGACTTAACGACTGCATCGCTTTCCATATATTCCCGGTAGCTTCCTGGCCTTCGATGCGGATGGCTTCGCTGTTACTCGGCAGCCCGTTTACGACGATCGCATTGTCGGAGGAAAAATTCACGCCGGGAAGCAGCGTCATGGACTGCAGGGGATTTCGGATGGCGCCCATCTGACCGGCACCGAGCATGCTGCTGTAATTTGTGGTGAGCACGGGAAGCTCATTCAGATCCTTTGATTCGACCAGATGGCTCACCTCTGCGCTCTCCGTCTTGAGCAAGGGCGCCGTATCCTGGACGGTCACCACCTCCGTTGCGGAGCCGACTTCCAGCTTCACGTCTCTGCGCGTGTCCACGGTGGGGACGATCTGCACATTCTGCTGCACGAACTTCTTGAATCCCGTCACCGTCACCGTGAGCTCATAGCTTCCGGAGGGCGCGGAAATCACGTAATTGCCCGTTTCGGACGTGCCGCCGCGATAAACAACTCCCGTGTCGGCGTTCTTAATTTCAATTTGCGCGTTCGGCACCACAGCGCCCGCCGGGTCGGAGATAGTGCCGGTGACCCTGCCCTGATTCGATTGCGCGAACAGAGCGGTCGCCGTTAGAAAGATGATGGCTGTACATATCTGAAACAAGCTGCGGCCCAAAGGGCTCAGGCCAAATTTCATGTGTCTAATCCTCACTGTCTTGTAGCGGGTTCCGCATTCACCCACAGTCCCGCCCAACAAAGGTTCTCAGGAGCATACTCCCTTGGAAAGAGCGCGTCAATGGTGCTGGGGATGATAGTGAGTATCAGGATTGTTGATGCGGGATTGCGGCGCTGATCTTGCTATCGCTGCGCTGTCCCGCCGCTCCATCGAGTCCGCAAAGCGGGGCGGTCCACTTGGGTCCCACGGAGATAAACGGCGGCGATACGGCGCGTGTTGGTGATGTCGTCAAGCGGATTGGCGTCCAGCACCACGAAGTCGGCGCTCTTTCGCGGGGCGATCGTGCCGGCATCAGAAATTCCGATCAGTTCCGCCGCGTTGCGCGTGGCGGCCACGACGACCTGCGCCGGCGTCATCCCGCAGGACGCCATGTCCTCCATTTCCTCGTGCGCCGCCCAGGGGATGCCCCCGTCCGAGCCCAGCGCGATCTTAATCCCCTCTTTGTTCAGCCTCGCCAGATTCCGGCACTGGATAGCGAAAAACTGCTGTGCCTTCGGGTCATCCTTGGAGTCCGCCTGCACCTTCTGAAGCTCTGCGGCACTCATACTGTCGCGAAGCCAGCTCCGGTCCGCCCGGATGCCTCGGTCGGGCAGGTTCGGGTCAACGATGAAATTCGGCTTGGCTTTCATCAGCCGGATGTATTCGTCGTCTACATCCCGATCGCGGACGCTGTGAGCAAACGCGTCGATGCCCGCCCGGAGGACTCCCTTTGCATCCTCGAGCGTATAGATATGAGCGATGGTTCTCAGCCCGTGCTTGTGGGCCTCGTCAATGGCGGCGCGATACAATTCGGGACTCAATTTGGTGACCGTGTGATCGCGGTCATCCACCCACATTTTGATGATGTTCACTTTCTTGGCGGCCATCTCCTGGACGTCTTTGCGCACCTCGGCTTCCGTGGTAACCCAGAACGGAGCCGTTGTGCGCCCGGGCTCCGGCGCCGTAAGGCCGCGTCCGGCGGTGAAGAATCGCGCCGCGCCGGGGATGGTTTCCGCGCGGACCTCGAAGGCGACATCGCCCGTATCCTGCCCGAGGCTCATGGTCGCGCCGATGCCGTAATAGGCCAGATGCTGCAACTGATCCACAAGCGCATCTCGGGTCACCGCAAGATGCTTGTGAGCGTCGATGATCGCAGGCATGACGGTCTTGCCGCTCAGATCCACGCGTTTCGCCCCGGCCGGAATCTTGAGTTGTCCCTTTCGGCCGACCGATGTAAACCGGCCGTTCTCAACGATAAATGCGGAATCCGCAACCGGCGCGCTGCCGTCTCCGGCAAGGAGACGCGCTCCTTCGAAAACGGTCACCGCTGCCTTCTGCTGCGCTTCCGCCACCGCACTTAGATAGCCCGGGGCCAAGAAACAGGCGATAGCAGACACTCCCGCAAATAACGTCCCCTTGCGCTTTAAACGCCGCATAAAACAATCCTTTCCGTGGGATCCGCCGGAGCTATTTTCCGGCCCTCAGCTTAATCTCTGCCATATCGCCCTTGCGTTCGAATTTAGTGCCGAAAGGTTTGGAAAGCTCCGCCAGGCGATCGAGAATATAACCGGCGCGGGCGCCCGTCGCCGGAGACGGCAGGCCGCGCGTGTGCAGGAACTGGTTGCTGGCGTACGGGTTGTGCATGTCCGGCTGGCCCTCGCCGATGGTATTCAGGACGACAGGCCGGATTGCAACCGACTCCAGGCTGCTTCCCAGAAATTGGACATATGCGACCGCGCTCTCCCAACTCATCGGTTCGTCGATGTAGGTCAGCGTCGGCGGCACGTTGTAAATGAAATTGCCCAGATCATAGAAGATAGGTCTGCCGCGATAAATCTCGACCCCGTGCAGCAGGGGCGCGCCGTGCATCACGACGATATCGGCTCCCGCGTCCACCTCCGCATGCGTCCATTTCTTGAGCCAATCGTTTGGAGCGAGCCGTTCCTGCATCCCTTCCGTAAAGATGGTCGAAAACGCGTGGTTCCCGAAAACGTGATTATGCTGATAGACGATCACGAGATCCGCCTGCTTGCGCGCGTCTCGGATGCTTTGCAGGATGCGCAGCGAATCCTGCGGGTTCGGCGTGTTTTCCGGCGCTCCAGGCAGGTCGACGGTCGCTTCGTTTTCACGGTTGCCAGCCTCGACGCGAAGCTCATTGACGCCGGGCCGATCGGCCCTAGCGCTTGCTTCCGCGCCAATCAGCCCTGAAGCGCTTGCGATCAGGGCGATCGTCCCCTTCGCGGTGCGCAGATATCCCGGGGCAGTGGCTTGAGCCAAATCATTTCCGGTTCCGGCGTGAACGATCTTCCGTTTATCCGCTTCACGGATCGTGTTCTGCACGCCGGTGACTTTCAGATCGAATGCATGGTTGCCGGACAGGGCCAACAAATTAAAGCCGAACTTTGTCAGCGCATCGAGCGCGGCAGGCGGAGCCAGGAACCCTCTGCCCTCGTGGGTCGTCTCGCCTTGTTCGGCCACCGCACCTTCGAAATTGGTGAACACTACGTCGCCCTTCAGCAACTCCTGGATCGCTGGCACTGCCCCAGGGGCCGTCTCGCGCAGGTCCGACCGGATCATGGACTGTCCCGTCAAGGTGATCGTCACCGCGTTCGAGTTCTGGGCCTCGGTTATACTCGCGATCGCGAACAGAGTCGCGGCACAGGCCCCAAGAGCCCAGGCCGGGCCAGTCTTGAATGTGATTGCCATTCGGGCACCCTCAGAAGCTGGCTTGGGGGAGGAAGTCGGCCAGCAGTTTGTTGAACTCTGCCGGTTTTTCCATCATCACGAAGTGCCCCGTCCCGGGGACCTCGATCGTCTTTCCATTGCGAAAAACTCTCTTGAAGTACACGGGATCGTCTGCGCTCGAGTGGTCGGCATAGATTCCGAGCGCCGGAACGGCAAATGTCTCCTCTGTCCAATTCGGAGCGGCGAAGGTGGCGGCCATCGCCTGGTAGGCTGTGGTTTCCGGGGCAGCCAGCATCATCTTCAAAATATGCTCCTGAATCGGCGGCGTGGCGGATTTGCCGAACATCCCCCGAATCATCGCCTCGCGGTTCTTCAGGCCGTCCGGACCTTTCATCCGATCCGGATTAGGAGCATTAGGACTCCCGGAGAGATGCAGCACACCATCCACGGGAACTAACGCTGCAACGTTCGACGGGTACATGCGCGCATATTGGCGTATGACCGGCGTGCCCATACTGTGACCGACCAGCACGATCTTTCCAGCCTTGGCTTCCACCCGGACAGCTTCGATGGATTTCGCGAACAGCTCCATGGTCAGTGGACCGTTCTTCGGTGAGCCGCTCTTGCCATGGCCGGGCAGATCCAGCGTGATGACGCGATAGTTCTTCTCAAAGAACGGGACTTGATTGCTCCACGAGGATTCGTCGCAAGTCCAGCCATGAACAAATACGATGGTCTTCGGTCCGCTACCGCGCACGGTTGAGTGGATAGGGATGCCGTCCACCGACGCGGCCGGGGCCAGCACAGAAGCGGAGAGAACAAGCACAGGCAGTATAGAGCGCATGCATCGGATTATATAGCGTCGGCACCGCGAGGGGCTCAGACTCATCCTCGCAATTCGTGTGATAGATTCAACTTTGGCCGTTAGCCAGCCGGTCCGGTGGCGTTGGGAGGCACGCACTATGCGTCGGTTGTCCGTATCCTGCTTGATTTTTGCGCTACTGCTTTCTGGCGCGTCTGTCTTTGCGCAGACCAAAGCGAAAGCACAAAACGTGCCCCAAATCCCTTACGAGTCCGTGCCGAACTTCCTGAAGCTTCCGGCCGGCTTGTACCTGGGCGAAGCCATGGGAGTGGCGACCAATTCGAAGGGGCATATTTTTGTCTACACGCGCAGCGCGAACACGCGCCTGTTCGAATTCGATCAGAACGGTAAATACGTCCGCGAAATCGGCGAAGGGAACTATGGCTTCGAGTTCGCGCATTCCGTGCGTGTCGATCCGGAAGACAACATCTGGGCCGTCGACGAAGGGACCAACATGGTCCTCAAGTTCAATCCCGCGGGACGAATCGTCATGGTGCTGGGACACCGGCCGGACGCGGTTGCAGGCCTGGTTGCGCAATCCCCCCCGCCCGGAGCGCCCGCCGAGAAATACATCCTCGGACGCCCGACCGATGTCGCGTGGGATGCGCAGGGCAACATTTTCGTCTCGGACGGATACATCAATCATCGCGTGGTGAAGTACGACAAGAACGGCCGATTCCTGAAGCAGGTGGGAAGCGAGAAGCCGGGTTCCGAACCCAGCCAGTTCAACACTCCGCACGGGATCGCCGTGGATGCGCAGGGCAACGTATATGTCGCGGACCGCGCCAACCATCGCATGCAGGTTTTCGATAACAACCTGGAACGCAAGGCCATCTACGACAACATTGGCGATTCCTGGACGGTGTGTATTTCGCCGGGGCCGCACCAATACCTGTTCACCTCCAACTCCAATCCCAACGGCAACCCTCCCGGCTCCTGGGACATTACCGGTGAGATCTACAAAATGGAGCTGGATGGAACCATCCTCGGAAAATTCGGCCACGCCAGCAAGGAATTTGGGGGGTTCCAGGTGGTTCACATGATGGATTGCCGCAACCCGAACGAGATCATCGTTGCGGAAATCGAATCGTGGCGGGTGCAGAAACTCATATTGAAACCCCAGGCCGCGAAACTCTCAGCGGCGACGAAATAGGAGACCTTATGAGAAACACATTGCAGGCTCTCTTAGCCGCCGCCCTCCTCTCCGGGATCTCCGCTCTCGGTCAGTCTGAAATCCCCTTCGATTCGAATGCCGATCCACTTAAATTTCCCGCCAACATCCATCCGGGTGAGATAGCGGGCGTCGCGACCAACTCCAAGGGCGATGTTCTCGTTTACACTCGCACGGGCCATCCAACCATCTCGATCGGCACCGCGCGCCCGTTCGCTCACGGAGGCTCGCGCCTGTTCCAGTTCGATCGCAGCGGGAAGTTTGTCCGCGAAATCGGACAGGATTCGTACGGATTTCTGGTTGCCCAACAAGTGCGAATCGATCCGCAGGACAACATCTGGGTGGTGGATCAGATGTCCAGCATGGTGATCAAGTTTGACCCAAGCGGACAGATCCAACTGTTGCTCGGCCGAAAGTCGGAGTCCGAGCGGCTGCCCGCGGCTGCTCCAGCAGGACGAGGCGCTCCAGCCAATTTTCCCCCGGCAGGCCAGGGTCCTGCGGCCCAGGGTCCTGCGGGAGGACGCGGCGGACGCGGTGGCCCTCCCGGCGCCGGTCAGCAGAGCGACGTATTCCAGCGGCCGACGGATGTGGCGTGGGACGCCCAGGGCAACATCTATGTGGCCGATGGCTACGGCAACGCGCGCGTGGCGAAGTTCGACAAGAACGGCAAGTTCCTCAAATCCTGGGGATCCCGGGGGTCCGAGAACGGGCAGTTCAACATCGTCCACGGAATCGCGGTCGATGCTCAGGGCAATGTCTACGTGGCCGACACCGGGAATAAGAGGATTCAAGTCTTCGATGGCGATGGAACCTTCAAGACGCAGATCGCGAACATAGGTTCTCCCGCGGCCATTTGCATCACGCCGGGATCGCATCAATACCTCTACAGCTCCAATTCCAACCCGCCCGAAAATATCGATGTCGACGGGGAGATTTACAAGATGGAGTTGAGCGGCAAGATCGTAGGCAAGTTTGGCAGAGCCGGCAAGCTCCCGAAGGAGTTCGGCACGGTGAACGCCCTCAGTTGCCGCAGCGACAACGAGCTGTATGTGGGAGAGCTCGGCAACTGGAGAGTTCAGAAGCTGACGCTCCACTCGAATTAGTGCGCCGATTGAACGGCGTTGATCGTCAGCCGATATCCTTCAGGATGCGGATCGTTCGAGTAGGCGGCCAGAACCAGCGTGGTGCCTGGGGGAAGCGTCACGGGCGTCTGCAACACAAAAGGTGTGGGCCATTCGGCCCGAAAGTCCTTAGCGAATAACAGCACGTCCGTGCGCCCATCCGGTTTGCGCGCATCGACTTCGATCGACTTCGTTCCCGCCGGCAGCTCGGGCCGCAGCGCGAGGATTTTCGTCTCCCGACTCAGCGCCAGCGATCCGCGAAACTTGAGCTTCGACGAGCCGTCGACCTTCGCGTCCAGCGCCAGATCCGCGGGAATGGCCGCTGCATTATCGTCGAAAAACAAGCCAAGCGATCCGCTATCCCGGGCCGTCTCCCCGATCCCCGAGTAGTGGATTTCCGCGATCACATGCGCGCCGGCAGGAATACGATATGCCAGTCCAGCAGGCAGCGATTGGTGTTCATACCAGGGCGTCCAACTTCCAATCCACTGGCCGGTTTCCCGTACCATGAAAAAAGCCGCGTGCACCAGGCGCCGGTCGCCCGGCATGTATTCAATCGCGCGCAATTTTCTCGCGGTCTTGAGCCCCAGGTCGATCACCGTGCGCCGCACGGATGTTGCGTGAGGCTCGATCACGTTCTCAGGAACGGGCCGCGTGAGTTGCGGCTTGCCCAGGCGCCACTCGCCGAAATCCGCTTTTGCGCGAACCTCCGGCGGACGCGCTGCGTCCGGACCGGCTACGTTCAAAAACACCGTTCCAGAGTTGCGCGGCCCCAGCCCTTCCACCCACGAGACGATGAATTGTGATTCGCGCAAAGTGAGGCTGTTGTCGTTTGCGAACTGGCCGTAACCGGGAACGGCCGGCCATGGAGGCATGTGGCGCGCGATCACCTGGTCATGAATAGGACGCTTCTTCAACCAGGTTTGGTCATAGGTCTCCAGCGGAAACGACGGCCCGTTTTCGGCGTGGCACATCACGCAGTGTTTATCGAGAATCCGCACAATTTCGCGGTCGAATAACACGGTGGTCGTGAGCGTCTCGTGCGGCAACAGCGGAACAACGCCTAGCAGCAATAGCCACAGGAGGCGCTTCACTGGGCCACCGCCTCAAACGTGTAAGCAAACGTGTGGATCTTATTGTTCCTGCGGAATTGCGTCCACGCCCGGTAGCGGCCCGGCCTCGGCATCAGGCCTTCGAAAGTGACGTTGGGCCCGCCTCGCAGTTTTTCGAGATCGGAGCCCGGCGGAATGAGAAATACCGGAGGGCCGCCATCGTCGTCAGGCTGCGCGAGGATATCGAGCGGATGAGAATGCACGTAATCGACCATGTCCTCGCTCATCATAAGCGTGTGGCCGAAAGCGCCGAGGTAAGTCTGGAGATCCGTTACCGGGCGGCCGGTGTGGGTATCGGTAAGCACGAAGTTCAAGTGGCAGTAAAGGCCGGCAACGCAAACGTTCGGGTCATAGGAAAGCGTGGCTGTCAGGTCGCCGTCCACTTTCGTCATGTTGGTGTCGGGCGTCAGGTGCGCGCTGTCTGACTCTAAATCTCCTGTGTACCCGGCGGTCACCAAGGGCCGCGCGATGAACTGTGCCGATCCGCCGCCCGGCATGAAATCGGATAGGACCTTATAGTATCCGGGCTTCGGGAACGTAGCGTCGATTTTCCAAGTGCCGTCCGGCTGCTCTTCGGGATGGACGTGCCGGAAATATTCCATGTCCTGGCTGATCAGAAACAGGTGAAATTGCTTTTCATGCACGGTCTCGAATTTCGTAATTCGAGCGCCGGTGCCAGGATGCGAAATCTTAAAGCGCAGTGAGGTATTTTGTCCCGGCTTGACCGCGGCGGGGACGGTACTGAAGTCGAGGCCGTAATCGCGCACGTCGAACGGCGCCGCACGCACCAACGCCATCCCACAACGTGGGCAATTTCCAGCGATGTCCATGGTGTAGTCGGGATGCATCGGACAAACCCACGCGGTTTCTTCCTCCGCATTCTGAAAGAACCCGATCGCCGAGCCGGCGACGATCAGCGCGAGAGCGACGGCGAGCAGGGTCTTCATGCTACCGATGCGGGCTGGTTGCATTGCCCTCATACGTTCCCGTGCCCGGTCCGGGGAGCTCGCTGGCCCGCGGCCCCGTGTATTTGGCGACGTGCAAACCGGTCTTGTTGTCCACCCAGTAAATCAGCCCGTCCTTGAACACCGGATACGTTCGCGCAATGCCCTGCGGCACCGTGAGCGCATAGCCCACTTCCCGGGGCGTTTGCGGGATCGAGATGTCGACGACGCGCAGGCCGTGACCATACCAGGTGTTGAAAACGAGGTTCTTGAACACCGTCGGATTGTGATTCTGCTGCGCAACCTGTTGCCGCCGTTGGCCATTTGGCTCGGTGATCGACTGGGTCAGGCACTCATCGAGCTGATTGTCCGGGATGGCGAACGCTCCCACCATGATGGGCGTGATCTCCGACTCAACCGAAACGATTCGGGCGTAGTTCAAGGGACAGCCACCGTTCTCATCGCTGAGCCATACATACGCAGGGCGGCCCTTAGTGTTTCCACGCACCTGCGCCGGACGATTCGGAACAAAGATCGCGCTGTGGGTGCCCGTAGGCGTCGCGTTGATCGGCGGATACACATCGAAACGGGAGCGAGTCAGCAGGACCAGATAACGCTCGGCTTTCGCTTGCGGCGAAACGTTCGACGCAAGGAACGCCTTGAGCCCAGGATCGTTGTTGATCACCATGTGGATACAATCGTTGGCCAGCAAAGGGAGCTTTGCCGGATCGATCACGCCGTTAGCAGACACAATCGTCGACCGGGCATTACATCCGGCAGTCCCGGCGGCCAGTTCAGAGTCGGTGTGGTTCGCGATCGCCTCGGTATCGAGCACGTAGAAGCCGGCGGTTGTGCCCGCGACATAGGCGCGCTCGCCGTCATCGAGAACGGATAAAGAGTGCAGCCGGTTTTGTTCGTTATTCTGAAAATTGCCCGGCCTTCCGAGCAGGTTTTTGTTTTCGCTGAAATCGAGAAACCGGCCGTCGGAGAATAAACCGGTCGCATCGGGCTTCTCATTCACCGGAGGGCCGCCGGCTTCCTGAAGATCGAAGCCGGCCAGCGTCTTCGGCTTCGCCAATGGCTCCCCAGTAATTTCATCCGTGATGGCGAGCACCGTCAGATCCGACGTCTTCATTCCCGGACGATCCGGATCCGGCAAGCCGGATGTCCAATTGGTCATGTAAACCAGGACGCGTTTTTCGTTCTTCGGATCGTGCCACAGGAAAAATTCATGCGACTGCCCGCCGAAATCGATCACGTCGCTCTTGGCCGTGGGAAGACACGTGTTCGGGTCGATGGTGTAAACTTCCATCCGGCCGATGGTATTGGTCCCGGCGTTGCGGACCATGAGGTAACGGTCTTCGCCTTTGGCGTCTTTGTACACCAGGGAACGCAACTCGCGATCGTCGAAACCCTGGTTACCCAGAAACATCGCAGGGATCTCGCCGACTTGAACGGGAGGATCGCGTTCGGGGTCGGGCTGAATTTTGAAAATATTGATCGGATGCCGGAAACCAGCGCCGTTCTGGTGCCCCACAAAAATGCAGTTGCCGGCGATTCCGAGGCCGCGTCCGTCTCCCCGCGCATCCAGATCGCCGCCGGTCCATTTCCCGGTGGCATCCTTTACGGAAGGAACGGTGATCACCCAGTGGATATGCCGCATGTTCCGGAACAGATGCAGCTTTTCTTCAAGCAGTGCGGCTCCGGCCCGCGCGTCGGCTTCGCTCGCCGTCGGATCGATTTCGCCCAGCTTGTTCACTCGCACCGAGGGCATCGTGGACATCGGCGTATCGAACGTAGAGGGTTGGCAGCCGGCAGGGTCTTTCGAATAATCGATGCACTGCCCCGTGAGTGGCTGGATTGCGGCGCACAGCAGCAGGAACGGCAGAATTCGCAGTGGGTTGAGCAGCATCAATGCTATGCTACTCTTCCCCGGAAATCGTAGCAATCCGAGCGCGGGGCGCAGATTCCCGGGTGCATCGCTTCGGAACTACGGATCGCTGGAGTAACTGCCCGGCCTAAATGCCTGCCGCGCGATCATTTTTTGTTCTTGCCGTTTTTCCTCGCCAGAATATTTTCGTCGGCCCAGTTCAGAATCACGTCCGCGACTTCCAGGTTGTTCGAACCCAGCATCATCATGTGAGTCGTGCCCTTAAATACCGGGTTGCCGACTTCGTCCAGCTTGATGTACTCCGCCTTCGCAGTCCCTTGGCCCGCTTTCCGGCGCGCGTTGATCGCGTCCACCGTCTCCTGACAGACCTGGCTGGTCGCCGTGTAGTCTCCCTTAAGCGCAAGATACGGAATATTGTCGAAATCCGAAGCCTTGAGTCCGCTGTTGGGAAGTGAACACGATCCTTCGATGGTGATCAAACCCTTCAGGAGATCCAGATGGCCGCGCTCCTTCAGGATGCGGACCATGTGATGGCCCATGATTCCGGATTGCGAATGCGTCGCCACCACGGCTCCTCCGAGTTTCTCCACCAGCAACGCCAGATCCATCGGAGTCCAGGTATTCGCGGGCGCAATGTCTTTCGGCTCGCAGGTTTCACACCTTGATCCCGGCAGCGTCACTTCCGCGTTGGGGACCAGTTGCTTGTAATAGTCGAGAGCGTAGTAGTTATTCGGCCCCGCTGGAGCCGAGCCGATCGCTCCCTGGCGCGCGGCGATCTTCGCGTCCACTGCCTCGATTGGATACGCCGGAAAGTAGTCGTCGGTGTGCTGGGCGTCGTCATCCGGCGGATCGCCAGGATCGCCATGCCGGATCAACTTCCCGCTGAGAATGGTCGAACCCGGCGGCGTAAGGTGCCCGAACCAGTTTGTCCACGCGCCGTTATCGGTGATCCGGCCGAAGGCAGGAATCAGCGACAAGCCGTGCTCGACATCGCCCGACCGGATCAGCGCAGCCGCTTCATGCAACACCGATTCGTCGAATCCGGAACGCCCGCGCCCTGCTTGATCCACGAGGTACGTCGAAATCCCCTTGCGGACGAAATACGGATACCAACCTTCGCGGCCGTCCGGAGTCGACTCCAGGCAGGCCGCAGTATGCGTCGATCCATGCACCATGATCACCGGCGGCATTCCGCGTTTTTTGGTCTGCGGAATTTCGAACTGGACGTACATCTGGCCGATCGTGATCTGGTTCGGAGCGGCGGTTTGATTCGGACCAGGCACGGTCGCGTAGTTGGTCACCTTCGGCGCCCCGCCGATGAAGAAGCTTCCCTGGTCTTCGATCACCAGAGGCTTGGTCAAATATCCCTTCACTTTCGGGCCGTCCGCCGCATGAACGCGGCCGGCCGCAAGCAACACAAGCGCCGCCGTCACAAATTGGAATTTTGATTTCATAGCTCACCTAGCTGAGTTTCAGCGCTCGGAACATCGCGATCCGCTGCTCTCGAAGCGGATCGTTCTCCACTTTGCTCTGATTGTCGAAGACCATCGTAGGCCGGTCCTTGGGGTTGAATGCCGGCCAGCGCGGCAGCTTGGAAGTGTTCGGATCGCCCGTCCGGGCGAACGCGATCCACGCGCTGCTGACCTTGTCCGCGAGCGCCGGCGCGTCCGGACTTCCCGAAGTCATCCGGTTGGTCTTAATGTTGTCGAATGCGAAGGGAATCTCGATGGTGTGCGGCGACTTCAGCCGTCCGCCGTCGATGGGAGTCTCCCAACGGAAGTAGTAAAGATAAACGGAACCTTTCTGAAGCGCCGCGCGCCTTTCGGCGATCTTCATGACCGGCGCGCCGTAGCGGTTGTCACTGGCGATCAGGAAGTACAAATCCGAGGGCGAAGCATCCGGGTTTGCCTTGCGATACACGTCGATGACGTGCCCGGCGCTTTCGCCCAGCAGCGTCCCGATCCGGCTCCGCAGCCCGTCTTCGTTCAAGGAAAACGCTGCGGCATCGGCGCTCGATGTCAGCTCTGTCCGCGTGGAGCCGAGCATCAGGGGAACGTTTGCCGATACGTCGGAGGCGGTGGGCGCGAAGGGATGCTGCGTCACGGCCTTTCCGTCCATGGTCGGCGAAAATCCCATGGTCATCTGGTCGACGTTCATGCTGCGCATCACGGCGAAATAGGCCGACATGATTCGTTCCACAGGCAGGTTCTGCAATTCCCCGACTTGGGACTTGCTCAGGCCCAGTTTCGCGAGCAACTCGGCGGCAACCCGGGTCGCCTGATTCTGTTCCACAAGGGTAATGGTGGGACCGCTCTCGATAATGGCGCGATGAAACAATCCCTTTGCAGAAGGCATCGCCAGTAGCGTTCCCACTTTACGGCCCCCGCCGGATTGGCCAAAAATGGTCACGGTATCCGGATCGCCGCCGAACTGCGCGATATTCTGCCGCACCCACTTGAGCGCATGCACGATGTCGAGCATCCCTACATCGCCGGATTGCGCGAAATCCTGCCCGCCGAATTCCACCAGCGAGGTGAAGCCCAACACGTTGAGCCGGTGATTGATCGAGACCACGACCACGTCTCCGCGGCGCGCCAGGTTGGCTCCGTCGGTTCCCGGCGAGGACCCCGACCCGCTGGCGAATCCGCCCCCATGGCACCAAAACATCACGGGCCGTTTCTTGCCGTCGTGGACGGCCGGTGTCCAGACATTCAGCACCAGGCAGTCTTCGCTTTCGCCAGGCAGCCCTGCCGCAGCGATGTTGGATGCTTTGGCCTGAGTGCCCGGTTCCCGCTGCGGAGCGCTCGGCCCGTAAACGAGTGCATCCCGCACGCCGGACCATTTGGCGGGATCGGCGGGTGGCATAAAGCGATTCTTCCCGGCGGTGTTCGCGCCATACGGGATCCCTTTGAAGGTCTGGATTCCGTTTGCGTCTAGGCCGCGGATCTTCCCAAAGGAGGTCTCCGCCACGACGTAGGAGTCGTCGGCCGCAGAGGCGCGCCGGAAACTCACTCCGGATGCTGCGCCTAGAATTGCTGCCTGCTTCAGAAATTCGCGCCGGGACGTTGAAATGATCACAAGAATCCTCCTTCTGTCGCGTGAGTCTAGCAATGCCCACCTGTCCGTGCAACCCCTTGACACCCATCCGATAGCGCAATAGCCTCAACGATTCTATGTGTCTACGAAGCGGCGTGTTCCTATTTATAGCGGCCGGGCTGTCATGTGTGTTGTGTTTTCTCGACGCGCAGCAACCCGCCGGACAACCGGGGAAAGCGGCTCCCAAGGGAGGGGTCCAAGGAAAACTCACCTGGTTCGATCGCCAGGGAAAAGCCGTCGGAACGGCCGGCGAGGCGGGTTTGTATCGAACTCTGACGATTTCGCCGGACGGAAAACGAATCGCGTTCGAGCGCGCGGATCCGCAGACCCAGAACCGCGATATCTGGCTGCTCGACGCGGCGAACCAAAAGACGGTTCGATTCACCTCCGACCCGGCCTGGGATGCTTTCCCCACATGGTCTCCCGATGGACGCCGAATCGTCTTTACGTCCAATCGAACCGGAGTCTACGACTTGTACCAAAAAGCCGTGGACGGCCCAGGCGAAGAGGAACTGTTCTTCAAATCGAGCGAAAGCAAGGGCCCGACCAGCTGGTCGCCCGACGGCCGCTTCCTGCTCTACTACAGCCTCGGGCAACCGACCCACGTAAAATTGTTAGCCGCCTCCGGCCCTGCGGATCGCTCGCCGGTGCCTGTCATCGACACGCAGTTCAACAGCATCACACCCAGATTTTCACCCGATGGACGCTGGATCGCCTATACCTCCAACGAATCCGGAAACACCGAAGTATCCGTGCGGCCCTTCGATCCTGTTTCGGGAACCGCAGGCAAGCCGGTCCTCGTCACTCGTGGCGGCGGAAGAACGCCGCTCTGGCGCCGGGATGGCCGGGAAATCTTCTACTTCGATGAGGACGGCATGGTCACAGCCATCGAAGTAAATGCATCGGGCGGCTTTCGAGTGGGAACCCCAAAGCCCCTGTTCAAAGCTCCTGCCGGCGTAGCTTTCTGGGATGTGACTCCGGATGGCTCCCGGTTTCTCATGCCTGCCCCGTGACCGGAACGCTCGATTCCGTGAGTTAACGGGATTGCTGTTATACTTCGTCGAGAACACCACCAGGGAGCAGGCCGATGCGCAAACTCGCACTACGGAATCTCGCCGTGACAGCGGCCCTGACGCTTGGCATCGCGGGTTTGGCGGCGATTCCAGCGCCGGCTCAGTGGCTCAAATATCCCACCAAAGGAACGCCGCGCGGCCCGGACGGGAAAGCCGACCTGACGGCCCCCGCGCCCCGTCGTCCCGACGGCAAACCGGATCTGACCGGCGTGTGGATCGGCGTAACGAAGTACATGATCGACATCGCGGCCGATCTGAAGGAAAACGAGGTCCCTTTTCAGCCCTGGGCCGCGGAAGAGTTCAAACGCCGCCGCGCGACCGAAAGCAAGGACGATCCCAGCGCGCGGTGTCTTCCCCTGAGCCTTCCGCTGAAGCAGACCATTACGTCGCCGTTCAAAATGATCGACATCGCTGCAAAAGAAGAAATGGTCATGTTGTACGAGGGCGCGCGCCATCGCGAAATCTTTATGGATGGCCGTCCGCTGCCTAAGGATCCTGAGCCTTCCTGGTACGGCTACTCGGTCGGAAAATGGGATGGCGACGATTTGGTGATCGATTCGAACGGCTTCAACGGGAAAGGATGGCTCGACATCAACGGCCACCCGACGACCGAGGAGCTGCACGTGACCGAGCGCTACCACAGGATCGACTTCGGACATATGTCGCTCGAAATCACGATCGACGATCCGAAGGCGTACACCAGGCCCTGGAAAGTGCGCGAATCGCCGCGGCTGCTGCCGGATACGGAGCTTCTCGAGGCCGTCTGCGAAAACAACCAGGACCTGGAACACATGGTGGGCAAGTAGGCGGAGGAGGAATTGCCCCGTGAGGAACATGAGATGGCTGATCGCGTCCTCGATTCTGGCGCTGATGGCCGCGGCGCAGTTGTTGGCGCACCACTCTTTTGCGGCGGAATTCGACGGCAACAAGCGCATAACGCTTAAAGGAACCGTCACGAAAGTCGACTGGCGCAACCCGCACATCTACGTCTACCTCAAGGTCAAAGACGATCGGGGCGGAGTCATCGAATGGGCCTGCGAAGGCGGCCCTCCCAACGTTTTGTTACGGGAGGGCTGGACCCGCAATTCCGTCAAGGAAGGCGACGAAGTCACGATTGAGGGCGCGGTGGCGAAGGACGGCTCAAAACGCTGCAACTCCCGTTCCGTGAACCTGGCCGATGGCCGGAAAGTTTTCGCGGGCTCCTCGGAGGATAGCGCCGGCAGCTCCAAATAATAGCCCCAGGGCTTAAAATCCTGCTGGACATGTAACCCCCTTGACACTCATCCGGTGACGCAATAGCCTCAACGTTACTATGCGTCGCTGGGGTGGCATGTTCTTTTTGCTTGCCGCCGGGTTGTCCGTCCTGGTTTCCACACCGCTTCTGGCGCTATCCGTCTGTGCGGATCCCAATTACCTGCCTTATTCCAACCGGGCCGGCGAGGGTTTTGAAAACAAAATCGCCGAAGCGGTCGCGAAGGCCCTCGGCGAACAACTCGAATACACCTGGGCGAGCGAACGGGGCCATGGCGGCTTCCCCCAATTCCTCTCGTCCACTCTCGATGCCAGGAAGTGCGATGTGGTGATGAGCCTCCCCTACGGAAGCCGCGAAGAATCGACCACGCGGCCTTATTACGTTTCGTCCTACGTTTTTGTTTATCCCAAGAGCAAAAACTACAACATCGCCAGCCTGGACTCCCCTGCCCTGAAGCGCCTGCGAATCGGATTCGAGCGCGACACTCCTGCCGAAGACGGATTAAAGATACGCGGCCTGATCCCCGGCTCTGTCGTGCCCTTTGACGTGTCGGATGGAGACGGCGAATCGCCCGCGACCATGCTCAAAGCCGTCGCGAGCGGGCAGATCGATGTGCTGATCACCTGGCAACCCGCCATCGGCGCCTTCCTGCGCGATTATCCCGACCTCGAGGTCGTGCAGGTTCCCAACAGCCGCGCGTTCGGCGCTCCCGAACAATACTCTTTTCCCATGTCCATGGGTGTCCGCGAAGGAAACATGGCTTTGCAGCAGAAATTAGACGACGTGATCGCGAAGCATGGAGCCGAGCTCTCCTCGATCCTGGCGGCGAACGGCGTCCTGCTGTACCAGGGGCTGAAATGAGGCTGCACCGGATGAGCGCCGCAGCGGCGTTTGCTGCCGTTCTGCTCGGCCAGCAGACTTCCGGCAGCGGCGATGCCGAAAAGCTGATTCAGGCGAGCGACTGCTCGTCCTGTCACGCCGTGGATATCCAGGTGGTCGGGCCGGCTTACCGCGATATCGCCAGGCGCCACGATGGTCAAGGCGATGCCTTAGACAAGATCTCCGCGAAGATTCGCGACGGCGGCGGCGGAATGACGGCCCATCCGGATCTCAATGAATCGCAGCGCAAGCAAATTGCCGCCTGGATCCTCTCGCAAAAAGACGCGGCAGCGGCCGCGTCCGATGCCAAATCGTACGACTACACTCTCAACGATGGCAGCAAGGTGCGGCTCGATTTCCCCCTGTTCGTCGAAGGCAAGTCGCCCAAGGTCACCACAGCCGTTTTTCACGGGTATCAGCTCTACAATTCCTACTGTTATCGCTGCCACGGAACGGATGCGACCGGCGGACAGCTCGGGCCGGATCTGCGGCGCTCGGTTTCCACGATGAAGCAGCAGGAATTTCTCTCCGTCGCCATGGAGGGTCGCAAGGATAAAGGCATGCCGGGTTGGGCAGGATTTCTCAGCGCGGACGATGTCGTACACGTATTCGAATACGTGAAGGGACGCAGTCTGGACCTGGTGCCGGTCGGCAGGCCGCCGTCCGAACAAGATTGAGGAAAGGAGACTCTCGTATGAATTCGATGAAATACGTTGTCGCTGGCGTGGCGTTTTGCGTCTCTGTGATGATTGTCCCCAGCATGCGCGCCGATGAAGCGCTCGAGAAGGCTGCTCAGGATCCGAACCAGTGGGTGCTCCCGCTAGGAAGTTACAGCGGTATTCGGCACAGCACTCTGACCCAGATCAACCCGCGCAACGCCGGAAAGCTGCGCGTGGCCTGGACCATGTCCACCGGCACCCTTCGCGGCCAGGAAGGGCAGCCTCTGGTGGTCGGCAACATGATGTACTTCGAAAGCTCCTACCCCAACTTCGTCTACGCCATCGATCTGGACAAGGTCGGCCAGATCGTCTGGAAATTTTCCCCCGAGCAGGACAAGTTCTCGCCCTCGGTGGCTTGCTGCGACCTGGTGAACAAGGGCGTCGCCTATGCCGATGGCAAGATCATTGTGACCACGCTGGACACGACGGTCTACGCCCTTGACGCGAAAACCGGGAAAGTCGTCTGGAGCGTCAAGAACGGCGATCCGCAGTTGGGGCAAACCATGACCATGGCTCCGCTGATCGTCCATGACAAAGTGATCGTCGGCATTTCAGGCGGCGAATATGGCGTGCGCGGGTATCTCAGCGCGTTCGATCTGAAATCCGGCAAGCTGGCTTGGCGCGCGAACAGCGTCGGCCCCGACGCCGACATCCTGTTCGATCCGAACAAGACCATCGACGGGGCGACGCAGCAGCCCGTCGGCGCGAACTCCAGCGTAAAAACTTGGAATCAGGACGAGTGGAAGCTCGGCGGCGGCACGACCTGGGGTTGGTACACCTACGATCCCCAACTGAATCTCGTCTACTACGGGAGCGGAAATCCGGGCACCTGGAATCCCACGCAGCGGCCGGGCGACAACAAATGGTCGACCACCTTGTTCGCGCGCAATCCCGATACTGGAGTCGCCGCGTGGGCGTACCAGATGACGCCGCACGATGCCTGGGACTACGACGGCATCAACGAAAGCGTGCTCACCGAAAGCGTGATTGACGGCCAGACGATCCCGACACTAACTCATTTCGACCGGAACGGCTTCGCCTATACGCTCGATCGCCGCAACGGAAAACTCCTCCGGGCGCACAAGTTCGATTCCACCGTGAATTGGGCCAAGGAGATCGATCTGAAGACCGGAAAGCCAGTTTTGAATCCGGACAAGATGACCAAGGAAGACGTCAACGTGAAAGACATCTGTCCGGCCGCCCAGGGCGCAAAGAATCACCAGCCCGCTTCCTACGACCCCAAGACCAAGCTGTTCTACGTCGGCACGAATCACATCTGCATGGACTACCAGGCGTTCAGCGTGAAGTATCGCGCCGGATTCCCGTATGTGGGCGCTACGCTCAGTATGTTCCCGGCCGACCATGGCGACATTCGCGGCAAGCTCATCGCGTTCGATCACGTCACCGGTCAGACCAAGTGGTCCGTCAATGAAACGTTTCAGGTTTACAGCGGTCCGCTGACCACCGATTCCGGCGTGCTCTTCTACGGCACCCTGGATGGCTGGTTCAAGGCCGTCGATCAGGCGAATGGAAAAATTCTTTACCAGTTCCATGCGCCGTCCGGGATCATCGGCAATCCCATGACGTACATGTACAAGGGAAAACAATACGTCGCCGTTCTTACCGGGGTAGGCGGATGGGCCGCCATCGGTCTGGCCGAGGGTCTCACAAAAGGAACCGAAGGGCTGGGAGCCGTGGGCTTAACCACGTCTCTTTCCGACTACACGAATCTCGGAGGAACCTTGGTGGTTTTCTCCCTGGAATGACGACGATTCGCGGCTAATCCCTTAGCGACGCTTCCAAAAACGCCCGCAGCCGGTGGCTCCGGCTCGGATGCCGCAGCTTCCTGAGCGCCTTCGCCTCGATCTGCCGGATGCGCTCGCGCGTCACCGCGAAGTGCTGGCCGACCTCTTCCAAGGTGTGCTCGCTGCCGTCTTGCAGCCCGAAGCGCATCTTGATGATCTTCTCTTCGCGCGGGCTTAAGGTTTTCAGCACTTCCGCCGTCTGCTCGCGCAAATTGAGGTTGATCACCGCTTCGGAAGGCGACACCACCCGCCGGTCCACGATGAAATCGCCCAGATGCGATTCTTCTTCTTCGCCCACCGGAGTCTCCAGGGAAATCGGTTCCTGTGCGATCCGCAGAACCTTGCGCACCTTGCCCACCGGAAGCTCCATCTTCACCGACAGCTCTTCGGTGGTGGGTTCGCGGCCCAGGTCCTGCTGCAACTGCCGCTGGATGCGCACCAGCTTGTTGATCGTCTCGATCATGTGCACCGGAATGCGAATCGTTCGCGCCTGATCCGCAATCGCGCGCGTGATCGCCTGCCGCACCCACCACGTCGCGTAGGTCGAAAACTTGTAGCCGCGCAGGTAATCGAACTTGTCCACCGCCTTCATCAGGCCTATGTTGCCTTCCTGGATCAGGTCCAGGAATTGCAGCCCGCGGTTGGTGTAGCGCTTGGCGATCGAAACCACCAGGCGTAAGTTCGCCTCAATGAGTTGTTTCTTGGCGATCTCGGCTTCCTGCTCGCCGCGCTCGACGATTTGCAGCGTCCGCCGCAGTTCCGTCGCGCTCGCCCCGGATTCCTCTTCGTGCTGCTGGATCCGCTGGCTGTGCGTGCGCAATTCCTTGCGCAGCACCGCGGCGCCGCCGTGCGAGCCGTTGGGCGTCGATGCTTCCAGCTTCCGTTGAATCCGCGCGATCTCTTTTTCGAGCGGCTTCAGATCGTCCACCGCTTGCCGCAGTCTGCCTGCCAGCGCGCGTCGCGTGGTCGAGCTGAAGGGAATGCCGCGGATCAGCCGCGAAGTCATCACCATCGTTCGCGCCAGACTCCACCGGAGCGAACGGTGCATCTTGGGCTTCATGCCGCGCGAAACTGCTTGCAGTTTCTGGCGAAACTGCTGGGCTTTCTTATAGTGCTTCTCGATTTCAGCCAGCGTCCGCAGCAGTTCCTCGGCCTGCTCGGCGACGTTCTCGTCCGTCACCACCAGGTCCGGCATCACCAGGATGTCGCGCACCATGGTCGAATCGCGCTGGATGATTTCCGTAATGCCGAGAATCTCGCGGATCACCAGCGGCGATCGCGAAAGAGATTTCCGAACCGCTGCCTGCCCGCGCTCGATGCGCTTGGCCAGCTCGATTTCGCCTTCCCGCGTGAGCAGCGGCACGGTGCCCATCTCGCGCAGGTACATCCGAACCGGATCGTTGGTCTTGTCGCTGAAGTCCTGGACCAGGTCCAGGTCGGTGGGTTCCTCGCCCTCTTCGAGCTTCTTGTCGAACTCGATCTTGGGTTCTTCCAGGATCTCGACACCGGCGGTGTCCAGCTCGCTCAGCAGATCGTCCAGCTCGCGCCCGCCTGGAAATTCTTCCGTCAGCAAATCGTTTACTTCGTCGTAAAGGACGTAGCCTTTCTCTTTCCCCGAATCCATCAGCTGTTTCAGCCGGCCGACTTTTTCTTCGCTCGCCACTCGTCCCCGCTTCGTCCCTTTACGATTTCACCCGGCAACACTTTCCGGCCAGAATTTTCTCCGAATGCATTTCAGTGTACAACAGTCATCCGCCGGAAGTGCCCCTGCTTTCCCGTTCCAACCGGCTCAACTCCGCCATCCAGGATAACGCCTCGTCCACGCGTCCTTCGCGTTCCGCCGACTTCACCCGCGCGCGCAATTCCATGACGTGCCGTTTGCGCAAATCGCTCTCCAAACGGCGCAGGCAACTCTGCGCCTGTTCAAACGACACAGATTCCCCAGAAGATTCATCGGCTGTAACCGCCTCGCGCAATAGTTCTCTCGCCCCGGCCGTCAAACGCCCTTCTAAGGCCGCGTAGGCGAACGCCGCACCATCCTCCGCGGCCGTACGTAACCCCTCGAAAACCTCGCGAGTTACGAATGCCTCCGTCATCTCCGGAAGCAGCCTTGGCAGCAATTCCTCGCGCGCTCGGTCGCTCCATAGAAACGCATTCAGCAGGATCCGCTCCAGAACAGGGATCGCTGTCGCCGGCACTTGCTCCGCGACCGGAGTACGCCGGTCCGCCGCCGATTTCTTGAATTGATCCAGCACTAGGCTAGCGTCCACTCCGAGATACGAAGCGAGATCGTTCGCAATCGCCGCGCGCTCCAGCTTGTCTGAAATCTTTTGCACCGCCGGCAGCAGAAATTTAAAAGCGGCGACCCTTCCGTCCGAAGTCTTCATATCGAAACGCGCCCGAGCCCGATCCGCGAGCCAGTGGAAGTACGTCGCCGCGCCATCCAGTTTCGCGCGATACGCCTCGGCGCCGTTTTGCTTGCAGTACTCGTCCGGATCCAGTCCTCCATCGAGCGCGAGCACGCGAACATGCAAACCTTCGTCCAGCAAAAGCTGGATCGCGCGCTCGGTGGCGTTCGCACCGGCCGTGTCCGGGTCGAAATTCACCACCACCGTGTCGGCGTGGCGATGCATAGTCCGAACCTGCCCGTTGGTCAGCGCCGTGCCGCAACTCGCCACAACTTCTTTTATGCCGCTGGCGTACACTCCGATGACATCCATATAACCCTCCACCAGCACAATCCGGCCGGAGCGGCGCACCGCGTCCCGCGCGCGATGGAGATTATACAGAACAGATGTCTTCTTGTAGATCGGCGTTTCCGGAGAATTCAGGTATTTGGGCTGATCCTCGTCGTTCATCGCCCGCCCGCCGAAGGCGATCGCCTTCCCCGACTCGTTGTGGATCGGAAAGATGAGCCGTCCGCGGAACGCATCGTAGTACCCGGGACCCTCGTTCCGCTTCCGCACCAGCCCCGAAGCCTCCAGTTGCTCTGCCGAAAAATTCCGCTCCGCGAATCTTCGCATCAGCGCCTGGCCGGATGAGTCCGCATATCCCAGCTCGAACGTTTCGATCATTTCCTGCGCAACGCCGCGCTTCGCCAAATAGGCCCGCGCTTCTGCGCCCTGCGGACTGCGCAGATTCTCCTGAAACAGCCGCGCAGCGATCGTGTGCATCTCCAGCAGCGCGCCGCGCAGCTTCGAATCCGCATCGGCATGCTCGGTGCGCTTGGGCAGAGGGATGCCGTGCCGCTCGGCCAGCATCTTCACCGTTTCCCAAAAACTGAGCCCCTCGATCTCCTCGACAAATTTGATCACGTCGCCGCCCGCGCCGCAGCCGAAACACTTGTAGAACTGTCGCGTCTGGTTCAACGTGAACGATGGCGTTTTTTCCTGATGGAAAGGACACAGGCCCAGATACCGCCCGGTCGCGCCGACGCGCTTCAGGCGCACGTACTCGCCCGCGACTTTCACGATGTCGATCGAAGACTTGAGTTGCTCGACGAATTCCATGTACTGCGGGGGAGGGTTGCTTTAGATTATGCCACGCCGGAAAAAAACATTCTTATGCTAGAATGCTTTGGGGATGTCGGTACAGGAGTTTAAACAGAACACCGCCCGCAAGCTCGAAGGAATTCGCTGTCCCGACCATCGTCAGCCTCCGCGATTAAAGTTCAACGGCACCACTCTGCGCGACATCACCGTTCAAATGAGCGGCTGCTGCGCCAAGCTCCTGGATCTTGCGAACCGCGCCATCGCCGACCGGCCGGCTTCGTAGTAAGCTTGATTCCGTAGGACTGCTATGCGGACTCCAGCCGCTCTGGGTTCCCTGCTCATCGTCAGCCTTCTCGACGCCGGTTGCGCGTCGAGGAGGATCATCGCTCAACCCGTCGGCCCGAAGTCTCTCCCGCCCAAGCTTTGGCAGAGCGGTGAAGAACAACTTGCGCGAGCCACGCGCGATGCTTCCGACCCGTCCTCGCAACTCGTGGCGCTCGATAACTGGGAAATCCACTTTCCTAACAGCGATTTCGCCGACGTCCGGCTGGAGCAGAAAATCTTGGCATACCAGCAGCTTTATAAGTGGCGGGAGACTTTCGATTCGTCCAGAAAACTGCTCGAAATCGACCCCTTCCGGTTGCGCGGGCTGATCGGGGTTATTACCAATGTTCAACTGATCGCTCCCACCGACGACGAGCTGCAATTCGCGGCTGCAGCCTGCCGGCGAATGGTCGATTCGCCGGAGATTGTCTATGGCCACAGCGATCTGCCCACCAGACCGCCGATCGTGACCGCGGGACTGACCATACTTGGCTGGATTGACATGCAGCGCAAAGACTACGCGCAGGCCATCCTGGATCTTTATGCGTTGCTCACTCTGGATCCTACCCAAGCCCGTGCCTCCTATATGCTGGGGACAGCGCTGCTGGCCCAGCGCGACGATCCTCGCGCCCAGCGCACGGCCATTTTTCATTTCACGCGCGCGGCTACTTATGATGGCCCTAACGCGCTCCCGCCTGAACAACGAAAGATAGCTCTTGAGTACGCCACCAGGATTTGGCGTCTGTACTTCGGAACTGCCGATGGCTTCGAGGCGCTCGCGTCGATCGCTCGAACCAATGCCTTTCCTTCCGGAGAATTCAGGTAAGCAACCGCGCCAGTTCCGCCGCGCGATCCTCAAAACGATTCTGCCGCGCAAATTCGCGCGCCGCTTCGCTCCGGCGCGGCTTGGCGAGCATCCGCTGGATCGCCCCGAGCATGTCACACGGAGCCACAACCTCGCCGAACGCCGGCCGCATCACCGATCGCGCGCCGCTCGTATCCAAACACACTGCCGGCAATCCCGTCGCCAGCGCCTCCATCAACGTCAATCCGTAACTCTCGTGCCGCGACGGAAACACGTACAGATCTGCTAGCGCGAAAAACGCGCGCTTGCGCTCGCCGGTCACATATCCCGGGAACACCACACGGATGTGCTTGAGCTTCGCTGCCATTGCGCGCAGCTTCTCTAAAAATCTCCGGCCCTGCATGAACGCCGCATCGCCACAGATAAACAACCACACCGGATACTCCGGCTCCCAAGTTTCCAGCACCTGAAGCAGCAGATCCTGCCCTTTCTCCGGGGAAATCCGGCTGAGCGTCAATAGCACGCGGGCATCGGCCGGAATTCCAAATTCACGCCGCAGCGGCTCGGGATCGCCCCGTTCGTCCGAATTCCAATTTCCCCACGGCAGCACATGGATTTTCTTCTCCGCGCACTCCGGATAGCATCGGAGCAGAATCTCGCGCATGCCTTCCGACGGCACGATCAGCCCGCGCGAACAGCGAACGCTGTCTTCCTGTTTTTCCCAGATCAACCTCGCGACGTCCGGCAGCAACCCGCGCACACGCCTGTACCATCGCACGGTGGTTTCCGGGGCGACCCAGCCGCGGCCGTAAATCGCGGCAACGTAAGCCACGACATCGACGTGATAAACGGTGAACACCCGAAACCCGCGCGCCCCGAGCGCCGCAAAATCCGGCCCTTCCGAAACATCGTTCGCCAAGACCACAGTGTCCGCCGGATCGTGCCGCAGAATTTCTTCGGTGGCGGCGCGCTCGAAATCGCGGCAGAACCGCGCATACGCTCTTTCGCCGAACCGGACCAGGTCGCGGCCGCGCGGAGCAGTTTTTCCGAGAATCGCGGGCGTGATCGTCTTCCATTCAAACGGCTTGGTGCGCGACCATTCCTCGACCAGGCGCTCGAAAACGGCAGCGCCGCCGCCCAGGGGCACGGCTTCTGCGGCGAATCCGCCGTGCGCGGCGGTGTAAATTATACGCGACACTTGTCGTGTTAACAGTACTCGAGCACCAGAGCGGTGATATCGTCGCGCACGACTCCGCCTTCGACGAAATCGTCCACCGTGCTCAACAATTTCTTGTGCAACTCCGCGGCGCCCAACGCCGCATGCTCGCGCAGCAAGGCCCGAAGGCGTTCGGTATCGAAAAATTCTCCCGCGGCGTTTTCCGCCTCCGTCAGGCCGTCGCTGTAGATCACGATTTTATCGCCGCTCTCGAGCTGCATCTGGACAACTTGAAACTGCGCTTCTTCGAGCATCCCGACCGGCATTCCGGATGTGTGCAGTTTGCGCAGGCGGCCGTCGGAGCTGACCAGGAACGGCGCGCAGTGGCCGGCGTTGGCGAAGCTCAGCAGGCCGTCGGAATTCACCATGCAGTAAAACACGGTCGCGTATTTCTCGCCGCGCGCCCGCTCGAGCAGAAAGCGGTTCAGGTGTGTCATAGTCGGCTCGATCTCGGCAAAATCGCCCGAAGCCATCAGAAACGCGCCTTGCAGCAGGCTTGCGAGCAGCGCTGAGCTCACACCTTTTCCGGAAACATCGGCCACAACGGCCGCCCAAGTATCCGCCGAGACCTGCCGCACGTCGAAGTAATCGCCGCCGACTTCCGTCGACGCCCAGCTCGATCCGGCCGCGCGGAACCAGCCTTGGGTGGGCAGCGAAACGGGCGCCAAGCCTTGCTGGATTTCGCGCGCGATTTTCAGTTCACTTTCCATGCGCAGCTTGACGCGCTCTTCTTCGAGCAGCCGCGCGTTTTCGAGAATCGTGGACGCCTCGATCGCCAGCGTCTGAAGCACCTCGCGGTTCCCGGCCGAGAGATCCGCCGGCGACCTGCGCGAATCGAGATATAGCAAGCCAACGGTCTGCTGGGCATGCGACGCGAGGCGAGTTTCCTCCATCGATCCGCTCTGCACCAGAATCAGCGGAACGCAAACGGCGCTGCGCAGTTCGAGCGCGGCAACGCTCCGGTCCAGGCTTTCCACGGTATCTTGCGCCCCCGGATCGAACGACATCGACAGCAACTCGCGGCGCGTGTTGAGCGCGCGCTGGATCACCGCCGTGGGAACGCGCAGATCTCCGGGATCGAGCGCGCGGCCCTCCAGATCGCGCGCGACCGAGACATCCAGACCGTCGTCTTTGCGCAGCAGCAGGAATCCGCGCTCGCAACCGGTGACCGCCAGAGCAGCGTCCACCACCGCCGTCAGTACCTCCTGCGTCGAAAGCGAATTCTGCAGCGCGCGCGCGACTTCCACCAGCGAGCGCAGTTTGGCGAGGTGATTGTCGCCCATGCCGCCCGATTTCGAGGAAATCTGATCCAGGATGCGGTTGATCTCGCCCGATTCGAGGACGAATGTCAACTGATACGATTCCGGCACACCCAGGTCGATGCGGTCTGAGTTGCGCAGGATGTGGCGCGCGATGCGCTCGCCGTTCACCCACGTGCCATGGCGGCTGTTGCAATCTTCCAGAACGTAGTGGCCTTTTTCCCCCACGATGCGCGCGTGCGTTCGCGACGCGCGATTGTCCCGCAGGACCAGGTGATTATCCGGCTGGCGGCCGATCAGGAACGGGAGCGTTTCGATTTCCGTGCGGCTGCGCTGACCCGAGGGATGCAGAACCACTAGAGCGGCGGGCGGCAGGCCTGCTCGTGCGTCCGGCTGCGTGGTCGCACTCGTCACACCCATCAGGAATCCTGAATTCCCGCGCTCGCCATGCTCTTAGTAGGAGATTAACATGGGGCCGAGCGCGAATCGTCCGTTGGGAAGCCGGCGCGCCGGGAACAAACCGATCGCTACCGCCGTCCAATGCTGCTAAGGAGGACGGTTCGTGTCCGTATTCCGCCGGGCGACAGTAAGCTTGTTCATGGTTTTACCTGCCGTCGCTCAGTCGCAAACATATGCAACGATCACGATAAAGCCTACTCGCCCCGCGAACCTGCGCAACGGGCGCGTGCGAGTGCTGCCGAACGGCGACTTGATTGCGAATGCGGTCCCGGTCATTCTGCTCTTGAGCTACGCCTACGAGGTGCCAGTCAACCCTTCACCGCGTCTGTCCGGACTGCCAGACTGGGCCATTCGCGAAAAATACGATATCGAAGCGAGAGTGGCTGACGGCGAAGCTCGAAGCCGGATTCAGCAAATGATCCGCGCATTGCTTGCCGATCGATTCAGACTCGCGATGAAGATTGAGAATAAAACGATGTCAGTTTATGCTCTCAGCGTAGCCGGCGGAGGTCCGAAGCTCCAGAAGTCGGCGAAGTCCGAGAAGGATTGCATCTTCGATACAAGCCCCGAGGGTTGCCATAACTTTGTCAACGGCTTGGGCCATCCACTGAATGGAAACGCTGTGGATATGGACGACCTGGTACACTACATCGAGAACTGGACGGATTTGCCAGTCGTGAACCGCACGGGGCTCAGCGGGTGGTTCACCGTAAACACGGAAGGCTGGCAACCCATGCGGCTGCCTCCTCCGCCACCAGGCGCGAATCCGGCGTCGAATCCCTTCGCCGGGCTCCCGACCATCTTCACGGTCCTGGAAAAACTCGGGCTCGAACTGGAACGGCAAGAGGATACCTTGCCGGTATACACAGTGGAACGCATCGAGCGCCCGGGAGCCAACTGACGATCTCTAGCTGGCGCGGAGGTCTTCTTTTGACCGAAGCACCTGGCAATGCGAGCAGTAGCCGCCGATTTCGGTGCGCGCGAAGGCGATCTCGAATCCGAATTGGGACTCGACCTGCCCGCGGACGGCTTGAAGCTGCTCGCCGAAGAACTCTTCCACGCGGCCGCAGCGCAGGCAGATGATGTGCGCGTGCTCCTGTTTCAGGCGGGTTTCGTAATAATGTTTTTCGCCCTCGAAGTGGGCCAGATCGAGCTCGTCCACGAGGCCGCCATCCTTGAGCATTTTGAGCGTGCGGTAGACGGTGACGCGGTTGAGCTTGGGATCCTTTTCCTTCGCCATTTGATAGAGGCTCTCGGCATCGAGATGGAGGCCGGAGTTGTCGATCAGCTCGAGCAGCAGGCGGCGCTGGCGGGTAAGGCGCACCCCGCGCTCGCGCAACGAATCCTGGATTCCGGAGCTGGCCATGGCCTTCTTACTTTATCGCCCGCAAGACGGAGCCCGGCGGCAAATTGTTAATAGCCGGCCGCAGAGGCCGCCGTGCCCCTTTGCGGGCTAGTAAGAGAGTAACATGGCGCGGCGGAGGTGTCAGCGGTGAGAACGAATACGTAACGGAGCGGACCTCAGCAATCCGAGGGAGTCGCGCAGCGAACCCGATAGTACATCAGGTACAAAGATGTCCCGACAGCAGCCTGCCAAATTGCGAAACACAGCATCGATGCAAGCCTTGAAATAAGATCATCCGAGTTTGGCGCCCAAACGAACGGCAGCGCCGCAAACAATCCGATCACGCCGATTGCCACGAAGAGTCGTGAAGAGTGCCGAGATCGATCCGACAATTCCACTCAGTACAGGGAGCCGCCAAGAGAGATCCAATGACCGAGTTGTAAAGATTACGGCTGCAACTCCAACGGCGCTGACGAATCCCTCGACAGCCGCTCTCGTATGTAGATTCGGTCCCACCATCAAATTCGCCGCGATCAACCAAACCAGTCCTTGCAAGAACGCAGCCACCACCGCCAGATTCCAAGGGCGAACAAACAGGCACGCCGACAGAATTCCGAACGGCAAACCCACCACCAAGGAACCGTAGGAATCGCCACTGGCCCAGTGAGCCCATGCCGGGCTCACTGGATGAATGAGCGCGTAAGAGAAAAATCCGCATCACGCGAAGAGCACGGCGATGCCCATCTGCCTGGCCACAGCAGCGATCCCGATTCCATATCCGGTCTGGACGTCCCGGATCTGTCGTTGGTTTCCGGCAGTGAAGCTCTGCATAGTGAACCCTTAAAATCCTGCGTGAATCACGATGCCCATAGTGACCCGCCAGTTGTGCCGGGTCGAAGTGACATCCCTATCGATGATCGATCCGTTTGGGTCCATCCCGAACTGGTTCCGAGTCATGCGGCCCGGCAGGTAGTCGAGCTGCAAAACGCGCACGGCGTAGCGGCGGGTGATGTTCACGTCGACGCCGCCGCCCAATGCGGGCAAGACGCCAAAGTCGTTTTCCGAAACTCCGTGTTCATTTACGATCGAGGATCGCTGCGTTCCTCCGAATCCGACGAGCGCGTGACCGAACAGAGTGGTTCGCTTAAAGCGTTTGGTGAACTCGGGACCGAACAGGAGTTGGAAGGTTGTGGACCGCTCTTTACCCCCGTCAAGCGTCGCGCCAGCGTGCCGGTATTGCGCAGCCAGCTCGCCGAGAACGACGCGGAGGTACGGGCGCATGGTGAGCGCGGGGCTGAATACGAATCCCGTGAATCTCTCGTTACGATCCGGAAATTCGCTGGAGGGCAACATGGAGTCTCCAATGCTGCCCCGGTCGATCCCCGAGACAGAGGCGCCGAAAAGGACCGTTACCTTCTCAATCTCTTGCGCCCACCCGGCGGGCGCCCCTGCTAGCGCGAATCCCGCGAATGCGAGAACCAATTTCGATGACATGGTCCCGTGCGGCATCAGTTCCCGCGAATCGCGTCTTCGAAGGCTTTCGCCATCACGCCGTATCCGGCGTCGGTGGGATGGATTTGATCGGGTGCCGACCCGTGCTTTTCCAGAAGAAGCAGCCCGCTTCGGCCGTCGAACGCGGCATGAATGTCGACCAGGACCGCGTTATTGGGGAAAGCGGCGACCACGGCCGCCGTGGTCTGATTCATGAGGTTCACCAGGACTTCTTCGCCGGGAATCGGCAGTCTCGGGTCATACAAATTGCCGACGTAGATCCGCAAGTCGGGAAATTCGCTGACAAGTGTGCCAAGAATTGTTCCCAGATTCGCGGCATAAGCCTGAAGCATCGCGAGCACGGCGCCCGGATCGATCTGGCCGCCGGGACCCACGACGGTGAACGCGTCATTTCCGCCGACGGTCAGCGTGACGATCTTGCGATACGTCTGGCCTGTTTCCTTGAAGAAGAAGGGAACCTGCGGTACCTGGTAATGCAGCACCTCCGCGCTGGTGGTATTCGGTACGGCTGCGTCGCAAAACAGCAGATTATTGAGATTATCCACGGCGCCGCTTTGATACACCCGGTACACAAAACCCTGCGTCGCGGGTTTGGCCGCGTATCCCGCCGAAAGGCTGTCGCCGAGAGCCAGATACCGGGTGTTGTTGTCGAAGGAGACCCAAGGCTGGGCCCATGCCGCCGGTATCGCCGCCGCGATAGCCAGCGCAATTGTAGAAATCCTCCAATGGGAGCTGCGAGTTATCATATGACTTATGTCCTTTTAAGGTTTAAAGTGAACACGGACGACGTCAATATCAGCACTTTCAGTTCCGGCCGATTGAACTATAGAGATAGGAATCCGCAGAAATTCGGGCCTCGGGGCGCAGCGAACGTGTGCCTGGGTGCGCCAAACGGCGCAAAGCGTGACGGGCGGCCCGCTTGCAGGCGAGCAAGATCGCCCGTCCTACTCACCAAGTAAGGTAACCCAATTGCTCCAGACGTGAGAGTCAAGCGGCGGTTCAGCTCAACATTCAAGGAGGAGCATGCGTACGTGGGGAATCGCAATCACTATTTTCTACGCGTTCATTGTAATCGTGCTTTTAGTGCCCGGCTGGGCTCTGATGAGCAACTCGGACAGTGTGATGAACATCTACCGCGCTTACGGAATATGGATTGGCATCGGGATCGCAATTTCCGGCGAGGCGCTCTTGCTGTTCCTGTCCGCCGATACTTCTCAGAAACGACTGAAGCCCCGAGCTCACATCCTGATCTCCACTTCAATGGCGGCGACGTTCCTGGCCATTCTGGCGTTTGCGGGGATTCTGTCTCTCGCCGCCGGAATCAGAGGGGACAAGGGTCTCTCATTTTTAGATAGCTGGTGGGTGACTTTAGCCTTTTGGGCTTTTCTTTGGTCGTTCTGGGGAATTGTGTTTCACCGGTACTGCCGAGACTCCTCTACGGCCGTTACGCAGACCGTCTCGTGGTTACTCAAGGGCAGCATCCTGGAACTCCTGGTGGCCGTGCCTTGTCATGTCATCGTGCGGCACCGCAAAGAATGCTCGGCGCCCGTTGCGACAGGTTTCGGAATCACCACCGGCATCGCGATCATGTTGCTCTCCTTCGGCCCCAGCGTATTGCTACTGTACAAGAAACGCTTGGAGGCGCGATCCATACCGCCCCGTCCGGCGCAGGAAACTGACAGGCGCCCCGCTTGCGGGTAAACGACCTCTCCGGTCCTACTCCGTCACGCCAAGAGGAGTGACGGGGTCCAGAAACAGCCAGCACACGAATCCGATGGCGTACATGAGGGCGGCGCTGTAGAGGGCGGCGGTCCAGCCCCATGCTCCGAGTTGCGCAAAATATCCGACCACGGCAGGAGCCACGGCGCCACCCAACTGTCCGAGGGTGTTCATCGCGCCCGAGACGGCGCCGACGTTGCGGCCGCCTAGGTCCATGGCCGTGGTCCAGGTCAGGGGCGTGCTGAGTTCCGCAGCAAAGCTCGAGAGCGCCATCAGCACCACGGCGAGCTCGGCCGAGGCCGGACGAATCGATAACAACATCAGAACGGCAGCCAGAGAGTAGGAGATGTATCCGGTCCATTTGCGCGCGCGCCGGATATCGCCGAGACGGCGAATGGCGCCGGCGAGAGCCCATCCGCCCGCCAGGCTTCCGGCTGCGGCCATGAGCACAGGTAGTCCGGAGAGCAAAGCGCTCTGCGCGATGGTGACGCCGCGGGCCTCTTGCAAGTAAGTAGGAAGCCAGGTGATGTAGAAATAGAATCCGTAAAAATGGCAGAACCACTGCACGCTGAGCATCCAGAGACTGGACGCGCCGATATAGCGGCCCCACGGAGCGGATGTATGGCCGTGGCCTTCTTCCGATGCGGGGATGACCGACAATTCCGCGGCGTTGACGGAAGGATGCTGCGAAGGCTGATCGCGGAACCAGAAGTAGAACGCCGCGGCCCACAGGAATCCGACGCTTCCGAAGGCGAAGAAGACTCCTTTCCACGTCATCCATCCGAGAAGCGTCACGACCATGTAGGGAGCAACCGCGGCGCCAAGGCGGGAGCTGGCCGCCTTGAGTCCTTCGGCGACGGGGCGTTCGCGCACCGGCAGCCAGGTGCGAAACACGCGAGCCAAGCTGGGATAACAACCGGCTTCGCCGGCGCCGAACAGGAAGCGAGTGGTCCACATGGAAACCAGGTTCCATGCCCATCCGGTAGCGATCGTGAACAAAGACCACCAGACGACGATTGCGGTGAGAGCTTTGCGCGGGCCTTTCCGATCGCAGTAAATTCCGGCGGGGATCTCGAACAGCGCGTAGGCCAGACCGAACGCGGAGAAAACGTAACCCATCTCGACGGGAGTCAGGCTGAGATCGCGGCTGATGAGCGGCGCGGCTTGGCCGATCGCGGCGCGATCGAGAAAAGTGACCCAGGAAAGCACCATCGCGTAGAGGACGACGATGCGCCGGGTCCTGGTGGGTTCGGACGCCTGCTGCGTCGATCGCGCCGGAGCCGATTGTGCGGAGCGGACCTGCATGAGGCGTTCTCCTAGGTCAATCCCCGCAAAACGGAGCGTGCGGACCGCGTACTTGTTTCATGGAAGGCCTGCGCGCCCTTTGCGGGTCATAAGAACGTCTCAGTCTACCGCTTTCGCGCAGCGCTTTCCTGTATGCGCAATTTGTTCTAGAATGGCGCGCAGGAGAGGTCTCGATGAAGAAAGTATTCGTTCCGGCAACGATGGTCCTGGCTCTGGCTTTTGCGGTGACGCCTTTGGCGGCGCATCACTCCTGGCCGGTGAGCAATGACAAGCTCGTGACGGTGAAGGGCAAAGTCATTCAATTCGAGTGGGCCAATCCGCATCCGATGATCACGCTCGAGGTTCAGGGCAATGACGGCAAGATGGAGAAGTGGCAGATCGGCGGCCCGGCCATCAACCGGATGGAAGCCAACGGCTGGACTAAGTCGACGGTGAAGACCGGCGACACGATCACGGGCATCGGCTATCAGTTTTCCGATGGCCAGAAAATCATCCGGCTGGAGCGCGTGGTGCTGGCGGACGGCCGGGAAATCCGGGTCTACGGGCGGTAGCCGGCAGGGTTCTGAATCGGAAGCCTAAAACTCGAAAACCATTCCGGCTGACGGCAGGATCGGGAACATGCTGAAGAAGTTCGGATAGGTTTGGCGGGTGTTGGCGTCGTAGGGACCGGCCGAATCGAAGTCGCGGTTGGAATGGTTGGTGAGGTTGATGACTTCGGCAAACAGCGTGGCCTTCGATTTTTTGTGCACGTAGGCTTTGTTCAGCCGCAGATCGAGGCGCTGGTAGTCGGGAGCGCGCACGGCGTCGCGGCTGGATGAGACGAAGTAGGCAGTTCCCTGCTGGCGGTAGAATCCGGGAAACGGCATGCCGCTACCGTAGGTGAACCGCGCGCTGACGTTGACCGTGGGACGCAGACGGCGGCTGACATAAGCGTTAAACGTGTGGCGCTGGTCGTAATCGGACGGGAAGCGGATGCCCAAATCTCCGTCGCTGATCATGGTGCGGCCATAGGCGTAGGAAACCCATCCGGTGAATCCGTTGGCGGTGCGGCGCTGCAAAAAGATCTGCGCGCCGCGCGAATAGCCGCGCTCGGAATTGCGCCAGGGGGCGTTCGGCAGAGGGTTGAAGAGGGCGCCACTCAAAAGAATGCGCGGATCGAGAAGCGGGCGGGCCAGAAGATCCCGATCCTGGCGATCGTAAAATTCCATCCGCAGGCGTGTGCGCTCGTCCAAAGTTTGTTCGACGACGGCTTCGTAGTGGGTGGCGCGTTCGGGAAGCAGCGGCGTGTGCGTGAACGTCGAGAAGATCTGGTTCAGCTCCGGGAATTGCGCGTACTGGCCCCAATCGAATTGCACGTGGGTTCTTTTGTACGGAGCAAAAGATACGCTGGCATAAGGCGAGGTGACCTGAACCGTGCTCTGGCTGAACTCGTCCTGGCGAAGGCCGGCAGTAAAATGGATGCGATCCGAGGCGAAGCCGTAGGATTGCTGCACGTAGGCTCCGGCCCGATGGCCGGATCCGCGGAAGACGTCCGGTGAGGGCACTAGAACGGGTGTATAGATGAACTGCGTCGCGGCGCCATCCTGGCGCAAACGGCGGAACAGGCCGCCGAAATCGAGCGTGTTCTTTCCGGGTTTATCGGACAACCAGGAGATGCTGACGTCGCCGCGCCAGGTCCATTCGCCATAGGCCTGCCGGTTCAATAAGGCATTGTCGCGGTTCTCCACATCGCCCCGCTCGCGCGACCAGGCTAGATGATTCGTAATCAGAATGCGCTGGCTAGGAGCGTATCGGGAGCCGAGATTCAGCAGCGAAAACCGGAATCCGCTGGTGAGAACTGAATTTACACCGAGCTCGCTGCGGAACGGAGTCCGATCAAGGCCGGATGCGCCTTCCACGTCACTCAGACTGATGGTGTGTTTCTGGGTGAGGTCGTAGGTGAGCCGCGCCTGCCCGTCCGTAAAGCCGAAGGACATGGGCGCACTATCGCCGAAATCGACGCGGTTGAGCAGGTACTGGAGATAACTCTTGCGGAAGGAGACCAGCCAGGATCCGCGGTGGTTCTGGCCGATCGGCCCTTCGAATAGCCCTCCGCCGTTGGAGGTGCTGGCGGTCAGGCGGCCTTGCAGCTCCTGGCGGTTTCCTTCGCGTGTATCGACGGCCAGGATGCCCGCTGTGCGATCGGAGTAGCGGACCGGCCACGCGCCTTCATAGAGCGTCATGTCGTCGGTGGTATCGCCGTTGAAGATGGTGAGCGAACCGTTGTCGGCCTGCCCGTCGGTGGTGTGAAAGGGCGCGTGCAAGAGTACGCCGTCCAAATATAGCCCGATGCGATCGAAGGGCGCGCCACGGAGCGAAAATTCCGAATCGAAATCGTTGTTGGAGGTGACGCCGGGCAGGCTTTGGACCGCTCGCAGCGGATCGTCGGCGAGCACGCTGGCGAGGTTCTTGCGCTCTTCGCCTTCCAGCGTGATCGCTGCGGCGGCCACTTCCGGAGTCACTCCGAACGCGCCCGCCGAGACGACAACCGTGTCCTTGCGCTGATCGGTGGAAGAGGTGAGGACGACATCGAAGTTCTTGGTCTCTCCCGCGGCGAGCGTGAATTCCTGGCGAACGAGATAGTAATCGACCGCGGCGGTCTGCAAAACATAGCTGCCGGGCGGAACGCTCGAGATTCGGAACGTGCCATCGGGAGCAGTGACCGCGCGGAACATTGTATTCGTAGTCGCTGTAGTGGGACTTCCCGGAATCTGGAGCTGCACCTGAACCTGGCCAAGGGGCTCGTCGGTGCGCGAGCTGACGACGCGGCCGGTCACTTCGCCGGTATCGACCTGGGCGGAGCCGTTCTGCGCGAGCAAGAAAATAGCAGCCAGGAGCGATGTCAGCCGAAGCACGTTCATGATGGCTCTCATTATCGCTCGCGGGGGATTCTACCTGCTATCCTGATCAGGTCCGCCATGCCGAATCTCGAGTGGGAGATCGCGCCGATGTCGGAAGCCGTGACGAACGGCATCCGCGTGGAGGTTCTGTGCCGGTACGCGCCGGAGAACTCGCGGCCGTACCATCGCGAATGGATTTTCCAGTATACGGTGCGCATCACCAACCAGAGTTTGGAAACGGTGCAGCTTGTGAGCCGGCACTGGATCATCACGGATGCCCTGGAGCATGTGCAGGAAGTGAAGGGTCCTGGAGTTGTCGGGGAACAGCCGGTTTTGGCTCCGGGCGAATCGTTCAAGTACTCCTCGTGGTGCCCGCTGCCGACGCCCGCGGGCGTGATGCGCGGGACGTATCAGATGGTCCGCATGAACGGCGAGCAGTTCGATATTGAAATCGCGCCGTTCGGGCTGCGGGCCAAGCAGACCGTACACTAGTCCGCTGCGTTACCGTCGCGGCTCGGCTGTTGTGATTCAGAAGACATACAATACAGGGGCGGAGGATCACAGGATGAAGATTCTTGCTTGCGCAGCGCTGTTTGCCTGGGTGGCGGTGGCGCAACCGTTGATGATCGCCAGCCAGGGGAGCTTTTTCGTGGGCGGCGAATCGAAGACTTTGCCGGCCCCAGGCGGACGGGGGGCCCCGGGCGAAATCACCATCAATCAAATGTATGTGCAGTTCCAGCTTCCGCCGCAGGGCGCGCAGCACGTTCCCGTGGTGATGGTCCACGGCTGCTGCCTGAGCAGCAAAACCTGGGAGACGACACCGGACGGGCGCATGGGATGGAATGAGTACTTCGAGCGCAAGGGACGTTCCGTGTATCTGGCGGATCAGTCTTCGCGGGCGCGCTCGGGATTCGATCCGAGCACGATCACGGCGGTGAAGGCCGGCACGATGCCGCCCAGCCAGCTTCCGAACGTGCTTGCGGCGACGCATCAGACGGCCTGGACGGTATTCCGCTTCGGCCCGAAGTTCGGCGAGCCGTTCAAGGACGGACAGTTTCCGATCGAGGCCGTGGATGAGCTGTACAAGCAGATGATCCCGGACCTGAACTCGACGCTGCCGAATCCGAATCCGACGTGGAAGAACATGGCCGCGCTGGCGGTGAAGCTGAACGGGGCGGTACTCATGGGACATTCCGAATCCGGGTTTTTCCCGGAGCAGGCGGCGCTGATCGATCCAAAAGGGATCCGCGGGATGATCTCGATCGAGATGCCGTGTCCGGAGCTGAGGCCGGCGGAGATCGAGGCGCTGGCGAAGATTCCGACGCTGGTGATGTTCGGGGATCATCTGGGAGACGTTTCGGGAGGGCCGGCGAACTGGGCGCAGTCGTTCAGTAGCTGCGAGAAATTCGTCGCGCAGGTGAAGGGCAAGGGCGGCGATGCGGAGATGATGTCGCTGCCGAAAATGGGCATAAAAGGAAACAGTCACATGCTCATGCAGGACCGGAACAACATCCAGCTCGCGGATCTGATTCTGAACTGGATCGATGGGCACGTGGAAAAGAAAAAGGCCCGCTAATGCCTGACTGTACGCACCTGAACCAGATCAAGAGCGTGAAGCCTCACTCGCAGGGATGTGAAGAATGCCTGAAGATGGGCGACCATTGGGTCCACCTGCGTTTGTGTTTAAGCTGCGGGCATGTGGGCTGCTGTGATTCATCCAAGAACAAGCACGCGACCAAGCATTTTCATTCAACGCATCACCCCATCATCCGTTCGTTCGAGCCGGGCGAAGACTGGGCGTGGTGCTACGTGGACGAGGTCGTGATTGAGTCCGTCTGAGTGGCCCGCGCTGCCCTTCTCCGAATGGGAGAAGACTTGTGACACGCTGCACATGTGGACGCAGATCGTGGGAAAGACGCGGCTGGAGCTATCGCCGCTCGAGAACCACTGGTGGAACGTGCCGCTGTACGTCACGCCGCGCGGGCTGACGACGTCGGCGATTCCATGGAAGGACGGCTCCTTCGCGATTGCGTTCGATCTGGTTGCGCACCGGCTGCTGCTTGAGACCAGCGAAGGCGTCGAGCACTCCATCCGGCTCTATCCGCGATCGGTGGCGGATTTTTACGCGGAGTACGCGGCGGCGCTGGGCTCGCTGGGAATTGGGGTTCGGATTTACAAGGTGCCGGTGGAGTTCGACGACACAACGCCGTTCGACCAGGACCATCACCACGCCTCCTACGATACGGAGTACGTAGAACGGTTCCGCCGCGTGCTGATTCACGCCGATCGCGTGCTGAAACGTTTCCGGTCGCGATTTTTGGGCAAGTGCAGCCCGGTGCATTTCTTCTGGGGATCGTTCGATCTGGCAGTGACCCGCTTCTCCGGCCGGCGCGCGCCGGAACGCGAGGGCGCGGACCCGATGATGCGCGAAGCGTATTCCCACGAAGTCACAAGCTGCGGATTCTGGCCGGGGGACCGGCGATATCCGCACGCTGCATTTTACGCCTACAGCGCGCCCGTGGCGCCGGGATTAGAACGGGAGCCGGTGCGGCCCGCCGCCGCAGAGTGGAACAGCCAGCTCGGGGAATTCGTTCTTCCTTACGAAGACGTGAGGATTTCTTCGCATCCCGATCAGGCGGTGCTGGAGTTCTGCCAGAGCGCGTATGAGGCGGGCGCGAAGCTGGCGAAGTGGGATCGGGCCAGCCTGGAACGCCAGTAACGTCCCGACGACGAGCGCGAACGCGCTTTCTTTAGAAACCTTTGCGCGTTCACCGGCAGGTTGAGAGTTTGCGCGGAACGTTTACAATCGGTCTGCCTATGACTGACCAGGTGAGCCGTTTGCTTCAAGCCGCTACGGATGCCCTGAGGGATCCGCACTGGGGCGCCGCGCCAGGCGAGCGCGATGCACAATATTTCTGGACATGGCAGCGCGTGTCGCTGACATTGCAACGCTGGATGCGCGACCAGGTGGCCGAAACCTATTTCGAGAGAGTGGAGAGATTTGAAGACCGTCCCGCGGCGTATCCGGTGATTGTGTACCAGGCGAGCCGCTTGTGCCATGGCCGCCCGCGCACGGAATTCACGTACGATCTGCGCGATTATCCGGAGTGTTACGCGAGCCTCGAGAGCGCATGGAAGCTCACCGGACGCACGATTCAAGCCATCCTAGGCCGGATCGAGCGCCGGCTGTGCGAGGCGGGCATGTCGGAGCTCGCGCACCGTTATGCGCCCGTGTGGCACCAGGACGTGCTGGTTGCCGTGAAGAAGAAACCGCAGGCGTACGTGGATCTGCTGGTAGCCGAATCGGCGGTGATCAACGCGCTGATCGATCTGGGAACGGAGCGCAGCGAGGCGTCCGCGCACCGTTACGCGCGGACCGCGCATATGAATTTGCGCAAGCTGTACGGAATGGATCTTCAGTTTTTGGGAAGCGGCGCGTTAGAGGAGGCGGCCCGGGTGCTGGGTGAGAAGCGCGCGGGCGGCATCCAGAACTCGATCGACTGTAGGGCGTTCCAAAACAGTGACGTGGGGGCCGCGGGGAGCCCAGACGCGGGGGTCGGTCGCGAGGAAAATCGCAATGACGGGCGTTCCAACGGCGGCTGCCAGATGCGCGATGCCGGAGTCGTTGCCGATGAAGAGGCGGGCGGTCGAGAGCCAGCAGGCCAGATCGTATAGGTTCTCGAGGCGAACGGCGTGATCGAGAGGCTCCTCTGGACCGGCGCACCATTGGACTGGAACGCCCAGGCGTGCAGCCAGTTCGCGGAAATTTTCGAGAGGCCAACGTTTTTTCCCGCTGCTGGCAAAGGGATGGATCACGGCGAAATCCTGAACCGACGGCGGCGGGACGGCAATCCGCGGGATTCCCTGTTCAGGCGGCGGGAGCGCGGGGAAAAACGTGAAGGGGAGATGGCGGACCGCTTCGCGAAACTCGGGACGGTTGGATCCGTACCAGGAGTAGATGGAATCGAAGGTTTCGAGTTCGGGTACGCGGGCGTCTTCGACGACGCCGAGCAGGTCGAGGCCGGTGTCGGCGATGGCGCGCGTGCGGCCGGCGAAGCGGATGAGAGGAAGCACGGAACGGGGGGCCCAGACTTCGGTGTAAGTGGCGCGGGCGGCTTCGAGCGCGGGCAGAGACAGGATGAAGTCGCCGATGGCGCCGGGGCGGATCAAGAGCCGGCGTTCGACAGGGGACAAGATCGCCTGTCCTATTGGCGGGAAATGCTCACTGGAAGCGTGAGGTCCACGGTTCTGGGCGGAAGGCACATGCGGTCGTCACAAGCCTGATAACGAAGCTTGCCCGGGACGTTGACCAGCCCGGGCTGCGCGTTCGGGGCGATCTTCAGGCGCGTGGTGAGCTCGAATTTTCCGGAGTACACGGGCAGCGGCGCGGCGGAGAATTCGACCTTATGAAGATCCGGCTTGGGGTAGAGGACCTCGGCGGACCCGAGCGCTCCGGCATCCCAAGTCAGGCGCAGCGGAATCAGATATGGATCGGGCGGCTTGTCGCTGTTGACGTGATAACCCTGGCGAAGCTGCAAAGGCAGTTTGATTTCGACGGTTACGCCGGCCTTCGCGGGCACGGGGTCAGGCTTGGGGATGAACAGGACGCTAGTTTGCGCGAAGGAAAGCGAGCTCGCCGCCAGGAACGCGCAAAGCACCGGATTGCGAACCACCCTTGGGAGCGCCCAGAAGCTGCTCGATTTCATGTTCATATGTTTTCTTCGCAACCAGACCCATGTGCATGGATGCGATCCTGCCCTCACGGTCGATTACAAACGTCGTAGGCAGCGAATCGATGCTGCCGAAGAGCTGGGAAACCTGATCGTTGCCGAGCAGCACGCGGTAGTTCATCTTGTGCTCTTCGACGTAGGGTTTCACGGAATCCCATCCGTCCTCGTCCATGGAGACGCCCAGGACGGCAAAGTCGCGATCTTTGTATGTTTTCTGGAAATCCATGAACCACGGGATTTCTATTTTGCAAGGTCCGCACCATGTGGCCCAGAAGTTCAGCAGGACGACTTTGCCTTTGTAATCGGAGAGCTTGACGGTTGCGCCGGTCGAGTCTTTCAGAGAGAAGTCGGGAGAGACCTTGCGCTGCCGTTCGTTCTTTACATGAACATCATCCGGGACGCCGGTGCAGGAAATAATCACGGTAAGGGCCGCTGTAAACAGAATCCAGCGGCGGATCGAAGGCAGCGAAAGCTTTCGAACCTGCATAGCTTCATTATACCGGGATGGCGGGCCTTCCCAGGACATGCGCTGCGAACCAGCGCCGCCGGACGTTCCGGCGCGCAGCGGGCAGCGTAAATTCGTCGTGGTTGCGGAGACCGGAGCACAGCCAGGCGGAGGTGTCGCAGAAACTCTCGCAGACATAGCGGCGCCAGGCGGGGGCACGCCGCCGGACGTCGGCCGGACGGAGCTTATCTTTGCGCCACTCCGCGCTCCAGCCGAGCTCGCCACGGGCGTTCGCGGAGATTTCGGCGGCCAGCAGAAGCTCCCAACTCCGGCGGGTTCGATTCGAGAGGCGGACCCAGACGAAATGGAAAATTTCATGGACCAGGATGCGCTCGAATTCGCGGCGCCGGATCAAAACTTCCGAATCGAGCAAAATCCGACGGCGGGGAATGTGCGTGGCGGCCAAATGCGGACCAAGCGAGGCGCGGATCTCGACCCGGATAGGCCGGCCGGAGAGAGGCGGCAGCACCGCGATTACTTGGGCGGGGCGACCAACAGCGGCGAAGGAGGAGTGCCGACCGACTTGAAATAGTCGGAATCCTTGATCACCGCCTGGTAGCTGGCGTTCAAGTCCTTCATCCACTGGTTCATGTGCTCATTACGGAGCGTCTGCACGATCGGCCCGCTGACCTCCGTCAAAGGCTGCGTGCTTTTCTCCTCGAGTCGCACGATATAGAAAGCAGTAGGCTGGCGGATCGGATCGCTGATCTCGCCGGGCTTGAGCGCGAAAACGGCGCTCTTGAAGTCCGCGGGATATTCACTCACTGTTTTGACGACACCGAAGTCGCCGCCGGCAGCTTTCGACGCGGGATCTTCCGAATACCGGTCTACGAGCTTGCTGAAGTCCGCTCCGGCACGAAGCTGCTTGACGATGTCGTTCGCAAGCTCGCGAGCCTCGGACTCGGTGTGTTTGGCATGCGCAGCAGCGAGCGCTTGCTGGGCGGCTTGCTGGAGTGCGGCCGGATCGCCGCCCGCGGGCGCCGCTTGCCCGGAGTAGGCGATGTAAATTACCTTAATTTTGGCCTGCTCATATTGTGAGCTATGTTCCTTGTAGTAGGCTTCAATGGCCTGCGGAGGCACCGAATACGCATTGTTCTCTTCGTTGACCCGGGCGTCGCGAAGCAGCCGGAGCCGAACCGCTTCGTACTGTTCCTTATAGGGACTCTTTTCGAGGAGCTTGGCCTTATCGGCCTCCTCAGCCATGTGCAGGAACAAGAAATACTGGCTCAGAACCATTTGAGGATTCTGCTGGAACGTCTGCACGTCCTGCGCGTTGAATTTCGAGAGCATCAACTGAACATCTGCGACCGTGATATCTTTGCCAGCCACGGTGGCGACGACCTTCTGTGCGGGGTCGGCCGCGGGCGCCTGCGCCCACATCGAGACACACAAAGGCACGGATAGCAGAATTCGTTTTAACGGCATGTTTCTCCCTAAATTAGCATGATCAGGAAATTGGACGAAAGCCGCCTGGAATCGTTGGGAACGCAACGAGCCGCGGTATAGTATCGGAGTGAACAGCCGGCCTGCCCAAGCCCGGATGGCGATCGGCTGCGCGGCGGCGCTCGCAATGAGCGCCTGCCAGAACCTGCCCGAATCCTACGCTCCGCCGGTACAACGGCAGCCGCTGGCCGACTTCCGGCCGTATCGCATATCGGCGATCGTGAACATGTCGGATGAGGATGCGGGGGAGCATTTTATCCGGGATATCTCGTCGCAAGGGACGGCCTCGTGGCGCTGGACGGGGAAAAAACCCACGATACGGGTGCGGATCCGCTCAGCGGAACGGCTGCGGTACACGATTGATTTCGCCTTGCCGGAGACAACACTGCAGGCCACGGGTCCGGTCACGGTGTCCTTTCTGGTGAACGACCGCGTGCTGGGGCGCGCCCGGTATAAGCGCGCCGGAAGCCAACACTTCGAAAAAACGATCCCTGCCGGATGGGTGATGCCCAATCAGGACGTCGCCTTAGGCGCAGAGATCGATAAGCTTTGGGTCTCGCCCGAGGACGGGACCGCGCTTGGGCTGGTGCTGGTACGCATCGGGCTTACCCAGTAAATGCGACAGGCTCAATAAATGCGACAAGCGGCAGCGGCGCTACTCGGGGCGGGACTGACGGTGGCGGCCTGCTACGCAGCCGGATCGCTGCTGATCGATCAATTGCGCGCTATTCTGCGGCGGGACGAACGAATTCCGCTGGCGTTCCTCCTGGGGGCGGGATGTCTGCACCTGGCGGTATTCGTGGTTCTTGCAGTTCATGCGGCGTACTGGCCGATTCTGTTGGGGTTGCTGGCAATCACGATTCTCGCGGCGCTGTGGACAGGCGCATGGCGGGGCGCGCGCACACAGAGCGGGAAGCCGGTGGCGCCGTTGAGCCGAACGTTGAAGGTCGTGTTCGGAGCTGGCGCGGGAGTGTACGCGGTCGTTTACTTCGTGAACGCGTGGGCCCCCGAAGCAAGCCCCGACGGAGCAGGCTATCACCTGGGTTTGGTGGCGCGAGAACTTCGCACGCACGGGTTCGAACGCATCGCAAGCAATCTTTACGCGATGCTTCCACAGGGAGTGGAGACGCTGTTTCTGCCGGCGTTCGCCATCGGCCGGCATTCGGCGGCGGCGCTGGTTCACGCGGCGTTTACGATGGCGCTGGCGCTGATCGTGCTCGCCTACGGACGCCGGATCGGGAAACCGTGGGCGGGTGCGGCCGGCGCGCTGCTGACGTTCGCCAGCCCGGTGGTGGGAGTTGCGGGATCGTCGGCTTACGTGGACGTGGCTGCGGCGGCTGTGGTTTTCGCCGCGTTTTACTGGACCGAGATCTGGGACGACCACAGAATCGAAGCGCGGTCGATTCGTCTGCTGGTTCCAGTCGGACTCCTGGCAGGGTACGCGTACGCAGTCAAGTACACGGCTTTTCCGATCGGGATCTACGCTCTGGGATTCGTGGCCTGGCGCGGCCGGAAAATCCGTCCGCTGCTGCTGGTAACCGGGTGCGCGCTGATCCTGGCGGGTCCGTGGCTTGCGCGGAACTGGATTTTCTATCAGAATCCGGTGGCGCCATTCGCGAACCGGCTGTTTCGAAATCCGTACATCCACGTAATTTTTGAGCAGGACTACTCCCAGCAGTTGCGGAGTTACCGGATGCCGAATTTACGAGTTTTGCCGCTGGAAGCGACGATTCGGGGCGGCTACATTCGTGGAATTGTCGGACCGGTGTTCCTGCTGTTGCCGCTTGCCCTCGCGGCCCTGCGGTATTCCGCAGGAAGGCGCCTGCTACTGGCCGGAGCGCTGGTGTTTTCGACGTATTTTGCCAATATCGGGGCTCGGTTTCTCATCCCCAGCCTGCCGTTTTTTTCGCTGAGCCTGGGACTGGCGTTCGGCGAGACGCCTCTTTTTCTGACCGCCCTCATGCTGTTCCATGCGGTCGCATCCTGGCCTCCCATTCTAAACCGATACGTCGACTTCGACTGCTGGCGGCTGGTGCGGTTCCCCTATAAAGCGGCCCTGCGGATCACTTCGCCGGATGCGTTCCTGCGGGAAAATCTGTATGGGTACAGCATCGCGCGCATGATCGAATCCAAAGTGCCCGGCGGGGAACCGGTGCTGGCGATGACCGGACTTCCCGACGCGTACACCTCGCATGAGATTCTGGTGTCATTTCAATCGGCGCGAAACCAGGTGCTGGCAGACACCGTGAACATGGGATGGGATGACGCATTGCAGCCGACCGTGCGGCGTGTTTTTCAGTTCCCGGAACGCAAGGCGAGGCGCATGCGGGTGCTTCAGACGGCGAAGGCGGAGCATCCCGAGCAGTGGAACGTGCACGAACTGCGGTTTTACGAGCGCGGCAAAGAACTCCCGCGGCGGCTGGAGTGGCGGTTGCGCGCATGGCCGAATCCGTGGGAAGTGCAGATGGCCTTCGACAATTCCCTCGCGACGCGCTGGCGTTCCTGGGAAGTTGCGAGCCCGGGAATGTATCTGGAGGTGGATTTCGGCCGGGACGAATCCATGGACGAAGTACGGCTGATCACGTCATCCGATTTCGATCGGATCCGGCTGCGGCTGGAAACGGCGAACGCCTCGGGAAACTGGGAAACGGTTGCGGAAAACCCGAGCGCGGCGGCGGAGGAAGTGCCGCAAAATATCCGCCGGATGGCGACGTATGAAATGCAATCGCGGGGGGTTCGTTATTTGCTCATCCGGGATGACAATTTCGGAGCCGAAGACTTTGCGGGCGATCCGGAGGCGTGGGGGCTGAAACTGATCGGCAGTGGCTACGACGCCAGGCTGTACGAAACCATTCCGTAATGCGTCTCTACTTAGGTATCGACGGCGGGCAATCCAGCACCACGGCGCTGATCGGGGAGGAGAGCGGCCGCGTAGTCGGCCAAGGGCGCGCAGGACCGTGCAACCACGCGTCGGCCGGCGAGGGCCGAAGGAAGTTTCAGTCGGCCATTCGCGAAAGCGTCCGCGAGGCGTGCGCGGCTGCGGGAGTGACCGATGCTGCCTTCGCGGCCGCGTGTCTGGGACTGAGCGGAGGTCCGGACGATAAAGAAGCTCTATCGAAAGAGACGATCCGCGCGGAGCGCTACCTGATCACGCATGACGCTCACATTGCACTGGCGGGAGCGACCGGCGGTAAGCCGGGGATTATCGTGATCGCTGGAACCGGATCCATCGCCTTTGGTCGAAATGCCGCAGGCGCGACAGCTCGGGCGGGCGGCTGGGGATACGTCTACGGCGATGAGGGCAGCGGGTTTGATTTGGCCCGCCAGGCGATGCGGGCTGTGTTGCGGAACGAAGAAGGATGGGGTCCCGCAACCGGGCTGCGACGGATGCTGCTGGAGGCTTCCCGAGCGCGGGACGGCAATCAATTGCTGCACTGGCTGTATACGGACGAATACTCCCGGGATCGAGTTGCGGAATGGGCTAAGCTGATCGACCAGGCGGCGAGAAACGGGGATGCCGTGGCGGGCGAAATTCTTGCAGGGGGCGCCCAGGCTCTGGCGACGCTGGCAGCGGCGGTGAGGCGGCAGCTCTTTCCATCGGGCGCAACGGTGGATATCCGTTACGGCGGAGGTGTGTTCGGAAGCGCGCCGCTATTAGAAAGGTTTCGGCTGCTGGTGGAGCTGGGAGAGGGGAGCCGGGTATCGGCTCCGGAGTTCAAAGCTGTGGAGGGGGCGTTGCTGGAGGCATTTCGATTGGGCGGGGCTGAAGCCGCCATCGGTAAGGCGATTCCCTGAAGCGCCGAAAGGGAAAGGGGGGACTCCGTAGTCCTACGGGGGGCTTGACAAGGGTACGCGCAAGACTAGAATAGGGATAAATAAACTAGCTTGCTATGCCAGGCTGTGAGCACAAGCGCACGGAATTCCTGATGCGCCGGGATGGGGTCGATTACGTGCACTGCATCGATTGCGGTCAGGTTTTCGAAGCCGACGATCTCGAACAAGTTTCCGTCTACGACGACTCCGAGGAAGAGCCCCGTCAGAAGAAGGCGTCGTAAATCCCTGCCTGCGGTTCGTGAGATCCTCAAAGTAACGCGATGAGTCGAGCTGCGCGAGCACAGCCTCTCCGGATCGTCTCGATGGGAGGCGGCACCGGACTGGCAACTCTACTGCGGGGATTGAAACGCTACGCCCAGGCTGCCGAGGGCGCCCTGGAGATCACGGCGGTGGTGACCGTTACCGACGACGGCGGGAGTTCGGGCCGGTTGCGGCGCGATTTCGACGTCCTGCCTCCCGGCGATATCCGCAACTGCATGGTGGCGCTTTCTCAGGACGAGGCGCTCTTGTCTCGATTGTTTAACTACCGGTTCAGCGGAGGCCGCGGGCTGAAAGGGCACAGCTTCGGGAACCTGTTCCTCACTGCGATGACGCACCTGACGGGAGACTTCTCGCACGCCGTCAAGCTGTCATCCGAGGTGCTGGCGGTCAAAGGGAGAATTTATCCTTCGACCGCGGCGAACGTCCGGCTGGAAGCGACGCTGGTTGGCGGAGCGGTTCGCAGCGGGGAAACCAGGATCAGCCGCAGCACGCGGCCGATTGAGCGGCTGGAACTGCGCCCGCGCCGGGCGCGGCCTCTTCAGGAAACGCTCGATGCGATCGCCCAGGCGGACCTGATCACCTTAGGGCCGGGATCCTTGTTCACGAGCGTGATTCCGCATGTTCTGGTGGAAGGAATTCCTCAGGCCATCGCCGCTTCGCCGGCCTTGAAAGTATATTTCGGAAATCTGATGACACAACCTGGCGAGACCACGGGGATGCGCGCCTCCGATCATCTCTCCGCGCTGCTGCGCCACGCCGGGAAACGAGGACGCCGGCTGATCGATGTGTGCGTCGTGAACAATGGTCCGATCCTGCGCAAGGCGCTGGAGCACTACGGAGCGCGTGCCGCGCGCCCAGTAGAGAAAGACCTGGGCAACCTTGAGGCGATCGGCGTAAGGGTTGTGGAAGCGGATCTGGTGCGGATTGCAGGACGCAGGATTCAGGAAAAGATACGGCATGATCCGGGCACGCTGGGAGCAGTCGCGATCGATCTGGCCCGGCAGTCGCGGCGCGCCAAGGAGCGGCTGGCATCATGAGCTCGGCTTTTGAAAACACCACTGTGGTCATCCTGGCGGCGGGACTCGGAACGCGGATGCGCTCCAAGCGCGCCAAGGTTCTGCATCGCGCCGGAGGCCTGGCGTTAGTGGAGCATGTGGTGGCTGCGGCCGCGGCGGTTGCGCCGCGCGAACGGACGATCGTGGTCACCGGGCATCAGGCCGAGGAAGTAGAGGGAATTCTTGCCCCGCACGGCGTCGGGTTCGTGCGGCAATTCGGGCAAAAAGGCACAGGTCACGCGCTGGCGGCCTGCCGCGACCGCTTGCAAAACCTGGGCGGGCTGCTGATGGTTTTGTACGGGGACACGCCGCTGCTTTCTCCGGCGACCTTGCACCGGCTGCGGGACGTTCAGGGCGCCGCGAAAACGGCCGCGACGCTGGTGACCACGACACTCGAAGATCCGGCCGGATACGGGCGGGTGATCCTGAACCAGCAGGGCGAAGTTACGGCCATTGTGGAGGAGAAAGCAGCCACGCCGGAGCAGAAGGCGATCCAGTTGATCAACTCGGGGATCTATTGCTTCGATGCGGAGCTGCTGTGGAGACACATCGTCGAGCTTCGGCCCAATGCCGCATCGGGCGAGCTGTATCTGACCGACATGGCCGAAATACTGACGCGCCACGGACACCGCGTAGGCGCGCTGCACATTCAGGATCCGGACGAGCTGCTGGGCATCAACACGCGGGTCGAGCTGGCGGACGCCGACCGCGTGCTGCGCGAGCGGAAATGCCGCGACCTGATGCTGGCGGGGGTCACGATCGAGCGGCCGGAGACGGTGACGATCGACACGCATGTTCAGGTCGGAACGGATACTGTGGTGGAACCGTTCGCGCGGCTGCTGGGGTCGACCGGAGTCGGCGAGGAGTGCCGGATCGGCGCGGGAGCCATTCTGGAATCGTCGGTTCTGGCGGACCGTGTCACGGTGGCTCCCTATACGCTGATCGCGAATTCCCGAATCGAAACGGGCGCGCAGATAGGTCCGTTTGCGCGGCTGCGCATGGATGCGCAGGTCGGGGCCGATGCGCGCATCGGGAACTTCGTGGAGCTGAAGAAGACGAAGCTTGGCAAGGGCGCCAAGAGCCAGCACCTGGCTTACCTGGGCGACTCGGAAATCGGCGCCGGATCGAACATCGGCGCGGGGACCATCACCTGCAACTACGACGGCGAGCAGAAACACGAAACCCGTATCGGCGAGCGGGCGTTTATCGGGAGCAATTCCACGCTGGTGGCTCCGGTCGAGATCGGGGCGGACAGCTATGTGGGAGCGGGGAGCGTGATCACGGACGAGGTTCCTCCCGGTGCGCTGGCGCTAGGGCGGGCGAGGCAGGTGGTGAAGCCGGAGTGGGTAAGAGGCCGAAAGAAACAGGGCGCGAATGAACGCAAATGAACGCGGATGTTATTTATTCTTCGTGGCGGCGGGACGTACGATTACCAGAATCGCGGTGTCGCCATCATCCGTCGACGTGTAGCGGACAGTGATTCGCTGCTTCACGCGAAGGCGGCCGCCCTCGATTTTAGTCTGCGGATTCACTTTGAAGACGCGCTCTTCGGCTTTACCCTGCAGGACGCGCGAGACCTTCAAGTGATCGGACGCGTTTTCCACCAGATTTCCCGTGAAGTTGCGGGGCTCTTCGTCCTGAGCGGTGACGGATTTCGCGCAAAACGCGAAGCTGAAGACCAGCAGCAGGAGCGAGCAGAGCAGCTTCATCGGTACCCTCAGGATAATCAATGTCCATAGGGTTGCAAATGAAGGAAGCTTCACCTCATAACACCAGCACTGGATGATACAGGTTGGGCAGGCGAGCTTCTCCGATTGCCACAAGCTGGCCTTCCGGCGTGACGGCTTTCACGAACCGGCCGCCGGAACCAGTGCGGAATGGGGAAACGCGGAAGGCGCGGCCATTGCGGATTTGTCCGGCCGTGAGGGCGTCCACCATTTCGGCTGGAAACTCGGGCAGAAGTTGAGCGGCGGGGATCACGGCATCGTCGAAGCGGCCTGCCGCGGCGAGTTCAGCAAGCTGTTCGAGCGTGCGAGCCGCGTCTATTTTGAAATCGCCCGAGGCCGTCCGGCGCAAGGACTTGAGAAAAGCGCCGCAGCCCAGCGCCTGCCCGGCTTCGTGCGCGATGCTGCGCAGATACGTTCCGGCCGAGCAATGCACCCGGACTTCAGCCTGGCAGCCTTCCACGCGGAGCAGATCGAGAGAATAAACTTCGACATGGACGGGCTTGAGTTCGACCGGTTGCTGCTTCCGGACCAATTCATACGCCGGCCGGCCGGCGATTTTTTTGGCGGAAACAGGAGGCGGCACCTGGGAAAACGCGCCTCGAAATTTCTGGAGCACGGTCTCGATTGCATCGCGGTCGAGCCGGACATCCTGCGCGGGAGAGGCGGGCTGGCCGTCGCCATCGTACGTGTCGGTGGAATAGCCGAACTGGATGACGCCTTCGTAGACCTTATCGTTGCGCGTGTAAAACTGCGCCAGGCGCGTGGCGCGCCCGATGACCAGCGGCAGAACGCCGGTCGCGCCGGGATCGAGCGTCCCCAGATGCCCGACCTTCTTTGTCCCAGCCAGCCGCCGGACCTTATTCACAACGTCGTGCGAGGTCCAGCCCGCGGGTTTATCGACGATGACGGCTCCGTCCACCTACTCACTGTAACAAGTGAGTGGCGCGAGACTTCAGCGCGCGGCCTGAGCCGACTGTGAGACCGGTTTGTACCCGCACGTCGCGGCTTTCTTCATGGCCTCCTGGCCTTCGGCAACGCTGAGCAAAGGCGTGGTGCGCACGGCCCGGCATGCGCCTCCAGCGGCGATAGCCATGGAGAACGCGGCGGCGCTCACGCTATCGGGCATTTCCACGATGCCGACCACGTCGTGATCGCCGAAGGAAAGCCAGAAGCGCTCCACGCGGCCGCCGAGCTTTTCGACAGCCCCCTTGATCGCGGCGGAGCGGTCTTGCGGATTCTGAAGCATCGCGGCCCAGGCCTCCGGGGTGTAGCCGACCTGCAAGAGATAGGACGCCATAGGAGTGTTTCCTTTCAGTCGAAAGTCTACACCTGTTACGCTTCGCGCGTAAACCCGCCGCCAAGCACCGGGCTGCCCAGAAAATCATGGAATCCCGCTGTGAAGCCGTTCAGGCGGAGGATCGTGGCGATCTGGGCCCAGTGGCGGATCTCGTGCATCAGCGTGTGCAGCACGATTTTCTTCGGCGTCGCCGTCACCGAGAAATCGAGGACCTTGAAGTTCCGTGGGCGATCCCATTCTTCGGCCGGGAACGTCTCCACCAATCGCCGCATTTCTTGCCGGCTCAGGCCGCCGAACTGAAACAGAGCCTGGATGTCTTTGTTTGAGATTGAAGCCGTATCCGTCAGCGACTGCCCGAGAAGCCTCTCGACATAGCGCTTTTCAGCGGAAAAGATATGCCGGATCAGGTCGCCGACGCTCGCAAACCGCCCGTCTCCGTGCGGCCCCGCGCTCATTTCCAAAACTCCCGGAGCCTGCTCGCCGAGCCACTTGCGCCAATCGGCGCGCTCCCAATCGGTGTAGTCCAGCAGGTCAGCGGCGTTGACGCCTATACTCATTTGGCTCGCTTCACGTTCTTGAAGATCACCGGAAGCGCCGCGTAGTTTTCCAGAGCGAGGCTCATGGCGGCCGCGTCTACGGTTACTTTTCCGGTCAATGAAGCTTTGCCCTCGCCTTCTCCCTTCGCATTCAGACGCAGTTCGATCACCGAGAACGGATAGTTGGAAGGAGTAGCGCCGCCCGCGGGCTTCCACAGGTCATTCCAGGCGCCCAGGCGTCTTTCGGTAATCAGGATGATGCGTTCGCCGCCGTCGGGCTGCGGCAACCTCAAAGCTTCGCGAACCGAATATCCGGCGACTTCGGAAGACCAGAGATGTCCTACGGTCGGCGCTTTGTCGAGCGCGGCTGCAAGCGAGCTTTCGGGTGTGGGAGGAGGTTCCGGCGGGCCGGCGTCTCCGCCCCGTCCTCCGCGGCCTCCCCGCCCCGCAGCAGCACCTCGGCCGGCTTGACCAGCACGACCGCCAGCGGCGGGCGCATCGTTGCCGGCGACGACATCGTTCGCGGGCGTTGCATCGGCTGAGGCGGCACGCCCTCCTCGGCCGGCGCCCCGCCCTGCGCGTCCAGGGGCAGGCGCGGCGGTCAGGTTCCAGGCCGCTATCAACTGGTCCCTCTCGGCGTCGGTGGACCAGCGGAGCACATCGATCCGAATCGAATCCTTAGCGCCGCTGACGTTATCGGTGGTGGCCGTCAGGTTGAGTATGGGAGGGGTGACTTGCGCCGCGGCCACGGCGGCGCCCAGTAGGAGGAAACGGAGCCACATGAGCGCAGTTTATAAAAGCCTGGGGCGAAACACAAAGTGGCCACAGTGTAAGCTCGAAAGGATGGCAGGCCAGTGGATCTGGATTCAGGTGATTCTGGTCCTGTTTCTGGCCACTCTGATTCGCTCGGCCCTGGGCTTCGGAGAGGCGCTCATCGCAGTTCCCTTGCTTGCGTTCGTGATGCCCGTGGAGGTGGCTGCGCCGACCGCTGTGCTGGTTTCGATCACGGTGGCGCTGATCATTGTGATCCAGGATTGGCGAAAGGTCCACGCCCGCAGCGCCGGACGGCTGATTCTGTGGACAATGCTGGGAATCCCGCTGGGATTACTGTCCCTGAAGGCGCTGCCGGGATCGATGATTCAGGCGATACTCGGCGCGGTGGTCGCGGTTTTCTCGCTGCACTCCCTGGCGCGGCGCAGTACACATGAGTTGAAGGACGACCGGATGGCGGGGTTATTCGGATTCGCGGCAGGCGTCCTGGGGGGCGCCTATGGGATGAACGGACCGCCGCTGGCGATCTACGGGTCTCTGCGCCGCTGGTCTCCGCAGCACTTTCGCGCCACGCTTCAGGCCTATTTTCTGCCCGCGAGCCTTGCAGGAATGGGCGGCTATTGGTTCACCGGGTTGTGGACGCCGGCTGTAAATCGCTTCTATTTCGCTTCTCTTCCGGGCGTTTTGATCGCGATATTCCTGGGGAGGGCGATCAATGCGCGCATCCGAAGCCACCGGTTTCTGATCGCCGTTCATGTGAGCCTGATCGTGATCGGCACAGTTTTGCTGACCAAGGCACTGCTGCGCTGAATCGGTGTTCGAGCACTCAGGAAGTCCTCGCGCGCCGCCGAAGCCAATGCCGGACCAGTTCGTACTGGGGAACAGCGGTTGGAGAGGCCTTTGTGACCTTAACCAGGGACCGGTTGCGGAGCAGCCGGATGGCCGCCTGAACCGCGGACTTGGAAAGTCCTGTTTCCGCGGACAAGTGTTGCAGGCTGACCTCGATTGCGCGGCGCTCGGAACGAAACAGGCGCGTCCACAAGATCAGATATACCAAGAATGCCGCCGGCGACCTCTCATGCCCGGCCAAGTCCGGGAGCAATACGTCGATTACATACTCATCCACTGCGATGTGGTACATACCGCTATAGTATTTAGCAACAGAGTTGCTTGCAATTCCCGCGAGCTGGCTGCATAATTTCCTGCGATGCAGGAAGGAGAATCCATCATCCGCTGGGGACGCGTGATTGTTGCGGCTGTGTTGTCCGAGGTCGGTGTGGTTGCTTCGCTCAGCGCCGTGCTGGTCGCCTATCGTTTCGTGGTTGCGCCCGGCAGGCCAGCCGCCTCCTACTCGGCGTTCAATGCAACTGCCAGCTACTACTTCGCTCCGTTTGCCGCCGGCGTGGCCGTCTTTCTGGCAGCGTTGTGGGCGTGCCGGAAGCTACATTCCGGCTTCCTGCTGCATGGACTGCTGGTGGGAGCTTTCGCCGTTGTCTTGACGTCGGGTTTCTTGATCGCGGCCAAGCCGGAGGAGCGGCTGATGTACCTCGTTTCTTTCGGATTGCGGATCCTGGGCGGGCTTGCCGGGGCGGTGGTGGCAGCAAGATTGGCGCATTAGTTTAGCGCCGTCTGGATGTCAGTTTCCGCGGGGGCCTTTGCTCACCAGGTGCCCGCCCAGCAGATCCTTGTTGTTTTCCATGCACCACCACTCCATGATTTCCGCGCCAGGCTGCATGCGCACGAACACGCGGCTGTTGGCGATCGGCTTGGTGTACGTTTTCGGATCTTCCCAGGTCACGTCATAAGCAAGATGGTCGCGATCGATGTGGCGGAAGCGCTCGACGATATGCAAGGCATCGCTCGAAGGATGCTCGGCAGTATCGATCCAGGTTTTGCCATTGAATCCGGCGGTGTCCACGATCAGGGTGTCGCCCTCGTGTCTTCCGACGGAGGTTCCCATCCAGCTCGGCTCGAGGTCCTTGGGACGGGCTCGCCCGTCCGTGGGAATGACGTGAAAAACGTTATTCGATTCCCAGAGGATCGCAAGACGCTGGGGAGTCTGGAGGATCTCGACGGGATACTCGGTTTGCCAGGCGCGCGTGTAGCCCCAGGGCTGGCAATAGGCGGCGTAATCGAACCGGTTCTCGTCTTTCATTTGCGCGAGCCCGGCGGGAGTGAAGGAAAGCTCTCCGCTTCCCTTTTGGGAACAGCCCTGGCTCTGACTGCCGCAGGTTTTGCCGTCCTTGGTGACGTCGCCGACGCGGGGATGATCCCAGACGCCGTTGAAGTCCGGTTTGCCGTCCGCCAGCCGCGGAATGCCGCCCGATTTCGGCGCACCGGATTGCCCGGCCAAGGGCGTGAGCGAAACGAGCGAGGCAAATGCCGCTGCCGCGGAAATCGAGGCGATGCTGCGAAAGATCATAGATTCAACCCCCCTATGGCTCTCACAAAGTACTCCGGGCAGACCTCAGAGTCAATCACTTCCTGCCGCCGGCTGAAGCTTTCTCGTCCATCCAGGCATAGATCCGGCGCACGCCGCGCAGATCGGCGCCGGGACCCGTGATCTGGGGAAAGTCTTTCTGGTGCGAAGTGAGATCGACGCGCCGCGCGGCTTCCTCGGCCGTCACTCCTTGCGCCCGCAGATCGGCGACCTTCTTTGTGATGTCGGTGAGATAGCTCTGAAACGCGGCGATCAGGCCTTTGTCGCTGAAGGGCGCGCCGTGTCCGGGCAGCACCAGGCCGAAATCCAGATTCTTCAAAGCACCGAGCGTCGAGACCCATTCGTCGAAGTAAGCGTCGCCCATGTAGGCCAGGCGGCTCTCCATCAAGTCGCCGGTGCAGACGATTCGCTCGCGCGGGAGAAACACCACGGTATCGCCGGCTGTGTGGCCGCGTCCGAGGAACAGAAGCTGGATCTCGCGCGCGCCGCTGTGCAAGGTCATGCGCGAGGAGTAGGTGAGGTTCGGCGCCGTAGGTTTGATCGTCGCCCGAACATCGTCTGGCATCTGCGCCTGCGAAGTCTGGAACGGCTCGCGATGCAGAACGTCGAAGGTCAGGATCGCAGTCCGGACGTACTCATGCGCGATGATCTGCACTTCGGGTCCGAAGATAGAATTGCCGTCCGTGTGGTCATAGTGAAAGTGCGTATTGACCACGTAGCGGACCGGCTTGTTGGTGATCTGTTGGATGTCGTCCACAAAGGCGCGAGCGGCGGCGGGGGTAGTGCCGTCGTCCACGATCAGCACGTCCTGATCGCTGACGATCACGACATTGTTGCTGCCGGATCCCCCGGTCGCGTAGTAGACGCCGTCGGCGACTTTTTCGAATTTGTACGTTTTGCCCTGGGTGACGGAGTAAGTCTGGGCGACCGCCGCCAGGGCAGTGGCAAATAGAACCGCTAATCTGCAATTTCTCATAAGTTCCCTACGGCAGAGCGAAGACGTACAGCGCGTTGCCGTTAGCCGGATGATGCACGTCCGGAGCGACGACAGCCGGCACCTGGCGCGGGCTTCCGCCGTTCAGGCCCGTGGTCACGGCGATGTACTGCTTGCCACCCGCCGTGAACGCCACGGGAAATCCCTGCACGGAAGTTGGCAGGCGGGTTCGCCACAGCTCTGCGCCGGTTCGAACATCTACCGCGCGAAAGACGCGATCGAGATCCCCAACAAAGGCCACGCCTCCCGCAGTCGAAAGCACAGCGGTCAGAAACGGCGCGCGCTGCGTAATTTTCCATTTCTCCTGCATCGTGTTCACGTCGTAGGCCGCGAGCTTGCCGATGTTGCCGCCGCTCCCGGGCATCTCGAAAAAGCGCCGGTTCGCCGAGGTGCCGCCCGCGCCTTCCTGGAAATCCGTCTTGCGCCCGTACATCTCCATGCAGGTCTGGCTCAGAGGAATGATCAGCTCGTTCGCGCCCGGATGATAGCTCATGGCCTGCCAGTTATGGCCGCCCTCGGTCGAAGGGCAGGACGAAACCCAAGTTTCCGGACTCTGCTCGACAATGTCGTTGCGGTAGTGCACCGCACCCGTGGTCTTATCGATGCTGTCGAAGACGTTCTGGTAGACGGTTTCCTTGTAATCGAGAAATTTTCCGGTCCTGCGGTCGAGCTTCCACAGGATGCCGTCCTTGCCGATGGTGAAGACGAGATTTTGCCCGCCCGAATCGACCAGGACTCGTTCGTACACCGTATCCAGGTCGAGCGATTCGCCGGGCACATGCTGGAAATACCAGGCGAGCGACCCGTCGGATGGCCGGATCGCGAGGGTAGAGCTCGTGTAGAGCGCGTTCCCGCTGGTATTGCGGATGGCGCGCATCCACGGCTTAGCCTGCGCGACACCCCAATAGAGGAGATCGAGGACAGGATCGTAGCTGCCGGTGATCCATGTATCGCCGCCGGCGCGAAGTAAGTTCGGCAGCTTGCCCCAGGTATCACCGCCCGGAGTCCCTTCGCGCGCCACGGTTTCGAATTTCCAGAGCTGTTTACCGGTCTGCGCATCGTAGGCGCTGATGAAGCAGCCGGTCTCTTTATAACGATCGCAGCCGCCCATGCCTTGGATGACCTTGCCCTGCACGATCAGCGGACCGCTGGTGTTGCCATACCCTTTCGCTGGATCGGCAATGCGCGTTTCCCAAACGATCTTGCCCGTGCGAGCATCGAGCGCCAGCAGACGCACGTTGGTAGTTGTGATGTACACCTTGTCCTGATACAGCGCCAGGCTGCGGATCGCCCCCTGTCCGTTCGACAAATCCGGGCCGATGCGGTTTTCCCAGATCAACTCGCCGGTTCGCGCGTCAAGCGCCTGCACGATGTTGCCGATGTTGGCCAGGAACATCACACCGTTGTGGACGATCGGGGTCGGCTCATTCGCGCCTGCGCCGTCATTCATCGCCCACGACCACACGAGCTGCAACTGCTTCACGTTCTCGGTGTTGATCTGCGTGAGCGGGGTATGGCTCCATGCCTGATAGTTACGCCGGATCATGAGCCAGTCGCCTGGATCGGGATTGCGGAGCATGGCGTCCGTGACGGGCACGTAGCCCGCCACTTCCCCCGAAACGGTGAGGCCGCGCGGGCCGGATGGAGATGCGGCGGCAAGTGCTCCTCCGGCTTGCGGAGCGATTGCGGGGCGCCCAGTCGCTACCGAACGGACGGTAACGGTCGAGGCCGCGATGAGCGCCTGATCGCCAAGCGTGGCGCCGTTGACTGCGAGGATGAATGCCGCCAGATTCACAGCCGTGGCTTCGTCCAGACTGCCGGGATTTCCAGGAGGCATGGTGGCGCGGATCGTACTCACCAGCTCGCGCGCGGCGCGTGTTGCCCAAGCGCTGCGAAAATTGGCTCCGGCGAGTTGCGGGCCCTCGCCGCCGCCCAAATCCGTCGCGTGGCAACTGGCGCAGCGGGCCTGGTAGAAAGCGCGGCCGGCTTCGGCCTGCTGCATGGTCTGACCTGCAACAAGCGCCGCAAAAACGGCCAACAACCAGATCCGCTTCATGCTGGCTTAACCCCTGGTTTACAATGTTGCCACAACCTTCGGAACAAAATCGTGCCATACTGGTTCGCCATGGATATTCACAGGATGTTAACAGAGCTACGCACCGAGAAGGAACGCCTTGAAGAGGCAATTCTCACCATCGAGCGACTTGCTGCCGGCAGCATGAGCAAGCGCCGAGGCCGTCCGCCGAAATGGATAACGGAAGCAAAAGGGGCAGCGGCACCGGCGGATGCGCCCAAGAAAAGACGCGGGTTCAGCGCGGCGACACGCAGGAAAATGGCGGAAGCGCAACGCAGGCGATGGGCTGCGAGGAAAACCAACGCGCAGGCGGCCTAGAAAATTCGGAAGCAGTGGGACTCTGCTTCGATTGCGGGAACTCGCGGGTGATTCGGTCCGATCGTGGCAGCATTTTTTACTTGTGCCGGCTCTCTCTGACTGATCCGAATTTTGCGAAGTATCCGCGACTTCCGGTCCTGAGTTGTTCCGGCTATCGGCGGGAGCCGGCCGGCTCCTAGCCGTCACATGCGTGAGTATAGCGGCCGAAGGGACGGATAGAGCGCACGATACACGTCGTACGCCCGCGCGTAGGTTTCGGCTTCCACTTTTCGCGGATGCACAAATTCGGCTTCGCGGACGACGGTGTGACAGGCTTCCTGGACGGACGTGAATTCGTGGGTGCCCACCATCGCGAGCAGCGCGGCGCCGTAAGCCGAGCCTTCCTGCGTTTCTAAACGCGCAACTCTCGCTCCAAACACGTCCGCCAGAATCTGCATCCAGAATGGGCTGCGGGCGCCGCCTCCCGAGGCCCGCACAGATGCCACCGGCACGCCCAGTTCCTTAATCACTTCAAGACAGTCCCTCTGGCTGTAGGACACGCCTTCGATCACCGAACGGATCAAGTCGGCGCGCGTATGCTTGGCTGTGAGGCCGATCCAGCCGCCGCGCGCCCGCGGATCGAGATGCGGCGTGCGCTCGCCCATCAGGTACGGCAGCCAGAACAATCCCTGCGAGCCCGCCGGAGCAGTCTCGGCTTCCGCGGTAAGGGAATCGTAGGCCGCCCCCGGCGCGAGCTGATTCCGGAGCCACTGCAAGCTCAAGCCTGCGCCTTGCGTCACGCCCATCACATGCCACTTGTCGCGAGCAGCGTGGCAGAACGTGTGGACGCGGCCCAACGGATCATACGCTACTTGCTCCATGTGCGCGAACACAACGCCCGAGGTACCGAGTGTGCAGGAAACGATTCCGGGTTCGACGATTCCATTGCCCACAGCGCTGGCGGCCTGATCGCCGCCGCCGCCGACGACGGGCGTCCCTGCTTTGAGCCCGGTGCGCGCTGCCGCTTCCGTGGAAATCCTGCCGCTGACCTCACAAGATTCCGTGCACGCAGGCAGAATGCCGCGATCCAGCCCGAGAGCATCCATCATTTCGGAGGACCATTTGCGCCGGACCACATCGAAAACCGAGGTTCCGGAGGCGTCCGAAACTTCCGACGCAAACTCCCCGGTGAGCGTGAAGCGGATGTAATCCTTGGGCAAAAGCATCTTCCGGACGCGGTCAAAAAGATGCGGCTCGTGATCGCGCACCCACAGTAGTTTGGGAAGCGTAAAGCCGGTCAGCACCGGATTTGCGGTATAGTCGAGGACCTTTTCCGGGCCGAGCCTGGCGTTGATGAAATCGACCTGCGCCTGGCTGCGCTGATCGCACCAGATCAGCGCGGGACGAATCACCGAGTTGGCGGAATCCAGGATCACCAGGCCGTGCATCTGCCCGGACAATCCGACGCCGCGCACGTCGTCTCCGCGCGCGCCGGCCTTCGTGAGCACTCCGCGGATCGCCTGCACGGCCGCTTGAGCCCAGTCCTCGGGCCGCTGTTCCGCCCACAGCGGCTGCTCCATTCGCATGTCCTCATGCGGAGCAGTCACCGCGGCGACTTCCTTGCCGCGGGCGTCAATCATTAGGGCGCGCGTTCCCCCGGTGCCGACATCGACTCCCATCCAATACATACGGTGCGTTTGGCGATACTAACATTAATCGCAGACATCACGATGAGCCCTATTCCCGAAAACCAGCAACAATCCCTCGTTTCGCGCCTGATGAAAGCCTGCGGCGGAGCGTATCCTCCCGAGACTCGCAGAAAGTATTTCGTCTCCGGACCGCAATGGGCCGCCGCCTACCAGGGCCAGGCTTTGTTTCATGCGCCGACGCGCCCGGAAATCGGCTACCGGGAGATCATCCGCAAATACGCGGAAATCGGCATCGGCTACTGGACCACGCATGACAGCGACGTGATTCCGACCGAAGCCCTGGGTACGGACCGCCAGAAGGAGATCGTCGCCGATATTCACAAGACGCTCCGGGAGGACGGAGTCCAATGCTCGATGGTCACAACCGAAACGTTTCATCATGCGGTCTGGGCCGCGAGCCCCGCCGCTGAGGCTCCACAGGTCCGCGAATACGCCAAGTTTCGCGTGCGGAACACCGTCGACATCGGCCACGAGTTGGGGGCAAGCTTCGCCGTCTACTGGCCGGGATCGCTCGGCTACTACGTGCAAGGCGCGATCGATGAAACCGATACGCTGCGCTGGTATGCGGAGGCGCTAAACGCCGCCTGCGATCGCGATATCCAGGTCGCACGGCAGAAACATCGGCCCACACTGAAGCATTGTCTGGAAGCCAAACCTTTCGAGCCACAAGCGGAAATCCTGCTGCCTACGAGCGACGCGATGCTCGCGTTCATCGCATCGGGATTGCTGACGCATCCGGAAATGGTGGGCTTGAATCCCGAGTATCTGCACGAGCTGATGTGGGGCGCCGCGCCGCGAGCCGCCCTGGCCCGCGCACTTGTTGCAGGCAAACTCTTTCACTTCGATATCAACGACGGCTACCGGCTCAAGCACGATGTGGATATCGGCGTCGGGCTGGTGAATCCGCTGGACTGGCTGAACGTGCTGGTCCTGCTGCGCAGCCACGGCTATAACGGCCCCTTTAATCTGGATTACAAGCCGCCACGCACGACTACGCAGTTCGGCGTCTTCGAAGTCAGCTTCCCGACAGCCGTTGACCGGTTCATCACGCTCTGGGAAATGGCGGGCGAAGTGATTTCGGATCCTATCGTCAAGGAAGCCACCGATGCGCTGAAGGCCGGAGGCCCGGCCGTCGATCCACGGGATGCCGATGCGATTTTCGCCGCAAATCGGGAACTGCTCACGCTGCACGAGCTGATCGCGCACCGGCTGGTGCAGATCCTGCTTGGCCTGCACCGCGGGCGGACGTTTTCGATCGGCGCCTGACTTGGCGCTCAGTCCCAACCGGAAGGCGTGCTGGCGGGCATCACGCGCATGAACGCTTCCACGGCGTGGATCTGGCCTCCGTACACCTTGAAAGCTTCCCACACGATTAGCGCGTTTCCGGGGCCGTACGATCCCGTGTCGCCGAAATTCATCCGGAGCAGGACGATGCCCAGTTCTTCGTCCACCGCAACCACTCGGGTGGCGATGGAGGGGTGCTTGATGATGTTCTGGGTCTTGATATTCTCGCAGCCGGCGCGCGAACAGCCTGGGCCAGCCATGATGCCGCCGTTTTCAATGCGGTAGGCGTCCGGAGCAAAAGGCGCGTTCACTTCCAAGAAGCTGCCGACCTTGAGCCCCGCCGGATAAAACTGAGCGATTCGAATCGCATCTTCGCGGGAATTACGCTGACTCGGCTCCAGCACCAGGTTCATGCCCTTGCTGGGCGTCTTGATGTTATCGATGTTGAAGAGAGCTCCCTCGGTTCGCGAGCGCGTGACCTGCGTTTCGACTTCGGCGATTTTTCTGTCGGCGATCTTCAGCCGCACCACCAGCATCGCCGGCATCGAGTTCTCCTGGACGATCACAAACGAGGCGGCCATCCCCTGGCGGACATCCAGAATGTCCTGGCGATACGTCCCGAGCCCGGAAATTCCCTTCCACAGGCCTTCGCCGAACTTCATGGCCACAGTGTCTTCGGTGAACCGGACCTGGTCACTCACGGGCAGAGCCGCCGGATTGTGAGCCACCATCGCGTTCAGATATTGCGTGACGAAGCCGCGGAGGCACTCGCGGTCGCAATCCGCGGCGCGTATAGGAATGCTTGCGAGAACCGCTAGAAAGACGATCGACTTGAGTTTATTTCGCATCGGGAAGCCAGCCTTCCCGAGAGTGTATCACCGCTACGCACGCAGCAGTCCGAGTGCCGCTCCGGCCTGATATCCCGGAAACACCTGGCCGACATTCTTCTGCCCCAGGTGTCCGCTCACGAGCTCGCTGAGCACGGCGCGATAATCCGTCGTCACCGCCAGATCGCGGCCCTCGTAGAGTTGCTCTTTTTCCAGCCCCGGCCACTGGCCATAGACTTTGCCGCCGCGCACCGGGCCGCCAAGCACCATCATCACGTCGCCGTGCCCGTGGTCGGTTCCGGCATTGCCGTTTTCCTGCGCGGTGCGGCCGAATTCGGACATGGTCACCACCACGATGTCCTCCATGCGATCGCCCATATCCTGCGCGAAGGTCGCCAGAGCGCTCCCGAACTGCCGCAGCAGATTCGAAAGCTGCGGATTCTCGTTGCCGTGATGATCCCAGCCGCCGATCTCCGCGAACGCGGCCTCCACCCCGACGTCCGCCTTGATCAATCGCGCGATCTGCTGGAGGCTGCGGCCGAGTTCCCCGCCTTGCCCGTATTGCGGAAGCACCGGCGGGCCATTCGGCCCCGGGGCGCCGTTCGGTCCGGCCACGACCACGCGGGCAGGCGCAACCGGAGCGCCTGCGCCAACGGCTGCTACCGGGACCGGCGTCTGCTGGCCGACCGAACGGAGAATCTTCATCGCCGCGAACGCATCGTTGCCAGTGCGCGCGAGTCCGGCATCGCTCGATTTCGCGTACATGCTTTCGAGCACGCTGTTCGTATCCAGGCTGCCCGATTGCGCCAGTTGCGTATCATTCAAGGCCACCGCGGATCGCACGCCCCGCAAGGTGCGCGGCAATTGCGCCCCGACCGCGATGGCCCGCACAGGGGATGTATCCGGGCCGGCCGGCGAAAGCGCGCGGTTGAGCCAACCGTCGCTGCTGGTTTTGCCGGGCGTGCCCGATTCCATTTGATCCTGTGCGTCGAAATGCGACCGCGTCGGATCGGGCGATCCCGTGGCCTCGACGATTGCCAGTTGCTCTTTATCCCATAGCGCTTTTAACGGTTGCAGCGCGGGATTCAGGCCAAAGTGCCCATCCAGATCGATTGCGCCATTCGGCCCGCCCGGAGCCGGGATACCGATCGTGGGACGCAATTCGTAATAACGTTTGTCCGCGAACGGCACGACCACGTTCAGGCCGTCTGCGGCGCCGCGCTGGAAGATCGCCACCAGGATTTTCTTTTTCCCGCCGGTCCCTTCTGCGGCCCGCGCCAGCCACGAGGGTGCCGCGCCTAATCCGGCCATCACCATTGCGCCATTGCGCATGAAAACTCGACGCGTCAGCATACCGTCACCTCCGCTGAAAATCGGGCGAACTCAAGACTAGGCTGGCCACCATGCGAGGCGTGGCTTCCTTGCCTTCCAGCCCTTTGGTCAAAGCCTCGAACGTCTGCGGGGCCGCCTCGCGCCCCAGGACTTCGCGCGCAATGGCCGGAGCATCCTTGCCCTCGAGCCGGGAACCGTCGATCTTGACGCCTGGAATCTGTCCGGACGCCAGCGCCGTGGCAAAATTCAGCCGGCCCAGGAGATTGGCCGTATTGAGCCACGACTCGCCGGTGTTGGAATATCCGTTCGGCTCCAGCTTGTTATAGAGCGGCTCGCCCAGGTCGGCGATCTTTTGCACCAGAGTAAACGTGTCCGTCACCTCGCCGCCCAGCGCCCGGACCGCGCTCACGACCATCTCTAAAGGCGATTTCACCTTCGCTTCCCAGGCGCCTTCGGAGAAAAACTCGGGGGACGCGAACATCGTCTGAAGAACCGCGCGCAGGTCGCCGTCGGTTTTCGTGAACGTCTGGGCCATGCGGTCCACTAAACTCTGCGGCGGGTTGTCGGCGACGAATCTTTGAGCAAGCTCCCTGGAAAGAAACCGGGCTGTGGACGGATGCTTTGCAAGGATTTCGATCACTTGCAGCCCATCCTGCTCGCCGCCGCCGGCGGGAATCTTGTGGCCGAGGACTTCCTTCTCGCCCGGATCGTGCATGAAGCTCGCAAAGGCGAACTCGGGTTTTGTAGCGGGCTGGCGAATGGTCCATCCGGTGAAGCAGCGCGCCATTTCGATCACGTCCTTCTGGGTGTAGCCGCCGTCCACGCCGAGCGTATGGAGCTCCATTACTTCGCGTCCGTAATTTTCGTTGAGGCCGTGGGCCTGGCGCGAGAACACCTGCATGAAATTCGGCCCGGTCGCGAAAGGGCCGACCTGAAATGTCGCCAGCGCGTCGGGCGACATCGATTCCCAATTATCCAGGTAGAACAGCATCGCCGGATGGCGCGCGGTTGCCAGCAGCAAGTCTTTGAATTTACCGAAAACATGCGGGCGGATCGCATCGCGCTCGTAACTTGCGAGCAGCATCCGCTCCACTCCTTGCGGCTGGAACGCCAGGTTCTTGTTCTCGTAGACGTTGAAATGGTTGAACCAGAAATCGACCAGCACTTCTTCGAGCTGCCGGTTCGAATAGATCGCGCGGAAGACCTTGCCTTCCTTGAGATCGCCGCTCACCACCTGCTGGGGCTGGCGAGTGCGCACTCCCAGTCGCCGGTACTCGGGGATCTGGGCGAGCGCCTGCGGAGGCAACGCCGCCGCGACCATCTGCCGCTTGGCCGGCTCCAGGAAGCTGAACAGGTCGCGAAGCTGGTCGGCGTTCCCGCGCAGCGCAGTCTGAATCTGTTCCTGCGTCAGGAGATCGTTCAGCGGAGGCATTAACGCGCGAACCTTTTTCTGCTGCTCCGCCTGCTGCGCCTGCCGCGCCGCTTCGGCCTCCTTCTGCAACTCGGGCAGGCCCGCCAGCCGATCCTGCGGGAGAACCACCAGAACCTGCTTGCGTTTTTCCGGATCGAGCGCGACGAGGGTTGCGCGGCGCTCTTCTGCCGTGCCGGTCAGGATTCTGCGCTGCTGCTCCTGGGTTACCAGTTCGATCAGTGGGGTCGGCCGGAAGATCAAGGCCGGATTCACCTGCGGATACGCTGCCAAGATCTCGTCCGCATGCATGCGCAGCGTTTCGAGCGGCTTCAGCCTTTCCTCCAAAACGGGATTTTCAGGAATTCGGTCGGGATGGAGTTGCAGATCGATCCACTTCTCCAGTCCCATCCTGCGAATATCCTCGAAATCGCCGGGACGGGGCCCGAAGGTCAGCCGGTTTAGGGCTTGCAGGAACTTTTGATCTTTGGAAAGGGGAGTCTCGAATCGTCCGCCGCCACGAATTTTTCCAGCGACGCAACACAACAACGCGCCCGCGGCGACTGCCACTGCAAGACGTTTCATCGTCAGCCTCCGGACAGCATTCAGTATACGCTATGCCCTCGTCCTTGACAGAAGAGGTTTTCGCATGCTACTTCTCGTGCCAGGCCGAAGGAGATCTCTCATGAAAACCATTCTTTTGATGGCTCTCGCCGCGGTTTCTGTTCTTCCATCGGCGGCCCACCATTCGTTCTCCGCAGAGTACGACGCCAACAAACCGATAAACGTGCAGGGCGTGGTGGCGAAGCTTGCATGGGTGAATCCGCACGCCTACATCTACATCGATTCGAAGGATGCGAGCGGAAAAATTACACGATACGCGTTCGAGACCAGCAGTCCGAATGCGCTGCTGCGGCGCGGATGGAAGCGCGATTCGCTTAAAGAAGGCGACCAGGTGACTGTCGACGGCTATCTGGCCAAAGATTCCCGCCCGCTCTCCGACGGATCGCTGCACGGCAACGCGCGGCTGGTGACGCTCGCCAACGGAAAGACCGTGTTTGCCGGAACCTCGGCCGACGACGGCGGCCCAGGAGCGGGAAAGTGAAGAAGCAATTGGTTCCCGCGTTCGCTGCGGGTCTCCTCCTGGCCGCGCTGCTTTCGCTTTCGCCCGTCCGCACCGTTGCTCAGACCGCCGCAAAAGGAAACGCCAAGGATCTGGGCGGACCCGGCGGAGTCATCGCCGTCAACGGCGTGCGCGACGAGAATCTGCCGCCTCCGCCGGTCGGACCCGCGCCGCGCGCAGCGGACGGCAAGCCCAGCCTGGCGGGCGTGTGGCTATCCGGAAATTACAACTTCGCCAACATGGGCGGTCCCCTGCCGTTGCAACCCTGGGCGCAGAAGCTGATGGAGGAGCGCCAGACAAGCCAGAGCCGCGAGGATCCCGAGGCCAAGTGCCTCCCTGCCGGAGTTCCGCGCATCACGCCCTATCCGTTCAAAATCGTGCAAACCCCTGAGCTGATCGTGATGCTGTTTGAAGGCAATGTTCACAGCTACCGCCAATTTTTCCTGGATCGCGGGCACGACAAGGATCTCGATCCATCCTGGATGGGCGAGTCGGTCGGATCCTGGCAGGGCAACACGCTCGTTGTCGATACCGTGAACTTCAACGACAAGACCTGGCTGAATGGCCGCGGCGCGCCGCATACCGATAAGCTGCACGTGATCGAGCGATACACGCGCCCGGATCTCGGGCACCTGGAAATCGAAATCACGATGGAAGATCCTGGAGCGTTCACAAAACCTCATACATTCAAGCGGACGCACATCCTGAGCACCACCTGGGAGATCCACGAGTACGTCTGCAACGAATTCAACGTCGATGTAGACCGGCTCGTCGGGCGCTGATTCTTCCCGGCAGTGAGCACCCCTTGCCACTCGGCATAGCCGGGAGTATACTTCTTCGGAAATCGATCCGGGAGGGGCAAACCCGGGAGATCTTTGGTGGAGGGGTGCATGCGCAAGAGCAAGATAGTCGTCTGCTTTCTCGCGGGAGTTCTGACAGTTTTTGCTCAGACGGATCGCGGCACCATCACGGGAACCATCGCCGATCCGACAGGGGCCCTCGTCGCCAATGCCGCAGTTGAGGCAAAAAACGTCGCCACAGACCAGGTGTACAGCGGCAATCGCGGATTCCGGTACCCCAACGAGAATGCGAATTTCGGCCGTACATTCCGGATTACGGAACGGGTCGTGTTTAATGTGCGCGCGGAGTTCACGAATGTTTTCAATCGGACTCGGTTGCCGCAGCCTACGGCGTCAGGTTTCGCAACCGCTCCGAGCATTCAACAAGCGGGGCCACTCAAGGGACTGTATAGCGCCGGGTTCGGAACTGTGGTCCCGACCGGCGGCACGCAGGGCTACCGCGCCGGCACGCTGGTCGGGCGAATTACATTCTAGGCCGGGTTTGGGCGTAACGCTTCAAGGATTTCGTTAGCCCGGACGACCAAGCAATATTCGCCGACCCAGCACGATCGAAGGCATGCCTCAGGAATAGATCATGAACTCGAGCAGATTCCCGTCTGGATCGCGAACATATACGCTGGATGCGGCCTTTCGGCGTCCACCCTGGCGCGGCACCGGCCCTTCGATGATCTTCACTCCCGCTTTTTCGAGCCACGCCTTGAGCGATTCCGGCGTCCCTTCGTACTCGAAACACAGGTCGCCGCACGGTGGCTTGGCCGCCGGAGCCCGCAGCGTAAAGCTGGCGTTCTGCCACCACGCCGGCCGGTGGAAATTGATCATCTGATCGCCGATATAGACCGAGCACGCGTTGGTCCCTTCGTTCACCGGGAATCCCAGGCCTCGATAAAACGCGAGCATCGCGTCCGTATTTTGCATCGGCAGGGCGACGTGATCGAAGCCGCGAACGCGCCCGGTTTGTTGCGCTGCCAGCCGCGATGCTCCCGCAACCGCCGCCGCGCGCCGAACGAATCCGCGCCGGCTGACCTTCTTCGCTGTACGTTTCATCAAGGTATATAGTAGTTCAGTTGTAGCGGAGGTAGGCGATGTATATTTCCACGTTTCATTTGATGCCCCACCGGGAGCTTCCCGACGACTTCGAGAAGCGCTATCCATCCATTTGGGTCACGCCGCCGTTTCACGAGCTCGCCGATGCGAAACGCATCGGGCAATATTACAACTGGACTCTCGACGAGCTGATTCACGCCGCCAACGCCGGCTCGGACGGCATCTGCACCAACGAACATCATCAGAACGCCTATGGTTTCATGCCGAACCCGAACGTGATGGGCGGCATCCTGGCGCGCGCCACGCAGGGCCTAGATTGCGCGATCGTGCAAATCGGAGCCAGCCTTCCGGGCACCCAGCCGCCGGTGCGGATTGCCGAAGAGTACGCCATGCTCGATTCGATCAGCGGCGGACGCTTGGTCGCCGGAATGCCGCTCGGCACGCCCATGGACATCAACATTTGCTACGGCGTGACTCCGGTCGAGCAGCGCGAGCGCTTCCGCGAAGCGCACGACCTGATCCTGAAGGCCTGGACTTCGAAAGAAGTCTTCCCCTGGAACGGAAAATATTTTCAATTGCCGATGGTGAACGTGTGGCCCAGGCCGATCCAGCAGCCGCATCCGCCCATCTGGATTCCGGGCTCGGGCAGCACCAGCACGTTCGATTACGCGGCCTCGCACGACCATTGCTATTGCTTCCTGAGCTATTTCGGATACAAGAGCGTCTCCAAGCCGGTTCGCGACAAGTACTGGGAAGTCTGCCAGAAGAATGGCCGCGACCTGAATCCCTACCGCATGGGCTTCCTGCAATTGGTAGGCGTGTCGGAAACCGACGCGCAGGCCGAGAAGGATTACGCGAAGCACGTCGAGTACTTCTATCACAAGGGTCTGCACATTCCGCCGGAATGGCTGGGGATCCCCGGACATCAGGATTACAAGAGCCTCTCGAACGCGATGCGCAATCCCGCGATGTTCCAGAATTTCGCGTCGCTCAAGGACAAACGCTTCAAGGACTTCATGGACGATCGCTTTGTGGTGTGCGGGAGCCCGGCCACGGTTCGCGATCAACTGCTGGACCTCTGCAAAACACTGCGCGTCGGCAATCTGATGGTGCTGCTGCACATGGGCTCGATGCCGCACGAGCTAACGCTTAAGAATATTGATCTCTTCTTCAAGGAAGTCGCTCCGGCGCTGCGTCCGATGTGGGAGGACGAATGGGAGAATCGCTGGTGGCCCGCGGGCCTGCGCAGAAAGACTCTGCAAGGAGCAGCAGCATGAGCACGGTAACTGATCGCCGCGTCAGCGTGTGGCAAGACAAGATTCGATCGAATGTGAAGGTGGCGGGAAACGGCCCTCCGGTTGTGTTTTTGCACGGAGCAGGCGGGCTCGTATGGGACCCGTTTCTAGAATCGCTTGCCGCGAAGCATACCGTGTATGCTCCCGAGCATCCTGGGCTCACGGAGGGCGAGCCAGATGCCGTATCGCAGCTCGATGATTTGTGGGATCTGGTGCTGTATTACAACGATCTGCTTGACGCGCTCGGATTGCAATCGGCGCCCGTGATCGGGCATTCCTTCGGCGCGATGATGGCGGCCGAGCTTGCCGCGAACAATCCGGGCCGCGTGAGCAAGCTGGTGCTAATGTGCCCGATCGGCTTGTGGCGCGAAGATGCGCCGATCCCCAACTGGATGCTCATCACGCCCGCCAGCGACCTGCCGAAATACCTGGTGCACGATCCCGCAGGTCCGCTGGCGAAGCAGATGTTCGGCGCGCCGGACACGGAGATGCAGATCAAGATGATCTGGTCTATGGCCTGCACCGGCAAGTTCGTCTGGCCGATCCCGGACAAGGGTCTGAAGAAGCGCATCCACCGGATTCAGGCGCCAACCCTGGTTCTGTGGGGCAAGCAGGATCGCCTGGTGCCGGCGGTCTACGCCCAGGAGTTCGCCAGCCGCATTCGAGGATCGAAGGTGGAGCTGTTCGACCAGGCCGGCCATCTATTCGCCGCCGAGCATACGGAGCGGGTAGTAGGAACGATCGAAACGTTTCTCGCCTAAGGCTGCTGGCAGACGAAGTTGCCCGCGTCTTCGATGCTGCCCGATCCCTTGTAGCGAGCCTGTTTCGGATACGTGCACAGCGGGCGCGTCCGGCCCGGCCACGGAGTGTTCTGCCCTGCGGTGGCTACGATCTGCTCGGGAGCCGTCCCCTTTTCGACCCAGTTGACCAGCGCCGAAAACGCGTTGAACTGGTCCGTAGCCGGACCGCCGGCGCAATGGTTCATCCCCGGAACCGCAAACAGCCGCACGAATTCAGAAGCCGCGCCGTTGTTCACGCGGTTCACGTCGTTCCACCACGAAATCGTGTCGTTGATCGAGAAGACCGGATCGCTGACGCCGTGCACGATCACCAGCTTGCCTTGGTGCGCTTTGAATTTCGAAAGGTCGGTCGAGCTGGCCATCATGAAATCCCAAACCGACTCCGTAAACTCGCCCGACTTCGCGTAAAGCTTGGGGGCGTCGCGCTCGTAATCGATCCCCAGCAAGTAGGCGAGAGGCGCCGCACCGGAGGCCGCGACTTGCACGGGAGGGGTCACGAAGAGCCCGGAAGCCGACGCGCTACCCAGCGTCGCGATGATGGCGGAATTGTTGGCTGCGTCGAAGGCGCCGAGCTTCCATACGCGCCAACCCTGGTTGTAGCTATCGCCGATTTTGCCGCCGAGCCCTCGGTCCCACGCCCAGTCGGCGTAGAGCAACTCGCCCTTCGAGTCTTTCGCGCCCGCATATAGCTTCTGGAGCGCAGCGACCTGGGTGTTTGACAGGCAGGTGTTCCGCTTCGGCCCCTTGCACGTGACGGCTGCGAGCTTGGGCGCGAGCAAGGCCGCAGTGCAGGCGGGAAAATTATCGATAATTCCGTCGGCCAGCCCGTCGAGCGAATCGCATGCGCCCAGGATCGCCTGTGCAGCCAGGTCAAGATCCTCATCGGTGAACGTCTTGTTCAACAGCGGCTGCCCGAACCGGTCGTAAATTCCGGAAGTCTTCGCAACTTCGGCCAGGGCCTGCGCATCATTAGCGTGACCAAACAGCGCAGCCTTCGCCAGTTTGAAGCCCGGAGAACAGGCCAAGATGCCATCGAAATAATCCGGGAAGCGCTGCGACATCATCATCGCCTCGCGCCCGCCCTCGGAACACCCGACGTAATACGAGCGTTCCGGCGCGCGGCCGTAGTAGTTGCGGACGATCGCCTTGGCGGCCTGCGTGACTTGATCGTAAGAGTTGTATCCGAAATCGCGGCGGGCTTGCGGATCGAACCCGAATGTCAGCGTGCCGTTGCGGTTCGGGTCATTGTTGACCGCGTTATCGTGCCCGGAATCGGTGGAGACAACGGCAAAGCCCATGATGAGCGCGTTCGTTCGCTGCTGGCCCTGGAGATTCCCCAGCGCGTTGCCCAGATTGCCGTTCGATCCGCCGCCGCCTTCGAAGAAGAAACGCCCGTTCCAATCGGTCGGCAGGCGCAGATGGAACCGGATCGCATAGTGCTGGCCGTTTACGCCGGTGCGCTCGTTCATCCGGCCCTGGATTTCGCAGTGCTCCGGCAGTGCGGGTGTGTTCCCTTGCGCCGCTCGCGCAGGATTGAGCGCCGACGAATTGATTACCGTCGTCGGATTCGGCAGCCCCTTCAGGCCAGTCAATTCCGGGCACTTGGACGTGTCCGTTTGCCCAAAGGACAGTAGCGCCGCAGCAAACAGCAACAAGGCGTGTTTCATGACTTACACATTATGTCGCGAGATCCACCAGGATTTTGGGGTCGGCCAGCGTCTCCATGCTTTGCACCTGTTCGGCGATGCGCGCCCTTGCGGCCGCCGACAGCAAGCCGCTCGCGTTTTCCTCGAACTTCGCGCGCAGTTCTTGGTAAGTCATCGGATTCTCCGCTGAACCGCGATTGTATTCCTCCAGCTCTGTAAACTGCCTGGTGTCCTTCAGGGTCACGGAGACGGCGCCCTTGAAGCGGCCGGGTCCCGGATAGTCCGGATCGATATGATAGTGAACCTTGCGGGCGAGCGCCAGAATTCCGGGATTCCGGCGGCTCTCGTCGCTGTATGCGTCCTTTCCAAGCGCCCCGAAATAGAGCGCTTCGGCGACGCTATATTGCAGGCTCACTCGGCCGTGCGAATCCGATGCCGGCGCGAATTTCTCGGAGGTCGGCTCGCACACGATGCCGACGATAAAGCCGGTCACAGGACAATCCACGCGCTCGATCTGCTCCGGAAGAATGCCGCGTTTGCGTAGGCGGATCGCGGCGCTGATATAAGGATGAATCACGTGCGCCGCCGGAAACGGTTTGAAAGACGAATTGCGGCTCTCCCAGTGCGAGCCGGGATCTGCGCTAATCCGCGCGAAATCCCGATGCGCGTTCGGGTCCTGCACGTGACTCGCAAACAGCCCCCAGCGGCCTTCAAAAACGCAAGCCGGGCCGGTCACGCCCGAGCGCGCCAGCATCGCTGCGGTGATCCCGCTCTGCGCCGACCAGCCCGGATGCAGGAACTTGGTCTGCGTCCCGTCCACCCAGCATTCGAGCAGGCCGGACGCGAAGCTGCCGGCGATTCCTGCCGCGCGCGCCATCGCTTCCCCATCCAGACCGAGCAACTTCGCCGCCAGGTAGGCCGCACCGATGGTGGCGAACAAACCGGTTGGATGGAAACCGCGCTTATGCAATTCGCCCGACGAAACGCTGCCCACGCGGCAAGAAATTTCATTGCCGAGCGCGATGGCCGTGATGAGATCGCTCCCACGCACCGGAACGAATTCCGAAAGCGCCAGTGCGGCTGCGACCGCGGGACTGCTCATATGCACGATGGATTCGTTGTGCGTATCGTCATACTCCAGGGCTTGCGAAAGCGCGCCATTGGCAAAGGCTGCCGCCGTGACGCCGACCTTGTCTCCGAACCCGAGAATCCGGCACGGGCCGGCAGGAGAAATCGCGACGGCCGCCTCTCGTGTGGACTTCCCGAAGGCAGTCTCGGCTCCCGCCAGGCACAGCCCGATCACATCCAGAACGCGCAGCTTCGTGGATTCGACAACGTCGGCCGGCAGATCTTCAAACCGCAGATGCGCCGCCCAGGCGGCCAGTTCGCTTGAAAGTGGAACACTCACGGCACTACTGTACAATGAGTGTCACTCCCCAAAGCAATGCCGGAAACACAGACGCTCGCCGCGTATATCGTTACAGGCAGGATCGAGAGCTTCCCGCAGGACGTGCGCCATGAGGCCCGCCGGGCGATTTTGAATTATGTCGGCTGCGCGCTCGGCGGATCCCGCGATACGGCTGTGGATCGCGCCCTCAAAGCGCTCGGGCCGTACTCCGGAAAACCCACCGCGCGCATTCTGGGGCGCTGCGAACGAACGGATCCGCTGCACGCGGCACTGATGAACGGCATCAGCTCGCATGTCTACGATTACGACGATACGACGCCCAAGAATTACATCCATCCGACATCTCCCGTGGCCTCGGCGCTGTTTGCGTATGCCAGCGCGAATCCGGTGCGTGGGCGCGATTTCATGGAAGCGTTCGTCCTGGGCTTCGAAGCCGAATCGCGTGTCGGAAATGCGGTTTATCCGGCGCATTACGAGGTTGGCTGGCACATCACTGGAACTGCTGGCGTGTTCGGCGCGACGGCCGCGATCGGCAAGCTGCTGAACCTCGAAGGACACGAGATGATCTGGGCCATCGGGCTTGCGGCGACGCAGGCTTCGGGGCTGCGCGAAATGTTCGGTTCGATGGCGAAAGCGTTCCATCCAGGACATGCGGCTCAGAACGGATATGAAGCAGCATTGCTCGCTCAGGCCGGATTTACGGCCGGAGAACATGGCATCGAAGGTCCGCGCGGATTCGCCGCCGTGCAGGCCGCCAAATACGATCTCTCAAAGATCACCGCTGGCCTGGGCGTCGATTTCGACCTGCGCGCCAACACCTACAAGCCGTTCCCGTGCGGGATCGTGAATCATCCCACCATCGACGGCTGCATCCAGATTCATCGCGAACACCACCCTGCGCCCGATCAGATTCGAGCGGTACGGCTGCGTGTCGCGCCGCTGGTGCTCGATCTCTGCAATCAGCAGAACATCACCCGGGGGCTGCAAGGCAAGTTTTCGGTGTACCATAACGCGGCCATCGGGCTGGTGCGCGGCAAGGCGGGAATTCAGGAATACACCGACGAGACCGTGAACGATCCGCGGATCCGGCGCGTGCGCGAGCTGGTGTCGGCCAAGGGGGACTCTTCGATCACGGAGGATCAGGCCGGCATCGAAGTCGAACTGGCCAGCGGAGAAAAGCTCACACGCTTCGTCGCGCAGTCGCTCGGCAACATCCACCGCCCGATGAGCGACGCGCAGTTGGAAGAAAAATTCCGCGATCAGGCGGTTACGGCCCTGCCGGCCGCACAGGTGGAGAAAGCGATCCGGCTATGCTGGAAAATCGACGAGCTCGAGGATGTGGCAGAGTTGATTCAAGCCGCCGTTCCGGAGGAAGACTAGCCGATGCGGTTGGGGATCGCGCTGGCGCTTGCGCTGCTCACAGCCTGCGGCGGCGGCAGCCGCGGCCGCGAGGTCCGGATTCCCAAAGGCGCCGGCGGCGTCGGCTTCCTTCCGCTTCTGGTGATGGAAAAATACCATCTGATCGAGAAATACGCGGATGTCAGCGTTCGCTGGATGGATCTGGGCGGCCCGTCTGCAATGAACGACGCTCTCCTCTCCGGCTCGGCCGACTTCATCTCCGCGGGCCCGCCCGCGTTCCTCACACTGTGGGACAAGACGAAGGGGACAGCGAACGTCGAAGGAGTCGCAGCGATGACCTCGCTGCCGATGTACCTCAATACCAACTCGCCGCGGTTGAGAACCCTGGATGACATCACGGATCAGGACAAGATCGCGGTGACTGCGGTCAAAGTCTCGATCCCGGCGATCGTCATGCAGATGTACGCGCAGCAGAAGTATGGCGCTGCGCAGGCTACGCGCTTCGACAAATTCACGGTATCCATGGCTCATCCGGACGCCGTGGTGGCGCTCCTTTCCGGATCCGCGGGAATCAGCGCGCACTTCAGTTCGCCGCCGTTTCACCAGCGCGAGCGCAAGGACCCGCGCATTCACACGATCCTGAACTCTGACGATGTCCTGGGCGGATCGACGACGTTCACCATGATCTCCACCACCAGTAAATTCCGGCAGGAGAACCCCAGAGTGTTTGAGGCCGTGCTGAAAGCTTTGGATGAAGCCAGCCGAATGATCGTCGCGGATAAAAAGATGGCCGCGGATCTCCTGGCCGCTTCCGAAGGCGGCGGCCTGACGCGTGAGGAAATCGTCGAGGTCCTGAACGATCCGCACGTCAACTTCACCACCACGCCGGAAAACGTGATGAAATACGCGGATTTCATGTATGCCGCCGGCTCGATCGCGCATCATCCCGGCTCCTGGAAAGAGCTTTTCTTTTCCGAAATTCACGGGACGCCCGGAAGCTAATGGCTCAGGCCGCTGCCGCTCCGCTGCTTTCCGTAGAGGGCGTCACGCTGCGTTACCGGACCAAAGATCATCTGGTGACCGCCACGTATCGCGTCAGCTTCAATCTGTTCCCGTCAGATCGCTTCGTGGTGCTCGGACCGTCGGGATGCGGGAAATCGACCCTGCTAAAGGCCATTGGCGGATACATTCAGCCTACCGAGGGCCGCATCCTTTTAGATGGAGCCGCGATCGCCGGCCCGGGCCCGGATCGCGTGTTCGTGTTCCAGGAATTTGATCAGCTTCTCCCCTGGAAGACCGTTCGCGAAAACATCGTGTTCGCGCTGAGGGCCGGCCGTAAGATGCCGCGAGAGCAAGCACAGGAACGCGCGATGCACCATATTGCCAAGGTCAATCTGACGGAGTTCGCTTCTAGCTATCCCCACACGCTTTCGGGCGGCATGAAACAGCGGGTCGCGATCGCGCGGGCGATGGCCATGGAGCCGCAGATCCTGCTGATGGACGAGCCGTTCGCCGCGCTCGATGCGCTCACGCGGTCCAAAATGCAGGAAGAACTGCTGCAACTCTGGGAGGAAGCGAAATTTGCCATATTGTTCGTCACGCACTCGATTCCAGAAGCGATTCGAGTCGGCAACCGCATCCTCCTGATGAGTGCGCATCCGGGCCAGGTACGCGCGGAGGTGAACAGCCGCGGCGTTGACGATCCGGACGCCTCGGGAAAACTGCTCTCGGCGCGCATCCACGAGCTGCTGTTTGGCGGCGGCGCGCAGGAAGGATTCGCGCATGTCTGAGCGTCCCGAAGTGGTCTATACCGTTGCGACGCAGAATCTGGAAGTAGTCGAGAAACCGCTCGCCGCCTGGGCGAAGCTCTATGAGAGCGGAGCCGTTCGGAAAACCGTCGTGCTGATCGCCCTGGCGGCGGCATGGGAGCTTTACGCCCGATGGCTCGCAAATCCGCTGCTGGTTCCCACATTTTCCGCAACCGTGCGCGCTCTCTTTGATGCCACGGCTTCGGGCGCGCTTCCGCAGGCGACCATCTACAGCGTGGGCATGCTGCTGAAGGGTTACGGCGCGGGGCTTGCGATCGCCGCCCTGTTGACCGCCTTAGCCAGCGCCACGCGCATCGGGGCCGACCTTCTGGAAACGCTCACCGCCATGTTCAATCCCCTGCCCGCGATCGCGCTCCTGCCCCTGGCGCTGATCTGGTTCGGCCTGGGCGCGGGCAGCGTAATTTTCGTGCTGATTCATTCCGTGCTGTGGTCCGTGGCCCTGAATACGTTCGCGGGATTCCGCTCGGTGAGTCCGACCTGGAAAATGGTGGGCCAAAACTATGGCTTGTCGCGGGCCGGCTATATCGCCCGAATTCTAATTCCGGGCGCCTTCCCCAGCATCCTCACCGGCCTGAAGGTCGGCTGGGCTTTCGCCTGGCGAACGCTGATCGCAGCAGAACTCGTCTTCGGCGTCAGTTCCGGTTCGGGCGGCCTCGGCTGGTTCATCTTCGAACGAAAGAATCAGCTCCTGATCGCCGATGTTTTCGCGGGACTGCTGACAGTGATCCTGTTCGGCCTGGCCGTCGAGACCCTCATATTCAATACGATCGAGAACCGAACCGTCCGCCGCTGGGGGATGCAGAGCTAGCTCAGAAGGGAAGTTCGAGCAACTCGGGCTCGGAAACCCCCGGCGCCGACTTTCCCAGGTTATCCAGGCGCGCGCGGATCAAGGGAGCGTCCGGCGCCTTCTTGTCGACTTCCAGGTATTTCGAAATGTGCTCCCGCGCGCCGGCGGCATCGCCTTGGGCTTCCAGAATTCGCCCGTACACATACTCCGCTCTTGGAATTCTGGCCTTCATCGCTTCCTGCGCGCTGGCAGCGGCGCCGTCGAGATCCTTCAACGCGTAGCGCGCGACGGCCTGATGCAGAAAGATCTCCGGAAAACTCTTCTTCGAATCGACCTTGATCAGGGAGTCGGCGGTCTTCGCAGCGCCTTCCCAATTCTTCATCTTGATCGACAGCCGCGCCAGCGTGATATACGCCGCAAACATTTTGGGATCCGCATCAATGGCGTGCTGGTACGCGTCTCGCGCCTCGGTCAATTTTTCCAGCCTCTCGTCCACCACACCCAGAGCGTGCCAGCCGATGGCGAATTTCGGAGCCGCCCCGACCGCCGCCTGCATCTGAGTCGCAGCTTCCTGGAAATTGCTTGTATCCAGGGCTTTCATCGCCGCCTTCCAGGGTTTGGCCGCTCCCCCCGGGACTCCCGATTCCTTGCTGAGAATCGCGTACGGGTCGGACGCCTGGCCGGTGATGATGATGGGATCCAGCGCCGTGGTCGTGCTCGTATATCCGTTCAGGCCAGAAATATCGATGGAAGTAGATGTGTAACCGGTATGGGTCGCCCGGATCACGCAGGAGCGGGTTCGCATTGGATCGACATCCATGCGCCAGGTGTACTCTCCGTTTTTGTTGGTGATCGGCCCGGGCGCGGAACCTTGGATGTCGCTGCACACGCGCTCAACGCCGACACTGAACGGCGGAGGCGAGCCGTCCGGCATCGTGACCTTGCCTTTGACGATCACGGGAAACACCTCAGCGGCGGCGGGCCGCAGCGAAAACAAGAGTCCGGCTGCAAGAATCGCGCTCAAGAGGGCCGCTCTAGTCGCCATAAAATTCTCCTCCGTTGGTCTAGCGTTTCCGTTGTCTGTCGTACCAGGCCGGATAGAACTCGACTTGCGCCGGAGTTAACCCCCGGGCCGGTTTCCACGATATCGCCCAGAATTCATTCTAGTATTCTTCTTATCCTCAAATGGGAGCGATTTGGGCAGAGTTTTGCGGCTCGGATCTTCGTTTGTGGCGGCGCAGCATACGGAATGCCGTTGTAGATCCGCACCTCCGGGCTGTTCCCGGGGATGCCGGAAATCATGCCGGTGTCAAACTTGATGGGATCGGCCGAGAGGATGTTCGCGCCCCCAAAAATGGCTGCGCCGGAGAGCAGGAACAGGTGCGCTCGGAACATGTTGGATCTCCTACGGCCAATGATATACTACGCACAATCCGCGTGGAGTCATCGGGAAAATGGAATGACGGCGCGCGTTCACATTCCCGAAACAGAAGTCTGCTACCGTTAGCGATCTGGGGTTCAAATGAAGAAGAGTCTCGTATTTTCGTTTTCTTTTTTTCTACTGGCGGTTACCGCCTTTTCACAGGCCACGGGAGGGTTAAGCGGCATCTCGGGAATCGTGCGTGATCCCAGCGGCGCGGTGGTCCCCGACGCGCAGGTTGTGATTTCCAACGAATCCAGAGGTGTGCAGCTCACGCTCACCACTTCCGACGGAGGCGTCTTCAGCGCTCCGCCGCTCATCCCCTCCGAAGGATACAGCGTTACGGTGACGAAGTCCGGATTCGCTCCTTACGAGGTAAAAGACCTTGCCCTGCAGGTAGGGCAGAACGTGAACCTGACAGTCGGTCTCAGAGTAAGCGGCACGACTACGGAAATTCGCGTCGAAGCGGCCGCCCCATTAGTGGATGAACTCAAGACCGATGTCTCGCAGGTGATCAACTCGCGACAAATCCTGGATCTGCCCATCAACGGACGCCGTGTCGATTCGTTCGTGTTGCTCACGCCGGGGGTCACAAACGACGGCAACTTCGGCCTGCTCACCTTCCGCGGCGTGGCCAATGGCAACAACTTCCTTTTGGACGGGAACGATACGACCGAGGAATATTACGTCGAGAACAACGGCCGCACTCGCATCACATCCCAGATAGCGCAAGACGCGGTCCAGGAATTTCAAGTGGTATCGGCGAATTTCTCCGCCGAGTATGGCCGGGCCAGCGGCGGGGTGGTGAATACCGTCACGCGCAGCGGAAGCAATGATCTGCACGGCACCGGCTATTGGTTTTACCGGAATCAGAACTTCATCGCCCACGATCCGTTCGCGAACCTGAATCCCGACGAGTGGCGCTTGCAATCCGGCGCCAGCCTGGGCGGCCGCATTATCAAGGACAAGCTGTTCTACTTCTTCAACGCCGAGTTCACGCGCCGGAATGCGCCCTTGGTCGACAGCATTGTGAGGGCCGGAGTCGTGGATTCGGCCAGCCAAACCTGGATCGGATGCGGCGCACCCGCCACGCCCGCCCAGTGCGCGGCCATCGACAAGCTGCTACCGAGGTTTTTTGGCCCGCTCCCACGCACGGTCAGCCAGGACCTTGGCTTCGGACGACTGGATTACCACTATTCCGAGCGCAATACCTTCAGCGCGAGTCTGAACTTCATGCATTTCAAATCTCCGAACGGGCTGCAACAGACCCTGGTCGCATCCACTAGCGGAGCCGGCATTAACTCCAACGGTGACGACTACGGCCGCGTCCGGAACGGCAAATTCACTTGGACGGGAATTCCGAAGTCTAACATGGTGAACGAATTTCGGTTCGGCTGGAGCACCGATCTGGAAGGCGATAACATCAACCCGGAGCTGATTGGTCCCGCCCTTGGGCCGCTGGCCGTCAGCGTGGCATCGCAGTCCGTCGGATCCTATAACCTCCTGCCGCGCGTGCAGCCCCGCGAGGAACGGTTCCAGTTCGCCGACAATTTTTCGTGGGTCAAAGGCCGGCACATCGTGAAGTTCGGCACGGATATTTCATCGGTAGAAGACTATAGCTACTTCATCCAGAATGCGAACGGCAGCTACACCTATCAGACTCCCACTACTTTCGCGCTTGACTATTCGGGCAATACGACAGGAACCAAGAACTGGCAGTCCTACGCGCAGACGTTTGGCGATCCCACGGTGGACGTGAGAATCAACGCATACAGTTTTTATGCTCAGGACGAGTGGCGGCCCTTCCGAAACTTCACGGCGACGCTCGGTGGACGCTATGAGTACGAGCAACTTCCCCAACCGGCCAAGTGCAACCAGGATTACACTCAGACTTGCCATATCTACTCCAAGCCGACGAACCTGATGCCGCGCATCGGTTTGGCCTACAGCCTTAACAATAAGACAGTGATTCGCGCCGGCTACGGACTCTTCTACGCTCGTGTTTCGGGCTCCACGATATCGAACATTTTCACCGGAAACGGAGTAACCACCACCGCTGTGTCGTTATCCGCCACTCAGGCAGCGCAGAAAGCGGTCGGTCCCGTTTTCCCGAGCATCCTGGGCTCGCTGCCCAGCGGGATCAACGTTTCAGCGGCGAATATCCAGTTCGCCGATCCTAACTTGAAGACTCCATATTCCGAGCAGGGCACGTTCGCGATCGAGCGCGAGTTGATGCGGGATCTTGGCTTAACGGTGTCCTATATTTGGAGCCGCGGAGTCCAGCTCTACAGCGTCCGGGACCTGAATCTTCCGACTACAACGACCCCATTTACCTACACGATCGCGGACGCCAGCGGGACTCCCACCGGATCGGCGTACACGGTTCCAGTGCTGATCGGCTCGCGCCCGGATAAGCGCTACGGAAGCGTCAACCAGGACGAGAACGGCGTGACCAGCTCCTACAATGCCTTAGCCGTGCAACTCAACAAGCGTTTTTCGTACGGTTTCCAGGCGGCGCTGTCCTATACGTGGTCGCACGAAATCGATGACGGCCAGAGTTTCGGGCAGTCCAACGCCAATACGTTCCTGAACAATGCCTTCGACTGGCTGGAAAACGGCAATTACAAAGCCGATCGCGGCAACGGTCTCGAGGACCAGAGGCACCGCTTCGTGTTGTCCTGGATTTGGACGCCGACGTTTACCCACGGTACAGGATTTCTACAAAAGTATCTCGTGAATAACTGGCAGCTCTCTTCCATCACCACGATCAACAGCTCGCGCCCTTATGGGAGTCCTACCGTGCGCCTGCTTGACACTCCCGTTTCCGGCATGTTCAGCAATTTCACTTTGAACGGTTCTGGTCTCGGAACACGGGTTCCGTTCTGGGCTGTGAACAGCGTCTACCAGCCGGCGCTCTATAAGTCGGATGCGCGGCTGAGCAAAATCCTTCCGATTGGCGAGCGCTACAAGCTGTCGTTGAACTTCGAAGCGTTCAACGTTAGCAACAGTTGGTCACCGACCAGCATGTCGAAACAGGCGTACACGGAATCCAAAGGAGTCCTGACGCTCACGCCGACCGCGTATAACCAGGGCTTGGGTGATGCGGCAACGCCGGATGGCACGTTGGCCCGCCGCCTTCAAGTGAGCGCCCGGTTTTCGTTCTGAGCTAGGGTTTACTCGAGTTCGCCTTCGAGCGCCGCGAATTCGGGCACACTTGAGGCTGTCTCCGCTGGCGCTCTCCAAGCCTTGTTTTCCTGGCGATTACGCGAAAACAAGTGTAACGCGCGCAGGAAGATAAGCGCCGCCCAAGCCAGGCAGAGGAACAGAGATACTTGAAGAGTTTCCCGTACAATAAAGGACATCGTTGGGAAGGATTGTAACATCGGCTGGGCTGATTTGAGCCATCCCTATCGAAAGATAGGCGTAGCCACCGCGCGGAAACGTGTTCCCACGACACCTCAACGGCAATACCACGTTCAGCACTTTCCTATAAATCAAATCGAACAAATCACGTTATATTGCCGCAACGGAGGCTTCGATGAATCTACCAACGCTGTGGCTGACAGCTCTGAGTTTCGGGATTTTGAACGCTGCTACGATCACCGTGGATTTTACGAATGGGAACACGGTGAGCGGAAGCGGAAGCGTGACGGTTTCCGGAGGAACGGGCGCGGCCATCTTCGACGCGAGCAGCGCTCCGCGGGCTGTTGGCACCGGCTTGATCGACTCGTTTGTGCGAATCCAAAATTCCCCTGCGGAACAGGGCTATAACACGGACGCAACCGGAGTGATGGACGACAAAGCCGGAGTGTTTACGCACAGCCTGCTGCTGAGCAGCCTGGATGCGGCCACGAAACTGGGCTATTACACATTCCTGCTGGATATTAACCAGACCAGCGATCATCCGCTCCTGTCGCTGGACGATATCAAGCTCTTCTATGCATCCACCGGCAACCTCAGCGACTCGACCCTGAGTGGCCTTCAGGGCCACGCGACGCAGGTTTACGATTTTCAGAGCGCGACCACTTGCGGCGCCGTGACCGGCCAGGCGCTGTGCACTTCGCCCGGAGGGACACACAACGAAATTCTTTTGAACTATTCCTTTAACAGCGGCAGCGGCAACGGATTCGACATGTTCCTGTACATCCCCGTATCCGTATTCGCAAGCGCGCCCGCCAATTCCTACGTTTATCTCTACTCGGCCTTCGGCGGGCTGGGCGGCAATTACGCGGGGAACGATGGTTTTGAAGAATGGGCCCGAATCAACGCACCCCTGCACGCGCCAGAACCCGGCACGTTCTCGATCCTCTGCTTAGGTATCGTCGCTCTGCTGGCCGGCAGCTTTCGGCGCCGCTCGCCACAAACCAAACCCTAGCGTTCAGGGTTGCGGGGTTCAGCGAAACATTTTAACGCTACAATGTTTCCTGAGCGCCCGTGCAACATTCGACCTTGGTAGGAATCGGAGTCCGTTGGCTCGCCTCAAGATGCTCGGTGGTGCTCTACGAGTTCGCTGCGGCCGGACAGGAGACTCCCGATGTCATCGGATGGGCTGGAGGGACCGGCTCTATCGTCATCGAATGTAAGTCCAGCCGGTCCGATTTCCTGGCCGATGCCAAGAAGCCCGTTCGAAGGAATCCCCGGGCCGGCATGGGCCACAGGCGCTATTACCTCTGTCCGCCGGAAGTGATCCAAATCAAGGACCTCCCCGCGAAATGGGGCCTGCTATGGACCGCGAAAGGCCAGATCCTGGTGAAGCGGGAGGCCCGCGGGCATCCTGAGAGGAACCTGCTGGCCGAGGTTGCCTTTCTTAGCTCGATGCTGAGGCGCGCGCAGATCCGGATCGGCACCCGTCCGCTATCCGAATGGCTCCGCGGCGAGTACCGGCTGGAGGCAAAGCGCGGAATTACTCCGAACCGCCGGCAGGCCGTTTGAAATCTGGACAGGGGTCGGACACTGTGAGGGATGGCGTCCCTAATAGCTGCGAGTTGGAACCCTCTGATGGATCGGCTTAAGGCTATTGGTTCACTGAGGGATCTGGCAAAAACAGCCACACATTAGGCTCTTAGGTCCCAAGATTGTCTTCAGAAGGTCCCATCCCGACTGTACCCATAGTCCCAACCTTGTATGGAACCGAGGGAAGCATAGTTTGCAGAGTGTGCCAACAGTGCCTCGCAAGTTCGATAAGCCAAGTGAGCACTAGGGAAATCGATCTCACCAGCCTGGCGCTGTGCTTGATCGAACCGGTTGCGTCTTGCGTGCTAACATTCCCCCTATGGGAGACGCGGACTACGAGCTTGGCGAACGCAACATCCAGGCCCTTGCGGCGTGGTACAAGCTACAGGTATGACGACTACGTAGTGCCGCTGCACGAGTTCCTACGGGCCGTCATCTACGGCGATAACGAATTCTATAACCCAGGACGTTCCCTTATCGGAAACTTGTTCGACATCACAGCGCTCGATCCAAAGGAGCATTTCCTTCAGCCAAGTCTACTTAGCTTTGTGCACGGCACGGGAACCGCTGAAGACAAAGAGGGATTCATAGAGGGGCCGCGAATATACGATCGCTTCCAGTCAGCCGGTTTCACTCCTGAGCAGATCGACGCAGCTATCATCCGGGCTCACAATAAGAAGCTGATTGATACCGCAGCGCGCATGGCCCCGCTTGCTGGTGGTTCCAATCCTCGCGCAATCAGGGTGACCTCTATTGGGGCTTATCACGTTGGCAAGCTTGCCCGTCAGTTCGCCTATATGGATGCTGTCGTCACGGACACACCGATAACCGATGAAACGGCTTATCATTCAATTCTTAACTGCGAAGGCATTAAGGAGCGGCTCGAACGTGCGAGAACCTTCCTGGGATATCTCGACGTATGCTGGAAGCAATTTCCGCAGGAGGCAGCGGCAACCTTCGACTGGAATGAGTGCTCAAACGAGGCGCAGAAAGAGATCCGACGGATTCAGACTAGGTTAGATAGGGGCGAAGGTCGTGGCCATTCACGCTAGGCCACGGGCACTCCCCGGTCTCGCGGAATAAAGATTCTGAGATTTTATCTTGGCCCTGGGGGAGGCTATTGGTTCTTTACGGGATTTGGGGCCAACATCCTGTCATTTAGAGAGCAGAAGGCGACGCACTACCCCTGCATACCATCGTTTGCCAGATCGTGGTGACAACCCCTCGTTGCTAAGTTGACTGGCAATCTTGTCATAAGCGATGCCGCTAGCGCGGAGAGCCTT
>JBAIXM010000098.1:0-3789 GCA_037916615.1 Bryobacterales bacterium
GCTCCATCGAAATCAGCTTTGCCTTGAACTTTTCGAATCCCTTCTGCTTTCCAGGATCTCCAGGCAGGAGCGCGCCTTTCATGACGCTGTCGAAGTACATTTGGCCGTCGTCTTTGAGGAGGGGTTCCTTCACCAGGTCTCGCCAGAAGGCGAAGATCGGATTGGCCGCATCGAGCTTGGCTTGTTCCTCGGCTTTCTCGCGTGCGATATCCACCCCGCTCTTGATGGTGAATCCAGCCGGCGGAAACGCTCCGGCTTTGGCGGCCGCAACGACGGTGTTAAAGCCCTCATTTGAGCCGTGGTACTGGTTATAGAGATTCGTCACGTAGGCCAGCGCGGTCTTCCGGTTATCCGCGGTCATCGCGTTCGGGCCTTCCACGGTCGCCGCTCGGACGAAGTGGAAGATAGCCGCCGGTTGCTTATCGGGATGATCCTGGCGCTGGTTGAACATGGCTTGCGCAAGGAAGTACGAAAACTGTCCCTGCGTCGGATCCAGTTGCAGGAACTTGGTAAGTTCCGTTTCTGCTTTGGGGTTATCCTTGCGTTGCACGGCGATCCACGCGATTTCACGCTGCGCCAGCGGCTTCATCAGGCCCTTGGTCTGGGTCCACTGGGCGTCATTCATGGTCATCGGCTTGTTGGCGGGCGCGAAGATCGCATCCAGATCGTCCATGAGGTGCCTGGAAATCCGCTCGCCGTTGTCCAGATCCGCCGGCTGGACCGGATTCAATTGATAGATGGCTGTTTCGACGGCGTAGATCGAGAAGAAGTGGTTCGGATTGGTCTTGAGTATGTCGATAGCCTTGTCGAAGTACTGGCGCGTGTTGTTCAGTTCCTGATAAGTACCCAGGTAGGCTTCTTCGCGGTCCGCCGCGAAATCGCTCTGCGGAAAGCCCTGCTTCCATTTATCGAGAGCGCCGAGCTTGTCTTTCCCCTTAGCGTTCACAAACGCCTGGTAGAGGTTGTACTCGTCCTGGCTCTTCCACTGCTTTTGCGGCGCCTTGGCATCTTGGGCGCGGATCTCCTGAGTTGCGACTCCCCAACCGAGAGCCAGGCCAAATCCTACTGCCGTGATTGTTGTCAGCGCGCGATAGTTCAGTCTCACAGCATCCCTCCACCGCAATCGAATGTTACAGTTCTGTATGCAGTACTCTGCGGAGTATATCCAAAGCTGGCGTCGATAGGCAAGCCCGGTACGCCTGCCGCGAACAGTCGAAGGGCCCGTTACTGCTTGGCTTTGGCCTTCGCCTTGGATTTCCCGCGGGCCGGAGCTGCATTTTTACCGGTCCAACCCTCGATCTGTTTGGGTTCGACATCGAACACCAGCATGAACGGCTGCCTGGTGTAGGACTTCGCGACGCCTTCAAACTGCAACTCCTCGCCCGGTTCCATTTTGCCCGGCAAGGGTTCGGACAATTCCAGAGTGGCGTCGGGAACATTCGGCTCCTCGACAGCCAAAACGATCTGCTTCGGCCTGGTTTCCGGTGTCATTGAAACGATCTTGCCCTTGAACTTCTGGACGCCGTTGGCTCCGCCCGGCAGCAGCGCTCCCTTCACGTTCATTTCGAAGTACGTGTCGCCGCCATCCTTGAGCAGCGGCTCTTTGAGTGCGGTCTGCCACAATCCGAGGTCGGGATGGGCCTGAACGAATGCCTGTTCCTCTGCGGCTTTTTTTGCCGCGATCTGCTGGGCGCTTTCGATATTGAATCCCGCGGGCGGGAAAGGATTGTTCTTCGCCATGGCCAGCAGCTTGTCCAGGCCCTCGTTCGAGCCGTGGTAGGCCGTGTAGGTCTTGGTCAGGTAATCGAGAGCCTGCTTGCGGGCATCCGCGGGAAGGCTGTTCTGGCCCTCATAAGACGCCGCGCGGGCGAACTGATACAGACCGAGAGGCAACTTCTCGGGGTGGTCCTGATTTTGCGCCAGGAACTCGGTTCCCAGGCTAAGCGACGTCTGTGCCTGGGTCGGATCCATCTTGAGATATTTGGTGAGCTCCTCTTCAGCTTTCGGATGATCTTTCCGCTGCACGTACACCCAGGCGAGGGTTGCCTGAGCGGCGTTTCGCATCGCCGGTTTGTAGGTCGTCCAATCGGCGTCTTTTACGTCCGCAGGTTTATTGGCGGGCGCGAAAACCGTGTCCAGGTTCTCGAGGATGTATTTCGAAACGCGCTCGGCGGTGTCCAGATCCGCAGGCTTGGGCGGCTGGAGTGTGTATACCAACCGCTCAACGGCCGACAGCGAATAGAAATGGTTCGGCCTGGTCTTGAGGATCTCCGCGGCCTTGTCGAAGGCCTCGCGGTTCATCTTGAGCTGCTGGTACAGAATCAGGTACTGCTCTTCGCGCTCCGGGGCGAAATCGCTGTTCGGGAAAGCCGATTTCCATTTATCCAGAGCATCGACCTTCGCTTTCGCGTCGGAGGCCTTTTGATAATTCTGGAAAAGGTTGTATTCTTCCTGGCCCTTCCACTCCTTCTTGGTCGTGTCCTTGGCCGTATCCGATTTGGCGGGCTCCTGCGCCGCCAATCCCCAGCCCAGACCCAAGCCCAGCCCGGCTGCGGTGATCAACGTGAGAATTGATTTTTTCATGTCACGACATCCCTAAGTTAGATAACGCTACGACATCCCTTGCCTTCAGGGTACACCTTGGCCTTTCGGGCCTGACCCGCAATACGTCCCGTTCGGTTAGACACCGGCAAACGCCGCCAGGTTTCGTCCAGCCGCGTCCGCCAGGGCGCGGGAATGCGGTTTCGCGTATCCTGAACAGTTACTCATGCGTTGGCTCGACCTAGGGGTGATCGCGGTGTATTTGATCGGGATCACCTGGTTCGGAGCGCGCTTTCGACGCTCGCAAGCCTCGCTCAAGGATTATTTCCTGGGAGGACGGCGGGCGCCATGGTGGGCAATCGCGCTTTCGATTGTTTCCGCCGAGACCAGCACGTTGACCGTGATCGGCACGCCCTCGCTCTCCTTCACGGGCGATTTCGGTTTCCTGCAACTGGTATTTGGATACCTTCTGGCGCGGATCGTGATCGCGACTTTGTTCCTGCCGGCCTATTTCCGCGGCGAGATGTTCACCGCCTACGAGCTGATGCGCATCCGTTTCGGGCCCCGCATCCGGCGGGTCACGGCAGGCACGTTTCTGGTTCTTCGGGCGCTCGCGGAAGGCGTGCGCGTTTTCGCGATCTCCATCGTCATCTCGGTCGTTTTGGGGACAGGCGAAATGGCCTCAATCGCCGCCATCCTATGCCTGACGCTCCTCTACACCTATGAAGGCGGCATGACCGCCGTGATCTGGACGGATGTGGTTCAAATGGCGCTGTACGTGGCCGGGGCGCTTCTCAGCCTGGACCTGGTGTTGCGCGAAATCCCCGGAGGATGGGCGCACGTGGCGGCTGCCACGGGGCCCTTGGGAAAGCTTCAGGTGTTCGATTTCCGCCTGGGGCCGCCTGCGGAATTTTTTTCGCGAACTTATAGCTTCTGGGCGGGCCTGATCGGCGGCTGCTTTCTGACCACAGCGAGCCATGGAACCGAACAGCTCCTGGTCCAGCGCCTGCTCTCCGCGAAAAACGAGCAGCAGGGCAAAGCCGCACTGTTTGCAAGCTGGGTTGTGATCTTCGTGCAGTTCACGCTGTTTCTGATCGTCGGCGTGTGCCTGTTCACTCTGTACAAAGACCGGGGATGGACGCCGCCCGCGGTTACCGACAGCATCTATCCGCGCTTCATCTGGGATAGCCTGCCAGCCGGTCTCTCCGGCCTGGTAATCGCCGCGATCCTGGCGGCAGCGATGTCCAA
>JBAIXM010000099.1:0-35461 GCA_037916615.1 Bryobacterales bacterium
CTTGCCGGGCAACATGGAACCCGGAGCGGATCTTGAATTCGAGGGTCAGCCGGATTCCTACACGAAAGATCCGTTCATGGTGACGTTCCTGGTCACGCCAGAGCAACTCACTGGCTGGATGGGGAAGAACGCTCCTGGCCGCGGGAAAGGCGGCGCGGGCAAGGGCGCTACCAAGGGCGGCACGGGCAAGGCGAAGTAATTCCAGCAGGCCACCCGCCTGCGGCCTATTTACATCTTGTAGCGGCCCAGGTCCTCGTCATTGAGGCCCTCGAGCCATTTGCGGATCTCTTCGTTGCTGCCGACTTCGGCGAGCTTCGCCGCTGTCTTCGATGTGTTCAGCACCGTCTCATCCACGTAAATCGGGCAATCCAGGCGCAGGGCGATCGCCAGCGCGTCGCTGGGCCGCGAATCGACTGAAATGAGCTTGCCATCCCGTTCGATCCAGATCACGGCGTAGTAGGTGTCTTCCTTCAAGTCGCTGACCACCACCTTCTTCACGCCGGCCTCGAGGCCGAACAGAAGATTACGGATCAGGTCATGCGTCATGGGGCGCGCGGTGGGAACTTTTTCGATCTCCAAAGCAATGGCATTCGCCTCGTAGATTCCCACCCAGATCGGGAGGACGGCGCCGCCATTGACGTCTTTGAGCACGACAATCGGAAGATTCGTGCTGGGGTCCATCATCAGCCCTCGGATCTTCATCTCGACTTCCATGTTCGCGTCTCCCTTCTGTTTAATTGACTGCTTCACCGGCGAGCGAGTTGGGACCCGCCCGGGTCACCCGCACGTCCAAATACTTTCCCGTGATGTCTTCCTCGCGGCCTGGCCGGAGGAAATTCAAGGTTTTGTTCTGCGAGGTACGGCCAATCCACTGGCCCGTGGCCTTGTTGAAACCTTCCACCATGCACTCCTCGACCGATCCGACGTACGCCGCGTTCCGGCGGATCTGGATGTTCCGCTGGCGTTCCTGCAGGACCGTCAGCCGGCGGCTTTTCTCTTCTTCCGGAATCTGGTCGCCCAGCGACAAGGCGGAAGTGTTCGGCCGCCGCGAATATTTGAAGCTGAACACGGAATCGTATTCGACTTCGTCCAGCAGGCCGAGAGTCGCTTCGAAATCTTCTTCGCTCTCTCCGGGAAATCCGACGATGATATCCGTGCTAATCGCGATCGGCCGCCGGGTCGCTTTCATCCAGCGGATCCGTTCCATGTATTCCTCGCGTGTGTACAGCCGCTGCATGGCGGCCAGGATCCGGCTCGATCCGGACTGCACCGGCAGATGCACGTGATTGCAGAGCGCTGCGTTGCCCTCGATCGCGTCCACAATGCTCTTGCCGAAATCGCGCGGATGCGAAGTCGTGAAGCGCACGCGGCGGATTCCGGGAACGCGGCCGACGTTGTCGAGCAGCGTGGCGAAATCCCAGGCTGCCGGCGACGGATCGCGATAGCTGTTGACGTTCTGCCCCAGCAATTGGATCTCGCTGTATCCCGCGCGGGCGAGTTCGAGCGTTTCCGACATCACCGAAGCGCTGGTGCGGCTCCGCTCGGGTCCGCGGGTGAAAGGAACGACGCAATAGGCGCAGGATTTGTCGCAACCTTCGATGATCGTGATGTAGGCGCGGTGCGGATTGTCACGTCGCGTAAGCGGCGTGTCGAACGTGTCTTCGGTATCCAGGCTCAAGCCGGTCACGCGGCGATTGCCGGTTTCGAGCTGCACCAACATCGCAGGAAGCTGGTTGTAGCTGGCCGATCCGCACACCAGGCTCACGTGCGGCGCTTTTTCGAAAATCCGCTCGCCTTCCTGCTGGGCGACACAACCCAGCACGGCGAACGTCTTGCCTTTGCCGTGTTCTTTCTTGAACTGCTGAAGGCGGGAGAAAACCTTTTGCTCGGCCTTGTCGCGGATACTGCAGGTGTTGTAAAAAACCAGTTCCGCTTGCTCGGGAGTCTCCACTTGCTGGTAGCCCTGGCTGAGCAGCGTGCCAATGACCTTCTCCGAATCGTGCACGTTCATCTGGCACCCGAACGTTTCGATGTAAAAGGTCTTCACGCTATTTTCATTGTAAGGGAACGCGCCGCCTAAGGCGTTCCCTCTATTGCGGCTGCCCATGCTTCCGCTTAGGCTGGAAGTGTGAAACCTTCTGCTTTGGCTGGTTTTGCGCTCATTTTCGGAGCGGCTGCGTGGGCCCAGAGCGCCTCGACGACGTACCTGAGGGACCTGAACGGCAACCGCGTCCCGGGACAATCGTTCTCGTCCACGGACGGCGAGCACACCGAGCGCTTTCAGTCGATCAACGGCCGCCAGGTGCCCTTGGAGGACACCGTCGAGCGCGTGATCCGGGAAGACGCGAACGGCAAGACGACGGAGCGCATTGTGCGGAAGTTCGACCGCGACGGGAAGCTGAGTTCCACGGAACGGATCGTGACCGAGGAGAGCAAGCAGCCGGGCGGCGTTTCTTCCGTTCGTTCGACCACTTACCGCAGTGACCTGAACGGCGCCATGCGGGAAGCCGAGCGCCAGACCACCGAGACCCGCGTCCAGGGCTCGCAGACAACCACCAATACGACGATCGACCGCCCGACATTGAACGGCTCGTTTCAGACTGTAGAAAAGCGATCCGAACTGACCGAGGGTGCGGCCGATCATCAGAGCGGCACGGAATCCGTCTACCGCCGGGACCCCTCGGGCGGGTTTCAGGAAGCCCTGCGGTACGTGACGACGACCAGCAAATCCGGGGATACAACAAGCGAAACCAGGGCGGACTACGAGCCGGGCATCAACGGACAGTTGCAACTGGCGTCGCAAAGCGACTCGATCACCACCAAGCGTCCCGATGGCACGGAAGTGACCCAGACAAATTTGTTTGCCCAAACGGTTGCGGGGAGACTTCAGGAGGCGAGCGCTCCGATGCGGGTCAAGGAGCAAGAGATCATCGAGCGCCGGACGAATCCGGATGGATCCGTGGTCGAGACGTTCAGCGTCCGGCGCCCGTCCATCTCGGATCCCAACCGGTTGGGCGATCTCCAGAAGCTGAGCGAAACCGTGTGCAAGGGCAAGTGCCAGCCGGAAGCCAAGCCTGCCCAACCGTCCCCACCGGCCGCTAAACCGTAATCTGCCGAAGAAAACTTTCCCCTGCGGCGATCGACGTGCCGAAGTTCTCCGCCACCGTCTGCCCGATATCGGAAAGCGTGTTCCGCGTACCCAGGTTCACGCCCGCGCGCGCATTCCTGCCGTGAACCAGCAGAGGCACATACTCGCGGCTGTGGTCGGTCGAAGCAGTCGTGGGATCGCACCCGTGATCCGCTGTGAGGATCAGCAGATCGTCGGGCCGCAAGCGCGCTTCGATCGAAGGAATCCAGTCATCCACGGCTTCCAGCGCGCGGGCGTATCCTTCCACGTCGTTCCGGTGGCCGTATAGCTGGTCGAAGTCCACCAGGTTCACGAAGATCAGGCCGCCCTCCACAGAATCCATCGCCTGAAGCGTCTTCTCCATGCCGTCGGCGTTGGATTTCGTCGTCTGGTAATCGCCGATGCCGCGGCCCAGGAAAACGTCGAAAATCTTGCCGATTGCGAGCACGTCAGTCCCGCGCTCCTCGAGCCGGTCGAGCAGCATCCCTTTGGGCGGAGGGACCGCGTAGTCGTGGCGATTGGGCGTGCGCGTGAACGATCCCGGCGAGCCGGTGAAGGGGCGGGCGATCACGCGGCCGACCTCGTCCTTCCCGCGCAGGATCTCGCGCGCCGTTTCGCAAATTTTATACAGCTCGAACAGCGGGATCACTTCCTCGTGCGCGGCCACCTGGAAGACGCTGTCAGCCGAGGTGTAGACGATCGGGGAGCCGGTGCGCATGTGCTCCTCGCCGAGTTCCTTGATGATCTCGGTGCCGGAAGCAGGCTTGTTGCCCAGCGTGTCGCGGCCGATCCGGCGCTCGAACTCGTCCATGACTTCGCGCGGGAATCCGTTCGAATAAACCGGAAACGGCTTGGCCAGTTGGATTCCCGCCATTTCCCAATGGCCCGTGGTGGTGTCCTTGCCCGGCGAGGCGAGTGCGCAGCGGCCGTACGCGCCTAGCGGCGCCGGGTCCGGCGGCAGCCCTTCAAGCGGGCGAATATTTCCGAGCCCCAGCCGGCACAAATTCGAAAGATGCAGCTTCCGATGCTGCGCGATGTGCCCCAGCGTGTCGCTGCCCTGGTCCCCGTATTCGGCGGCGTCCGGCATCTCGCCGATGCCGACGCTGTCCAGGACGATCCAGATAACGCGCCCGAAGATCATAACGCGCTATTTGCTGGCGGGAGCAGTGCCCAGGATCGACTGGATGCGGCTGGCCATCTGCTCGAGGAACGTAGAAGGATCGAACCCGTCCATGCGGCTGGCGATGTGTCCGCGCTTGTCAATCAGAACCGTGGTCGGGATGTTCATGACGTTCAGCAGCCGCGCGAGGCCGTCTTCGAAATAGACGTTCTTGTCCCACTTCTCGGCGGTCAGAAACGGTTCGATAACTGTGCGATCTTCATCGGCGTTCATTTCCAGAAATACGACGTCCCCGCGCGATCCAAATTGCTCGCGAAGGTTCTCGTACAACGGATGCTGGATGCGGCACGGAACGCACCAGGTGGCCCAGAAGTCCATGATCACGAGCTTGCCCTTGAGGCTCGCCAACTGAAATTTCTTACCGTCCAGAGCGGTGACCGTGAAATCCATCGGATCCGCAAGGCTGGAATTTGGATCGAGAGCGAGCAGTTTCTTGCGACGCGTCTCGACGGTGGTGGAGACCCGGTCGTACGCCGCCAGAATCAGGTCGCCCAGCCCTTTCTCCGAGCCGTGGATTTTTCGGTAAATCTCGCCCAGGAGAAGACGGTCTCCCTGGCGCTGCTCGTCAGTAGCGTAGGGGTCCGGAATGACGAAGGCCTCGGCCAAATGCTCGACGGCGTCCGCGTTGTTACCGGACTTCAGCAGGACTTCCGCCCACTCGCGAGCTGTTTCCTCTCCCGGATACGCCGAGAACGCGCGCGCGACCAGCCTGAGGGCGTCGGGAGCGTCGTTCTGGATGGTCCTGGCGCGCGCTTGATAGATCAGGGCATGGGCCATGGCGCGCTCCTGATCGTCCTGCCGCCGCGCGGCGTCCCGGCCCGTGGCCACCGGCATTTTGTCCACCAGGTCCTCGAATTCCCGCGCGTACTTGTAGGCTTTCGCGGCGTTCTCCGGGCCCCCCAGGATCAGAAAACTGTAGGACAGCCGGTCCAGCAGCAGGTAGTCGTCCGCCGAGGTCGCAGCCGCGGATTCGCCGTATTTCACGATTCTGGAAACGTCGTTGGTCTGGACCGCCGCCTTGGCGAGCGATCGTTCGACATCGGCGCGCTGAGCGCTATTCGGATACTTGGCCAGATGCGCCTCCAGCGCGCGAATCAGATCCACCGGGCTGGTGCTGCCCTCGTTCAGGGCCCGCATCAGATCCTGCTGCTCGGCAACCGAGATTTCAGGGGCCTGCTGCGCGAATATAACGCCCGCACACAGGAGGAGAATGGCCGCCCGATTCATTCCACCGCGCCCTTTGCGCCTGCGGCTCGCAGTTCGTTGGCCAGCCGGCCTGCGCGGTCGCGGGCGAGATTTACGAACGCCTGGTTTTTCGCCACCCGGTCGAGAATCGGCAGAAATTGATCGCGCCCCACCAGGCGTTTCTGCGACCAGAGCATATCCACACGCAGCACCGCTTCGTTCACGCCCAGCCGGTCGAAGCGGATGGCCCGGCGGAGCCCCATGATGGCGCGCTCGCTTTCAGAAATGCGCTCGAACCAGTCCTGCAAGATCCGAGCGTCCTCCTCGTTCGAATAATTGAACTTGGATTCGCTCGATTCGGGGCCGTTCTCCCACCGGAACGTTTTGTCGCCGGTTTTGGCTACTTTCAAACCGCTTTCCAGCGGGTGCTTGAAATGATCCAGCTTATCGGCGAGCGAAAAGATAGCCGAGACTACTTCCGGTTCCAGCTTGAACGTCTCGGGCTCTTCGTCTTTGGCCTCGCGATACGTCGTTGTGCCGTCCTTATCGACCGTGACAGCCATGTACGCCGGATCGGATCCCGGAAAAACTTTGGTAAACGACACGCGCGGGGCATCGGCCGCAAAGCACATCATCGCAACCGCTGCCGCTAGCGAGAAGAGCCGGGTCATGAACCCGCTCCAACTGCCGCGCGCGAATGCATGGTCGCATGACAGATCGCCACGGCCAGCGCGTCCGAGGCGTCTTCGGTTTCGAGAACGCCTTGGAATCCCGTCAACGTTCGCACCATCAGTTGCACCTGCTGTTTTTCGGCCCGGCCGTAGCCGACCACACTGGTTTTGATCGTCAGCGGAGAATACTCACCCAACGCGATGCGCGCCTCGGCGATGGCTAGCAGGGCGACTCCACGCACGTGGGCCAGTTTCAACGCAGTCTTGACGTTTTGGGAATAGAAGACTTCTTCTACGGCTGCGGCATCGGGTTGGTGTTCCTGGAGCACGATCCTGAGGCCCTGAGCGATCAAGGCCAGCCGCTGTTCCAACGGCTTACCCGCAGCGGCCCGGATCACGCCGTGCGCCAGCACGCGATGCTTGCGGCCGTCGCTTTCGATCACGCCCCAGCCGGTGCGCTCGGTTCCGCAATCAATCCCCAGAATACGCACGATGCGACGGTCCGGCGGCGTACCCAGACGGGCGCGCTAAGACGCCAGGGCCTCCATCTCCTTTTCGTCGATGTCGAAGTTCGAATATACGTTCTGGACGTCGTCGTGTTCTTCCAGAGCCTCGCTCAACTTGAGCATGCCGCTGGCGTTCTTGCCTTCCAGCTTCATCAGATTCTTGGGAACCATCGCGATTTCGGCGGAGACCGTCGGTATGCCGGCCTTTTGGATCGCTTCGAGCACCGGTTCGTGGGCCTCCGGCGGCGAGATCACTTCCCAGTTGGTTCCGTCGTTCCGAAGGTCCTCGGCTCCGGCGTCCAGTGCCAGCGTCATGAGCTGATCTTCCGTCGCTTTGTCGCCCTCGATCAGGATCTGGCTCTTGCGCTCGAACATCCAGGAGACGCTGCCTTGTTCGCCCAGATTCCCGCCTTGCTTGGAGAAGATATGCCGGATCTCGCTCACCGTCCGGTTGCGGTTATCGGTGGCGACGGCCACCAAGACCGCCGCTCCGCCGGGCCCGTATCCTTCGAACATGATTTCATCGATCTGCCCGCCCTCCAACTCACCCGTGCCGCGCATAATGGCGCGTTTGATATTGTCAGCCGGCATGCTGACAGCTTTGGCGGCGGTGACGGCGGTCCTCAGGCGCGGGTTCATTGCCGGGTCGCCTCCGCTACGGGCGGCGATCATGATTTCCTTGATCAGGCGGGTGAATGCTTTCCCGCGTTTGGCGTCGAGGGCGGCTTTCTTGTGCTTAATCGTCGCCCATTTTGAATGTCCAGACATAGAAAACCTCGGCGGCTCGTCGAAACCCTTCCGGGGAGCCCAATTCCTAAAGATATCAGAAGCGCCCCGCTCCGGGATTACATCGCGCCCTGATTCTCCAGACTCCGCCACAGATACCACGACGCCACGGAGCAGTACGGCCGCCAGGGCGCCGCGATCTGCTCCATTTCCGCAGGTGTGGGCAACTCCTTCAAGTTGTATGCCTTCTTGATCGCGGCCCGCACCCCGAGATCTCCGGTCGGCAATACGTTCGGACGCCGCAGGGCGAAGATCAGGAACATCTGGGCGGTCCAGACGCCAACGCCTTTGACTTGCGTGAAGTGCTCGATGATCGCCGTGTCCTCTAGCGTGTGCACATGCTCGAACCGCACCAGGCCGTCCCGGGTCATCCGGGCCAGGCCGCGGATATACTTGAGCTTCTGCTGCGATAGCCCTAGCGCCCGCATCCGGGCCGGCCGGAGCTTGAGGATCGATTCCGGCGTCAGCGGGTCCGATTTCGCAGCCGCGATCAGGCGGTTGAAGATGGTCAGGGCGACCTTTCCACTAAGCTGCTGATACACGATGGAGCGGACCAGAGTGTGAAAATTTGGGTCCCGGTACTGCATGTTGAACGGGCCCACGCGCTCGATGATGGTCCGCAGGACCGGATCCGCTGCCTTCAGGTGATTCAGGGCTTTTTTCATTCCGATAAGAGCATGAAACCCCATCATACCCGGAGCGTCCTAGAGTATAAGTATGGGAAGTCTATCTGTTCGTGTCTGCGCCGTGGCTCTGGGCCTGGCCGCAAGCGCTTTACCGCAAGACGACGTGATCAAGGTGGACGTCGACCTGGTCAATATCCTGTGCACAGTCCGCGGAAAGAACAACGCGCTGATCGGGAACCTGGAGAAAAGCGATTTCCACGTGTTCGAGGACGGGAAGGAACAGGAGATCAAGTATTTCACGCGCGAAACGGATCTGCCCCTTACGATCGGCCTGCTGGTAGACGTCAGCGGCAGCCAGGAACGCCTGATCGACACCGAGCGCCGCGCTGCAAGCCAGTTCTTCCGGTCTGTTCTGCGCCCCAAGGACCTCGCGTTTCTGATCAGCTTCGGAAAGGATTCCGAACTCTTGCAGGATTCCACCAGTTCGCCCAAATTGCTGGAGGACGGACTCAAGGAACTGCGGCTGAACGCTTCTGTTGGCGGTTTGCATCCGGGACCGGTCCCGAATCAAACCCAGGCGGGAACGGTTCTGTGGGACGCCGTATATTTGGCGGCAAACGAGCGCTTGCGCAGTGAGACGGGCCGTAAGGTGATCGTGGTGATCACCGATGGCGTGGACGAGGGCAGCAAAAAGACCCGCGATCAGGCGATCCGCGAAGCTCAACTCGCAGATACGGTCGTTTATAGCATCTACTACGTCGATCTTGGCTGCTGTGGCGGGGGTTTCGGTTTCCGTGGCAGCGGCGAAGGGGAACTCAAGAAATTGTCCGATGAAACGGGCGGCCGCGTGCTGAGAGTGGATCGAAAGAACAGCCTTGACGACATCTTCAAGGAGATTCAGGACGAGATGCGCAGCCAATATGCACTCTCGTATACGCCGACGAACGCGAAGAAAGACGGAAGCTACCGGAAACTCGAGTTCAAGATGTCCAACAAGGATTACAAGGTTCAGGCGCGCAAGGGATACTACGCGGTCGCGAACTGATCGCGTTTTAGATCACATCCGCAAAACTCTTCCGCAGCCGGTGGAACCAGGCGTATCCGATCACCGCAATCGTTAGCGATACCATCCACAATCCCACGAGCCCCCGCAGGCCAGGCGCATGGCCCTCGAGAAAAACAGCCCGATAACCCCGCACCAGAACGAATAACGGATTGAGGCGCAGCACCTGCACTGCGGCATCCGGAAGCTGCGATTCGGGATAGCAGATCGGCGTCAGGAAAAACCACAGCGTCAGAAGGTAGCCGATCACCTGCCCCAGATCCCGCACATAAACGCCCGTCGCCGCGAGAATCCAGCAAACCCCCGCGGTGAACAGAATCTGCGGAACGATCAGCACCGGCAGCCACACGACGGTTCCCGGCAGCGTTTCCCGCACTGCGAAAAGAGCGATCAGGAACACGATCACGCCGAAGGCTTCCGTCACCGCTCCCGAAATCACGAGATTGACGGGAAGCGTCTCCAGCGGAAAAACGATTTTCTTGACGAACGTACGGTATTCCAGGATCACGTACGGCGAGCGGCCCACGGCTTCGGAAAACGCCAGCCACGGAAGCATTCCGGCCAGGAAATACAGCGCGAATCCGGTGCGGCTGTTGTCGGCGCCGAAACGGGTTCGCAGAACCACGCCGAAGACGAAGAAATACGTCGCCATCAGCAGCAGAGGATTCAGGAAGGTCCAGAGCGTTCCGCCGAAGCTGCCGCGATAGCGGGACAGGATATCCCGGCGCACCATCGAGCCCATCAGCGTCCGGTTCCGCCAGATGCTGCGCGCAGGCAGCAGCAACGCCTTCGGAATCGCGCGCAGAAATCGCACCCGCTGCTCAGAGCCGGCGCTCAGAACGCGCGCGGGTTCGATTTGCAGCGTTCCTTCGCCAACCCGGGCATCGATCGCGATGTAGCGGGAACGGTCATTCACGGGCGCAACTTGTACCCGATAAGCGGCTTCGTCCGGGGGCAGGGCAATGCGGAGGTCCGCCTCGCGGCTATTCACCTGCGACCATTCGCCCTCTTCCAGAAAAGCTCCCGTCGAGGGATCGTAGAGCTGCCAGCCGACCACGCCGGGCTGCTCCAGACGGAAGCGAAGATGAATCGCTTGACCCTCGACGAGCGCGTCCAGCACCTCGATCCGCATCTAGCTAGGCTCCTTAGCTATACAACCACGCGGGATACCGGTCGCGCACGCCCCGCCTCTTTCGCCCGACCACGTAGATTCCGTCGCCGCGCAGGTCCTTGGGAAGGATGTAGCGGTCGAGCAGATGCTCCACCCAGGCGTGCTCCGGCTTGGGCTCTTCCCGGAACGGGCCGGTTTCAAGCGCGGCGACTTCGAATCCCGAATTCTCGAGAAGGTCCTTGATCTCGCGCGGCGAATATTCGCGGTTGTGGCGCGCCTCGGTCTCGCCGTCCGGGTTGGGCCGGATGTAAGCCGGAAACAGCATGGGGTGGAAGCCTTGCAGAATCGCCGCGATCGCCCGTGCCGAAGCGATGTTGGGCGTAGTGAGCACCAGCGCGCCTCCGAGCTTCAGAACGCGGTTGATCTCGCTCATCATGTGCATGGGGTCGGAAGGAAGATGCTCGATCAGCTCGCAGCACAGCACCGTGGAAAAATAGCCGTCCTCGTAGGGGAAACGGTCTTTTTCGGCGTCAAAAAGGTCCACATCGCATTCGAACGATTCCTGGTTCTCCGAAAAGACTCTCTGATGGTTCGTCTGGCCTTGCGGGCCGTAGTAGCAGCCCCGCACTTCGCCGTATCCCAGGCGCGTCTTGAGCGCGGGCGTGATCTGCATATACGCACCCATCTCCAAGATCCGGTCCTTCGGACCGCCCGAAGGCGTCAAGGCTAGCGTCCGCTCCAGACGCGTGCGATGCGTCTCGACATAGGCGCGCGATCCATCCTGGGGGGGCGTCCAGGACGCGATGTAATCCCCGGGAACAGCCACTCCGCTCGCGTTCGCTGCGGCAGCCTGGACGGCGGGCTGCCATTCCCGCCCTTCCACGACAGCTTCCAGAAATTCTGTGTAGCGACGCGCGGCGACTTCCCAACTGCACTCGCGCTCGGCCCACTCCCGCGCCCGGTCGCCCAAGGCGGCCCGGATCGCCGGGCGCGTCGCCAGCAGATTCAGATACTCAAAAATGTGTTCCTCTTCGGTCGAGTCCACCGGAACCTTGAGGCAAATCTCGTCGGGAAGTTCGCGAAACGAGCCCACGTCCGATACGATCACCGCTTTGCCCATTCCGAGGGCGCGCTGTAACGTCCCGGAACTTTCTCCCACGGTTGGATAGCGGAGGTTCAGCACGATATCGCAGGCGTCCAGATAGCCGTTGAAGTCGTCCATGGGAACGAAATCCAGGTTGCGGACGTGCGCTTGCAGGTTGTTCGACGCGATCAGCGATTTCAGCGGCAGTTCCGGATGCGCTTCGCCCACCAGGATCATGCGCGCGTCTGGAACCGAGCGCACCAGCCTGCGGAAGGCCCGCAGCGATTCGGCGATGCGCTTGTAAGGCTTCAGGAAACCGAAAATCCCGATCAGGGGCGCGCGTTCGGCCAGGCCCAGTTTCGCGCGATAACTCATGCGATCCGCCGGCGCCGTCCAGGCGCCGTGAAGAATCCGCGCGATGGGGCCTTCGAAACCTTGCGTGCGCAGCTCCTCCCCCACCACATTGCTGTGAACGATCGCGCCGCGCGAGCGCGCCAGGACCGTCTTGATCATCGGCAAGCTGTAATTCGGGGCGCGCTGGCGCGTCCGCACGTACTGTTGGGCGTAAGCCTCCGCTTCCGGCCCATGATTCCGGCCCACTTCGCGCACGTATGCGTCCCAATCGTTGCGGTTGATCGTCAGATCGGCGATCAGGTGATGCAGGTTGGCTTCGTGCATCACCACCACGCCGGGGTGTTCCATGGCTGCCTCGTAGACGAATCCATGGTACGGATTGTTGCCGAGCTGATACAGGCACACGTCGTACTTTGAGGCGTCAGAGGAGGACGGCTTCGCCCCGAACGTATCGACCACGATTCCACGGTCGTCCGAGGACTTCAGATGCTCCAGCAGCGCCGCTGAGTAATCCGCGATGCCGCTTTTCGCCGGCGGCAGCGGAGAAAAAAAGGCCACCCGCATGTGTTATGGAATCAATTCGGCGGTGAAGGTCGCGAGCGACAGCGGGATCTTCACCATCACCGGCGTGCGGACCGCATCATGTGCGAAATACAACTCTACTGTCAGGTCCGAGGCCGGGCCCCTTACCGACGTCCGGAAGCGGTCCGCCTCGATGGACTGGCTTCCCAGATGTACGGGCGCGCTGCCCAGATATTCCAGGCGCACCTGGTACTGGCCGCCCAGAACCGCGGGTTGTTGCGGCGGCACACGCCCCTGCGCGAGCTCTCTGCGCACGAATTGGAGCAGCGTCAGGGCGTCGCGCGCGCAGGATGGCACGTTGAGCTCGGACGTTCCACCGACCTTGTCCCCGCGATAAGACTCGCGCTTCGCGGTCGTTCCGCTTGGATCGAAGGTCACGCGCTCCTCCTGCTTGCGCGATCCCCGGGACGTTTTCTTATCGAGCTGCCCGGAACAGAAATCGACATTGGCCGTGGAATGATACTGATCGCGGATCGCGAAGCCCGGAACGCTGGCGTCCAGGTTGAGCTCGAAATCCCAGCCGGGAGCGGTGCTTGTGCCGTCGCCGGTGCGGTCCGAGCGGAGAGTCGCTTCTCCCAGGCTGAGCCCGCTCGGCCAGTTGATGCTGTAGTGCAGGGTTTCTCCGAAAGCGGGGACAATGCACGCGGTCAGAAACAGGAACTTGTACTTCATGATGCTCGCGCCGTGATGGCGGTCTTCGCGCGGCGCCGGCGCCCCGCTACTTCATGGTAAACCTGGAGCGTCTGGGCCGCCGACTTTTCCCAACTGAACATGGCCGCGCGTTGCAGCCCCAGCCGTTCGAGACGCATGCGCAGTTCCGGATCGAGAAGGACATCCAGCATGGCTCGCGTGATTTCCTGCTTCGATCCCGGGTCGAAGAGAATTCCAGCGGCATTCGCAACTTCCGGCATCGCCGTCAGGCGCGAGCAGGCTACTGCGCGGCCGCAGGCCATCGCTTCCAGAATCGGCAGCCCGAACCCCTCATAGAACGACGGGAACACGAACAGTTCCGAGGCCGCATAGAACTGCACCAGGTCGGCATCGTCTACGAACCCGGTAAGGTGCACGCGGTCTCGAATGGGGGATCGCTCGATGGCCCGGCGCAATTCACCGGAATACCATGTTGCCTTGCCCACGAACACCAGATCGTGCGGCAGTTTCGGCTCGGCCGCCAAGGCGTCCTCGAACGCCTGCAAGAGCCCGAGATGATTCTTGCGGGGCTGGAGATCCCCGACCGTCAGAACAAACGGCTTGTGGATTCCAAATTTCCGTTGTACCAGGGAACGCGCCACTTCGCGCTCGATCGGCCGGAAACGGCTGCTGACGGCGTTCGGCACCACGACCACTCTTTCTTCATCGATCGCGTAGTGATTCAGGATCGCGCGCCGCGAAAATTCGCTGGGCGTAAGCACGCGGGCCGCGCGCTCGAGCGTGCGCTTCACGGTAAGGCTCAACTGGATGGAGCGAAATCGCGTGAAGTATTCCGGAAATTCCAGATAACTGACGTCGTGCACGCTCACGATCAGTGGGACGCCGCTGAACAGCGGCCCGGTGTACTGGACGTGCAGCAGATCGGGAACATCGCGCCGGAGGCTTCTGGGCAAATCCCAGCCCAGGCGTTTGTACGGATTCATCGACACGCGCCGCTTTCGGATACGCTCCGGCAGCGCCTGTTCCGCAGCCGGTTTCGAGATGTATGCGATCAGTTCGTTGCCGTCGTCCAGGCGGGCGAATTCCTGCAATAGGTTCCGGATGTAAACTTCGTTCCCCGTGAGACGACAGCCGATCGCGTGCGCGTCAACTGAAAATCGCATTCAAGAACTCAGTATAGCGTTCTCATGGGTAGAAACACCGGGAATTCATAGAAGTAGCGGGATAAACCGCCGGTCTTAGTACGCCGCCTGGTAGATCTCCAGGGCGGCTTGGGCGTTGAAAGGGAGAGGATTGAACTTGCCGGTCCATTGCTTGGCCGCATCTTCGGCCAGCCGCGGGAGAGCTTCTTCCGGAACTCCCGCCTCGCGAAGGTTCGGCGCCAGCCCCGCGGTTTCCCCCAATTCCCGGAGCCGGGCGGGCAGATCGCCGGGGTGGAGCTCGCGATAGCGTGCCGCCACCGAATTTGCGCCGGTTCTGCTGTTCCAGGCGACCACATGCGGCAAGACCACGGAGACTGCGGCGCCATGGGGCAAGCCAAAATGGTCCGTCAGCGGATACGCGCAGGCGTGGGCCGCGCCCAGGTTCGAGTTTTCGATGGCCAAGCCTCCAAAATGAGCGCCCAGCAGCATCGCTCCGCGCGCCTCCAGATCGTCCGGATTCCGGAGCATGCGATCGTACCCGGAGTATACGAGCCGCCACGCCGAGCGCGAGAAACACTCCGAGACCGCGGTCTGCCGTGTGGTCACCAGCGTTTCGAGGGCGTGCGACAGGGCATCGTATCCGGCGGCGGCAGCCAGCGCCGGCGGTTGGGAAACGGTCAGTTTGGGATCCAGGATGGCGACGCGAAACGCCGCCTTGGCGTCGCCGCAGGACATCCGGGCGCCGGTTTCGGAATCGATGAGCGTGGCGGATGTTTGGGCCTCGCTTCCCGTTCCCGCCGTCGTGGGGACCGCGACCATGGGAAGCATCGGCCGGGCCGCTTTTCCATAGCCCCAGTAGTCCTTGATCCGGCCGCCATTCGATAAGAGAAAATTGATCGCCTTGGCGCAGTCCAGCGAGCTTCCGCCGCCGACCGCGACAATCAGATCGATGCCGAGTTGCGAAGCAAACGCTCCTCCGGCCTCCACCATGGCGGAACTCGGATTGGGCTGAAATTCGTGGAACGCGTGCACGGTCATCCGCCGCGCCTTCAGGGAACGGGTCGCTTCGGAGGCGTAGCCGGCTTCGACCATCCCTGGATCGGCGACCAGCAAACAGCGCGTGCTGCCCAGCTCCCGGGCAATTTCGCCCAGACGCGAGAATTCACCTGAGCCGAAGACCACGCGGGTACGGGGCCGGAAATCGAAAGGGGTCACTTAAGGATCAGGATACTTCACTGCGGGCGATGGCTTTAGCGCCGTCCACGCACAGCGCCGGCGCGTGCTTGGAGGCCGGTTGAAGCCCGCCGAGCGCCTGCTCGATAACATCCGGCGCGAGTTCCAGCAGTTGCGCGCGCGTTTTGCCCTGCATCCATTCGGAAAGCGCTGATCCGGCCGCGATGGAAGCGGCACAGCCGCGAACCTGGAAACGTGCCTCGGCCACTCGTCCGTCCTCGAATCGTGCCGAAAGCCGGAGAATATCGCCGCAGGCCGGGTTGGACACCTCAACGATTACGGCAGGTGGCGGAAGCTGGCCGACGTTGCGCGGGTTACGAAAATGGTCGACGAATCGTTCGGAATGCACGGCTCATTTAAATTATGACGGCTGCTTTCCAGACCCCAGGGAATAGCCCCCCTTGCGTAACGATCCCCGTTTGCGAGACACTAGCAGGTTTTCCCGGCATGCGCGTACGCGTTCTTTATCACGATCACTGTTTCGATGGCGCGGCATCCGCCGCGTTCTTCAGCCGGTTTCTCGAAGGCAAGTTCCATCCCCAGGCCCAATTCGAGTTCACGGGCCTGGCCCATAAGGCTTCGCAACTATTTGAGCCAAGCCTGTTCGACGGGGACGTGAACGCCATCGTGGATTTCAAATACTCGACCGATCCCCACCTGACCTGGTGGTTCGATCACCACCAGAGCGCCTTTCTGACTCCGGAGGACGCCGAGCATTTCCGGCGCGACACCAGCGGACGCAAGATGTACGATCCCACGTTCCGCTCCTGCACCATGTACATCGCCACGATCGCGCGCGAGCGTTTCGGGTTCGATGCTCCGGACTTGGCCGAGCTGGTTTCTTGGGCCGATATCATCGACGGCGCACAGTATGCCAGTGCGCAGGAAGCGGTGGAGCTGCGGGAGCCTGCGATGCGCCTGACCTTGGTGATCGAGGGCAGCAAGGGTTCCGAAACCGTGCAGCGCATTATCCGCAAGATGCGCCATGAGAGCCTGGCGGCGATCGCCGAGGATCCCGAAATCCAGCGGGTATATGCGCCGCTCTACGAGCGGCACTTGCGGTCGCTTGACATCATCCGCCAGCAGGCCCGATGCGAGGACGGCGTCGTGTACTTTGACTTAGTCGGCCACGACCTGGAAGGCTACAACAAATTTATTCCGTACTATTTGTTCCCGCATTCCGTCTACACCGTGTCCGTCAGCACCTCCAGCTTCCGCACCAAGGTCTCAGTGGGCTCCAATCCGTGGGCGACAGTTCCGGTAGACCACAACCTTGCCAGCATCTGCGAGCGATACGGGGGCGGCGGGCATCCGCGGGTGGGGGCTATCAGCTTCGAAATCGGTGCGATCGAGCAAGCCCGGCGGGCGGCCGGAGAGATCGCGGCTGAACTCCGGGGCTGACCGACTGGAGAACCTTCGCGATCCAGCGTGGCTGGAGCATTATCTGCTTCCGAAGCTCGGCCTGAACGGAGAGACCTTGAGCGAGTTTCCCGAGCATCTCTATCCCTGGTGCGGATTCGGAGTCCGATCCTGGCAGTATCCGGCGCAGTTCAGCAAGTACCTGGTGTATCTATCAAGCCAGAACATCAAGAGCTACCTGGAGATCGGCTGCCGGCACGGAGGGACTTTTATCATCACGGTGGAGTATTTGAAGCGCTTTAACCACGTGCCGCTGGCCTGCGCGCTAGACATCCAGGACTCGGAGATCATGCGCGCCTACAAACGGAGTGAAGCCGGGATTGCTTACGGACTGCTTTCGAGCCTTGCGCCGGAGGGCAAGAATTTATGCCAACAGATGCGCTGGGACCTTGTCATGATCGACGGAGATCATAGCTACGACGGTTGTTCCGCCGATTACAACACGGTACGCGACCACGCGCGACTGATCGCGCTTCACGACATCGTCAGCGACGCGTGTCCCGGCGTAAAACAACTTTGGGGCGAGTTGAAGCGGGCCGTCCCGCTCTTGCGCCGCGAAGAATTTGTCGAGCAATATGAGAGCGTGGTAATCCGCACCGGCCAGAGATTTCTGGGAATGGGCGTAGTGAATTTCAGCTAACGCTAGACGACCGGCTCCATGCCGAACCGGCGGAGCAACAAAAATTCCGACAGGTTGTCGGTGGTGAGCAGGCCCACCAGGTGAGCGCCCTCCTGGACCAGCGCGCAGCGTCCGGCGCGAGCCATCAGAGGCAGCGTCTCGGCCAGATCGTCCGACGGACCAAGCTCCAGATAATCACGGTCCATTACCCCGGCCACATAGGCGTCGGGGCCTTCGGAGGCCAGGGCTTTCAGTAACCGGTTCCGGTCCAGAAGGCCGATGACTTCATCGCCGTGCATCACCGGGAAATCCTGCTGGGAAGTCGACAGCAGGAGATTCGCGGCGTCGCGGACGGTGTCTCCATGCTGCAAATAGTGAAACTCTGTGATCATGGCGGCACGCACCGGGATGCCGTGGGTGAGCGTCCGGCCGGTCGCGGCCGCGCTTTCCTGCGCTGCCCCGAGCCAGATGAAGAAAGCGAAAAACACCAGCATGAACTGGCCCTGCACAAGCCCGTAAAGACCAAGGCTAAAGGCCACTACACGGCCCATCCATGCCGCGATGCGGGTCGCATCGTCCTCGGGACGGACGAAACTCAGCAGGGCGCGCAACAGGCGTCCGCCATCCATCGGAAAGGCCGGGACCAGATTGAATCCAGCCAGCAGCAGGTTGGCGCATCCCAATAACGCCAAAAGTTTTTCGCTGGAAGGACGCAGCAGATCGGCGGGTTGCAAGCTAAACGATTGGCCCCGCGACGCCACGTACATGAAGATCCCGACGGCGATCAGCAAATTCGCCAGTGGTCCGGCCAAAGAGATCCACAGTTCCTCGAGAGGACGCAGGCGGCGTTCCATCCGCGAGAGCCCTCCGATCGGGAACATCACGATTTCGACGGTTCGGATCTTGAACCCGGCGCCCACCGCCGCGTGAGCCAGCTCATGCAACAGCACGCTGGCGAACAATCCCAGCAGAAACGTGGCGAAGACTACGGTGGAATCGTAACTTAGGGCCGTGACTACCAGAAACAACAAGACCAGCACAAACGTGAAGTGCAACCGGACGGGCACTCCCAGTAACTGGAAGGCTCGCACGGTTCCGGCTGTCGCCATGCGGTCGCTGTGAACGGAAACGGGCTTCACAGGTCCACCATAACAGAGGCTGGCGTATATTACGCTCAGCGAAAAGCCGCGTAGGATACCCGGTGAATCTACCTAGAAGAATGGGTCGAAAGTAATGACCTGACTGGCGGTGGTTAGGGAAAACGGCGAACCACGCCCTGCGTTTTCCGGCTGGGAAGAGGCCCCCCGCCTTCGCTTGCGTTGTAGCGAGGCGGAAGATTGCTGAAGTCCAGTTCTCCCTCGTCATAGATAAGCTGACGGTCGAGAACCATTTCGACGGTTGTGCCCTTCGCCAGGACGGCGTCGGGTCCGCGGGTCACCAGGACTCCGATGAGCGCGGCCGTGGCTCCCGCCGCCGCTCCAATACCCGCGCCGAGGGCCGGCGCTCGCCCGATTCCGGCCAGGCCTCCGACGGCGGCGCCGGTAGTAGCTGTTTCGCCGATCGCTCGTGCGTCCCCCGATTTGTTTCCTTCGCTGCGGATCGTGCCCTCTTTCTTGTCGAGATCTTCCGTCGCGCGTCCGTCCAGGCCCGCTACTTGCGCCCGGAAATCGCGGGTCACTCCGTTGGGGAGCATGAGGGAATCGAAACGCAGGCGAAACTCGCCGCGCCCCTTTACCTTGCCGGGCCGCTTGGCTGAGGTGACCGTCCCGAGGACGTAGCTCCCGGCCGGAATCACGATTTTTCCATTCACGGCAATCGGAAACGTCGTTTCCAGATAGACGCGATCGCCTTCGGTCGTCGTCTTCGTACTGACGCTGTTCACCATGCTCAGAGGGATGCGAGTGCCGGTTTCGATGACGAACGTCTTGTGGAGTGTGTTCGCCTGCCCTTCAGCGTCCGTCCGCGGCTGAAGCGCAGGAGTCTCTTGCGCGGCGGCCAAAATCCCAGCCGCGGCTCCTATCGCCAACAAAGCGCTCAGGTGCATATACAAACGCTCCTCTCCCGAGTGTACCCCACAAACCAGCGCATAGCCTGATTTATAGATCGTCTGACGCGGCCCGGCGAGAGAGGTTACAAGATTGACAGCACGGCGCCAGGCTGGCTCATCTGGTCCGGAAAACCACAGCGGATTTCGGGGTTCACCGGAGCATCGTCGGGAATCCGCAGATTAATCTGGAACAGACCGGCGTAGGGCGGACTTAGCCCCGCGTAGAGGATGTTGGACCGCGGCACTGGGGAGCCGTTCAGCCACACTTGAAATTCCGTAAGCCGCGAAATGGAGGCAGCGGCGTCCGGCAAGCGTCCGGAAGGGCTGGGGGGAATTGTCGGGCCCAATCCTGTGGCGTACAAGACCACGATCTCGCCTCGATGTGCGGGCTCGGCTGAACTCACGACCGTTCCATCCAGGTGAGCCGCCAAAGCGGCAGGTCCGGCAAGCTGGAACAACGCCGGGGCGACAGAATCCAAAACGATATTCACCGCCGGCCCGGCGAGCGCGTCATCGATCAACTGGACGGTGGCCGGGCCGGACGCCAGCGCGGCAGGAATCAGAACATTCACCTGGTGCGGCGAGACGTAGTAAACGTTTGCGGGAACATGGTTGATGAGCACGCGTACTCCGGTTCCGATGAGCACTGTCGGGAGCATGCCGGCGCGAAGATCGTCCGGACCCATCGCGCGAGTGACGTACGACAGATTATCGCCATAGATCGTGAGGAAGCTGTTCGGCGCAAACTTTCCGGCGATGCCGGCCACCGGATTCACCACAGAATCCACCGTGTACTGCGGAAATCCAGGATCCGCGCCCAGGAAGAGCCCCGGCGCCGAACACAGCATGTATGAAACGCACGCAACCAAAGACGCGCGACGCATCCTTGAAATTAGTGCGGAATGCGCCTTCTTTTCTCAGTTGGAGCGCCTGGTTTGCGCTGAAAAGCCTCTAGCTCTTCGCCCTCACGGCTTGTCCCGTCAGCGCGTCGCGCACCACCTCCAAGAGATGGCCTTTCTGAAACGGCTTTTCCAGGACTGCGCAGGCGCCCAGGTATTTCGTGGCTTCTAGCGGCCCGGTATCGTGCGCCCCGCTCATGGCGATAATCCTCATAGCGGGCTTCTGTTGGTGCAATAGCCGCAGCAGTTCAATCCCTTCCATCTCGGGCATGTGCAAGTCGCTGATCACCAGATCGACTTCCCGGTCCTTCAACTGGTCGAGAGCCGTTCTTCCGTTGGCCGCTTCCAGGACGTTGTAGCCCGCGGACTCCAGATGCAGTCGGAGAAGGCGGCGAATGGCGGCTTCGTCATCGACTACCAGAATGGTGCCGGAAACGCGGGAAGACCCGAGAATCTCCCGTACCTTCGCCGCAAGAACATCCGGGTGAAACGGCTTTTGGAGAAACCCGATGTCGGCATCCACCAGCGAGCGATAAGCGTCCAAATCTCCGACATATCCGGAAATGAGCATGCATTTCACTTCCGGGCGCAGCGATCGCAACTGTGCAACCAGTTCCTTGGCTGCTAGTCCCGGCATCATGGCGTCGCTCAGCAGAAGATGAATCGGACCGGCATGACGCTGGGTCCGCAGCAACGCTTCGGCGCCATTCGCGGCGTCCAGCACGGTGTACCCATAGCTTTCCAGGATTTCGCGCGTCAGGTTCCGGACGGCGTCCTGGTCCTCCACCAGCAGAATGGTTTCGTCCCCGCGCAAGGCGCCGCGGTCGATCTCCTGTGGCTCGGTTTCGGGCGCAGCTTCCTTCGCGGCGGGCAGCAGGATTACGAATTCTGTCCCGATCCCGACTTCGCTGTGAACCTGAATGAACCCTCCCGTCTGCTTGATGATGCCGTACACGGTCGCAAGTCCCAATCCGGTCCCCTTCCCGCTGCTGCGCGCGGTAAAAAACGGTTCGAAAATCTTCGACTGCGTCGCCGCGTCCATGCCGACGCCGTTATCGCTCACCGCGAGCTTGATGTATCCGCCGGGCGCCATGTCCGTATACTCGGCGGAAGCCTGCCGGTCCAGGTGGACGTGCTCGGTTTTGATCGAAATATAGCCGCCGTCCGGCATCGCGTCCCGCGCGTTCACGCAAAGATTCATGACGATCTGGCTCATTTGACCTGGGTCCGCCAGAATCCTCGCCGGTTCGGGACTGAGCGCCAGGCGGATTTCGATGTTTTCCGGCACCACGCGCGCGAGCATTTTTTCGACGTCCGCAATCACCTGGTTCAAATCCAGAATACGGGGTTGCAGCATTTGCTTCCGGCTGAACGCCAGGAGTTGTTGGGTGAGGCTGGCGGCATGGCCGCCGGCGTTCCGGATTAGCGCGACCTTCTCGCCGATCGGATCGTAAGCACCTACCTTATCCACCACCAGATCGCTGTAACCATTGATCACGGTAAGCAGGTTGTTAAAGTCGTGCGCGATGCCTCCGGCCAGACGGCCGATGGACTCCATCTTTTGAGCTTGCAGCAGTTGTTCTTCCAGGGCCCTGCTGCGCGTGATATCGGTGATCACCCCCAGGGTCGCGTCGATCTGGCCGGCGGCGTTGCGGATCGGGGAATAACTGACGGCGGCCCAAAACTCGCCGCCGGCTTTCTTCGGAACGCGGAACTCGCAGCGCCCCCGCAGCCCCTGGCGCGCTTTGTCCAGATCTTCCTGCGCCCGCGCCGCCTCGGCTTTATCCAGGAAGTCGAGGGGAGTGCGGCCGAGAATCTCTTGCGGCTCTACTCCAACCATCGCGGCCATCTGGCTGTTGATGAACACGATTCGATCGTCCGGATCTAACACGACAACGCCTTCGGCCATTGTTTCGACGATCCGCCGGTATTTTTCCTCGCTCTCGCGGAGCCGGTCCTCGGCCAGTTTGCGGGCGGTCAAATCCCAAATGACGGTGACCGTCAAGGCTCCTTCGCCCTGAAATGGGCTCAACTGGATATCGACCGGAAACTCCGTGCCGTCCTTGCGGCTGGCCCAGAGCGCGCGGCCGGTGCCCATGGGCCGGACGCTTGGATGGCGAGCGAATTCCTGGCGGTAGGGCACGTGGTTCGAGCGGAAACGTTCCGGCATCAAAACCTCGACCGCTTGTCCCTGTAACTCCTCGTGCGTGTAACCGAACATCTTCAGGGCATTGGTGTTCGCCATGACAATTCGGCCCAATGAATCGACGATCACGACGGAGGAAGGAGCGGACTCCGCCAATTGAGCGAGGGTCAACTGCTGCTGGATCAGCGCCTCAAATTCCCGAGGCTGGGAGGAACTCATGAAAAACGACTCCTGTGGCTACTACGAGCATCGAATCCAGGAGTCCGGATCCTCGCTTCCCGCGCGGATCTCGTACGATCCCCGTTACGACAAGACTGCCCAAACTCCCGCCCCTTAAGTCAAGCGTAGATCCAGGGAGAAACGCCCGCCAATAGATTTTTCCTTAACTCAGGCATCGTAAAACACGATGGATGGGGCCTTCGTTATCCGCGGACGGGATGGGGCGAGAACACACTCGCGCGCGCGGCATTGGAAATCGCCGCGACATTCGGATTCTTGAGCTTTCGTTCCACAGAGACTGCGTAGAATCGTTCGACGATCGACTCGATCCTGCCGACGCCCGCCACCCTGTAGTGCCTCCGCACCTCGGGCGCGATCACGACGGGAGCGGCAAAAAGTCCATCGCCGGCTTGCCCGAAGGTAGCCATCAGAGCCCGGCCTTTAAATTGTGCGACAGCCCGCGGCCGGATACCTTCGGCGTCGAACCATTGCTCCAGCGGCCGACGCAAGCTCGAGCCCTCCATCGGCATCAGGAAGGGCGCTCCGTCGAGGGACTTGGGGAAGCCTTTCCGGTATCGTGCAGCCAGACTCGGCGCGGCAAACACCATGACGGCCGAGCTCCCCAAAAAGTGACTGAACACCTTCAGCGGAGATGTCGCGGGAATGGGCGTGTCCGAGAGGACAACATCTAGCCGGTGCTCGGCCAGCTCGCCCAGGAGGTACTCTGGCGAACCCTCGTCGCAGACGATCTCGGGAGCGTTTGTCATCCGCAGCACGGGCCGGAGGGCGCGGTAAGCCAGCAGCTTTGGAAACAGCGCCGAGATCCCGACCAGCAATCGCCGGCTGGGCGTCTCCGAACGTCCCTTCAGCACATCCTGCAACTCCTGGCCGAGCCCGAAAATCTTCTCCGCATAGTGATACGTTATCTGGCCAACTTCCGTTAACACCAGCCGGGGACCTTTTTTCGCGAACAGTTTTTCGCCGAGAGATTCCTCCAGCAGACGCAACTGTTCGCTAATCGTCGGCTGGGTCAGGTGAAGTTTCTGGCAAGCTCGGGCGATGCTACCTTCTTTGGCCACGGTCCAGAAGTACAAAAGGTGGTGGTAGTTCAGCCATTCCATGTACCTCGATCCTACAGTATCTTCGCGAGCATATCGGGGATCTCGAACACGGCGCGGTTGTGGATCTGGGCGACCGCGGCGCGATAAAGCGGCAAATCCCGCAATAAATCCGCGACGGCATTGCGAATTCCGCGGAAATTCGGGACCACGAGCCCCGCGTTTCGCTCCAGGACCCACTCGGCGTTGTAACGCTCCTGGGGCAGCGTCCAGAGATTCCGCTCGACTATCACGGGGAGTCCCATGGCGACTGCCTCGCTGATGCTGCCCGGTCCCGGCTTGCCGATGAAGAAATCGGCCAGGCTCATGTAATAGGGGATTTCGGAAGTAAATCCTTCGACATACCGAGGCGCCTTGGCCGGAAGCGATCGCAGCCGCCGGGCGAGCGCAGCGTTTTTGCCGCAGATCAAAATGAGTTGTGTGTCGCTGAGCCGCTCGGCGATTTCAAGCATCACCTTGGAACCCTGGCCGCCGAACAATACCAGTCCGGTGGGCCGCTCGGGATCGAGCTTCCGTTTTGCGCGCTCGGCCGCTCGGTCTACGGACACAGGCCGGTAAAAACTGGGCCGCAGGATCATGCCCGATGCCTGAAAAACGCGCTTCTCGGGGTGGCCGATCGCGCGCGCCTGCCCAACCGCTTTATCGCTGCCGCAGATCAGATATTGCTCCTGCTTTTCCATCCAGAAGTGCGGCGGGTAATCGGCGATGTCGGTCAGGATCGTCACGTAAGGCACGTCCGGCAGCGCGTTCTTCAGGCTCTCGCGTAGCGCCCGGTTGAAATTCGGAACCAGGGAAACCACCAGATCGGGCCGCGTCGCAGCCCAGTGTTTCTCGAGCAGCCGGACCGCGGGACGATGGTACAGGCGGATCACGGCGTGCATGAATTTGAGCCCTTGCGCCGAGCCCAGGGTCCACCCGCGCGCCAGCATCTGGTTGTAGATTTCCTGAAGCCGCAGCCCGGTCAGTTTGCGAAACACATCCAGGGGATCGAGGATCTCCTGTAAGTTGACCAGGCGGATCTCCCAGGGCCGACCCTGTTCTTGAATGACCTGCTTCAGGGCAGTGGCGGCGGCGCGGTGGCCGCCACCGGCGTCGAAATAGACGAAATCGATTTTCGTCATGAATGTTTTATCCGCGCGTGATGGGGACGTAACACCGCGTGGCTATGAATGTATTATGGCGGTTCTTCAGATCACCACGCCGCGCATCGTGACCGGGGCCTTGTCCTGGGTTTCGACGCGCGATCACCGCCTCATGGTCCGCGTGAATCAGTGGCGGCCGCCTAAATGGCTGCGATTGTGGATGCTCGCGGCGACGCGTTGCGGCGACGGCGGGCTGTGGTACGTGTTGGGTCTGATCGTGGCTTTGTACGGCGGATCCCGGCGCTATCAGGCGCTGTTGGCAGCCGTTCTGGCTGTGAGCGCCGGCATTATCGTGTTCCTGGAACTGAAACGCGCGTTCCGCCGGAAGCGTCCGTGCGCGCTCGAACCGCATTGCTGGGCGCGCCTGCTGCCGCCCGATCAATTCTCGTTTCCTTCCGGCCACACGATCACGGCTTTTGCCATGGCGGTGTCCCTCGGCGCGTTTTATCCGGAAATGCTTCCGGGCCTGCTGTTCTGCGCCGCGAGCGTCGCGGCGTCGCGAATCCTGCTGGGGATGCATTTCTTAAGTGACGTGTTGGCGGGCGCCGCGCTGGGGGCGATGCTCGGGGCTCTCTCGGTTTCGCTGGTCGGCTAGCGTTCGCCGAAGCGCGCCAGAGCCTTCTCCACGACTTCCGCGAAATTGGCCCCGCTTTCGGACCACAGCAGCTTGCGCTCCAGCGGCAAAGCCCTTTCGATCTCGCTCACCAGATGCAGCAGGCTTTGAAGATTCGACCGCTGTGTCCGCAGCGATCCCTCGATTTCCTCCGACGGCAAGAACTTCGAATCGAGCCCGAAATCGATGCGCAAATGGTCGCCGCTCTCGTGCTCGAAAGCCGAGCCAAAGCTGGAGAGCGTCACCGGGGCCGGGCGCAGCTTCCAGTCCGCGTCGTACTGCCAGAGGTCCCAAGCCGCATCCAGTTCGATGCAGGAATCCGGCTGCGCGAAATCGCGTGCCGCCGAAATCATGTCGGCAACATCGATACCGGCGTCAAACGGACGTTCCACGGCCGGCGGCTCGGCGAATTCCATGGCGTACACTCGCAGAACCGGACCGCGCTTGGCGAGCTTCGAGAAGGGAAAGCGCTCCAGCAGCTTTCCGAAATGCCGGAGCATGTTCGAATCGGAGAATCCCCGGACCCAGCAGGACAGATACAGACGGTCGCTCATGCGCATCTCGATTGTATCCTGACAATGTGATCAGTGATCTCGTTCAGATCCGCCGTCTGGGTGAAAAGAAGCGCGCCGAAAACGAAAAGTTCCGCCGCTGGATCAAAGCGCACAATTTCGTCGAGCGCCAGTTCCGGCGCGCCGCGCAGGAAGTCCACGACGCTGTCGATTGCCGCCAGTGCGCCGAGTGCTGCCGCGTGACCGAGGCGGAGATCTATGAGAAAGACATCGCAAGCCTGTCGAAGAACCTGGGAATCTCGCGCAAGGAATTCCTCGAACAGTACACGCAGGCCGGAACGGACGGCGAGCTGATTCTGAAGCGGACGAAAGACGGATGCGTGTTCCTGAGCGGGAACGACTGCACCATCTACGAATTCCGACCCAAGACCTGCGAAGGTTTTCCGCACCTGCTGCGCGGCATGGGATCGATCCAGTTCAAGATGTGGGCCTACGTGGACCGCGCGACGTATTGTCCCATTGTCTACAACTGGCTGGAGCGGGTGAAGGATCTGACCAATTTCAGGAAGTAGCGGCGCTCGGGACGCTGGTCACGGCTTCTATCCTCAAGCGCGGGCCGAGGGAAAATACGCTGGTGCCGCTCATCTTTACCTGGCCGTCGGCGGATCGCGCGACCCAGTCCGCTAGGACGGTTCCCTGGCAGTGCCGGACATCGCCGCGGCGCTCCAGCCGGATGCCAGACATAAATTTTTGCGCCGCGCCCGTGTGCGAGACGACCTCGTCGGCGCCGTCCAGGCGGCTGTACCGGTCGCGGAACCTGATTTTGCGCGCGGCGATCCGCGCCAGCGTGGCTTCTCTCGTGCCAGCTTCCGGCTCGGACCACAGCCCGAACCATTGATCGACCACGTCCGGCGCGCCAGCGTTCACGTAGTTCGCCACGGCGTTGGCGAACAGAGAGAAGTGGAACCTCCAGCCCTGCACCAGAAGATCGCGAACTACGGGATCTGCAACTTCGTGCGTCACGCGGACCAGCGTTCCTTCCCCACGAGGCTCAAGCTGCATGGTGACGCGCGATTCCTCGGGCGGGATGATCCTCTCGGTCTGGAGGCTGAACGTGAACACGAACCGCTCCGGCTCGGCGATTTCGAGAACCTGGCCTTCGGACACAAAGCCATTCGAATGCCGGATTCGCAATTGGCCGCCCGGGCGCGGATCGACAGTCGAACCGGCACCCCACCAGTCCGCCCAGCGGCGGTTGTCGGTAAAAAAGCTGAAAACGATGTCGCGATCGGCTTCGATCACGATTTCGCGAGAAGTTGTGTAAGGCAGAGGCTTCATGATTTCCTCGTTTTCGTCTTGCGGCGCCGGGGCTTGGGTCCGCGGCGGCTCTGTTCCAGTTCAGCGGCGAGCTTGAGCTTCCACAGCGCGTCTTCCCACATCCGCTCGAGCATTGCCGCAAAATCTCCCAGCGCATCGCGCCTGGCTTTGTAATAGCGATTGCGCTTGTCCGCCCGGGCTTCCACCACTCCTGCGTCTAGCAGCGCTTTCAGTTGCAGCGACACGGCGCCAAAGGTCACATCCGGCATGGCGTTATGGATCGCCCCGGCGGTCTGTTCCTCCCGCCAAATCAGCCGCAGGATCTCCTGCCGCCGCGGCGAGGCGAGCACGTTCAAAATGGCCGGTTCCAGGCTCACGGAAACAGTTTAGTTATAACTAAACTAAAAGTCAATAGAAAAGTTCGCGCGCCGGAAGGCTACCTCTGTGGTATGCTTTGCCTCTGAAAGGGCCCACCCATGGAACCACTGGAACGCAAGAAAGCATCCGACTACCCGCAGGAGCTCCTGAACCTGTTCGATAAATACGTTCACGGCGACATCGACCGTCGCGCTTTCCTTGACGGAGCGCAGAAGTTCGCCGTGGGCGGCGTGACCGCCACCATGATCTGGGAGAGCCTCCGCCCCAATTACGCCTGGGCGCAGCAGGTCCCCAAGGACGACAAACGGATCAAAGCCGAGTACATGACGGTTCCCTCGCCGCAGGGGAACGGCAGCATCAAGGGATACCTGGTTCGTCCGGCGAACGCGGCCGGAAAGCTTCCGGGAGTGCTGGTGGTCCACGAGAATCGCGGGCTCAATCCCTACATCGAAGATGTGGCGCGCCGGCTCGCCACGGCCGATTTCATGGCGTTCGCTCCGGACGGGCTGACCAGCGTGGGAGGATATCCGGGCGACGAGGAAACCGGTGCGGCCAATTTCCGCAAAGTCGACGGCCAGAAGATGGGCGAGGATTTCCACGCATCGGCGCGCTGGCTCAAGGCGCGTTCGGATTGCACCGGCAAGATCGGCGCGGTCGGATTCTGCTTCGGTGGCGGCGTGGTCAACACACTCGCGGTGAAGATGGGCGCGGACCTGGCGGCCGCGGTGCCGTACTATGGCGCGCAACCCAAGGCCGAAGATGTGCCCCATATCAAGGCGGCGCTGCTGGCCCACTATGCGTCAGAAGACGCGCGGATCACGGGCGGATGGCCCGCCTACGAAACAGCGCTAAAAGCCGCCGGCGTGAATTATCAGGCGTTCGTGTACCAGGGCTGCCAGCACGGCTTTCATAACGACACGACTCCGCGGTACGACAAGGCCGCGGCCGAGCTGTCGTGGCAGCGGACGCTCGATCATTTCAACAAGTACCTCAGGTGACCCGCCGGGAATTTGGGGTCCGGGTCACAGGCGCGCTCGCCGGAGCGCTCGCCGCAGGTCCCACCGAACTCCGAGCGCAGACCCCGGACCCGCCACTGGATATCGCCGAGTGGTCTTACCACTGGTATGGCGTCGAGCACGCTCTGCTGGCCCGCGGTACCGTCTGCAACGGGATGCAGATGTATGTCGAGCGCTGGATCCCGCGCCAAGTGCGGCATCCGTATCCGGTGGTGCTGATCCACGGCGGATTCGGCCAGGGTTCCGACTGGTTCAGCACGTCCGACGGCAAGCGCGGCTGGGCCGCGATGTTTCTCGAACAGGGCTATAGAGTTTACGTGCTCGACCGGCCAGGCCAGGGTCGGAATCCGTACCAGCCGTTCGTGCACGGAGCGTTTGCGCGAGAGGCTCAGACGTTCGAGGCGACGGCCAGGACGCTCAACCTGCCGACAAGCGATCCGCGCGTGGCCCAGGCAGTCGCATCGCTGGGCCAGCCGATGCCCAACAACGCGGTCACGCAAAACATCTGGCGCACGCGGGGGGCGATGCTGCTGGATGATATCGGTCCGGCAATCCTGGTGACCGAGGGAGATGGCGCCGTGTTTGCCCGGGTAACCGCCGAGGAGCGCCCGGCGCTGGTGAAGGGAATCGTCGCCGTGGCCCTGCCCGCAAACACGGCGTTCACGGTATCCACGACCACGGCGAGCAGCCGGGAACCGGAGTCCTTGCCGGCGGTCCTGGCATGGCTCGATCGCACGTTCCCCGAGGCAACTGTTGCCGCTGTTGATCCGCATCCCAACCGCGAATCGACGGCCCTGAAACTGGCCGACCAGGGGTGCTTCTGGATCGGCGTCCAGCGCAAGCAAGTATCTTACGGCACAATCCCGATGGGACAAATGTTTGTGCAGTACATGATCCCGGTGGAAAAGCGCCATCCCTATCCGGTGGTCATGGTCCACGGCGGAGGGGGGCAGGGCACGCACATGATGGGCATCGGTGGCCGGCCCGGCTGGGTCCACTACTTCGTCCAGGCCGGCTATAGCGTCTATTGGCTGGACCGCCCGAGCTATGGCCGCTCGCCCTATCATCCCGACGCGCTCGGGCCCAGCCATCTGCCGAACGTTCCGTCCTACGAGGGACTGATCACCAGCACGGCTGTGTTCAACACGGCGCAGTGGCCGGGGCCGGGCGGCATGAACGATCCGCTCATCGATCAGTTCATGGCCTGCGAACAGGGCAACGTCACCGACGAAGCGTTCCACAGCGACTTGGTCTGGCCGGGCGGCGCGGAGTTGCTCGACCGCATCGGCCCCTCGATCCTGTTCGTGCATGCCTTCGGCGGATTCTTCGCCTGGGGCGTCGCGGACCGCCGGCCGAATCTGGTCAAGGCGATCGTTGCGATGGAGATCAACGGGAATCCGTTCGCCGCTCAGCTTCGCTGGGGGCTGACCGCGAGCCCCATGATCTACGATCCGCCCGTGACCGATCTCTCGCAATTCAAGCTGGTGGATCAGACTGCGCCGCCGGATTCGCCGCGTCCGGTGCTTTCGCCGTTCAAGCTGCAAGCCGAGCCCGCGCGCAAATGGAAAAACCTGAAAGGCATCCCGATCACCTGGGTCACCAGCGAATTCGGAGGCGGCGGATCGCCGGTGTCGAACGTCGCGTTCCTGAAGCAGGCGGGATGCAATGCCGAGATGCTGCGATTGCGCGATTACGGCATCTACGGCAATGGCAATCTGATGCTGCTCGAGAAGAACAATCACGAAGTTTTCCGGGTGATCCAAGACTGGCTGATGAAGAACGTTCCGGTATAACAACGTTGTAGCCTGGGAAATGTGAGGTGGCCGGCTGCACTGATCGCCTTCCTGGCGGCGTCGGTTTATGGAGCGCCGCAGGAGGGTCCTCCCGACGTAATCCTTGAGGTGCAGAGCGCCTACCGGCTGCCTGCTTCCGGTCCGGACACCGTCTGGAATTTCGTGATCCCGGCCTCGATCGCGAAGTCGCGCTACGTTCGGGCGATCGACATTCGTCCCGGCGATACCCGCGCCATCCGCTACGCCCGGGTTTACGTGGATCGCGCACGCTCTGCGCGGCGGCGGGAGGTTGCAGAACGTCAAGGGTTCCCGGGCAGCGATCCCGAGATCGAGCGCCCGCTCAATGAACCCGATGAGGGGCGTTTTCTGTTTTGGAAACCCGGCGAAACCCCTTACCAGGAGCCCGCGGGCTTCGCATGGCGGCTCGATCCGGGCAACGATTTGATCCTCAGTGCCGCGCTACATCCCACAGGTCGGCTCGAACAGGTAGAGCCTGAAATCGGACTGTACTTCACCGATGAGCCGCAGGAAAAGTTTCCGATGCTGGTCAAGTTGGACGCCGGCGACGATTTTCCCCTTCCTCTCGATGCCGATATTCTGGCGGTCTATCCCGAGGCGAGTTCGTCGACACGCGCGATCGAGGCGGACGCGATGCTCCCTGGCGGCGAGCGCCGGGGGCTCATCCAGATTCCCGAGTGGAATCCGAACCGGCAGGACGTTTACCGTTTCAGCCAGACTGTTTTCCTTCCCAAGGGTTCAGTCATCTCGACGCGTTCGGATGAGGGAACGCGCCTTTGGCTCCAGGTCTTGCCCAAGCCCGACGCGAAGACTGTCCGTGGCGACCGGCGGATGGAGTTGGAGGAAGCGGTGCTACGCCACCAGCTCGACAAAAATCCCAATGATTTCGCGGCTCACTTCAAAATCGGTGAATTGAGACTTGCGCGCCTCGATCTCGCGGGAGCTTTGGAGACCATTGAGGAGGCGGTTGGCCTCCGGCCGGGCGATCCGGATGCTCGCAATTTGCTCGGCCAGGCTTTGGCGGCTCTGGGCCGCAATACCGAGGCGATCGAACAGTTCCGCGCTGCTCTCAGCGCACGTCCCGGTTATCAGGTCGCGCGCTACAATCTGGCTCGGGCGCTGGTGCGAGCGCGGAAGTACGACGAAGCGGCGGCGGATTTCGAGCGGCTGGTACAGGAACTCCCTCGCGATGCGCAGGTGCGCGACGAACTCGGTGAGCTCTATCTGTTGGCAGGCAAGCCGGATCGGGCTGCGGCGATGTTCGATCAGGCGCTTGCGCTCGATCCGAACGACAAAGTCGCGCGCCGCAACTGGGAACCGGCGCGCGGAGTGGAGCCGCCGCTGCTGCCGGTCCCCGGAAATAAATAAACGCTATTGCACAGCAGGCCGTTTGAGCGTCCGTTCCCAACGCGTTTTGGTGAAAAAATGCAAGGCGATGTCTTTAAAGTGCGCGGGGTTCCATTGGACCCAATCCGGTGTGGGAGCGTCGTAGGACCAGTAGATGAATAGCGGTTTGCCGGCTACATAACTCAGGGGAACAAAGCCCCAGTAACGGCTGTCGAGCGAATCGTCCCGGTTATCGCCCATCACGAACAGCATGTCGGGTGGCACGGCCACCTCGCCGCTGTGCACGTAGCGTTCGAACATGTCGCGTCCTCTTCCGGTGGTTTGAGGTTCCGGAGCTGTTGGGAAGTTATCCCGGTAATCGTCGATCGCCGGGCTGATGTGGCGAATATACGGTTCTTCCAGAACCTGCCCATTACGGATCACCTGCTTGTTGGTCAGCCGGATCCGATCGCCCGGAATGCCGATTACGCGCTTCACGAACATTTGGCTCACATCCTCGGGATAGCGGAACGCGATGATATCGCCGCGTTTTACCTCGCGGCGAGGCAGAACGTAACTTCCCCAGTTGTTTCCTCCGTTTTCGAATCCGATCTTGTCGACCAGCATGTGGTCGCCCACCAGGATGTTGTCTTCCATGGAGGCGGTCGGCACGACGTAGGCCTGGACCATGGTGGTTGTGACGAACAGGAAAAAGAGCAACGTGACCGCCCATTCCTGCACCAGCTTGCGAACTCCTGATAGCTGATTCGGCGCATGGTGAGCTGCCCAGCGTTCCCGCGCCACGCTGAGGATCCAGTCGGCGAGGTTACGCAGACCGAAATGCATCCAGCTTGCGCCCGTGGCCTGCGCGCCCGATAATTCGCGAGGGTAGGCATACAGCATCGCCGAGTAAATCCGGCAAGCCAGACGAATTCCGGGGGAGTTTTCCATTATTTTTCTCCTGCCAGGCCGAGTTTTGCCCGCGCCGCCGAAACCGCCGCCGAAAGCCTCGCGGCCTCGGCGCGAACAGCTCTTCTGCCGGGCGCTGTCATCCTGTAATAACGGCGTCTCTCGTCGTCAAGTTCCCGGTCCGGGCGCTCGTCGGATTCCTCGATCAACCCAGCCGCGAGCATCCGCTTAATACAGCCGTACAACGTACCAGGACCCATTTGCAGCGCATCGCGCGTCTGCTGCGCGACGTCTTGCATGATTCCGTATCCGTGCCGTTCCTCATCAGCGAGCGCCAGAAGAATATGGAGTACCGGAGGCGTGAGGGGAAGTTGGCAGAATAGTCCAGGCGTCAATAGTACCCACCGCCCGGTCACTTTAATTTACCCGCGTCGAAGGGAGCGAGCCTCTATCTTCGATTCCGGAACTTTCGCCCTGCTTGGCACCCAATTTGCATTGAAAGAGGAAGGTCCCAAGGAATTCCAAGGAGGGTTTCTACGGTGCACAAGTTCCTGCTCGCCCTAAGTTTCGGCATGATCGCGGCAAACGCCGCCACAATCGATTCGGGGATGGTGTCTACCAGTCCCTATTTCATCTCGGACGCTTCAATGGTTACGGTAAACATAGGGTCCAGCGACGGGGCTTTCAGCCTTTTTGGCGACATTCCAGGAGGGGGGAATCTCTTTTGCCAACACGAGATGGGCTCATGTGTTTACGGCACTTATTCGTTTCAGGCCTTTTTCCCGGATCTTTCAACGTATGCTTCAGCGTATGCTGTGATCGACGGCACGCCACTGGGGCTGGTGACAATCGCTTGCCCGTTTCCCGGGTGTCCTCACACATTCCTGGGTTTAATCGCTCAGCCAGTATTGATTTCCTCCCCCGGTTTCTATGATGTGCCGTTCACGGCTAGTGGAAAAGTTCAGGCGTCCGCTGTTCCCGGCGTACTGATCCTCGATCAGCCGGTAGATGGGGTCGGCTCGCTGTATTTTTCAGTCAGCGAGGTTTCTCCCGGATTTTTTCAAGTGGACCGGAACTTAGTATGGAATTTTGCGGCAGTACCTGAGCCTCGGCTGACGTTCGTAACGTTCCTGGTTCTCGTGCCGATCTGGTTACGTCAGCGTGCCATGAGGGCTGGTCCGCGCCGCCTCCGCCGGATGCCGGAGTAAAACACGATCAGTTCAGGAAATACGTCCGGTACAGCGTATCCCGCTGCTTGGGAATGAAGCCGGCGTCGCGAATTAAGCGCCTTAATTCTTCTTCGGTAGCCCGATGATGCGTACCTGCGGCGCTCACCACGTTTTCTTCGATCATGATGCTGCCGACGTCGTTGCCGCCGAAACGCAGCCCGAGCTGGCAGGTTTTCAATCCAGGCGTCACCCAAGAAGACTGGATATTGAGAATGTTCTCCAGATACAGCCGCGAGAGCGCCAACATCTTCAGATACTCGACCGCGGTGGCTTCTTCTTTCACGAAGCGTCCCAGGGAAGTTAGCTCGCGCTGAAAACTCCAGGGGATGAACGCCGTGAATCCGCCCGTGTCTTCCTGAATCTGCCGGACGACGTCGAAGTGGTTCATGCGCTGCTCGATCGTTTCGCCCGTGCCGAACATCATGGTGGCCGTCGAGCGCATGCCGAGTTCGTGACAGGTCCGGTGCACATCGATCCACTCCTGCGTGCGGCACTTCAGGCGCGCGATCCGGTGACGAACATCGTCGTCCAGGATTTCAGCGCCGCCGCCGGGCAGAGAATCCAGGCCGGCGTCGCGCAAGCGGGCCAGCGTATCCCGCAAACTCAGTCCGCTGACCTCGGCGATGTTCACGATCTCCGGCGCGGAAAAGCAGTGGCACCAGATATCGAAGCGCTTTTTGATCGAGCGCAGCAAGTCCTCGTACCATTCGATCTTCAGATCCGGATGCAGCCCGCCTTGCATCAGGATGCCCGTACCGCCCAGATCAATGGTCTCCTGAATCTTTTCGAAGATGACTTCCTTCGGATGGATGTAGCCTTCCTCGTGGCCCATCGGCCGGTAGAACGCGCAAAAACTGCAATACTCGGTGCAGAAATTGGTGTAGTTGATGTTGCGGTCGATGATGTAGCTGACCACGCCTTCCGGATGCAGCTTGCGGCGGACCGCGTCGGCGGCCATGCCGATGCCGACCAGGTCGTCGCTGCGGAACAGATCGATCGCTTCTGCGCGGGTCATCATAATTTGGAAGCTATCATAACCCGGTCCAGCCGGAGGGCGTGCTCGATGTACAGCCGCATGCCTTGATAATCTTTCTCACCCAGCTCAAACACGATGTGCTGGGTCAGATACCGGCGGACCAGATCCGGACTGAACTGGCGCGCGGGCGCCTCGGCTCGCACGATGTCGTCGATATGCGACAGTCCGTAGCGGCAGGACTCAAGGAAGACTTTGCCGTACGGTTGGCGAATCACTTCCTTTCGTCCGGCCCACACGGCGAAAACCATGGGGAGTCCGGTCATCTCCACCCATTCCGCACCGAGATCGAGTGTTTCGAGCGGCGGATTTTGACGGCGCAACTCTTCCGGATCCACGCGCAGAGCCGCGTCGCCGATCAGCAGCGCCGCATCGGCCTCGGAGAGCATCTCGCCGAGATTGGCTGG
>JBAIXM010000100.1:0-12361 GCA_037916615.1 Bryobacterales bacterium
CCCGAAACCGGGTCGCAGGTGCAGCTTCACATCCATACGCATGTGCGGGAAGACGCGCTGGCTCTGTTCGGATTTGTCTCGGCCGCGGATAAAGCGCTGTTTGAGAAGCTCATCGCTGTGAGCGGCATCGGGCCCAAACTGGCCGTTACGGCTCTGGGCGGATTGACTGCGCCCGATCTGGCGGCGGCGATCCGCGAGGGATCCGTCGAGCAGTTGGTCCGAATTCCAGGAGTCGGCAAGAAAACCGCGGAGCGCATGGTGCTCGAACTACGCGACAAGATCGATTTGATTCCGGGGGCGGCGCGGGCCGCAGCGGCCGGCGCGAAAGGCGCGTTCAACGGCATCGAAGAAGATGTGATTTCCGCTCTGGCGAACTTCGGGGCATCGCGGGCTTCGGCGGAGGCGGCCGTCACCAAAGCTCGATCGGCCACGGAAGGCAACGATTTCGACGGCTTGTTCCGAAGGGCTTTGAAGCTGGTGCGGTAGCCCTCTGGCACACCTAGTACACTAGAGCTTCATGCGGGAACAAGGCATCGTTTCGGCGTCGCTCAACGAAGAGGAGCGCCAATTCGAGGCCACGCTTCGCCCGCACCGCCTTGCGGATTTCGCCGGCCAGGCTCGCGTCAAGGAAAATCTCGCCATCGCCATCGAAGCCGCCCGCAAGCGCGGCGAGGCCATGGATCACGTGCTGCTGTACGGCCCCCCCGGCCTCGGAAAAACCACTTTGGCGGGCATCATCGCCTCCGAGTTGGGCGTGCAGATGCAGCAAACCTCCGGGCCGGTTCTTCAGAAGAAACTGGACTTGGTGGGAATCCTCAGCAACATCCAGGAACGCGAAGTTTTCTTCATCGACGAAATTCATCGCCTGCTGCCCGATGTGGAGGAGATGATCTATTCGGCGCTCGAGGATTTCCGCATGGATATCCTGATTGGCACCGGCCCCGGCGCGCGCACCGTCGCAATGGAGCTGAAGAAGTTCACCGCCATCGGCGCGACCACGCGACAGGGTTTGATCAGCGCTCCGCTGCGCGGGCGTTTCGGCCTGGTGCTGCGCCTGAATCATTACGAACTCGCAGAGCTGGCTCGCATTGTCACACGCTCGGCGGGATTGCTGGAAATTCAAATCGACGAGCCCGGCGCCGAAGAAATCGCGCGCCGCAGCCGCGGGACGCCGCGAATCGCCAACCGGTTGCTTCGCCGCGTCCGGGACTTCGCGCAAGTCCGCGCCGCGGGTCACGTGGATGCCGACGTGGCCAAACGCGCGCTCGACCTCCTGGAAGTGGACCGCTTCGGCCTGGATGAAATTGACCAGAAGATCATGCTCACGGTGCTCGAAAAATACGGCGGCGGCCCGGTCGGCCTGAACACCATCGCGGCCTCGATCGACGAAGAGCCGGATACGATCGAGGAAGTCTATGAGCCGTACTTGATCCAGCTTGGGTTCCTGGATCGGACGCCGCGCGGCCGCATGGCGACCGAGCGCGCTTTCGAATATTTCCAGGTGCCTCGGCGCACTCGCGGGGCGCAGAGCACGCTTTTCTAAATGAAAATCGCGTATCTGGGGCTCGGGTCGAACCTAGGCGACCGCGCGGCCAATCTCGATGCAGCCATCGAGCGCGTCCGCGGAGAAAGCGTGCGCATCACGCGCCGCTCGTCCGTTTGGGAAACGGAGCCGCGCGACATCCTCGATCAACCCTGGTTCTTGAACCAGGTCGTGGAAATCGAAACCGATCTGTTTCCCCGCCAGTTGTTCCAGCGCCTCCAGCGGATCGAGCGCGAAATGGGACGGCAAAAGCGAATCGCCAAAGGCCCGCGGCTGATCGATATCGACATCCTTCTCTACGGAAACTCAATCGTAAAATCCGCGGAGCTCGAAATTCCGCATCCGCGCATGACCGAACGCCGTTTTGTCCTGGCCCCGCTCGCCGAGCTCGCTCCGGATCTGCGCCACCCCGTCTTGCGGCGAACCGTGCGGGAATTGCTGGCCGAAGTCGCGGGGCAAGGCGCCAGCAAGCGCGATCAGGCCTGACTTACGCCCGGCGCTTCGGCGGCGCGATGGATCACAATCTTGACCCGCGCGATGCGGTTGTGATCCATCTGCTGCACGCTGAACGTGTGGCCGTCATGCGTCACGGAGTCGCCGGGGGCCGGAATATAGCCAAGCCGGAACAGCAGGAATCCGGCCAGAGTTTCGAACCCGGCGTCGCCCGGAAGCTCGACTCCGTACTGCGAAGCCAGATCGCGGATGCTGGTGCTGCCGTCGACTTCGATCACCGATCCCTTGGCCGCAGGCAACGGCCGCCGCACATCGTGTTCGTCGCCGATTTGCCCGAACACCTGCTCGAGAACGTCTTCCAGCGTCACCAGGCCGGTGATGGTTCCGAATTCGTCCACCACCATCGCCATGTGCGTGTGGTGCTGTCGAAATTCGTCCACCAGTTGGTGCAGCGGCTTGGTTTCGGGCACGACCAACACTTCGCGCAAGTACCGCCGCAGCCGGAACGGGATGGCGGGCTGGCGGCGATCGGAGGCATTTTTCCGCTCGCGCCAGACGCGCACCAAATCTTTAAAGTGGACGAATCCGATGATGTGCTCGGGCTTGCCTTCGTAAATCGGAATGCGCGAATACTTGTGCTCCAGCATGATCCGCAAGAGCTCATCGAGGCTCGCATCGGCCGGAACGGAGACGACATCGATCCGGGGCGTCATGATCTCCCGTGCATAAATATCCTTCAAGTTCAGGAGCTTCTGGATCGCATCCTCCTCGAAGCTTTCCAGGTGCCCTTCGCGGCGGCTGGATTCCAGAATAAATTTCAGCTCCTCGGGAGAGTGCCCGCCTCCTCCATGACCGCGCAGTCCCAGGGCGCGCGACAGCCCCGCCGCGGTGCGCTCGACCACGAACACGAACGGCGCGGAAATGCGGTAAAAGACCAGCAGCACGGGCGCGACCAGCAGGGCCAGCCGGTCCGCCTTTTCGATCGCCAGATTCTTCGGCACCACCTCGCCGATGACGACGTGCACGAAACTCATCGCCAGAAAGGCGAGCGCGAAACTGATTCCGCGCAGATAGAGCTCGCGCGCGGGAGTAAGCAAGGGCGCGAACATCCTCAGGATCAGGTTGTAGACAGTTTCCTCGCCGGCCCAGCCGAGTCCCAGGCTCGCCAGAGTCACCCCGACCTGTGTGACGCTGAGCAGCCGCTCGGGATGCGCAAGCAACTCCAGGGCGGCTTTCGCGGAAGCGTGACCCTCGGCGGCCAGTTGTTTCAGCCGGGACCGGCGCACCGACACCAGGGCCACTTCGGCCGCAGCGAAAAATCCGTTCACGACGACAATGGCGAGCAATAGTGTGAAGCGGAGAGACATTTTAGATCCGCTACAATCGAAGCTTGTTATTCCACACGCCGCTGTTGCGGGCGATCAATCTGAGCATAGCGGTTTTGCTGGTGGTCCTCATGGGCGCCGCTTATTGGGTCGCCTGGAGACCCCTTCCGCAGACTTCGGGCTCGATTTCCGCCCCTATTTCCGCCCCCGCGACCGTCGTCCGCGACGGGCTCGGCGTGCCGCACATTTCCGCCGCTTCCTGGCAGGATGCGATCTTTCTCCAAGGCTACGTCACGGCCCAGGATCGAATGTGGCAAATGGATGGGCTTCGCCGGCTGGCCGCGGGCGAACTGGCCGAAGTCGTGGGCCCGCAGGCGCTCGAGCAGGATCGCGAATCCCGGCGGCTGCGGCTCGCGCGAATTGCGGAAGCCCAGGCCAAGACGCTGACGTCCGAGACGAAGGCGATCCTCGCGGCGTACGCGCGCGGCGTGAATTATTATCTGGAAACAAATCGCGGGCGGCTGCCTCTCGAATTTACACTTCTGAACTATTCACCGCGTCCCTGGCGAATCGAGGACACGTTACTGGCGGCGCTCCAAATGTTCCGGGCATTGACCACCTCATGGCCCGAGGAAATCCGCAAACTGCATATGCTTCAAAAAGGCGATCCGCAAAAGGTCGCATTCCTCTATCCGCCGCGCACAGGAACTGAGGTCGCGCCCGGATCGAACGCCTGGGCGATTTCCGGAGCGCATACCGCCAGCGGCAAACCGATTCTGGCGGGCGATCCGCATTTGGAATGGTCGATGCCTTCGCCCTGGTACCTGGTGCATCTCAGGGCCGGCGATCTCGACACGACCGGCGGATCCCTGCCCGGGATTCCCGCTGTAATCCTTGGCCACAACCGCCGGATCGCCTGGAGCATGACGAATCTCGAATTCGACGTCCAGGACTTGTTCCGGGAGGAAATCGATCCTCAGACCGGGCGCTATCAATCGGGCGGCCAAGTCCGGCAGGCGGCGCTCGAGCGCGATTGGATCGGCGTGAAGGGTCAGAAGCCGGTGCAAACAGATTCCTGGCTGACTTCGCACGGGCCCATATTCCTGAACGATCAAGGCCAAACTTATGCACTGCGATGGAGCGCGGCCGAGCTGCCGAATCTGGAGTTTCCGTTCCTAGCTCTTGATCGCGCGCGCAACTGGGATGAGTTCAACCATGCTTTGCGGAGCTATTCCGGGCCGGGCCAGAACTTCGTCTACACGGATGTGGATGGGAATATCGGCTATCACGCGGCCGGATGGCTGCCGGACCGCAAGGGCTGCCTGGGCGATGTTCCCGCCACGGATCAATGTGAGTGGTCCGGGGCCATTCCCTTCGACGATCTCCCGCAAGCATTTAATCCGCAGTCCGGCATCATTGCGTCCGCGAACCAGAATCCGTTTCCCGAAGACTATCGCTATGCCGTGAACGGAGGATTCGCTCCTCCCTACCGCGCACGGGAAATTCGCACTCTGCTCTCGCAGCATGACAAGTGGCGGGTGGAGGAGATGCTCGGCATCCAGAAAGACGCGTACTCGCCGTACTTGTATTTTCTCGCGCAGCAAGCCGTGCAGGCCTGGGACAAGCATCCGAATTCGAACGCCCAAATGCGCGTAGCGGCCGATACGCTTCGGAAATGGAACGGGCAAACGGAAAAGGGCGCCGCGGCGCCCATGATCGCCACGCTGCTCGATACCGAACTCCGCAAAGCCGCGGCCAAAGCCGCTTCGCCTGGCTCTGAAGACGAATACGCGGCCCGCATGGCTCCCGTGGTGATCGAGAAGTTGTTGCGCGAACGCCCGCAAGGCTGGTTCCGCGACTATGACGAGCTTCTGGTGACTTCCCTGGCCGCCGGGATTGAAGCTGGACAGAAGATGCAGGGATCAAACGTCTCAGCCTGGGACTACGGCCAATGGATCGAGCTAAAGCTCACGCATCCCGTGACGGGCCAGCTACCCTTGATCGGCCGGTACTTCAACATCGGCCCGGTTCCGATGAGCGGATCGCCCACCAGCATCAAGCAGACCACGCAGCGCCTGGGTCCGTCGCTGCGCATGGCGATCGATCTCGCGAATCTCGATCAGTCGGAAGCCAACATCGTGACCGGCGAGTCCGGGCAGGCGCTTTCGCGGCACTATAAGGACCAGTGGAGCGCCTACTACGGCGGCACCAGCTTCCCGATGCAGTTTGACAAGGTCGAAGCGAAAGACACACTGACGGTGAATCCGCAATAGATCGCCTACAGGTGCTTGCGGTCCTTCTCGTTTTCCGCGCAGTACCACTCCAGCACGTCTGTGTCGGGCTGAAGCCGGAACGTAACCTTGATCGTGAAAGGCTTGGTGTACGTTTTCGGATCGTCGATTGTGATCTGCGTGTCCAGATGACCATAGTCGCGCCGCTGGAACCGTTCGGTAATCCGCATATCTTCGCTATGAGGATGTCCCAACCCGTCGAGCCACGTCTTGTCATTGAATCCGCGCGACTCAACAACGAGCGTGTCGCGATCCCATCGGCCCACGGATGATCCCATCCATTGCGGCGAGAGGTCTACCGGAAACCCGCGTCCGTCCGTGTAAACCTGCCGCGTCGTTCCGTCGCCCTCAACCAGCATCACGATCAAACCCGGCGTCTGAACGATCTTGGTCGGGAACGGAAGCAGCATCGAAAACGGTACCCCGCCAGGCAGACAATGCGAGGTCGGGATATCGAGCCCCAGAACCTGCGCGCGTTTCCCGAAGAGTTCGTTGAATTCGGGGCGCAAGGGAGATTCTTCCGGTTTGTAATCGGCCAGAATGTTGAAGACGTATTTGCTGAACGTGCGCGGATCGTCGCCCGGCACGGACAGAGCGCCGACGTCACCGAACAGCCGCGTCATTTCGTCGATCGGGGTCGGCTCCACTTGCCAGATGCCTGAAAGATCGGGCTTTCCGTTCTGTTTCGGCGCGGGCGCGGACAGGTTCACTTTGCCATCGCGCGTGCGGGGCGCACCCGGCGTACGGTAGGTCACCCACTGCGCCTGCGTCGAGCCGGCGAGAATCAGAAAGCCGCACCAGAGTCCGATACGCATTGTTCGAGCTTATCTCAGACTCGAGGATGATATGATGCTCCCGATGAAATCACTGATGTTGTTGGCGACTATCGCGTTGGGCGCGTCTGCTCAGACGCTCCAGGAATACAGCTCCGAGACTCGCTTCCAGTTGGACCTGAAGGTCCCTGACGCGGCGCTCGCGTCGTATCTACCCAAGGGCTGGACCCCCAACGTCGCCACTCAGGGAGCGGCCAAGGATTGCAATCTGCGCGCGGTGTTCATTAACCGGGTTTCGATCAACGGACCCGATGGCAAACCGGTCGGCAAGGGATCGAGCCGGCTGGTCTACTTGGTGGCTCCGGTAAAGGATCCGGGCGGTGCGGCCGTGCAGCTTGTAATCGGCGGCATCGCGGAAGATCCGGCCGACGCGCCCGGGCCCTTTGGCGTCTATCTGCCCTCGGCCAAGCACGAGTTTAAGACGTTGATCGATTTTCATGGAGCCATCTCACTCGCCACGCAGGACTGGGTCCTCGAAGCTCCCACAGGCGAGCACCTCGAGCTGCACATCGGCTACGCGCCTGGCGTGGGAAACAAAACGAATCCAACCGACACGAAGTTTTATTCCGCGAAAAACCCGAGCTTTTTCCAAATCTCGCGCCAGGAACAGGTGTTGGACATATTGCGCAATGTGACCACCAACCCTCCCGACCGCGTGAAGAGCTTCTCCTTCAAAGGCTCCGGCGGCAGCTTCGCGAAGCTGTTCGATGGAACGGAGAAGGTCCTGAGCTGGGACAACATTCTGTGGATCAACCGGTCGGTGATGGCGCCGTAACGGGAGTCATGTTAACGATCCTACTCTGCGTTGGGTTGTTTCCGCTCGCAGCTATAGCGCAAGACGTTGCGAACGGCGTCAAATATGACCTGACTGGTTTAGCGTATCCGAACGTGGCCCGCTTAGCTCATGTGCAAGGAGTTGTCACTCTTGAATTGATTCCGACCGATACCGGGGAGGACATTAAAATCATCAGCGGTTCCCCAATTCTCGTCCAAGGGCCGAGACAGAACTTGGCGAAGTGGCGGACCAACCAGGGTGTTACTGTTCGTTATATTTTTAAGCTCACGGATCCGGATATCGCGGAAGTGAGAGTGCCCAAGGGCGACGCCTTCGATCGATTGTTCCTGCGGATACTTCACTTAGCAACATACAGAGTAGAGAGTCGATGTCGACAAACCTCGGCAGACCTCTCGTCAACCGTGACTAAGCCTCGCGTAGTTCAGCAGTCCCCGCTGATGGTTGTGGTTGAAGTCTCCGCGCCGATCTCCTGCCTCATCATGCAAACGTCATTCGTCGCATCACGTTAGGCTTGAGGCCCCGTGATGCAGAGTTGTAAACTGTCCTGTGGCCCTTGGGGGGCGGTTATGAAAACTCGATCTTCTCTTCTCAACCTCACCTTTATGTTCGTGCTCCTGGCCGCCGCGGCCGGATTGATGTTCTCCCAAAACAGCGGACAGCAGCCCGCGCAAGACAAGGAGCCAGCCGCGAAAGGCTTCGGCAAGCAGAAGCCGCCTGAGCGTCCCGGATCCATGGAGAAAATCATGGTCCACGGCAAATCGCTGGAAGGCAACCTCGAAGGCGACTCGCCGGACCGCGAAGTTATCGTGTACCTGCCGCCCAGCTACACCAAGAATCGCAATCAGCGCTATCCGGTGCTCTATTTCCTCCACGGATATGGCGCGCACGCCGAGACCTATACGAACGTCATGTGGGTTTCTGATGCCGAAGACAAACTATCCGAGGCCGGAAAATCCAAGGAAATGATCATGGTGTTTCCGGATTCCTACACCGTCTACAACGGCAGCATGTACTCGAACTCGCCGACCACGGGCAATTGGGAAACGTTCATCACCGAGGACCTGGTCAGCTACATCGATGGCCATTACCGCACGATCGCCGCGCGCGAAAGCCGCGGGCTTGCCGGGCACTCCATGGGCGGATATGGCACGCTCCGGATCGGCATGAAGTATCCGGAATTGTACGCCGCGATTTATCCCATGAGCTCCTGCTGCCTGAACACGAATCCGTTCGCCCCGCCCCGTGCGCCCGCTGCGAAACAGGGCGACGCCAAGAAGGGCGATCCCGCCAAAGGCAAGGGCAAAGGCGGCGCATTCGGAAACGTGAATTTCGCGCAGGCCGCGGCGTGGTCACCGAATCCCCAGAACCCGCCGCAGTACTTCGATCTCGCCACCAAGGATGGAAAGGTGGTCCCGGCGATCGCCGCGAAATGGATCGCCAACTCGCCGGCGGCCATGGTCGATCAATATGCGTCGAACCTGAAAAAGTACAAAGCCTTCATGATGGATTGCGGCCTTCAGGACGGCCTCGAACCCTCGAACAAGGAAATGGATGAGGAGCTGACTCGTCTTGGTGTGCCGCATACGTATCAAACGTATGAAGGCGACCATACGAATCACATCAAGGATCGCTGGGAGCAGAACGTTCTGCCGTTCTTCTCACAGAACCTTTCGTTCACGGCGTCGAAGAAGAAGTAGGCAGCAACTTGAATCGGCCGTCGGGCTCCAGGTGATACCGGCGTCCGCGCCACAGGATCGTATTTCCGAAAAATCCCGCGATCCAGAAGCAGGACGCCGCGATGTCCTCGAGCGGCAGCAGAAACCAGTTCAACCGCGCGCGCAGAACTAACTCCGCAACCGTCCACGCCGCGATTCCGCGGATGGCCATCGTCATGGGCAGCACGGGCCACAGGAGCGGATTCCAGATCGTGAGCAGCAGCGCCAAAGGCACAGGCATGGTGAAAAGCTGGCCCACGTAGCCGGCCGGACGCGAGCGCCGCGTGCTCCGAGTCCACCGAATGCGATGCGCCGCATTGTGGAGGAAATCGGAGTCCCCGATGTGATGCTCGATCACATACGAAGATAAACCCACGCCGTGCCCTGCTTCCGCCGCGAACTTGCCCATCACGAAATCCTCGGCGAGATAATCCTTCAGCCGGTCGAAGCCGCCGATCGATTCGAGCACATGCCGCCGCGCGGCGATCGTCGGCCCCACCGCGAAACGCATCCCTTCGAGCATTCTGGCCACCAGGATGCCCGCCAGAAAATCGGTGTTCATGCCGGTTGCTTCCAGCCGCGACCAGAAACTTCCTCCCGCTACCGCGCGATAAGGACAGGTCGCTACACCCAGCTTCGGATCCTGAAATTCGGCGACGATGGTTTTGAGCAACGCCGGAGTCACCCGGATATCACTGTCACTCATCACCACCAGGTCGTGCGCGCTGGCACGCAGCATTCGATCCAGGCTAAAAACCTTCGCGTTCGGATACGGCGGCTCGCCGGTGATCAGCAACCGCGACGGCACGTTCAGATACTCTGCGCGCAACTTTTCCACCACCGGAACCGCAGGATCGTGTGCTTCGCGCACCGCGAACAGTATCTCGAACGAAGGATACTCTTGTTCGAAGAACGTCCGGAGATTCGATTCCAGATCCGCATCCAGTCCGGAAAGCGGTTTCAGGATGCTAACGGGCTCCGCGGCCTTCAGTTCGGGCGGCCGTACAGCAAGATATCTCAGCACTGCGATGACCGTGAGTCCGGCGTAGACCAGCGAGCCTGCCAACAGCAGCGCCAGCAGTATTGTGAGCGCCATGTATCAGGCGGAACGGACGTCGGTGAGAGAAAAGTCCTTACCCGTGTACAGCAAAGGCAACCCGCTCACCACCGCCACAGCATAGGACATACAGTCGCCGAAATTCAATCCGGCCGGATGGCGGCCTTTGCCAAAGCGCATGAAAGCGGTCGCAGCCGCTTCATAATGCTCCTCGGTGAATGGAACAATCGTCGCGCGCATTCGGCGTAAACCGTGGCTCAGCGCAAGTCGCGCGTCCACCTTCGAGCGGCTGCTCATCACCACAGCCGTTTCGAACACCGTCGGCGCCCCAATGAGCACTGTCCTGGCTTCATCTACCTTCTGAAACAGCTCACGGAAGCCCGGCTCTTCCGTGTGGATCGCAATCAGAGCAGACGTATCCAGGACCATCTTCTACTCGGGATAACCATGCGGCCCGATTCCGAGGATCTCTTCGCGTTCCTGCTTCGTGATGCGCTTGCCTCTGAACTCCGCCGGAATCAGAGGCCACACTTCCCGCTGAAAATACTCGATCATCTCCCGGACTCTGTCTTCTGAAGAACGCCCTGTTCGAAGCGCGAGCCGCGCCTTGCGATCCTCCAGCGCCCGCCGGATGGCCTCGGTCTTGGTCTCCCGGGCCATTTCCGCGACCTCGGCCGCTAGCCGTTCGACCTCCGCGTTCTTTATATTCAGGGCCATGGTACCTGTTACACCAAAATTCTACCATTTACACCATCTACCGCGGGGAAACCAGGTGAGTTACTCTAAAGTCCTGTGCCTCTGTTACATGCAATCATTCTTGGGATTATTCAAGGCCTCACCGAATTCCTCCCTGTAAGCAGTTCCGCGCATTTGGCGCTGATTCCGTGGCTACTGGGATGGAGCGACCAGGGGCTCAGCTTCGATATCGCCTTGCACGTCGGAACCGTACTGGCCGTCATCGGATACTTCTTCCGCGATTGGGTCCAGATCATCGCTCAGGGCTTCGGACTTCGCATGGGTGGCGATCCCTCCATTCAGCGGAACCCGAGACTGTTCTGGCTGCTGGTGCTGGGATCGATTCCGGCAGGTATCGCCGGGCTGCTGGTGAAGGACCTGGCTGAAAATGTCTGGCGGAACAACCAATATCTGATCGGCGGGATGCTGATCCTGGTCGGGCTGTTCATGTGGTGGGCCGACCATCAAGGCACCCGGGACAAGGACCTGGGGAAAGTGTCGGCTTCCGATTCGGTGACCATCGGCGTGGGTCAGGCGCTGGCTTTGATCCCGGGCGTCTCGCGCAGCGGTATCACCATATCCGCCGGCCTGCTGCGAAACCTTGACCGGGCCTCGGCCGCGCGGTTCTCGTTCCTGATGGCCACGCCGGCTATCGCAGGCGCTGCGGCCAAAGATGCCTGGGATTTGATGCGTCACGGCGGAGGAATCGCGGGAGTTCCAGCCGATATGCGAAGCGCGCTCGCAGTCGGCGTGATTGCCAGCGCGATTTCGGGGGCCCTCACGATCCAGTTCTTTCTCAGCTTCCTCCGGCGCCAGCCCTTGACGGTCTTCGTGTGGTACCGCGTGATCTTTGGCATAATAGTAATCGCTCTGGCCACATTCTTCCGCTACCACGGAGGATGAGATTTTTAGGACCCACCCGCCACGCGCGGCTCAATGAAGCCGGCGCGGTGGTGTTTCTGATCGCCGGGCTGTTCCTTTTCTTCAGCCTGATTTCCTACTATCCTCTGGACTCTTCCTGGAACACGGCCACTTCCGCCGCCAAGCCAGTGAATCTGACCGGGCTGGTGGGCGCGGCGATCTCCGACCTTCTGCTCCAGGGCTTCGGCTTGGGCGCCTACGTCTTCCCGATTCTGATCCTGCTGCTGAGCTGGCAGTGGCTTCGCGGAGCGGAAATCAACGCTCCCTGGGCCCGGCTGGCCGGCGGGCTGGCGTGGGTGCTCGCCACATGCACCGCGCTGGGATTTTTCCAGAGCTGGCGTCCGATTGCAGGAACCATCGCGGCGGGCGGGCTGATCGGACGAGTGGAGGCGGATTACCTGGTATCTCGGATGAACCTGACAGGCGCGGCGATGGTCGCCGGCGCTGTTTGGATCTTGTCGCTGTATCTCATCTCAACGTTTGAAATGTCGCGACTGCCGGCGTGGTTTGGCCCGCCGATCCAGGTCGCATCGGCTGCACTGGGCCGCTTGTCGGCTTGGCGAATGCATTGGATCGAGCGAGCCCGGCTGCGCGCTCAAGCCAAAGCCGCCGAACGTGCCGCAGCGGAGCAGGCCGCCGCGGAGCGGAACGCGATGGAACCCGTCGCGGTTGCAGAAGAGCCGCCCGCGCCC
>JBAIXM010000101.1:0-3096 GCA_037916615.1 Bryobacterales bacterium
TGACAACGTGCTGCAGGCGTCTATTTGGCTATTGGGGGAGCGGTATGAGACAGCAGGACAAAAGACCCAATTCCATATGGAACTCCTGCGTCGCGTGCGGGCCTTGCCAGGCGTGACGTCTGCCGCATTGATCGCTGTCGCACTCGCGGCCTGCTACTTCCCCGCTCGCCGGGCGACCAAAGTCGATCCCATGGTGGTGCTGAGGTACGAGTGACCATGTCTTACTCGTGCCGCAGAGCCGCCAGCGGATCAATTCGGGATGCTCGCCTTGCCGGCGCATAGCCAGCGAGAATCGCGGCGCTCAGGAGGATGACACCGGCCAGCACCAGGGTTCCCGGATCATTGGGCTGGGTCTCGAACAGAAACGATTTGACAAGCCGGGTCCCGATCAACGCCGCAGGCACACTGATCGCGAGTCCCACCGCCCCCAGCAGTAGAACGCGGCGCAGAACCAACCAATACACGGCGCCGCGTTGCGCGCCCAGCGCCATACGGATTCCGATCTCGCCGATTTGCCGCTCGACGTTGTAGGACATCGTTCCGTAGAGCCCAACGCACGCAATCAGGAGAGCGAGAACCGCGAAACCGGTACACAATTTGGCGAACGTGACTTCCTGGCTGATCGTCCGATCGATTGCCGCAGCCTGTGTGACCACGTTTGTGACGGGTATACGTGAATCCGCCTCCCGCACGATCTCTTGCACACTCCTGACATAGCTCAGCGGATCACCCGCAGTGCGCAGCGCATAGGTCACTCGGTCCGGAGAGAACTGGCTGGCCGCCGTGAACACGGTCATTGAACTCCCCCCCTCTTTCAGACCACCGTACCGCAGGTTACCCGACACGCCGACGATTTCGTAATCGCGGTTCTCGTCCAGGAATGTGATGCGCCGGCCCACTGGATTCTCGTTCGCGAAGTAAGTCCGCGCCAGCCGCTCGCTGATGACTGCGACCGGCGTGGAGCCCGGTTGGTCGCGGTCGTCAATCTCACGTCCGGCCAGGATCGGAATCTGCATCGTCGTGAGGAAACGCGGTCCGGCAACCAGGACGCTTGCGCCTTGAATGGTATCGGCTCCGATCTTCATTGTCCCCCGATATGTCGCCCCTTCATGGCCGGCGTTGATGATCGAGGAGTGCGAAAGCGTCGCGCTGCTCACTCCGGGGATCGATTCGAAGCGCTTGCGCAGATCCGCGTAAAAAGTGGCGATCTCCAGGTCGCGGTGCCCGGCCTGGCGCGCATTCAACGAGAACAGGAGGATGTGCTCGCGGGCGTATCCCAGTTGGACGGAGTGCAGCTTGTCGAGTGTCCGGACGAACAGACCCGCGGCGACCAGGATCAGAAAAGAGATCGCGATCTGGGCGACCACCAGAACCTGCTGTGCGCGGCGGCGCGGTCCGCCCCCGCGGCCATTCTTCAGCACCGGCATGACGTCCGGACGCGTCGACTGAATCGCTGGAGCGAGGCCGAATAACAGGCCGCAAACCACTGAGAGCGCCGCCGTCGCGCCCAGCACGTTCCAGTTCAATTCCGCGTGCAGCGTAAAGTTCTCCTGCCCGTTAGAGAGCAGAAACGTCAGCGATCGCACACCCCAGATCGCAAACAAAACCCCTACTGCTCCGCCGAGCGACGCCAGCATCACACTCTCGGTCAGCAACTGCCGCACGACGCGGAACCGTCCCGCTCCCAGGCTGAGCCGGAGAGCCATTTCGCGGCGTCGCGCGGCGGCCCTTGACAGCAGCATATTGGCGATGTTCGCGCACGTGATCGCCAGGATCAATCCCACCATCATCAGGAGCACCCACAGAGGCTTGGAATACTTGCGGCGCAAGCTACCCAGACCGGCGGCGCCGGGATTCAGCATCAGCGTGGGCAGTTTGGCGCGCTCACCGTTGGTCGTCGCCGTGGCGGCAACCCATTGATGGAAACGAGGAGCCAGCGCTGCCTGCGCCTGGGCCATGCTGACACCGGGACGCAGGCGGCCCATCATTTCGATCCAGTAGAAGTTTCCGTCGCTATACAGACGAGCCGCTCGGGCGCCGTCCACGAGCAGGTTCGTGTGCAGCGGAAGGTAGACGTCCGGCGCCGCCGCGGGGTCTACTCCGAAGAATTCCGGCGGCGCGACGCCGATCACCGTGAAGGGCGCGTTATCGACGAGAATCGACTGCCCAATCGCATTCGGCGGTCCTCCAAAGCGATTTTGGCTGGTCGCAAAACTGATTACGGCGACCGGCGCTGCGCCTGGACGGTCGTCTTCGGAGTCGATCAGACGTCCTGCGGCCGGCGACACTGCCAGGCCGCGAAAATACTCGCCGGTGACGTACTCCGTGCTGGCCGTCGCGGCTTGCCCTCGGACGGCCAGGCTACGGTTGTGTCCGTTGAAGTATCCGAAGAGCGTGGAAAAAACGGGATTCTCCTCGCGAAGCGTCTCGAACGCGCCGTACGGGAATATCCCGCTGACCAGCACGCCTTCGTCGCCCGGCCAGAAAATGCCTTGTAGCCCGTGAACGACCCATTCCTTGCTACCCTCCTGGGGCGGCCGGCTATGCCAATTCAGGACCACCAGCGACTCGGGATCGGCCACCGGCAGCGAGCGCAACAGAATCGACTCCATGAAGCTGTAGACCGCAGTATTGGCCCCGATGCCGAGCGCCAGCGACAGGACCGCCAGGGCGCTGAATGCCTTGTTGGCGATCATGGTGCGACAGCCATAGCGGATATCCTGACCAAGTTCCGACCAAAACCGTGTCATCCAAATCTCCCGTGACTCTTCGTGCTTCAGTCCGACATTGCCAAATCGCCGGCGCGCTTCAGCCCGGGCGCACTCCGGCGTCATACCGTCCATTTGCAGTTCCGCGGTTTTTTCCGCAAGGTGCAGTTCCATTTCCTCGCGCAGCGCCTCGCTGCGCCTGGCGCTCTCTATCCAATACCTCAGCCGTCGTATCGACATTCGTCACTCCGCTCCCATCACACGGGCGATCGCCAGCGTGAGTTTCGCGTATTTCCGAGTTTCAACGGCCAGCTGTTTGCGGCCAGCCGCCGTGATCTTGTAGATCCTCGCCCGCCGATTATTCGACGTCACGCCCCAGACACCCTCG
>JBAIXM010000102.1:0-6619 GCA_037916615.1 Bryobacterales bacterium
ATCGGCGACAACATCGGCGGCGTTGTGTTTCACGATGCGGGAAACGTGTACACCGGGCCTCGCCACATATCCTTCCGGGCGAGCCAGAAGGACCCGACCGATTTCGACTATATGGTTCACGCGGTCGGTTTTGGAATCCGATACCGCACGCCGTTGGGGCCCGTTCGCGGGGATCTGGCCTACAGCATCAACCCGCCGAGCTATTTCGGGTTCAAGGGCACAATTCAGGAACTCTTGGCGTGCGGTCCTGCAAGCACCAGCCCTGCATGCCACCCGCAATTGAATCAGATCAGCCATTTTCAATTCTTCTTCTCCATAGGGCAGACGTTCTGATGCGTTCCGGAGCGATCTTAATCCTGACACTGTGTCTCGGGGTGCTCCGGGCGGAGATTGTCGACAGAATCGCCGTGGTTGTCGACAATCAGGTCATCAAGCAGAGCGATATCGATACCGAGATCCGCGTCACGGATTTTGTGAATGGCGAAAAACTCGATTTGAGCATCGCCGCTCAGAAGCAGGCCGCCAGCCGTCTGATCGACCAGAAGTCGATCCGTAAGGCGATGGAGATGGGCGTTTATCCGGAACCCGCGCCCGGCGAAGCCGATCCGCTGCTGAAACAAATCCGGCAGCGATATCCGAACGAGGCAGCATACCGCCGGGCATTGGCGTCGTATGGCCTCAGCGAGGCGACACTGAAGCAGCATCTGCTCTGGCAGATCGCGGTCTTGCGATTCATCAGCCTGCGATTTCCGACTACCCCGGACGGCGCGGCCGCGCCGAACAACGGCGAGGCGAACCAGCAGTTTTTCGCCTGGCTCGACCAGTCGCGCAAGGATACCCGGATTGAATTTAAACGGGAGGATTTAAAATGACGCCACGCCAAAAAAAGCTCATCGCAGCGATTCTCGGGTCCGTGGCCGGACTGGTGCTGATTTTGATCGTCGCGGGAATCTGGATTTCGCAGACGAACTGGTTCCGCGATTTCGTTCGCCAGAAGATCGTCCAAACGATCGAGGACGCGACGGGCGGCCGGGTTGAAGTCGGCCAATTCGATTTCGACTGGCGCCATCTACGGGCGGAAATCCGGAATTTCGTGCTACACGGAACCGAATCGGCCAGTGACCAGCCCTTATTCCGGGCCCAGAGCCTCACGGTGGTTCTGAAGCTTCTGTCACTGGCGGACCGGAAGGCTGTGGACATCGCATCGCTCGACGTGCGGCAGCCCCAGGCGAACCTGATCGTGTATCCGGACGGCCGGACAAACGTACCGCAGCCAAAGGTCCGCCAGAAAAGCGACAAGAGCGCGCTCGATACCGTCGTGGACCTGGCGATCGGCCGTTTCTCCCTTCAAGACGGATCCGTGCGCGTCGCGGATCAGAAGATACCCTTTTCTGCGCAGGGTGAGAATCTGGCGGTGCAACTGCGCTATGAAATGGCCGCGCAGCAGTACCGTGGCCAGATCGCGATGGATCCTCTATTCGTCCGGTACGCGGACAACCGTCAGGAGAACGTAAAGGTGGGCCTGAACGTAATTCTCGGCAAGGATCGCATCGAGCTGCCGAGCGCCGCGCTGGCCACGCCGAACTCGAACGTGCAGATCAGCGGGACCCTCTCGCATCTCTCATCGCCGAATATTTCCGCTCGCGTGAACAGCCATATCGATATGGTCGAGATGAAACAGATCCTGGGAAAATCCATGCCTGTGTCGCTTCCGGAGGGCTCGCCGCATGTGCTGGAAGCAAGCATCGACGCGAGCCTGGACCAGCAAGCGTTCAAACTCGCGTCTGCCAGAATCACTCTCGGGAAATCCTCGATGGAGGCCTCCGGAAATTTCCGCAATACGAAGCTGGAAGATGGGACAGCCCAGTTCCGCGCCAATCTCGTCTTGGCGGAGCTGGCGCGGATGTGGGATCCCACCCTGAACGCAAGCGGCCAGATCGAAATCGGAGGCCAGGCGCGGCTCAATGGCGCCTCCGATTATCGGGTGAATGCGGCCTTGTCGGCCCGTGATATTTCCCTGATGCGGGGAAACGTGAATCTTTCGAATATCAGCCTCAGTTCGCGGATCGCCGCAGACCCGCGCATCGTCGATCTGGATCCGATCACGCTTCGAGTCGGACCCGGGGAAGTCCGCGGGAACGCGGAATTGCGAGACAAGGCGCAGTATCGCGCGAATCTCAACTTGAGCCGGTTGAACATCCAAGACTTGTTGAGCCAGATTACGTCACGCCGCGTGGGCTATGCGGCGGTGCTTTCGGGACCGCTCGCAGCGACGGGAGATCTGAAGCGATCCGATTCCTTGAAAGCCACCGCGCGCCTCAACATCGCTCCCGGCGGTCCGGGAGTTCCCGTCTCCGGAAGTCTCAACGCCGACTACGACGCGCCCGGCAACACCGTCATGGTTCGAAATTCATTCATCGCGCTGCCCGCAAGCCGGCTGGATGTCTCCGGGACTCTGGGCACGCAACTGGACGTTCACCTGGTCTCCCGGAATCTGGACGACTTCCGGCCCGCGATGAGTCTGATGTCGAACTCTCCCTCGCAGATGCCTGTGCAGATCGAAGCCGGCGGGTCGGCCAGAATCGACGCGACGGTGGCCGGGCAACTCAGGAATCCGGCCGTTGCCGCACAGCTCGCGGTGAACCGGTTTCGCGTCGATCAGCGGCATTTCGATCAGCTTACGATGAATCTCAATGCGTCCAGCAGCCGTGCGGCCGTGACCAGCGCAGCGCTTCAGCGCGGAACGCTCGCCGCGAACTTCCAAGGCTCAGTGGGGTTGGATCAATGGTCCGTCAAGCCAAATGCGCCGCTCATGGCGAACGCGACGATTCAAAACGGAGACCTTCAGGACATCCTCGCGTTCGCAGGAAAGAGCAGCCTGCCGATCAGCGGTCAACTCACCATGGATGCCAACGTCGCCGGCACGGTCGGCGATCCGCAAGGCAGCGCGCGGCTGCGTATCGCCGATGGAATGGCCTACGGAGAGCCGCTGAATCTGGCCCAGGGCGAACTCGACTATGGCGCGCAGCAAATCGCGATTCCTTCGTTTCAAATAACCTCAGGCGATGCGCGCGCCAACTTGAGAGCCACTTTCCGGCATCCACCGGAGAAATTCTCGGAAGGTACCGTCCAGGTTCATCTGGATACGAATCAGGTGGCCCTTTCGCGCTTACAAGCGATCCAGGCGCGCCGGACCAGTCTCGGCGGCAACGTTCAGATGAATCTGGACGCGCAACTCAACCTCAACCCGGCTGGAAGCCCCAGCGTGCAACTCGTTTCGGCGAACGGGAACATCGATGCGCGCGGGCTGAGCCGGCAGGGCCGTAATCTGGGCGATCTTACGGCGCGAATCCAGACCAACGGAAACAAACTGGACTTCCGGCTGAATTCCAATCTCGCCGGATCGAGAATCGACGCGAAGGGCGAAACCGATTTGAGCCGCGACTACGAAACCACGGCAAGCCTCAACGTCCAGGCCTTGCCGGTTCCCGAACTCGCAGCCCTTGCCGGGAAACAAGACCTGGCATCGCGCGGACTCCTTTCGCTTCGAGGCGATGTCGCTGGAACTCTGCGCGATCCCCGCGCCAATCTGAATATAGATTTGACCAATGCCGTTGTGGATCGGCAGACGGTCGACCGGCTGAGCGCCCATCTGGCTTACTCGAATGTTCTGGTTGAGCTGGATAACGCGGTACTCCAGATGGGGCCAAGCCGCATGAATTTCTCGGGGTCCTTCTCGCACCCGGCGAACGATTTCTCGAGCGGAGACCTGCGGGTCCGCGCCGAAAGCACTCCCATCCAACTCGCGCAGGTCGCCTACGCGCAGCAATGGAAGCCCGGAATCGGCGGAACAGCGCAACTGTTCCTGGACGCCGCGGCCAAGTTACAGCCGCCGGGCACTGCCGCGCGCGTGGCTCTTTCGAATTTGAACGCGCGCGCTTCCCTTTCGGGCTTACGGGCCGGGAACCGCGAATTCGGCGGATTCACCCTGACCGCGAACGGCGCGGGATCCTCAGTGACTGCCAACCTCGAGTCGAATTTGGCGCAATCCTCGATCAAGGCGAATGTGCGGGCCGACCTGACGGGCGATTATCCCGCCACGGGCCAACTCACATTTTCCGGAATCCGCTATGCCAACTTGGCCGGATTGATGCAGCGCGAGGAAGGGCAACCGAACTTCGATGCCCTGATCGAAGGAAATGCCACCTTCTCCGGGCCGGTGCTAAAGCCCCAGGACCTCACGGGCAGCCTCGATCTCACCAAGGCCGAGTTCTACACCGCCGCGATCGGGCAGACCGGCGGGAACGGGAACGCGCCCGCCCTGGCACTGAAGAATGACGGACCCGTCAGTATTTCCGCGAATCGCTCGAGCGTGCAGATCAAGCAAGCCCGGTGGACCGGTCCGTCGAGCCAACTGGCCTTGAGCGGAGAGGTGGCGCTCCGGCCGCTCGCGTTCAATCTCAATGCCAATGCGGATGCCGACCTGCAACTGCTGCACCGGATCCGCGAAGACATCAGCTCCGCCGGACATGTCCGGGTGAATGCGGCGGTGAAAGGGATGCCCTCGGCTCCTCAGGTGACCGGAAAAGTGGAGCTGAACGATGTGGCGTTCCAGGCCAACGGAATGCCAAATGGAATTTCCAAGGCAAACGGCGTCATCATGCTCGCGGGAACCACCGCGACCATCCAGTCCTTGACAGCGGAATCCGGGGGCGGACGGATTATCGTCGATGGCACAGCCACGCGTGTGGGCGGAAACTTCAGCTACAACTTTGGACTTCGCGCAACCCGTGTGGAGGTCCGGACCGAATCGGGCGCGAGTGTCGGCGTGAACGCCAATATGAAGCTGAACGGAACCCAGCGTTCCGGAGTGTTGTCCGGCAGCGTCACCATTCGCGAGGTCAAATTCAACCCTCGATCCGACCTCGGCACCATGCTGGCTTCCACCGCAAATCCTCCTGAGACCCCTTCAACGCCGACGGGTTTTCTGGCGGCGACACGATTGGACGTGAGCGTCAAAACCGCGCCGGCGGCGAGTTTTGAAAGCGTTTACACCACCAGCCTGGACGCCAGCGCCGATCTCACGGCGCGCGGCACGCTGGCCAACCCGGGCCTGCTCGGGCGCGTCAGCATCTCGAGCGGCGAAGTCGTCTTCTTCGGAACGAAGTACACGCTCAATAGCGGAACGATCTCGTTCTTCAACCCCACGCGCATCGAACCGATCCTCGACGTCAATCTGGAAACCACCGCCCGTGGAGTTCAGGTGACTCTCAATGTCACCGGGCCCGCCGACCGGCTCAATCTTTCCTACCAGTCCGATCCGCCCCTGCAGTTTTCGGAAATTGTGGGCTTGCTGGCGGCCGGAAAGATGCCGACCTCCGATCCTGTTCTGCTGGCCCACCAGCCGCCCACGCCGCCGCAGACCTTCCAGCAGATGGGAGAATCGGCCATCCTGAGCAAGGCCGTCGCGAGCCCCGTGGCCGGCCAGCTCAAGCGAGTCTTCGGAGTTAGCGAACTGAAGATCGACCCGACGTTCACCAGCGGATCCGAGTTGCCACAAGCGCGGCTGACGCTGCAGCAGAAGGTAACGCAACAGTTAACGTTCACCTACATCACGGACGTGACCAGCGCGGATTCACAAATCCTGCGCGCCGAGTGGACCCTCAACCCGCGCTGGTCGGCGATCGCCACGCGCGAGGAGAACGGCATGGTGGCGATCGATCTGTTCTATAAACGGCGATTCCACTGATCCGCAATCACGATCAGTCCTCGGTGGGAGTCTTCCGGGCTTCCTCGACCACGAAGAAGTCTAGCGGAGCTTTGCGGGCGTCCAGTCTCAGCCCCAGCTTTTGCAGCGCCTCGAACATCGAGACCGGGGGGCCAACATCCATCAGCCGGAGAGCCTGCGGCGGCAAAACGACACCGGCGGCCACCGCCGCGTGAATCAGCATGTTCTGGTAATCTTCCTGCGTCACGTCCAAGGCGAAATCATAGCCGCCGGGGAGAGCGGTGAAATTCACGATAGGACGATCTACAAATCGCTCGAGATTGCCCGCAAGCTGGTCCATCGTGAGCTTCTTCGCATCGAAGCGGTTGTTTCCGAAAGTGTAGGACGCTCCGCGGCCCAGATTGACGGAGACTCCTTGCGACGAGCCCGCTCCCGTCACCGTGACTCCTGCCTCTGCATCCGTATCGGCTGGATCTGAAGCGGTCTCTTTTATCTTGAGCCCATCCTTGGCCACTTCGAGTGCGTACACCGGAAAATCCTTCTTTTCGCGACGCAGTTTCAATCCGAAGCGCTCCTCCAGCAGCGCCTGCATCATTTCCGGGATCTGGTCTTGCTTGCTCCCCGCCGGCAGCGTGGCCGCGATGTTGAACCGTTCCGTGCTGACCCAGTCGGGCCCTGTCACCTGGTAGACCCGGACGCGATATGCGGCTCCGATGTAATCCCTGAGCGTCAAGGCGGCCCAGTGAACCTGCGCTCCATCGATGCGAACGCCGGCCGCGACTTGTCCCTGGGTGACATCCCCTGTGGGGCGAATCGTGGCGACCTCGAATTCCGGCCGAGGGTTTTGGGCGAAAAGGACGGCAGCAGTGAGGCCCGCCAGACCCATCTGCG
>JBAIXM010000103.1:0-1703 GCA_037916615.1 Bryobacterales bacterium
CAGCATGGCGCTTACGAGGCCGCGCTCATCGGCACGCCGATGGCCGACCCGAAGCGGCCGGTGGAAATTCTGCGAACGATTCACTCGTTCGACCCGTGCTTGGCCTGCGCCTCTCACGTGATCGGGCCTGACGGCGAGACGCTCGCCGAGATCGTGGTTCGGTAGGAGATGAGATGAATGTCTCTGGCTCCGCAGATCGGCGGTAAGCTCCGGGAGGGAACTTCCGGAGTAGACAGGTCACAGGCTGGATTCGAGCGCTGGGGCGATCGACCTCGTGTAGGAGATTGGTCAGACCTGTGGCTGAACGTCATCATGGGGCGCGAGGCGACCCCGGATAGGAGCGTGGTGACCGCCGTGAAGTATGTCTACTCGACCTGGAAGTTTCACGCAACAGGAGAGAGACATGGAAAAACGCTATATCGGAATCGATCTGCATCGCAACCGGTTCACGTGTTGCATTCGCTTGGAAAACGAGCGGACCTACGTGACCGAATGGCGGCTCGAGCATTTAGGCAAATTCGTCAAGAAGCTGCGGCCGTCCGACGAGGTGGCGGTGGAGATCACCGGCAATACGCGGCTGTTCCACGAAGCGGTGGCGCCGCATGTGGCGCGCGTGGCGGTGGTCGATACCAACCAGTTCCGGGTGATCAGCCGGTCGGTGAAGAAGACCGATCCGAACGACGCGCGGGCTCTGGCGCTGTATCTGTCGAAGGGATTGTTGCCGGAGGTGCGCATGAAGAGTAAGCAGCACGCGCATCTGGCCAGCCTGACGCAAACCCGGGACACTCTGGTCAAACAGCGCAGTGCATTGAAGAACAAGATCAACAACCTGCTTTCGGCGCGCGGGCTGAATCTGCGTAAGGAAGCTCTGTCGAGCGAGAAGAAACTCGCCGAGATTCTGTCGCTACCCTTCGATGAAATCGTGCTGGTGGAGTTGCGGGTGATCGCCGATCAGATCCGCAGTCTGAACAAGAGCATCGCGCAGCTGGATACAGCTATTGCCGAAGCCAGCTCGGAACTGGAGGGCCACCGATCGCTGACCAGCATTAAGGGGATCGGCGCGACCACCAGCGCAATCCTTCTGAGCGTGATCGGGGAAGTGAACGATTTTCCGGACGAGAAACACCTGGCCAGCTATTTCGGCATCGTGCCGCGGGTATCAAACTCCAATGAAACCGAGCACAGCGGCCGGATTCACAAGCGTGGGACCAAGCTGGGGCGGACCGCTTTGGTGCAATCGGCCCTGGTCGCGGCGCAATACAGCCCGTATCTGAAAAACTTCTACCAGCGGGTAAAGGGCAACTGTGGCCCCGGCAAAGCGATCATCGCGCTGGCCCGGAAGTTTCTCGGCATCATCTACCGGACCCTGAAGAACAAATGGGTGTTTGAAGACTTCCCCAATTTCGTGTTGGCGGAGGGCGCATGAACACAAATCCTTGCTCGGGGACCCACCACCGGGAATCCAACGATCTGGTTCCCGACTGCGCCGCCCGTCTCTTCACTGGTTCCCATAGCAGAACGGTGCTCGGCGGCAAGGGTTCGCTTCGCCGCGGCAAAAACCGCCGCGCCCTTGTCTCCTGCGCTCCGTTCTGCGCGCTCTGGATTCGCGACGGGCGGCTCCGCCGGGAACCAGATCGAACGCGGTTTCTTCGTCTTACAAAAGACGAGAACCAGGTCGTAGTTGACAAGACATCATAGGAGCG
>JBAIXM010000104.1:0-31653 GCA_037916615.1 Bryobacterales bacterium
AAATGCAGCACGAATGTGGTTTTGCCGGAACCGTTGGCGCCGAACAGCGCGACAGATTCTCCCGCGTCGAGATCGAAATCGATGCCGTTGAGCGCCTCGGTTCCGTCGGGATAGCGGTAGCGCAGCCCGCGTGTGAGAATTGCTTTACTCACAGCAACAGACGGATCCCCAGGCATCCCGCCAGGCAAACGGCAAGAAATGCGGCATCGGATTGGCGAAAGGGAGCGGGGGTCACGGGAACGAATCGGCCTCGAAAACCGCGGGCAAGCATCGCGTTGTAAATCCCGTCGGCACGCTCCCAGCTTCGGGCGAATAACACGCCGACCAGTCCTGCCGCGACGGAAGAATCGAACCAGCGCCGTTTGCGGGAGCCGCGGCGGCACACGGACGCCCATCGCATGCGCTGGGCCTGTTCGGCGATTACGAAAAGATAGCGATAAACGAACTGGATCACCAGGATCAGCATGCGCGGCGCGCGCCAGCTCTCCAGCGCCGCGGTCCACGCCGTGAGCGGCGTCGTAGCGACGAACAGCAGGGCCACCATGCCGGATAGGAAGCTCTTTTCGGCTAAGGCCAAGGCGCGGAGGGAATCGCCGGACCACCAGGTGAGCAGGGCGAAGGTAGCCGAAAACGGCAGCACGAGGGCCGCGCGCCCGGCTAAACCGGGAATCGGAAGCCGCGCGCGCAGCGCCGCCAGCGCGAGTAAAATTGCATATCCGGCAAACGCCAGTTGCGCGCGAGGCGGCGTTGTCGAAACGGCAACTAGAAACACCAGCAGAGCGGCGAGCTTGGCGCGTGGATCGCGCTGGTGCAAAGGGCTGGAACCGCGGCTCCAGCGGTCGATCACCAGGTGATACACGTTCAGGCGCTCCGCCGGCGAGACATCAGCTTGCCTCCGAGGTAGCAGACAGCCGCGATCAGAGCCAGTCCCGCGACCCCGCGGAATGCTCGCTCGGACCACGATGCCGAATCCAATGCTTGTGTGGTCAGCCGCTGGATTCCGTCCGGGGCGGTGGACGCGACCAAAGTCCCGATCACCACCACCACGATCGCGGCGACTCCCACGGCCGCGGCGGTTCGGGACATCGAGGGTTCGGGACCGGCGACCCAACCGGGATTCAATCGTCCAATGGCGCCGACGGCCGCAACGGTGATCGCGCCCTCGATGATCCCGCTCACCAGAAAGAGAGCCAGGGAAGCCCAAAGAATGCTGCCCCGCATCGGCACGCCCGAAATCAGCAACTGCGCCAGGGCGAGACAGGCGCTGGTGATCACGCTCAGAGCGCCCGCCGCGAAGATCGCGCCGGAGCGGGATCGCTCCGCCCATAATCGGTACGGCAGGTATCCGGCCGCGACTCCGGCCAGCGCCATGTTGAACACGTTGGCTCCCAGGGCGAGCACACCGCCGTCCTGAAAAATCAATGCTTGCAGAGCCAGGATCGCGGTCATGACCAGCACCGCGGCAGAGGGCCCGAGAATGATCGCCAGCAAAGCGCCGCCGAGAAGATGCCCGCTGGTGCCCAGCCCGACCGGGAAATTAACCATTTGCGCGGCGAAAACAAAAGCTCCCATCACGCCCAGCAGCGGAATGCGATGATCCTGAGTTTCCCGCTGGGCCCGGCGGGCGACCACGGCTATGGCCGGCGCGCTGATCACGTCCATCGTGGTCCATACGGGCGTGCTCAGGAATCCATCGGGAATATGCATGAAGGAAATCTTGCCAGCTTCGGCGCCGTTACGTTGGTGCGTTCTTCCATTGGTAGCACGATTGGTAAATCTCTGTCATCAGTTGCCGCAAAAGGTCCGCGTTGGCTACCCTGTCAACGAATGGTAACTCCATCCGGAGCCATGCCTTGATCGTAGGCACCGGGATCGACCTGTGCGAGGTGGACCGGATCCGGAAAGCGATCACATCTCCGCATGGACGCCGCTTGGTCGAGCGCGTGTTCACCGCGCGTGAAATCGCCTACGCCGAGCGGAAAGCGAACCCCTATGAACGCTACGCCGCGCGTTTCGCGGCCAAGGAAGCCGGGATGAAGGCACTGGGAACCGGGTGGCGCGGCGGCCTGGGCTGGCAGGATCTGGAAGTCGTCAACGAGCCGTCCGGGCGTCCGACACTGAAACTGCACGGGCGGGCGGCCGAGATCGCGGCGAAACTGGGAGTGGTTCGTATCTCGCTATCGATCACTCACACAGCAGATCAAGCCATGGCGAGCGTGATTCTCGAAAGCTGATATTTCCGGCGGCTTACTGAGCTATTTTGGCGAGGACCAGGGCCAGCGCGCCGTCCGGTGCAGGCGGCGACGAAGAGCATAGCTTGCCTTGGACATGCCAAAGCTGCTGGGCGAGCTCCAGGTTCGAATCTACTGCGGCACTCTGGCGTGCCACGGGCAGCCGGGCCTTCAGGACTTTCTCGGCGGCGTCCCTTAGCCCCTGAATCTCTGGATCCGAGGGCGCGCACCGGTTCACGTTTTCCAGGATCAGGCCGACGAGTCTGACGCTGCGCTGATAACGTTCTTCCGGGCCCAAGCCGCGCCGCGTCGGATCGAGGGATAGAATTTGATCGCACAGCTCCACTCTGGCATGAATCGCGCTATCGTCCGGCTTTAGCCGCTCGGCCTCGAGAAAATCGGCACGCGCACTCTGGTAGTTCCCGCGCGCAAATTCAGCTTCCGCTAGTCCGGCATATACGTCGCCGTCTTCCGGATTCTCGCGAAGGATCTGGTGAAAAACGTCGGCCGCGCGAGCAGGACTTCCCGCGGCAAGGAACAACTGGCCGATCCGTTTCCGGGTCGCGCGGTCTTTCGGAGCTTCCTCCTGAAGGGGTAGCAATTCCGCCAGCAGTTGCTCTTTCGCGTTCTGTTTGGCGAGCAGGTCGACGAGTTCGAATCGCGCCTTCAACTGGTTTTGGACCGGATTCGTTGTCCAACGCCCATAGATCGCGCGGTGATAGTAGGAGATGGCTTGCACGGGCTTGCCTTGCGCAGCCAGGAGCCGTGCCATCATCAGGTTGGCGTCACCGTCGGTCGAATCTTCCTGAAGCAGAGCAGTCAAGATTTGATCGGCTTCTGAGAAATCGTTCGCGGCAAGCAGCGCGCCCGCGAGGGCCATCCGATATTCGCGGTTCTGTCTGTCGACAGACACCGCGTCCTTGAACTGCGCGGCTGCTTCCCCATAATCGCCGCGAGCGATCAGTTCACGGCCTTTCTGCACAAGGCGGGTGGCCTCCGCGCGATCCTCGGCCTGCTGAAGCTTCACCAGGAAGGTGTCTGCGGCAAAGAGAGCCGCCATCGCAATGAGAATGACTACGAAAGTGCTGAGGAGCGATTTTCCCGTGGGTCCGGATTCTTCCGCCATGACTACTCGCTATACTCCTGGGCGGCCCCCGGCCGCCCGATGCCGTATGCCTCCAGCACGTCTTCCAAAACAATAATTCCGAGGAGCCGATGCACATCAGCGCGGCTGACGACGGGCAGCACGTGAAGCTTCGTGGCGCCCATTCGTTCGAGAGCCAGGCTCAATGTATGGTCCGGATGAACGTGAGGAAAATCTCCGTCGCGAATGCGAAACTCCGACCCGGCAAGTTCCGCAAGCGCTTCGCCCGCCGCGCCATCCGCGGCGGCCTTCTTCAGCTCGGAATCCGCGATCATTCCCAGGAACTCGCGGCCCGCGGCTACGGGCCAGGCATCCAGAGGCAGGTCTTTCACCCGCTCCAAAGCCGCCTGGACTGGGATATCGGGCGAAAGCAGAATAGGCGCGTCCCTCATGACTTGCATCACGCGAGCCCGTCCGTGATCGGAGCGCGATTCGGCGGTAGGCAGATGCACGCCATCCTGGTGCGCGAGAGCTTCGTAGATCGGCTCTCTTTGAAGGCGTTGCGAGATAAAAAACGCAATCAGGTTGGAGATCATCAGCGGGACGATGATGGTGTAGTCGCGGGTCATCTCGAAAATCATGATCACCGAGGTCATCGGTGTGCGGACGATTCCCGCAAAGGCCGTGCCCATTCCGACCAAGGCATACGCGCCCGGACCGGCCGTGTATCCGGGCAGAAAGCGGTGTGCGACGCTACCGACGGCACCTCCCATCATCGCCCCGATAAACAGGCTGGGGCCGAAGATACCGCCGGCATTGCCGGACGAGTAGGAGACGGCGGTTGCAATAATTTTTAGCACTGCTAGCAGGGCCACAACCTGGAAAACCAGATCGCCGTTGAGCACCCGCTCCACGTAGTTGTAGCCGACGCCCAAGACCTCCGGCACGAAGTAGCCGATCAAACCGACAGTGAGTCCGCCGATGGTTGGTTGTAGCCAGACGCTCGATTTCGGGAGCCGCAGGAACCAGGCGCGCAGTCCAAGCAACAGTTTCACGAAAAACACCGAACCTAGCCCGCCAATTATCCCGAGAACGGCGTATATTCCCAATTCCGATGGATGCACCAGGCGGTAGCCCGCGACATGGAACAGAGGATCGTCGCCGAGCACGAGGTGCAGAACCATCCAGGATGTGGCGGAACTCAGCACGGCCGTGCCGAGCACGGAAGCGTGCAGATCCCCCATCACCTCTTCGAGCGAGAACAGCACTCCTGCAATCGGGGTGTTGAAGGCGGCCGCCAGCGCTGCCGAGCAACCCACAGGAACAAGCGCTTTCACCCGCTCCTGACTGAGTCCCAGGCGGCGCGCCAGCACGGATGCGAGCCCGGCGCCGATCTGCGCCGAAGGGCCCTCGCGCCCGAGCGCAATGCCGCTCGCCAGCGATGCGGAACAACAGAAAAACTTTCCGAGCACGGTTCGAAGCGAGATCCTGCCTTCGTTTACGAACAGCGCGAACTTGGTCTGCGGGATGCCGCTGCCGCGCGCCAGCGGGAAATAGCGCCACAATAGAAATCCCGTGACGAGCGATCCAAGCGTCGGCGCCAGGATCCGGTTCCATCCGGACCCACCCGGAGGATACATCCGGGCCGCCAGCCGCCCGGTGAGAAGAATGAAAGCCACAATCACCAGGCCGACCAGAGCTCCGATCAGCAGGCTCAGAACGATGGCAAGCTGATTTTCGTTCTGCCGGATTTTTTCAAAAAGGTTCCTCCACTTCGCGGGCACGTTCCGGCGAATGAAAGGCATCCATCTTCATTATCAGCGCTGGCTTCATCGCCGCGTGACCACGACTGTGCGCCAGCTCGCGTTTCCGACCGAATCCACGGCTCGGACGATCACCTGGTTGTATCCCACCAGCAACGGAATCACCGCCGTCCAGTTTGTGGTCCCCGCCGCGGTTCCAGCCGCTCCGGTGTTCGTGGACCAAGTCACGCTGGCGACCCCCGAGCGGTCCGATGCGGTTCCCGCAAACGTCAACGAGGACGATGTCGTCGCAAAGGATGTGGCGGATGGGAAGGTGATGGTGAGGGTGGGTCCGGTGGTATCGGTTCTGGTGGGAAGCGGTGTAACGGTGCGGATGGTGCTCACGACGCGAGAAACGCTTCCGGCCGAGTCCGCAGCGACGACGGTGATGGTATTCGAGCCCACGATCAAGGGAATGTTCGCCGCCACCCAATTCGTGCCGTTGATCGAGGCGATCCCGGACGCGCCTGTATTCGAAAACCAGGTTACGGTCACCGTTCCGCTGCTTCCCGTCACGGTGCCTGAGAGCGACAGTGTGGCCGACGTGGTCGTGGTGGGGGGCGGGTCGACACTCAGCGTCAGCGAACTGCCCACCACGCGCGTGACGCCCACGACGCGAGAAATACCTCCCGTGGCATCCGTCGCCAGAACCGTGATGCTGTTGAATCCGATGGACAGGGGAACATTTGCGGCGACCCAACTGGTTCCATTGACGATCGCCGTACCGAAGGCGCCCGTGTTCGTGGACCATGTGACTGCTACGCCGCCGGACGCGCCGGTGACCGTGCCAGAGAGCGCGATGATGGCGGCCGTGGTGGTGCTTGGCGGCGTCTCCACGGTCAGCGTAAGTTGAGCCGGTACGGGGATTCCGGCCTGCGCCGCGTAAAGCGTCAGAATTGTGGCTTTGTCGTCCTCCGATAGGCCGCTGCGGAGCTTGTAGTACGGATACATCACCGAAGTCGGATTGTCGGACGTGCCCATTCCCAGCGCATATCCGGATTCATGCATTGCCACGCTGAAGAGGTCGTAATCCGAGCCGATGTGCCAGCTTTCGCTGTCGTCAAAATGCATGTCGCCGGCGATCGGCTCGGGATTCGGCGGGGCCGGGAAGAACGTATGGGCGAGCACGCCCCCGCGGCCGTCGAACGGGAACCCGTCTCCGTGATCGCCGGTCACGAAAGAAACATTGACGGTGCGGTTGCCGGTCGGGCTGCTCCCCGGAAGCCAGGTGATTTGGGCGACTTTGGCCCATTCGCCCATCGCCCGAAGAATTTCGCTCTTGACGCTGGCGTCCGGCAGTTGCGCGGTCACTCGGCTGAAATAGTAGTAGATCGTGGCGGCGTTCAGCCCCGGTCCATCCCAGCCATCGCCGTTGGTCGCAACAAACTGCGACGAATTGCCCAGCGAAGCGGTCGGGCGGCCCGCAACCAGGTCGTCCGATGCAGGAAAGACATACGCGACGGAGTCAACGGCCGTCAACGCGGCGAGTATCTCGGGTTCCCGCGTAGGATCGGCGATGTGCACCAGCAGGTGGCGGCGCTCCAAATCAGGATTCTCCACCAGTTGCGCCGGCGAGTTCAAGATAATGTTGCGCGCAGTACCGGCATCGATATCGGGATGAAATTCCACCAGGTAATATCCGCGAACCACCACCGGATCCCCGTACGTGATCAAGGGGCTGATCTTTTGCGGAGGGCTCAAGGGAGCCGCGTACCGGATCCCGAGCCCGCCGAGATTCACTGAATCGTCCACCGTGACTAGAAGGGCGTTGTCCGGTATGTATTGCACCACCGCCGCTCCGCGAGCGATGAGGCTGAGAATGGTCTCCGCCGTGGGCGGGTCATAGAACTGAACGATGAAATGGACCCGCGTGGGCGGAGGCGCCTCAATCGTGCCAGGGATTACGTCGATGGGCACCTTCAACCTCAGCACCGGCTGGGCTAGGGAAATCGCTGAGGCGCAGAGCAAGACCGACAAGGTCCTCATACATTTTTAGTCGCGCCGGGATGAGAAAATCGCTACGGAAATCGCACTGAACATGAGTAAGGATTTTCTTACTCCATGTTCCCCTCGTTCACCCTCCTGCTCCTGGCGAGCGTGGCGTTTTCGCAGACGTATACTGTGGCGGCGTTCGCCGGGAGCGACTGGGTGGGCGATGGAGGTCCAGCTACCCAGGCACTCTTGTTTCAAGCAGAGGGTATTGCCGTCGATCCGGCCGGAAATCTCTACATCGCCGACGCGCAGGCACACCGGATCCGGCAGGTTTCGCCCGCGGGGACGATCCGAACGTTTGCGGGAACCGGAAAGCCCGGATTTTCCGGAGATGGCGGCTTGGCTTCCGAGGCTCAGTTGCATTCGCCTTACGGGCTGGCGTTCGACCGGGGAAATTTGTATATCGCCGATTTGGGCAACGGGCGTGTGCGGCGCGTCGGACCAGACGGGCGTATTGTGACGCTGGCGGGTGTACCCCTGGTTTCGCCGCGGAATCTGGCGATCGACGGCGCAGGTAATTTGTACATCTCGGATTTCGACGGCCAGCAAGTCTACAGGCTCGGAGCAGATGGGAGTCTGGTTCCGACCGCGACCGGGCTCAGCCATCCGACGGCGCTCGCCGTAGATCGCCAGGGAGCGCTGTACATTGCCGACAGCGGTAATCACGCGATTCGCAAATTCGCCGGCGGCACGTTGACGACGATAGCAGTCGCCGCTACGGCAACCGGACTGGCCATCGATGCTTCCGGCGCTTTATACGTTGCCGATTCCTCCGCGGGACAAATCCTGAAAATCCCGCCGGGCGGACTTTCGAGCTCCATCCGTGCGAGCGCCCGCGATCTCGCATTCGGACCCGACGGCGGCTTGTACGCGGTTGGAGGGGCGTATGCGACTCGGGTTCTGCCAGGACCGTCCCGAATCGTAGCCGGCGGGGGGAATACCGCCTTCGGCGACGGCGGCGCCGCCGTGGATGCGCGGCTCAATGGTCCGACCGGTGTCACCGTCGACGCCCAGGGGAACGTCTATCTCGCCGACCGCGGCAACAATCGTGTGCGGAAGGTGGATACCTACGGCATCATCACCACGGTTGCAGGTACCGGCGCGCAGGGTAATAGCGGCGACAACGGGCCGGCAACGCTGGCTCGTCTGAACGAACCTTCCTCGGTCAGCCTGGATCCGGCAGGCAATCTTCTGACCGCCGATACGGGAAATCATCGGGTCCGAAAGTTCGCTCCCGGGGGGATCATGCTGGGAGTGGCGGAAACGCAGGCTCCGGTCGCGACAGCCTCGGACGCAGCGGGAAATCTGTACATCGCCGATGCGGATTCCGGGCGGATTTACTGGGCGTCGGCGACAGGCGTCCTGGTTCCGCTAATCGTCGGATCGCAATCGCCCGGAGGCGTGGCACTGGATCGCGACGGCAGCTTGTTCTACACGGATACCCCGGCCGCTCGTGTGTGGCGGCGCGATGCGGCGGGCGCTGTCACGGAGTTTGGCGCCGGGACCTGGAGCAATCCGCGCGGGCTGGCCGTGGCGGACAACGGCGACCTGCTCGTCGCCGACGCGGGCTTGGGCCGGGTGCTCCGCGTGGACAGGTCAGGCTCAATGACCGCGCTGGTTACGGACGCGCCGATTGGCTCACCGTGGGACGTAGCGGCCGGGCCGGGAGGAGCGCTTTATGTCGCGGACCCGGAAAACGATCGCGTCTGGTTGCTGACGCCGCTTGTAGCAGCGGTGAATGCGGCAAGCCTGGAAGCTGGCCCGATCGCGCCGGGAATGCTGGTGGCGATCCGCGGAGCCGGTCCAGGCGTGACCGGGGTATTCTTCGCTGGAATCCCCGCGCCGGTTCTGGCCGCCGCTGACGCTCAAATTCTGGTTCAAGCTCCGCGGGAAATCGCCGGAAGGGGACAGGTTCAGATTGACGTGCGAGCGCAGCAGGCTTCGATTGCGCTGATTCCTGCGACTGTTGTGGATGCCGCGCCGGCGCTGTTTATGAGCGGTCCCGGGCAGGCGGCTGCTGTGAACGAAGATGGATCCCTCAACTCTCCTGCGCAGCCCGTTTCTCGCGGTGGCTGGATTTCCCTGTACGCAACCGGAGAAGGGATCGCGGGAGCTCCCGTGAGCGTAAAAATCGGCGGATACCCGGCGGACGTGCTGTATTCAGGCGAGGTCGAAGGGTATCCAGGATTGTTCCAAATCAACGTGCGCGTCCCGGCAGGACCTCTGGGACCGGGAATGCAGGATGTGGTCGTTACGGTCGGCGCCGCGGCCAGCCAGGAGGGTGTCAGGATCGCGGTGAACTAGCTCCAGAGATCGTGTACGGGGCTGTAAGTCCCCTGGCTCGCGAAGGGAACGTATTCGAAGCCGCGCTTGAAGGGATCGTCGTAGCGGATGGTGGTCCAGTCGATGCCCATCGCGGAATAGATGGTGGACTCGAGGTCCTCCGGACGGACGTAGCGAGCAGTTTTCGCGGCAAGCGGATTGCCGTTGCTCGGATCCCAACCGTAATCGGTCACGGACGAATTATCGGCGTTGGTCGCCCCGATAACTTTGCCACCGCTGATGCCGCCGCCGGCGAGCATCGCCGAGAGCAGCAGAAAGTGATCGCGGCCGCCCGCGGCGCTGATGCCCGGGGTTCGTCCGAACTCGCCGACCATCACGATGAGCGTGTTGTCGAATAAGCCCGCGGCTTTCAGATCGTCAATCAACGTTGCGACGCCGGCATCGAGCTGCGGACCCATGGTGAACATATTGCTGCCATTCGGATTCTGCAGGCCGTAAATATCGACGTGCATGTCCCAGCTTCCGAAGCTGATCTGGATGAAGCGGGTTCCCTGGTCCGCGGCCAGGATCTGCTTGGCCACCAGGCAGGCGTTGCCGAAGGAAGTCCCGGTGTTGTTCACGCCGTAGCGCTGGCTGTCGGCAGCCGAGAACGTGAACGCCTGCGTGACCGCCTGGTTGTACATCATTCCTTTGGCGGCGCTGTAGAACGCGTCGTAATCCTGCAGCGGCTGGCCGTAAGGCGAACTGGTGCGCAGCGGATCGTCGATCTGGTGCAGCCGCGAGAACATCGTGTTGAACGCGTTCTGTCCGTTCTGGTTGCTGGTTCCAGGAATGCCGGCGGTGCCATTGGTGCCGCTCGGTTGATTTAAGCGGAACGGAGCGTAGGTCGCCGGGAAATACCCGTTACCGATGCCGCCGCCCGAGTTCAGCGCGACAAACGCCGGGAACACCTGCCCGGGCTTGCGCTCCTTGTCTTTTTCGATCGCCACCACGCTGCCGATATTCGGCGCGATGTTCCCGAGCGCCGCTGCCGGGTTGCGGCCGATCTGCGCCCAGGTCTGGGCGAGGGAGTGCACCAGCGCCCACGCGCTCATGGAGCGAACTATCGAGATATCGCTCAAATGCTGTCCGAGCTTCGGGAAAATTCCCACCGGCCAGTTCACGCCATTGATTACGGTGGGGTTCATCCGGCTGACCACCGATGAGTTCAGGTCGCTGGTGACTTTCAGGTTCCAACTGTCCCTGGAGCTGATGGCGCCAGTTAGAAGGATGAAGATGCAGTTCTTCGCGGTGTTCTTGGTGACCATGTTCTGCGACACGACCACCGGAGAAGCAGCGGACTGGCCGAACAGATACGAGCCGGTCAGGCCCGCTGCCGCGAGTTGAAAGAAACCGCGGCGCGTGAAGTCCGGGCGATTGAAGAACGTCTGGTGGTGGTGTGGGTACTTGCGGGCGAACTTCTCGGCCGGATCCTCGAAGTATTTTGCGGGCCGGTAGATTTCGTCTGCCATGTGACGGTTCTCCTAGTAATTGAAAACGAAATCGACCTTGTTGTAGAGGCTCCAGTAAAGGTAGCGGGCCTCCTGGGTTCGAGTCGCTGAATTTTGCAGATTCTGCAGCGCCGTGGCCATCTCGGATTGGGTCGGATAGCGGGAAAGCACGTTCAGGAACAGCATATTCACGAGCTGGTCATTCTGGCTGGCGGGCAGCGCCAGCGCCTTCATGATCAGGCTGGCCGAGTTCGTGGAATTGACGCGCGACATCACGAAGTTGTCGTTCATCAGGTCGAGCGCCTGCGAAATCGAGCCGTCCCCGCGGCGAGGCTGGTCGTCGCGGTTGCCGCGCAGAAAAGCGTCGAGAAAAACGGAACTGGCTGAGGTGCTCCCGTTTCCGCCAGTGTTCAGAGGTTCGGGAAGCTTCATGGCCCAGTTGAACGAGGTCGGATTCCAGTTCGGGTTGGAATACGTAGCGGTGATCCCCGAACTCAGCGTGATCGCGTCGGCGGCTTCTTCAGACCACAGGCGCCGCACCAAATGCCGGGCGAACAGCGTTTGGGAATTCGGATCCCAGGTTCCGTCGTAACGCGAGGAAAGCTGGTAGGCGCGCGAATTGACGATCTCGCGCATCAGCGATTTCAGATTGTATCCGCTGTTGACGAAATCCTGCGCCAAGGCGTTCAGGAGCTGGGCGTTCGACGGCTGGAGAGTGCAGGGACTGGACGGGGGACAGTCCGCAGGAGGATTATTGGGATCCAGGCGCATCGGGTCGAACTGGTTCGACGGGCTGACGATACCGAGTCCGAAGAAATATTCCCAAATGTAATTGACCGTCGCGCGCGCGAACTGGAAATCCGAAGTGATCTGCTGGCCGAGGAAGGTCCGGTAGTCCTGTCCAGGGCTGGGGCTGGCGCCGTTAAAGATATAGCTTGGCTTCACGGTCGTGGTGGGAGTCACGCACGCTCCGTTGGCGTTCATCGTACACCGCGCCGGGCGATTTCCGGTGGTGGTGTTCAACTGGTAATCCACGTTCCGGTTGTTCTGCACCGACCACGGCTGGACGCCTTGTCCGGTCTGCGTCGTGGACGTGCGCGACATGAAGGAAGCCATGCCCCAGGCCTGCTGGCGCGTGGTGTAATAGCCCCACAGGCTCAGAGAATCCAGGTGGCCGCGCCCGTTGTGGCACAACAGGCAGTTCAGGTGCGAAATACCGAGGAACGTGCCGGCTACGTTGGCGGCCTGCAAATCGAAGTAGTCCTGAATCGGGCCACCGAGCATCACGCCGCCCACGATGTAGTTCAGTTCGCCTTGCGCAAAGCTGCTTGTCCCGCTGGCCGCGATCAGTTCCCGCGCCATCTGATCGTAAGGTTTCCCGCTGGTCAAGGAATTGCGGATGTAGTCGTTGAACGGCACCACGCCCTGAATGTAGCGGCGAATTTGGGTGTTCGATGAGTTGTTCTGGAAGAAGTCGCCGAACCACATAGTCCACTTGTCCGCCCATTCGGGAGCCGCAAGCAGCGTTTCGACCAGCTTCTGGCGCTTATCGAAGCTGGTGTCGTTTACAAATGAGGTGACGGCGTCCGGGGTCGGGATGCGGCCGGTCAGATCGAGCGTAACGCGGCGGACGAATTCGTAGTCGTTGGTGGCGGGCGCCGGAGCTACGCCGGCATCCGACAGCGCCTGAAAAATGTACTTGTCGATGGTGTTGGTGTGTTGCGCCGTATCGGTGCGGCTGCCGCCAGGAACCGAAGGCAGCGCCGCAGGACTCACGTTCGCGGCAGCGGAAAACGCGGCCACGACATCGGCTGCGGGCGCAAGTTGGCTCGCAACGCTGGCGGTGAGCCTGCCCCGTTCGAGCATCCGCTGGCGAGAAGCGTTCGGGACGTATTTCTCGCGATCCGGACCGAAGAACGTGCAGCTTGGATCGGAAACCGGAAGCTCGGCGGGAGCAGCCGACACACTGTCGGCGGGAGTATCCGGCGCGGGATCCTGCGCGCGGGAGATCATGAATCCGGCCGCGATCAGCAAGCCTGCACCGCAAGCTGCCGCGATTCTGATGGTCGCCATCCTTGAGCCCCCTCCGTAAAACGACTACGCTTACAACAAACTTTAACCCGGCGCCGGCTAAGCAGTTGCGGTTTTTGGTACTTAGTACTTCCAGCCTAATTACAACAACTTACAAACGTGTGCCTGAACAACCGAGATATTGTACTTCTTCCTCCAGCAGGAGTCCACAGCGCTCCTGGACTCGCCGCTTCAGGGTTTCGATCAGCTCCCGGACCTGCTGGGAAGTGCCGCCGCCCTCGTTGTAAATGAGATTTGCATGATAATCCGCAACCCGGACGCCCCCCACCACCATTCCCTTAGCTCCGGCAAGTTCCAGAAAATACGCGGAGGGCACTTTGCCTTCGCGGATCACCCGCTCGGGAACCTGGGCCCGAACGCTTTCGGGCAGTTCAGATAGGATCAGGTTCTTGAAGATGCTGCCGGCGCAGTGCATGCTGGGCGGATATTTTTCGTTTCGGATCTTGAGGATCCCCTGGGCGATGGCGCTTACTTCCGAGGCATCGCCCGGGGCGAGCCGTAGCGTCGTTTCGAGCACGATCCATTCCTTATGCCGCTTGAAGACGCTCTCGCGGTAGTGGAATTCGCATTCTGCCTTGCCGATCTCGCGAATTTCGGAACCATCGAGAAAACGGACCGAATCGACGAACTCGTGGATGGAGTGGCCGTATGCTCCGGCGTTGCCGTACACCGCACCTCCTACCCATCCCGGGATGCCGGTCATGGTGTGCAGGCCTCGCAGTCCGGCGTCTATCGTGGCATTCACCAGATCCTGAAGGATCGCGCCCGCGGCGACGCGTACACGCCCTCCATCGATCTCGAGATGCTTTGCGGTATAGCGCAGCACAACTCCCGGGAATCCGTGGTCATCGGCGACCAGGTTCGTGCCGCCTCCGATCAGCGCATACGGCTCTTTCGCTTCGCGAATCGCTTCGAGAGCGGCGATCAGCGCAGCTTCCGACGAGGCGTCGGCGAGAATTCGCGCCGGGCCGCCGATGGCGAAGCGCGTCAAACGGCTTAGCGGGGCGTTTTCGGTACACTGAATTCCAGGAATCGCTGCAAGGCGAGACAACATCGTCTTCACTCAAGAGTAATATGTTTCCCGGATTCCCTCCCGAAGCGATCACGTTTTTACGCGGTCTGAAGCGCAACAACCGGCGCGAATGGTTTCAGCCGCGCAAAGAGACTTTCGAAACCAGGCTGAAGGATCCCATGCTGCAGCTCGTGGAATCGATCAATTCGGAGCTGATGAAGTTCGCGCCGGACCACATCAGCGATCCGAAGAAAGCCGTCTACCGCATCTACCGCGATACGCGCTTCAGCGCCGACAAGACTCCCTACAAGACGCACATCGCGGCGATTTTTCCGCACCGGGCGCTCCAGAAGCACTCGTCCGCGGGTTTCTATTTCCACATCAACGAGAAATCGGTCGGCATCGCGGCGGGCGCTTACATGCCCGGGCCCGATGAATTACGCGCGGTCCGCACCTGGCTGGCGGAAAACCACGGCGAGTTTCGCGCAGCCGCGCGCCTGCCGGAAAAACTGTTTGGGAAACTCGAGGGAAACGCCGTCGCGCGGATGCCCAAAGGATTCGCGGCGGGCCATCCGGCCGAAGACCTGATCAAAATGAAGCAGTGGTTGTACTGGGTGGAGCTGGATGGAAAACTCGCGACTACGCCCAAGCTGCTTCCCGAACTGGTGAAGCGATTCCGCGCCGCAGCTCCGGTGATCGCGATGCTGAACGCGCCTCTGAGAAAATCGCGCGCTACCTCGACGATTCCACTCTGAGGTTGTTCGTCACCTTGAAAACGCCGCTGACGCCGTTCGCGGCGAGGCCGGCAACGTTCTTATCCATCTCGTTCGCCACCACGCCTTCGAGCGTCACGTTCCCGTTCTTGACGATCACGTGAATCGGAGGCACTGCGCCCAACTGATACCGTTGCAGCGAGGGCTTCGAATAGATTGCGCGGTAAACCGCTAGCCGCGTGGCGTCATCCGTGTTGGACAGCGGCAGCACCTCGATCTGGTTATCGACGGACGTTACGCCCTCAATGCTCTTGACGGCTTTTTCGGCGTCGCTCTTGAGCTTGGGGTCGCGAACCTGTCCGAACAGCGTGACCTTCGACCCATCCACGCGGTACGCCAGGTTGTCGAACACCCCGTAGTAGGGCAACATGACCAGCTCGTGCCGGACTTCCTTCGACAGGTCCGCAGCGAACAGGGCCAAAGGCAGCAGCAACAAAATGAGTCGTTTCACGCTCATTGGATGCCGCGCGAAACCAAGCGTTTCAGGCGGCTCGGGACGGCGCGCGGAGCCCGCTCCACTCCTCGCAAATGAGGATGGAATTGGCCGGATTCTTGGCCGAATACTTCAGGCTGGCGTGTCCGATAAGTCTCTGCGGCTCAGCGGGAAGCAGGTGACTCAGGCCGTTCAGATCCTGCGAAGTCTCATACTGCACGCCCCCGATGGAGTAGGAGTAGTACAGCATCGCGTCCGTAGCTTCGGTGACGAAAGCGTCGCCCAGCCGGCCGTACTGATGAAGAAACAGGCGGCGTTTGCGTTCCCGCTTCTCCGGTGTCGTCCGGACCATCAACCGGAAAAGCTGCACGCCGAGTCCAGCGGTTCCCATTGCGACCGCTCCCAGAAGGATCAGCCTGGTGTTAGGGGTCATGTGCTCGCTAGCGGGCCACCGGCGCATTCTGAAACGCCTTGGCGTAGTCTTTGAGGAATTGATCGAGCCCCTTATCGGTCAGCGGATGATTGAACAGCGAATCCAGGACCTTGAAGGGCATGGTTCCGATATGTGCGCCGGCTTTGGCCGAGTCAATCACGTGGCCCGAGTGGCGCAGGGATGCCGCCAGAACCTGTGTGGTGAAGCCGTAGTTTTTGTAAATCTGGACGATATCGCGGATCAACTCCATGCCATTCCAGCCGGTATCGTCCACTCGACCCACGAACGGACTGATGAAGTAAGCGCCTGCCTTCGCGGCCAGCAGGGCCTGGCCGGCGGAGAAGCACAGAGTCACATTCACGCGAATCCCTTCGCGCGTCAGCAGCGAACAGGCGCGAATGCCGTCGCGCGTCAGCGGAACCTTCACCACGATATTTTTATGAATCTTGGAAAGCTTGCGGCCTTCCGCGAGCATTCCGTCGGTATCGGTGGCGACGACTTCGGCGCTGATGTCGCCGTTGACGATCTCGCAGATCTTGCGGACCTGCTCCTCGATCGGCACGCCTTCTTTGGCGATCAGCGTGGGATTGGTGGTCACGCCGTCGACCACGCCCCAGCGCGCGCCGGTCTTCAGCTCCTCCAGATTGGCGGTATCGAGAAAGAAACGCATTACGACGCTCCTGTTCGCAGTGTAGCATCCATCGGCTGAAATCGCCTATAATGTTAATGCTTTACGGCTCCGTTGCCGTCCTGACTGCGAACTGAACGGAGCTGCTTCCGGATGACCATCGTAACGATACCCGCGTTCCTTTTGGCTGGAGCGCCTTCTTTCACCAGCCGCATCACGGACGCGCTGTTTGATGACACGTTCCAAGGGATCCATCACCTCGAATTTTTCGATTGGGCGATTATGGTCCCGTATTTCGCGGTATTGGCAATCTTGTCGGTGTACGGACTGCACCGCTACGAAACCATCCGCGGATACCTGAAGCATCGGAAGCAGTTCAAGAACGCCGAGCCGCCGGTACGGTTCGCTGAACTGCCGCGCGTCACCGTTCAGCTCCCGATTTACAATGAGCGCTTCGTTGTCGAGCGGCTGCTGGAAGAAGTCTCGAAGATGGATTACCCGCGGCACCTGCTCCAGATCCAGGTGTTGGACGATTCGACCGACGACACGCATCCGTTCACGGAAGAACTGGTGCGCGAATATCGCGACGCGAACCTGCCGATCGAGTACATCCATCGCACCAACCGGCACGGCTTCAAGGCAGGCGCGCTCGAAAACGGCCTGAAAACTGCCACCGGCGAGTTGGTGGCTGTATTCGACGCCGATTTCGTTCCGCCGCGAGATTTCCTCCAGCGCACCGTGCATTCCTTTACCGATCCCAAGGTCGGGATGGTGCAGACGCGCTGGACGTACCTGAACCGTTCCCATAACGTGCTGACCGAGGTGCAGGCGATCCTGCTCGACGGGCATTTTGCGCTGGAGCACATCGCGCGCGCCGGCGGCGGCCTGTTCTTCAATTTCAATGGAACGGCTGGTATTTTGCGGCGCGAGATGATCGCGGACGCCGGCGGCTGGGAGCACGATACGCTCACGGAAGATTCCGATTTGAGTTATCGCGCGCAACTGAAAGGCTGGAAATTTGTTTATGCGCCCGATGTGGAGTGTCCTTCGGAGCTGCCGGTGGAAACCTACGGATTCCAGGTGCAGCAATCGCGCTGGGCGAAGGGCTTGACGCAGGTCGCAAAAAAGCTGCTGCCCTCGATTCTGCGCTCGAATCTGCCCTGGCGCGTCAAGGCCGAGGCGTTTTTCCATCTGACGCCGAACATCGGCTATCCGCTGATGATCGTGGTCAGCCTGCTGATGCTGCCGGTGATGATCGTGCGCTTCTACATGGGCGTCTTCGAGATGTTCCTGATCGATCTGCCGCTGATCGCGGCTTCGTTCTGGTCGATCACTGCGTTTTATGTGGTCGCGCAGCGCGAGCTGTTTCCGCGGAACTGGAAGCGATCGATTCTGTTTTTGCCGGCGCTGATGGCGGCGGGTGTGGCGTTGACGATCATCAATACCAAGGCGGTGATCGAGGCGCTGGTCGGATACCAGACCGCATTCGCGCGTACGGCGAAATATGGCACGCAGAAGGCTGCCGTGGCGAACGTGAAGTATCGCCGCCGCAGCGGATGGCTGCCGTATGCCGAACTGGCCGCGGGATGCGGATTCCTCGCGATCGTGGTGTACGCGATCCAGTCCTACAACTACCTGGCCATTCCGTTCCTATTGCTGTTTGTCGGCGGGTATTTCTGGGCCGGATTTACAACGCTTTGGGACGAGTACCAGGGAAAGCTGGCTTTCGACCGCCAGCGAGCGCTGGCCGCCCAGCAGGCCGAGGCTGCCGAGGCTTAGGCGCCAGCTCCTGCTGCTTCTTTTTGGGCAATTTGGCTACAACCAGTTCGTAGGAACGCGAAATCAACTGCTTGATTTCGGCGCGTGGCAGGGCGTCCTCGCGTTCCAGCGCGACCCAATAATTCCGGGCCGAATACGGCGCCGGGATGATTCCCGGCCGCTCGACCAGTTCCGCGAATGACTCCGGCGTGCACTTGAACGACAAGGCGACCCTGTGGGGAACGAGCACGGCAACGGCGTACATCTTTCCGCCGACCTTAAAGACCAGATCGTCGCCCCAAAGGACCTCTTCGGTGGTGTGCGGCAGCGAGAGGCAGTGCGCGCGGACCCAGTCGACGTTCATGGGGCGCTCAAGGCCGGTACGTCGCGCTCTGGATCTCCGTCTCCCACACCTTCACTTCGCGGATGCGCACGGGTACCGGAGTATCCTTGAGCCCATCGCTCATCTCGGTGCAGAAGTACTCGGCGATATTCTCAGCAGAGGGATTTTTTACGTCGAACGGCGGCACTTCGTTCAGGAACTGGTGGTCCAGCCGCGCCATGACGTCGTGCATCAGGTTCTTCACGTCGATGAAATCCACCAGCAGGCCCGCATCGTCCAGACGCTCGCCGGCGAGCACCACCTGCACCTTGAAATTGTGCCCGTGCACATTCTCGCAGCCGCCCTTGTAATTGCGCAGCGCGTGCGCCGCGGCGAAAGTCTGTTCTACCGTCACTTCAAACATTCTTGAAAAATCTCTCCACGTCTTCCCTGCGCGTCGTAAATCCGTATTCCGGCAGGCTGTCGAAAAAAATCTGTCCGTAACGGGTTTTCGTGATCCGGTGATCCAGTAGAGCGAGCACTCCCCGATCGGTTTTGCTTCGGATCAGCCTTCCGAACCCTTGCTTCAGCGCGATGGCGGCCTGCGGAACCTGGTAATCGTGAAACGCATCCCCGCCCTCGCTCTTGATCGCCGCGATGCGACTTTCCACCACAGGATCGCTGGGAACCGCAAACGGCAGCTTATCGATGATAACGCAACTGAGCTGGTCGCCCGGCACATCGACGCCTTGCCAGAACGAAGACGTCGCAAACAGCACAGCATTGGGCGTGGCGCGAAATTCTTCGAGCAGCGCGCTGCGCGGGCCGGTGCCTTGCAGCAGCGTCTGATAGGGGATTTCGAGCGACACGCGGTCATAGATCAGCCGCATCTGCTGGTAGCTGGTGAACAAAACGAAAGCCCGCCCGCGGCTGAGCGTGAGGATTTCCACGATCTCGTCTGCGGCCGCTGCGGTGAACGCCGGACTGCGCGGATCGGGCAGATTCTGGGGAACGTACAGCAGTGCTTGTTTCTGATGATCGAAGTGGCTGGGAACCAGCTCGGTGCGGGCCGAGCGCAAACCCAGCCGGCGTAATGCATACTCGAAGCTCCCGGCGACCGCGAGCGTAGCTGAGGTGAGGATGGCCGTATCCACGCGGTCGAACAACCGCTCGTCCAGAAGCTGCGACACCTCAATGGGCGTCGCCTGCAAAAATGTCCGGCGGCCGCGGCGCTCGATCCAGTACACGTAGCGTTTATCGCCGCTCTCCATCCAGAATTCCAGGCGGCGCGCGAACTCGCGTGCGCGCGTCACCAGCGGCAGCGCCTCATCGGGCGGCGCTTTCAGCAACTCCAGTTGCAGCGTCACCATCTCGAGCGCCCGCAGCACATCCCGATATTTTTCTTCGTTGACTTCAAGGAAAGCGTCATGGGAACGGAATCCTGTCCGCCCTTCGGCGGTGTTTCCGAAGAGAGCAAAAAATTGGGCGGCGCATTCGTTCATCCGGATCAGAATGCGGTCGAGCTCTTCGGTGCCGAACTGTTTCCGATGCGCCAGAGACGCCACGTCGCGCGTCAGATCCTCGATTTGCGCGCTGGAAATGGATACGCCGAAATACTGCCCGGCGATATCTTCCACCTCATGAGCCTCATCGAAGATCACGGCGTTGTAGTCCGGAATGATTGCGCCGCGTTCGTCTTCCTTGACCGCAAGATCGGCGAAGAAGAGGTGGTGATTCACGATGATCAGGTCGCTTTCGGCGGCCTTCTGATGCATGCGGGTAATGAAACAACGCTCGAACTGCGCGCACTTCTGGCCGCTGCAGAGCTCGGCGCGCGCGTCGATCTTGGCCCAGGCGGCGCTGTTCTCCGGCAGCTTCTTAATTTCGGCGCGATCGCCCGTTTCCGTGGTTTTTTCCCACGCCTGAATGATCTGGAAGTCCGCGACTTCTTCCAGGCCTTCCAGCACCGGCTCTTTTTCGGCATCGTAGATTTTCTGGCGGCAGGCGTAATTCGCGCGGCCCTTCATGTAACAGGCGCGCAGCGGTCCCAGATGTTTTTCGAGAAACGGAATGTCCTTGAAGAAGAGCTGCTCCTGAAGATTCTTCGTGCCGGTGGAAACGACAACGCGCTTGCCCGAAAGAATCGCCGGAACCAGGTAGGCGAGCGTTTTTCCGGTTCCGGTGCCGGCCTCGACCACCAGGTGTTTGCGGTCGGCGAGCGCCTTCTCCACGGCCTCCGCCATGCGAAGCTGGCCTTCGCGGTATTCGTAACCGGGGTGCCACTCGGAAAGCAGTCCTTTACGGCCAAAGAACTGCCGGACCGTGAGAGTTTTGGGGGATGCAGCCACTTACGAGACGATTTTACCAGCGCCCCCGGCGCGGATCCGGTTTCAAGGCGCCTCCTCGTATACTCTTCGAACAATGTTGGGAACCGGATTCAAATTCTCCCAATCCGGATACGCCGTCTTCAACTCGGCTTGCAGCATCTTGCCGGCCTCTTCGACGGCGATTCCTCGAGCCTTCAGCGCCAAGGCGCGCTTCTGCACGTCTTCAAGAAACGCCCGCTCCTTTGCGATCAGCGATCCGTCGCCCAAGGCGCCGTGATCGGGCACGACAAACCGGGGCTTCAGCGGCTCGAGCTTGTCCAGAATCTCCAGCCAGCCCTGGACGCTGGCGTCCTCGTTGGGCATGTTCGGAACGAGTTTGTTCTGCACGATGTCGCCGGATATCAGAACGCTGTCCTGATCGACGAAGATCAGTTCGTCTCCCTTGGTATGCGCCGCACCCCACCAGAACAGGCGGACGGTCACTCCGCCCAGGTCGAGTCTTGCGTCGCGATCGAAAACGATATCGGCCTGGCGCAACTTCACGCCCTGAAGCAGTTCCTTGTTCTGCGCCGAACGGCTGCTGAACAGGTCGATATATTCGGCGCCGCGGCGGTCGACTTCGTCCTGCTGCGCGGCGGGCCGGATCAGGATCGTATTCGATGGAAATGCGCCTTCGCCGGCCGAGTGCTCCGGGTGAAAATGCGTTGTGGTGAGATACAGCGTGGGCACTCTTGCGAGCTTCTGCGCTTCACGCAGGACGACCGCTCCGTTGCGCGGGCCCATCCCGGTATCCACCACCAGCATCGCCCGGCTTCCGACGACATACGCGATATTCGGGAAGCCGACGATCGCGTAGACGTGAGGGGAGACGCGCATCGTCGTGTTTTCCGGCACGCCTTGGGGGTTCTGGGCGATCGCGAAGACGGCGCACAGAGTCGCTAGCATCCAGCAGCGCGGCATCGAACCTCCTCCCTGCCGCAGTATTCTAACAAAGGAGCGAATCAACACGAATGAAACGACTCTCGATCGTGGCCTGCCTGTTCGCGCGGTTTTTGGCCGCCCAGGGGAACCCGTGTCCCGCCAACGCTCCCTTCAACCCCGAAGGGGCGTCCTGGAACGGATGGGGCGGAGATCCTGCGAATACACGCTTCCAGGATTCGAAAGGGGCCGGAATCACGGCTGCGGACGTTCCCAAGCTCAAACTGAAATGGGCCTTCGGATTTCCGGCCGCAAAATCGGTCTACGGCCAGCCATCCATATCCGGCGGGCGCGTGTTCGTGGGAGTCGATACCGGAGCCGTTTATTCGCTCGATGCCAAAACCGGATGCGTGTACTGGATGTTCCAGGCGGATTCGGGCGTCCGAAGCGCGGTGACCATCGTGCGCGTGGGGGCCCGATCCGCCGCTTACTTCGGCGACGGAAGAGCGAACGCTTACGCCGTCGATGCCGCTAGCGGGCAGCAAATCTGGAAAGCTCGGGTCGACGATCACGCCTCGGCGCGGATCACGGGAGGCCTGAAAGCTTTCGAAGGCCGCGTGTATGTGCCTGTCGCCTCGGGCGAGGAAGGAGCGGGTCCGAACCGCAACTACGCGTGCTGTACGTTCCGGGGCAGCGTCGTCGCGCTGGATGCCGCGACCGGTAAGCAGATCTGGAAGACGTACACGATCGCCGACGAACCCAAACCGGCGGGCAAGAACGAGAACGGCGTCGAGCGATTCGCACCGGCCGGAGCCGGAGTGTGGAACTCGCCGACGATCGATCCTGCGCGCCACGCGCTGTACATCGGCACCGGCGATGCCTACACCGAGCCCGCCGCTGACACCACCGACGCCATCCTGGCCATGGACCTGACCACCGGCAAGATTTTATGGTCCGTGCAGGACACTCCGAAAGACACGTGGCTGGCAGGCTGCAACGGCGCCACGCCGCCGCCAAATTGCCCCAAGGAGCTCGGCCCCGATCACGACTTTGGATCGCCGCCCATTCTGAAAACGCTCGCGAGCGGCCGCACGATCCTGGTCGCCGGGCAGAAGAGCGGCAACGTCTGGGCGCACGATCCGGATAAGAAAGGCGCGGTGATCTGGAAAACCGCGTTGGTGAGCAACACCAGCGAGTTCGGCGGAAAGATCGTGTGGGGCGGAACGGCCGACGATCAGAACGCTTACTTCGGCCTGGGGCCCGGCGGCATCGGGGCCGTGCAGCTCCGCGACGGCGAGCTGAAGTGGTTCACCAAGCCTGAGCTGGCCGCAGCGCTGGCGCAGCATCCGGGCCACGAAGGTCCCCTGACGGCAATCCCTGGAATTGTGTTTTCCGGAGCGTGGGATGGAATCCTTCGCGCACTCTCCGCATCGGATGGCAAGGTGATTTGGGAGTACAACACCATCCAGGAATTCACCACGGTCAACGGTGTGCCCGCTAAAGGCGGATCGATGGGCGCGGCCGGACCCGTCGTTGCCGGGGGAATGCTGTTCGTTCCATCCGGCTATGTCGGGGTTCGGCAGGGCATTCCCGGAAACGCGCTGCTCGCCTTCTCGCTGCCGTAATGCCCTTTACTGGACGGGCTTTCCGTCCAGTACGAACGTCATCAGCTTCGGAAAAACGGTCGACGCGGTCGGTGGAGGCGGAGGCGCTCCCGGTTCGGCGCTGCGAGCCACCACGACTCCCTGACCGCCCATGAGCGCGACGTACTGTTTGCCATCGAGCATGTAGGTAATCGGCGGTCCCATGCCGCTGCGCAGACCGGTCTGGATATCCAGAAGCTTTTCTCCCTTATCGGCGCTGTAAGAGACCAGCCGCCCGTCGGGAATCACCTGGATGACAAGATTTCCAGCCGTGGTGACCGTTCCGCCGCTGATCGAACCGCCGCCCTGACCGCGCCAGCGCTCTTTCTGCGCGACTGGATCCCAGGCGAGCAGCACATTCGTCTGCCCCGCTGGCGGCGCTTCCGGACCGATCGCGGGAGGAGCAGGCAACGTCGCAGCCGGTGGAGGCGCGACACCCTGGCCGTTCGCCGGAGGAGCCCCGCGCTTCACGCCGATGTTGCTGCGTCCGGGCTTGTATTCGAATGCCGGATCGATGGCGAAATTGGAGCTGCTCACCATCGAAGCCGGGACGTAGACCAAGCCAGTCGCCGGATTGAACGACATCGGAGACCAGTTGTGCCCGCCGCCCGGTCCGGGCGAAATCTGAATGGTCTCGGTTGATCCGTAGTGCGCCTCGGGATTGACGAACGGACGGCCGGTGCGCTCGTCGAGACCTCGCGCCCAGGTAACCTTGGCGAACGGCTGGCCGGAGATGAACTGGCCGGTGACGCGGTCGAGCACGTAGTAGAACCCGTCCTTGTTGGCCTGCATCAGGACCTTGCGCTGCTGGCCGCGGATCGTGAGATCCGCCAGCAAAAGCTGCTGCACGCTGTCGTAATCCCAGGAATCGCCGGGAACCACCTGGAAATACCATTTGAGATCGCCCGTGTCGGGCTTCACGGCGAGGATCGAAGCGAGATAGAGATTTTCCTTGCCTTTGGATTTGCGCAGTTCCTCGGGCCAGGGTCCGCCGTTGCCAGTGCCGACGTAGAGCAGATCGGCCTCAGGATCGTAGGCCATGCCATCCCAGACCGATCCGCCGCCGCCGAGCTTCCACCAGTCGCCTGACCAGGTTTCGGCGGCCTTCTTGAGCGCCGGGTGTTCGAACGGTTTCGAGGGATCGCCGGGAACGGTGTAGAAGGTCCAGGCGCGCTTGCCCGTCAGAGCGTCGAACGCGGCAAAGAACCCGCGAATGGGCAATTCCGCGCCCGCGACTCCGATGATCACCTTCCCTTTGGCGATGCGCGGCGCCATGGTGACCGTATAGCCTTCGCTCGAATAGGAAACGCGCGATTCCCAGACTGGTCTCCCGGTTTCGGCGTTTAGCGCGATCAGGCGGCCGTCGATCACCGGCGCGATGATCAGGTTCTGATAAATCGCCAGGCCGCGATTCACCACGCCGCAGCAGATCTGGGGGCGGGTCTTGTCCTGGTTGACCTCCGGATCCCAGCGCCATTTTTCCTTGCCCGTGCGCGCGTCTACGGCGAATACGATGCTCCAGTTGGTGATGCTGTAGAGCGTGTTGTTCCAGAACAGCGGCGTAGCTTCCTGGTTTCCGCCGCCCTTGCCGATGTCGAGCGACCAGGCCAGGCCCAGGCGTCCGACATTGGACGTATTGATCTGGTTCAACGGGCTATAGCGCGTCTCGCCGGGAGTCGCGCCGTAACTGAGCCACTCCTCGCCGGTTTTCCCGGAGTTTTTGAGCGCAGCGTCGTCGATCGGACGCCCGGTTTGGGCATGGACGATCGCAACGGCAACCAGTGTGGCGAACAGAATTTTGTGCACGGTAATTTCCCTCTTGAACGCGGAGCTTCACTGATTCTACCCGTATTCCGGTTTCAGCGTGGCGGCCAGTGCCAGGCGGGAATATCCGTCTGCTGCAAGCCCGCGATATTGGTTTCGCCGAACGTCTTTTCGAGCACAATCGAACGGCAGCCATCCTGCTCCCGTAATGCGGCAATGAGCGGCGCGGCATGCGTCACCACGATCGCCTGCGAGCGCGCCGCCGCGCGCGCGATAAGCCGCGCCAGAGGAGGAAGCAGATCCGGATGCAGGCTGGTTTCCGGTTCGTTCAGCACCATGAGCGCCGGCGGCCGCGGAGTGAACAGCGCCGCGATCCAGAGCAAATATCGAAGAGTGCCGTCGGATAACTCGGCGGCGCGCAGAGGCCGGAGCAGGCCGTGCTGCTCCATCAACAGTGTGAACCGTCCCGCGGAGTTCTCGACTTCCAGCCGCGCTCCGGAAAAGGCGTCGGAAACGGCCGCATCAAGCGCCTCCGCTTCGCCAATCTCGCGGATGGTCTGCATCGCGGCTGCCAGATCGGCCCCGTCCTCGGACAACACCGGAGTGTGTGTTCCGATCCGTGTGGCGCGGGCCGGGGCATCGGCATCCGTGCGGAAATGATCGTAGAAACGCCAGGCCCGGATTGACTCGCGCATCTGGAGCATCTCTGGGGCGTCGTGCGGATCGGCGGCCTGAGTCATCATGCTGTCGAAGGAGGAAAGGCTGCCGGTCGCTATTTTCCAGCCGTCATCCACACGGATGCGAACCACCGGGCCGCGCCGGTCGACAATCAGAGCCGACGGACGTGGCTGAGGCCCGTGCCAGATACTTTCGTGCTTGATCTCGGGGTCCAGGCTGAACGCGGACTTGCTGGGCCGGGGCAACCCGAGATCGATCAGGTAGCCGAATCGGTCACTGGCAAAGCCCAGACGAAGAGCAACGCGTTGGTCGCGGCGCGTACCTTCCACCGGATGGTCGCCGCGGCGGACAGCGCGGCCGATGACTTCCGGACCAGCCCACAGCGTCGACTGCAAGCCTCCCTCGCGCGCCAGAGAGGTGACCACGCGGCCCTGCGCCGTATCCGCGAGCAACCGCAGGGCCCGATACAGGCTCGATTTGCCGCTGCCGTTCGGGCTGGTGATCACGTTCAACCGGCCCAGAGGAATCACCAGATTCCTCAAGGACCGGTAGTTGGAAATTGCAAGAACAGTCAGCAGGGATTTAAACGGCGGCCTGCATGGGCGCGTCCATACCGGCCCAGAGATTCATGGTGTTCAGCTCGTCGCGGCCGCAGGACTTGAGATACAGGAACAACTGGGTGCGGTACGCGGCATGCCCGGAAAGCACCAGATTGACGAGGTGCGAACCGCGGGAATACTTGCGGCCGAACATGTCCATTTCGACGCGGAAATCCGCATCCGGCCACGAGGCGAGCTGCCCATAAAAGGCCGAGAGCTTCTCGAGAGCCGCGACCACCTGATCGAAATTCATGGCTGCGGCGGCGGATTGCGCTTTTCCGAAGGCCTCGCCGTCAAACGTCCCGGTTTTTATGGCGGGCACCAGGCTTGTACCCATGTAGGTCAGGTAGCGCAGCAACTCGATGGTGCTGCGTTGCTTGGGCGTCGGGCGATAGTCGAGCTGATTCCGATCGACCTTGCTGACCAGGTGCAGCAGAATCCGGATTTCATTCTGTAGCGATGCAACGAGTTCTTCTTTTGTGAGGACCATAGACTTCAGCGTAAACGATCCGGAATCACTGGTTCTCTGCCGGAGGTGCGTTGCCGCCTCGTCCGCCCCGTCCACCGCGGCCGCCTCGGCCTCCGCCGCCCGGCTGTCCGACCGCCAGCCCGACCAGCTCGGCGCCGTTCCCCGGTGAGCCGTTCACCACAGCGGCGATGAACTGCCGCCCGTTGACCGTGTAGGTCATCGTCGGACCCACGCTTCCGCCGAGCGGCATCTCGTAAATCACCGCGCCGGTCTTTTTATCGATGAAGCGCAAATCGGCGCTGCCCTCCACCAGCATGGTCTTGGTGACCAGAATCGGCGAGCGCTGCCCGCCGCCCCAATTGCTCGCGTCGATGCCGGCAGCCTTGAGCGCCGGATTGTTCACGATCGCGTCGGACGGTTTGCCGTTCGGAATCATCCAGGCCTGATCGCCCGTGTTCAGGTCAAACGCGCTGATGCGCCCGTAGGGACCCTTGATCAGCGGGAGCGAGCCGGCGACGTTCGTATTCCCACCGCCGCCCCCGGCGATATACGGCATCTCGGACCGCGTGCCGCCGGGAACCAAAGACGAAATGTACGGGCTGGTGGTCGAAGGGACGTACAACATCCCGGTTTCGGGATCGACCGCGCCGCCCATCCAGTTCGCTCCGCCGCCCGCGCCCGGAAGCTGGATTGTCCCGAGCTTGCCGCCGGTGTCCTTGACGATCGGCGGCGTGTAGATCGGCCCCAGAACGTACTGTGACGCGACCTTCAACGCTTCGGCTTTGATTTCGGGAGTGTAATCTGCCAGATCCGCCTCAGTCACGCCTTGGCGATCGAAAGCCGGGGGCTTGGTCGGGAACGGTTGCGTCGGCGAATACCACTCGCCCGGGACACTTCCTTTTGGAACAGGACGCTCCTCGATAGGCCACACCGGCTGACCGTTGGTGCGGTCGAAGACGAACGTAAACGCCGACTTGTTCACTTGCGCCAGAGCTTTGATCTTCTTGCCGTTGACGGTGATGTCGAGCAGGATCGGCGCCGCCGGAATATCGTAATCCCACATTTCGTGATGTATCAACTGGTAATGCCAGACTCGCTTGCCGGTTTTCGCGTCGAGGCAGACGATGCTGTCGGAGAACAGGTTGGCGCCGGGGCGCTGGCCGCCGAACGTATCGCCGCTGGGGGCCTCAACGGGAATGTACACGTAGCCGAGCTCTTCATCGCCGGTCAGCGGACCCCAGGCACCGGTGTTGCCCGTAAATGTGTTGGAAGCCACGCCGCGATCGTCCTTGCCCCAGGTATCGGCGCCGAATTCGCCGGGCTGCGGAACCGTGTGAAACGTCCACAGCAGCTTGCCCGAGCGAACATCGTAGCCGCGAATGTAGCCGGGCGTATTCAGACGCGTCGGCAGTGCGACGCCGACGCGAAGCGCCGCTCCGACCACGGCGACATCGCGAATAATGATGGGCGGCGAGGTCGCGCCGATGGTGCCGTTCTCCACCTTCGGCCGGTCGAGGCCGACCCACAGATCCACGCGGCTGTCTTTGCCGAAACTCGAAATCGGCTGGCCGTTTTTGGCGTTCAGCGCGACGAGTTGATAGCCGGGCGTGACGAACAGGATCCGGTCGTCACCGCGGCCGTCGGTCCAGTAGCTGACGCCGCGATTGTTGGCGCGCACGGCTCCGCGTTCGGCCGTGTCATCGCCACGATAGAGCCACAGAGTTTCGCCGGTGGCAGCATCTGCCGCCACGACGGTCCGCCCCGTGCCTGCGGTGAAAAACAGCTTGCCTCCGGCCATCAGCGGCGTCGCCTCCCAGGCGCCTTGCGGCGCGGGCCCCATATTCTGCGCTTTCCAGCGCCATACGACTTGCAGGTTCCGGACGTTATTCGGGCCGATCTGGTCGAGCGGCGAATAGCGGGTGCTGCCGCTGTCGCCTCCATTGACGCGCCATTCGCCCGATGCTGGCGTTCCCTGCTGCCCACGAACAGGCGTCAGAATCGAGAAGGCGAGCGCAGCCACGCCCACAGCCAGCGCTTTCCAGGATTGGCGGTTCATATCACCACGTAGTGTATTGCCAAACCTCAGAGGGGCGCAACACGTTGATATACTCGACTTTGTAGGATCTCCGTTATGATCAACAACTTTCACAAACTCTGTACGTTCACTCTCACGTTCGCGGTGGCGGCCTTCGTCGCTTTTGCGCAGGAAGGCGGAAAAGGCGACCCGGACCGTGCCGTTAAGGGCGGCGATTTTCCAGCGGGCTGGAGCGCTCGCCCGGATCGTGGCGCACCTACGGGAATCAAGTTCTCTCAGACCGGCGACGTCTATCACTTCCAGATGGGCACCACGGGAACGATGTGGCGCAACGACTGGACCAAGTCCGGCAACTACACCTACTCGGCGCGGCTCACGCAGGTGAAGAAAGCGTCGCATCCGGTTTCTTACGGGCTGGTGATCGGCGGGACGAATATGGGTCCCTCGCCGACCTATACCTATTTCCTGGTCCGCCAGTCGGGCGAGTATTTCATTTCCAACTGGGAAGGCGCCTCCCCGAGGACCGTGGTGAACTGGACCGCGAACCCTGCCATTATGAAGGAAGGCGCGGACGGGACGCAGCGGAACACGCTGAGTGTTCAGGTCCAGGGTAACGACGTTATTTTCAGCGTCAACGGCAAGGAAATGACGAAGCTCATGAAGAGCCAGGTCCACACCGACGGAGTCGAAGGATTCCGGATCGGCCACACATTGGATGTGGACGTAGATCAGGTGAAGCGGTAGCCTTCAGGATCGCCCCGCCCTCACGGGGCGGGGCTGAAGTCCTCCCCCTCAGATGCCGATAACCGGATATGTCCGCTCCGGCCGCCGGGAAGTTTCAGGATCACTATAACGTTCTCGAAATCGACGCCAAGTCGGATGCTGAGACCATTCAGCAGGCCTACGGAAAGCTCGCCCAGAAGTATCATCCCCGGAACCCCGAGACGGGAGACCGCGCCAAGTTCGAAGCCGTCAATCTGGCGTACGAAGTTCTCTCTGACCCGGCGCTCAAAGCTGAATTCGACAAACTCAAAGGTGGAGGCGAGGAAAAGGCCGAATTCAAGTTCAGCGGCCTGGATTTTTTCGCCGGCCTGGGGCGCGAGACCGCTCTTCGCGCTGCGGTTCTATGCGTTCTCTACGACCGGCGGCGAAACAGTCCGTTCACACCGGGACTTCCCCTGCGGCGGATCGAAAACATGCTCGAGACGACGACGGAAGGACTGAATTTCGCACTCTGGTATCTCAAGCAGCGAAACCTGGCGAGCAGCGACGACAAGAGCAATCTCCTGATCACCGTGGAAGGCATGGATTATCTGGAGTCGAATCCACCCGCGCCGGAAGCCGTGATGCCGCTGATCAAGACCAACGCCTTGACCGCGCAGAAAACGCCGCCGGCCAATTCCGCGAATGTTAAACGGATTTTTGATGCGCTGGCTCGGTCATAACGGGCGACCCAAGCGCGCCCGAAATCACCCGATCGGCTGAAAGCGCACCTGCGCCCCGGACCAGCACCGAGACAATCAAGGCGATCGCCAGCAGGTGGTACTCGAATCCTTCGCCCATCTGACGCCCGGTCCAGTTCATGAAAAAGTTCGGGTATAGATGGTTCGCGAAGGGCGCAACCAGCATCACCACCAGCACTCCCAGAGCCGCAACGCGGGTCAGCAGCCCCAGAAACAGACCAAACGCGCCGAACACCTCCGCGGTCATGGCCAGGATCGTCAGCGGGGCAGGGATTCCCATGGTCTGTTGAAAGATAGCGATTGTCCCGGAGACGCCGCGGCCCCCGAAAAATCCGAACATCTTCTGGGAACCGTGCGCGAAGAAAATGACCGCGAGAATCAGGCGGGCAAGTGTCAGGGTGGGATCGTTGGGGGTGGCAAACAGCTTTTTCAGCATATGTGGACCTCCTGAACACGATATATTAATTCCGGCGGGCATTCCCACAGGACAACGGAGGGATGGCCATCAGGCTCCAGCAACTGGGTCCCTATAAAATCGAGGCGGCGCTCGGCGCAGGCGGCATGGGCGAGGTGTATCGCGCCCGGGACACGCGCCTGGGCCGCACCGTCGCCATCAAGGTCCTGCCGCACGACAAGCTGGCGGATCCCGATCGAAAGCGGCGATTCCTTCAGGAAGCGCGCGCGGCTTCGGCCCTGAATCATCCGAATATTGTGACGCTCTACGACATCGCCAGCGACGGCGGGGTGGACTTTCTGGTCATGGAGTACGTTCCGGGCCAATCGCTCCGAAGTCTGATTCCGCGGGACGGGATGCCGGTTTCTCAGGTGCGGGAATATGGGGCCCAGATGGCCGTCGCCCTGGCCGCCGCCCATGCGGCAGGCATCATCCACCGCGATTTGAAACCCGGAAACATCATGATTACACCGGAGTCGCAGGTGAAGGTTCTGGACTTCGGCCTTGCAAAGCTGGCTGCGGTTGGGCACCTCGATCCAGAGGAGGATACGCGTACGATCGGCCCGTCGCTGACCGAAGCCGGGGTAGTGATGGGAACAGTCGGGTACATGTCACCGGAACAGGTTCGGGGAGAATCTGTGGATCCCCGCAGCGACATTTTTTCTCTGGGTTGCGTGCTGTACCAGATGGCGACCGGACGTGCGCCGTTTTCGCGCCGCACCGCAGCCGAGAGCATGGCCGCGATTTTGCGGGACCAGCCGGTCTGGGATCGATTTCCTGAAGAGCTTGCTCCGGCCGTGCGGCAGTGCCTGGAGAAGAGTTCTGCGCAGCGGTTCCAGAGTGCGCGGGAACTGGGGGCCGCGCTACAGCCGGCCGCTGCGGCCACGGCGGACACGGGCAGGGCCACGCGGCGTCAGGTTGTCGCCGCCGGTCTGGGAGCCGCGATCGCGGCCGGAGCGGGCGTGTGGTGG
>JBAIXM010000105.1:0-29356 GCA_037916615.1 Bryobacterales bacterium
TGCTCATGAGGTGGTGTCCTTTCGTGGTGTTCTGAGTTGTGGAAAACCCAAAATCTACCACTGAAGACGCCGCCTCAGGCACCGCTGCCGCGGTGCCCAACTGTCCGCTCATCTCCCGCTAAGTTCATGTTAATGGGTCTTGAAGGGGTAACTGGCAAGAAGGCCGTCGATTCGAGCACGCTGAGCGTGAAAAATTAGATTCGGGAAGGATCTATGAAACGTGTCGTGTTAATCGGTCTTGATCCGGCGACGGTGGACTTTTCTGATCCGGCGCTGCCGCCGGGCATGAGTATAGAGAAGGTCCACGCTGGAGTCAAAGTCGCGCTGGCCGACTTCGCAGCGCGGGGCTGGCATCCCGAGGTGTGTTACATCAAGCCCGACGAGACCGCGATCCCGACGGTGGAACGCTGCCTGGCCAGTGCCGCCTACGACTGCGTAGTGATTGGCGCGGGGATTCGCCTGCCGCCGAATCGCCTAGTTCTTTTTGAAGCCCTAATCAACGCCATCCATCGTGCCTCGCCGCAAGCGGCCATCGCCTTCAACACCCGCCCTGACGATAGTGGCGCGGCGGCGGCACGCTGGATCTGACATGCGAATGAGGCGACTGATTTCGGTCGCCATCCGCGCGTGGGTGACGCGCAGGACCTTTAGTCTTTCGTGGAGAAGACTGCCTCGAAGACAGGAAACAAACTACGGATGTCACAGGACGGACAATGCCCAAAATGACAATTCCCCTGCGGTGCTGGCTTGCACTTCAGCTTGCCCTTCAGTCAGTAGCCCAGACGCCGAATGATGTGAAGAACCACATATTTGGGCAGGCTCCTGACACTCGTATCGAGGTGAGGTTAATCGACAACACGAAATTGAAGGGACGACTCGGAAGTGTATTTGACAACAGCTTTGAACTAAAGATCGAACGAAAAGACTCGGTCGAAGTCAGACCGATCACTTTCGACAGCGTCAAGTCGCTCCAGATACATCCAGAATCTTCGTCGCAACACAATCAAGGAAAGACTGTTGGCCAACAAATTGGCACTGCGCTTGTAATCACGTATGCAGTAGTCGGAGCCATTGGTCTTGTCGCCATAGTTGTTGCTGCTGTCCATAAGAATTGAATTAAGCGATACCCGCGCCTAAGCCCGAGACGGAGATCGAGATGAAGCTCGCGGACGGACGCGAATGACGGGCTATGTTCGCGAGGGCGATGCGCTGGCCAACCGGATCGCGGAACGGCAGGCGGCGAGATGGAAAGCAGAATGTGTTAGAAAGGACCACGCCATGATAAGAACAAACCTGTTCAGGATTGCTGCGCTCATTTTCCCGGTCTTGCTCAATGCTGCTGACCTTCAAGTGGAATGGAACCGCGTGCCCAAGGATCTGGTGGAAGGACATAAGCTCGAAGTGCAGTTAACCCGAGGAGGAATATTGCAGGGAAGAGCGCTGAGTTTGACGCCCGATGCCTTACGAATGCAGATCTCGAAAGCATCACCCAAAGACAGCAAGTACGGACGCGGAGAAATGATGGTGCCCAAGGGTGACATCGCTGCATTCAAAGTGCGTAAGGGGCATATTCGAGGCAGAATCATTTTACCCGTGGTCACGGGGGGCATTGCCGCTGGATACTCCGCAGCTAGGGCCATAACGTCGGAAGGTACTGACGTTGGCCCGGAACTGGCGGCGACTTCGGTCGCTCTCGTCGCGGCGGGCTATTTACTCGGCTGGCTGTGGGACCGTAGTGACGTTACGACGATCCACGTTCTTGCAGATTCTCATCGTTAACCAGCGCAGCGCTCGAACACATCGCGGCAGTTTCTATTGCCTGTCTGGGTACTGCACCAATTAGTTCTTGACTCGGCGATCCGAATCATGAGAACGATGGTGACGATTCCGCCTAATGGATACTCGGTGGAATGCGAAAGGGCCACTGCCATCAGTCGCCGGTCAGATTCAAAGGTAACTCTGCGCTGCGTTTCGGGAATCCTTCCCGCGATTCCGTAAACGCCCGCCACTATTCCCATCATGACGAACCAAATGCCAATGAGATACGGGACGATCATGCGGATGATCCTCCTGCCTGACAGCGGTTGTAGCCGCCGCAGATTTATCCACCACAGGAGCCACCGGCTATGAGGCCGAACCACCAAGATGCGCCGATCCCCCAAATCAGCGCCATTGCCCACGGCGACTGACTGTCTACGATGTGCCGATGATGAAGCGTGAAGTACTCGACGGCTATATTAGCTGTTACCGCATCGACCGCAAGCCCGAGCAGGCATGAAAGCGTGACGACTTGAAAAACAAAGACGAGTGCTTCTCGGGAGTAAAGTCGCTTTCTTCACATCTAGATGTCCCATTGTATGGCGGAAAGACTGGCCTCGAAGTGACTCCGTGCCATCATTTTGACCGCCGTGTCGCTGGCCCTGTACTACTTCTTCACCCGGCACGCCACCGAGCAGCACACCGCATCGCCGCTTCGGCTTCCCTGCGGCTGCGCTCGGGAAATCGGCTATCTGGGGTCCGGGTGATCGTTGCGCCACCTCATATAGTTCAACAGAAACTCGCTCTCGGATCTGGACATGGGAAAGTCGATCTTCGCAATCACCCTGTCAAGGCCGGATACGCGCAGCCTGCCTTCTGTGGAGAACTGGTCTACGATCCGGGCAATGCGTCGCTCATGATCACTCATCGGCCTGACCTCGATAGAAAACGTTCCCATGCCTCTGAGATTGACTCCTGTGGTTATTGGGTGAGGGCACGCGCCTCGGCGGGACTGATCTATTTTGGTGGTAGCCGACCGGCGCGTCCCTCAAGTGTGTCATCGGTGTTGGTATTCCGTGAAAACCGAAGTTGAGCATCCATCCAAAATAGGGCCGGTCGTGACAATCTTCTTCGGCGCGGTGGGGCTAGTGAACAGTTTTGCAAACCAATCGGCTCCCACAGGATTGGTCGGATTGGTGGTCGCAGTTGTAGGCGTGTTTTGGTTTCGCTCCAGAAAGCCCCTTTACGCGGTCGTACTAACCACTGCTGCGGGCGAGAAACAGCCGTATGAAAGCAACGACGGCACCTTTGTTCAAAGCATCGTGACCGCGATTAACGATGCAATCGTCCACCGAGGTTAGCGGCCACTTCAGAACCGTACACTTCGGGCCGTTCCACGCTGCCTCCGTCTAGCCCAGATCTCATGGGCGAATCTGGACCGCTCCTCCGGCGGCGTGGCGCGGATCATCGCTACGGCATCAGGCACGGCCATTGTGCCGCCCTCGCCCTTCATACTCATGACGGCATTCATCCAAGCGCCCAGAGTCTCAGCGGCTCCATTGGGATTGTACTGCCGTGTAAGCCTGCCCAGCCCGTAGCGCCGGAGTACGTTCCCACACCGGACGTTGCACGGGCGACAAGTCCAAAGCAGATTAGCAGGAGCATTATCCTCCTCATGCCCATTGACGCGGCCGACTTCCACGTTGCGCTGGGAACCGCACAACGCACATACTCGCGGTCCCGGTGGTGGGCACGCGTTCGCCCGGTATCTAAGCGCCCGGTCCGTGACGTGGCCCGTTTCCTTGCGCCACGCCTTACCACCACACGACCGGGCCGGAGTCAGTCCTCGTCGTCGCCGTTTTCGTCCTCGTCCTCTTCCTCCTCGGTCTCTTCTCCTCGCAGCGTGTCGAGAGCATTGCCGATTGCTTCGGCGAGTTCCTCTCGCGTCGATTCCGGCGCGTAAGCCTCGTCTAGCGTGTCGATAGCGTCATCGATCCGGTCTTGCAGGTCTGACTTACTGGTTATTACAGCGGCCATGGTCGTTCTCCTTCGTAATCGCGGTGGGTTGGTGAGTTGCAGTCCCCGGTGCTCGGCGTATTCGTCCGTGCTCATGTCGCGGAACTCCTCGGCCCGGTCCGGGTCGCCGATCCGCTCCATGAACGCGGCGGCTTGAGCTTTTTTACGTTCCGCCTGGTCTCGGGTAATTTGCTTTGCCACGGGGACAGAATACTGCCAACTGGAACCGTCAAAAGCCCTCGGGAATTCGTTCGGAGGGCAAGTGGATTCCCGTCAGGTGGTCGCCGGAGTGGTCTCCCAATGTCCAGCTTGCTGTCACCACGGGGGAGGGACGGGTGGGACGGCACTTTCACTTACTTCTCTCAATTAGATCTAGAAAAGGAGACTAACTACCGTCCCAACCGTCCCTGCGGGGGCCTGAGCGAAGGCAAACCATTCCCGCGAATGCCTGTAGATCATCATTCATGAATCGCCTTGCGGTCAGCGCGAAGATACGCCCGTAGGCTAACCTATTTTTGTCGTTCGGCCTCTTTGGCCCACTCAGGAGCATCCCTGCTCAATGATTGGGTTGTCGGATCGCCAAAGACCTCGGAAAGTAGGCGACCGGTTGTTGCATCGTAAAGCTGATAGTCCCCCACCTCAGGACCGTGAGTCGGCCCCCATACCGCCGCTATGTGCTTCCCGCCATCTCGAAAAGTCCAGAACCACAGCATCTGGCCCTGTTCTATGTGCAGTATGGTCTTACCCGACTGGTAGACAGCCAGAACGTACGGAATGGAATACGACGTAGCGGCGTTATCAATGGTCTCAGCCCAGCCAATCGTTCGTTCGTCAGACGCCATTTTAACGTCGGTGATGCCCTGCTGGTTGTAGACGACGTGGTTGCTGTCGTCAGTGACTTTTCTGTCGGGACGGAGGGTATCAGAGATTTCCGTCTTGTCGCTGTAAAAGATATGGAGATTGCCGCTTTCGTATCTGGAACCTGGAGAAGGGGTGTCCACATAGTATTTGACGATATGAGCATCTTGAGCCGGGGTGCTGCCCCGTACGTCAGTGTAGGTTATGGATGGTTGATCGCTGTCTGTCTGCGCGAAGAGTGGAAGCGGAACCAATGCGAAGCAGAGCCATGGGACAAGCCTCATGTTCATATACTGGAACATTTCCGCCAATCTTGCGACCCCTGGGTCGTGACTCGGAGGAAGGACCTGCGAAGTAAGATTCGATTTCAAGTCACGGAGCACGGTTTGGAACGATTGGAATGGCTTCGTGCGCAGAATGTCAAACCGACGACGGTGGGAGAGATAATCTTGCGGACACTTCGGAGCGCGGCAGTCCTGAAGAACGATTACCAGGGAAGCATATTGCGTAGCGGCTTGAATGCCCCGGCCCCTCAGGACAGTTGTGTCTGTAACCTTCCTGCTCGCTGCCTTGCGCGTCTTTCCCGCGTGTGTATGGCATCCATGAGTGCCCTCGCCTCACTCTGTCGCCGGTACCGGTTGTGCTTGTCCCATCCGGGAATGTGAGCGCGATACAGCGTGGGACCGCGCATCCCATTCTTCCAATCCCGGTGAGGGCGGCAACCGTTTCCTTGGGCCTGCGTCCGGCTCGCCTGGGCGGAAACAGAATGCGCCGGAATGCAGTGAGTATCTTCCTCCGGTCCCCATGGGCCAGTACTGCGCCGAGATCGCCTACAATCGCGACGCCTGCATCCTGGGCACGCTTACACGCTTCTGCGACCGCCAACGGATCGGGCTTGCCAGAAACACCACCTTTCAGCTCACCCGTTGTGAACGTGGAAAGCTCACAATTCGTGGCCGGAGTCGCATCCAGCATCCGCGAGGGTTTCGGCACACTTTGGTCACTCGACATCGGATTCGCCTTGCGGGGATGGACGGTTGAGCGCATTGATTTGTTACGCCGCGCTTTTGAAGAGCACTGCGTCAGGACTAAGCAGTCCCTCGGTCCTGCTGAGTGGGGCGAGACACGCGAATGTCATCCCCTTGCGTGCGCGAGTATCCGGGCATATGATCGGACCGTTCTCTCTGCCATGCAGCCCACCACCGATCACGAACGGGAGATCGCGAGACTCGTGGACGATAAGGCCCACTCGACTCACAACAAGCTAGACTCCTTTGTTATCCCGGGAGTCACTCGGGCGCTCAGCTTCTTCATGTCGCGTGCGGAGAGCCAATTCCTGGTGCGGTACGTTCAGTGGCGGATGGATCATCCCATTTCAGACGAGTCCTCGGCGAGGCATGGATAAGTCGACCGGCATCTATCAATTCAAGATTTCGCTCAAGGGTATCCGGCCGCCGATATGGCGGCGAGTCCTGGTCCCGAGTAAGCTCCGGCTTTCCGATTTTCACCAGGTGATCCAGACGGTGTTTGGCTGGACCAATTCTCATTTGCATCAGTTCGCGATCGCGGGTCAGGTTTTCGGGCCGCCGGACGACTTCGATCAAAGAATCCTCGATGAGGCTAGGGTGACGATCGCCGAGGTTTTGGATGTTGGGGTCACGCGTTGCTCCTATACGTATGACTTCGGGGACGACTGGGAGCACGACATTGTTGTGGAGAAGATCATCTCCAGCAATTCCGGTAGCGAGCGCCCATTGTGTATTGAGGGCAGGCGACACCGACCGCCGGAGGACTGCGGCGGCCCGCCAGGGTATGCGGCGTTTCTTCGGGCGATCGGCAATCCGCGGCACCCGAAGCACAAGGCGATGCGCGAGTGGGTGGGCGGCAGTTTTGATGCGGAGGCGTTCGATGTCGGGACAGTGAACCGGAACTTAAGTGCACTGCGAATTTTACGTTCTTGGGTTCAGTGAAGCGGATTCTGACGGGGAAGACCGGCCATGAGTCCGGGCCATAACCAAATCTTTTCGCACAGGCTCCCCGCTCGACCATCTGACTTCGCAGCCTGCCTGTATCGCCCTGGCACGAGCAGACCGGCGAACACAACGCGCGCACTGATGGAGGTGAGGGGCGATTCCCATGCGTAAGATTTCGATACAATTAGTGGTACTTTATGCGCTTCCTGGCCATATGTGTCCTGGTATCTGCCAACTTTGCACAGACGCAGGATACGAGCTCGGAACGTTCACGCCTCCCCTTGATCTTTGATTTTGAGTTGGGAGCTCAGGTGGACGGCACTCCGGTCGGATGGCAGGGTGGCCCTAATGGGACTTTTATAGCGGTCGCTGGACGTTCCGGTCGCCTTTGGACCCTTCACGAGTTCTTGGCCATCACCGGCAAAACCGATGTTCATCCCACTTCGGACGTAGACGTTCAACGTCAGGCGATCAGATCGAGCGTTGGGTTGGTTCCGGGCTGCTGGTCGTCCCCATTTGCGAGAATCCGTTACATGGACACGTTCATGCAGGCAGCGGTCGCACAAGCTCAGGTCAGCGCAGGTGAAGGCGGGATTCCTATAGGCTCTGTACTGGTTCATAATGGCCGCATTCTCGGACGAGGTCACAATCGGCGTGTTCAGAAAGGCAGCGTCATCCTCCATGGCGAAATGGACGCGCTTGAACACGCTGGTCGGCAACGAGCACAAGTCTACCGTGAGTCCGTCTTGTATACGACATTGTCGCCGTGCGCGATGTGTTCAGGCGCCATCTTGCTTTACGGAATCCCGCGCATCATTGTAGGTGAAAACCTCTCATTCCGCGGCGAGGAAGACCTGCTTCGCTCTCGGGGAGTTCAGATTGAGATCCTTCAAGATCCAGTGTGCATACAACTTATGCGGGATTTCCTTATTGCTCAGCCAGAATTGTGGAGAGAAGATATCGGCGCTTAGTTTATCCTGGTCAGCTTGATGTCGGTTTGTTGGGCGACGCGTGCGTCTTCGGGACAAAAGGGTATGAAACCAGTGCGGGATTGAAGACTCGCTTCGTCACAGGCGCTCCGATTCTCTGGCAGAAACTCTTAACGTTTATATGGAACGTTAAGCTGTCAACGCCGCCGGCTTAGTCTTCAATGTAGAAGCCCGACCCGATAATGTAGGTATCCTGACCAAATTTGACCTTCTTTACGTAGGCCTGCTTACGCGCAGGCGTATTGTGTCCTGGCTTGTACCAGTAATAATCCACCCACGCGGTGCCATCCCTCATGGCAGCGGCGATGTAATCCCGGGTCACTGCTTTGCCCTTCACATCTCTCAAGTCGATGACGTTCTTTCCTTCCAAGCTGGGTTGAGCGGCATTCACCAATTCGGTCCCGTCCGGCGCGTCAACGAACACGTAGGTGTCCATAAAAACAAACGGACCCGTTTTGTCGCGCAGTTGCGGGAAGGCTTCCTTGCCGTGGTCCGAGACGAGCGTGGCTGCACGATCGACCACGTCTTCGATGAAGGCCTTGTCCATTTGCATGTTGTAGATCCCGCAGCCGACAAGGTATTGCTTCCCGGAAGGAAATGTCACCCGCTTCACAAACGTCGACTTCCAGGTCGGGAAAATACCCCCGGGTTCGGGGTACATGTAATGGTTCCATCCCTCGCCGGCCGCGCTGGCAGCCACCTCCAGGAACCTCCTGCCGAACGGTCTTCCGAGAACATCCTCGATCCCGCTGTCATTCCGGCCCTCGATCCCAGGTTCGGCCGCATGGAAAACCAAGGTTCCGTCCATCGCCCAGACAAAGAAGTAGGTGTCGTCACGGAACCACTTGGATCCCTTCTTGCGAAACTCGGGATACGCCTTCTCTCCCTGTTTTTCAAGGACTGCTGTTCCTTCTCGGACAAGTGTCATCAGTTCGGGCGCGCTCATCTTTTTGCCAACCTGAATCGCTTTCGGAGCATCGGCGAGATAGACGCCGGAACCTAACATCACCCATTCGTCCCCCAACTTTGCCTTGGTCACGAAGGAGGACTTCTCGGTAGAGACGCTCTCACCCGGCTTGGGCCACATATAGTCGACCCAACCCGAGCCGCGAGCTTTCACCACATCAAACATCTCCCGGATCGCGTGCTTACCTTGGGTGTCCCTGAAGTCCATGAGGTTGCGTCCCTCCAGGTTCGGGAAGGCGGGCAGGGCGAGATTAGTGCCATTCATGTCATACACGAAGATATACGCGTCCTTCGCGAGAAAAGGACCGGTTGGGTCATGAAAGAGCTGAAGAGCGGCCCTACCTTTTTTCTCAAGCTGCCCGGCCGCGTCCTGCACCATATCTATGACGAAGGCTCTCTCCATTCGGTCGTTGTACACGCCACTGCCAACCACGTAGCTCTTCCCCGATGGGGCGGTAACCAGCCGCACATAGGTGCTTTTCCATCTTGGAAGAAGCCCGCCCGGAACAGGCCATTCGTAGTGATACCAGCCTTCCGGTTTGGCGGGAAGCGCCATGGCAGCATCGATGAGCCCCTGGATAATCGGTTTCCCGTTAATGTCCTTGAGGTTCAGTTCGTTCTTGCCTTCGATATCCGGGTCGGGATGGACTAGCATGTTTCCGCCGGGAGCCAGCACAAAAATGTAGGTTTCTCCCCGCCTCCAGCGGCTGCCAGAGACGCGGAAGTCGCTGAACGCCGCTTCCCCCTTGGCGTAGACCAGATCCGTCGCTTCCTTCACCAGCGCGGTCAGTTGACGGGTCTCCTCTTGCGCGTAAGACTGATCCGCCGGCACGGAACCTGGCTGTGCCTTGCTCCTAAAGGCTCCAAAAACGGTGAGAACGGCCACGACCGCCAAACGAGATGAGAAAACTACTCTGCCGCGTTTGAACATAAAGTCCTCCCTTGCGTGAGCTGAGAAGGGCAATCGACTCGCCGTTTCGCGGGAGACAGTTGCAAATTTTGCGCCCCGCTGAGTGTGCGGCACTTAGTACTTTGGCTGGCCGGACTAGATGGTGGATGAATGTGCCCATTGGCCCAATTGACCCAGATAGGTGGGGAAAAGCACGCATAACGAGATGTGGCGAAATGCACTGCTGCCCAAACGCTCGCCAAAGCTCGATCCTCTTCGTCCTCAATCCACAGCGAGTCTGGATCAACTCGCCGGGAAGTGGGCCACATCATCATAGGCTTCCACCACGCGCCTGTCCTCCTGCAGACGCTGCGGACAAACCCTCCTCAACGCATGTTGGGGGTCGCGGGCTCGCTGAATCCAAGCGCGAATACCCATCCAAGGACTGAGGATCTTTCAAACAATACCGTCTTGTGCATATCACGAAAAATGTACTCGACCGTCCCGCTTGCCTCTGAGAGCATCTTGGCAACGGCAGTCTTCAAACTGTCCGAGCCCATGTCCGACGGGTACTCAAACATCAGAGTTGCATCCCGATGGAGAGCCGTCTGGCCGTTCATATCAAGGGCGTAGAAAACGGCTGCAGGGGGCAACTGCATCGTCTGATCGATCTCCAGTGAGAGCTGGTCCACCGAGTAGGAGACCCCGACGCCGCCGATGACCAGATTCCCGAGTCGCACCGGTTCGGCGATGATCACCGAACGCTTACCGGTCGAACGACTGATCACCAGCGTGCCTATAACGCTCTGCCCGGCCATCAGGAGGGGGAAGTAGGGACGATCAGACAAGTTGAGGCCTGTGAACCCCTTCTCGACCGTGTAGTAGAAGCCGTCGCGTCTCACGAACCAGATCGCGTTCGCCGGAATATCAGTGGCGGCGAGGCTCTGCAGCAGCTCTATCATTTTGTCCCAGATGCCGGTCTTCACCTGGTCCGTATCCACGATCAGACTCAGCATGTCTCCAACATCGCGCAACCTCCACTCGGCGAGGGCGCGGACGCCATGGAGCCCGATTCGCGCATCCACTTGCTGGGGAGTCTCATCGGAATTCCAGCAATCGTTAATGATCTTCCAGTCGCCGCGCTCGCGGCTGAAGGTCATGAGGTATTTGCCGGTAGTCATCGTTGAGGGGCCGCCCGCAATGGGGGTGTCCACGCGTTGGTAGGTCCCGCGGAGCCATGCCAGGTTGGCCAGTGCGCGGATCTCGCCGGGGTTGAGCGCGAAGAACGAATGAGTGCTGGCGAACTGCGCCGCGTAACGCTGCTGGATGGCACTTCTGCCCACCACAGCCGGCTCTCCCGGTGGCATCCACACAGCGTCCTCTGCAAGCAGGGCGGCGATGCCGGCTGCGTTCCCGGCGTTGTAAGCGCTGTTGAAAGCCTGTCTCAAATCGTCGATGCGCGCAGTGGGCGTATTCGCCGCAGGCATCTGCGCGGAGAGTGAGCTAGCCAGGCCGATCAGGACTAAACTCCGCAAGCATTTCACAGTGACCATGGCGTCCTCCAAGCCCGGCCCGTGCACGTAGATGCCCACTTCCCCACGCCTTCGAGGCAGATCAGCGGTTCCAGTTTCGCCACGCGCGCGACAGCCCGGCTTTCCCGCTAGGCCATAGCCAGAAAAGCATCAACATTTTCCTGGGTGATCACATCAATACCGGTGTCAATCTTTTGGGGAATCTGGACCCCTTGGGAAGCTTGCCACAACATCAGAATCGACATGGAGCCCTGCATTCTCGGTCTAGTCGATGAAGATGATTCGATTATCCCTTCCTTGATGGCTTTGAGTATCGGCGTGATTCCATCCATCCCCACGACTTTGACCTTGCCAATTCTTTTCGCTTCCTTGATGGCTTCGGCAATACCAATTGGGCCGGATGCATCACAGCACAAGTACCCACTCAGATCAGGATTCGATGCAAGGACGGCCGCCGCCTGTTGCTTTGCTGTCTGAATATCGTCGTCGTCGGCTCCTCCATCAACGATTGTTATGCGCTGATGCATCTTTAGTATGGCTATCTGTGCCTCGTAACGCTCCTTGTGATTGGGTGCCGTTGGGAACCCTTGCATGACGGCAACCTTACCAGCTTCACCAATCAACGCGACGAGGCGCTTGGCAGCAATAACGCCCTGCTGAGTGAAATCATTGCCGATGCAGGTTATTCCAGGTCCCGCTGACGGAGAATCGAACAAGATAATCGGAATACCTTGATTCCTGACTGTGTCTATGTCTTCCATGTTGCTGAAGGCATCTACGGGATCAATGGCAATTCCATCCGGCGAAATCGCTGCAGCCTTCCTTAGCATGGCACTCTGCTCGGTTACGTTCGCTGATGATGGCGCAATGTAAGTGATCTTGATGTTGATACCGAGCTGGCTCTTCAGCAATTCAGCCTGAGCCAGGGCGCCCTTGTGGACCTCATCAAACCAGGGATGGACGACTTTGGAAACAATTACGAAGTGCAAATTCTTTTTCATATTGTTTTATTGGGCTCATACCAGACCCAACCGCTCAGATCCGCTACAGCACGCATGATCTTGGACGATCCCGGTTCGATTCCGCCGCCGTGTGGTGCCACTAAAAGGCAGAGTCCTATCCTGCTGTCTACGAATGCAATGAGAGAGTCTCGGCCCGGTGCGTAACCGGACTTCAGAATCTCCGCATAACTGCTCCGATCTGGCACTAAAACAAAGGTACACCCGTATCGAATCGCTAGAGAAAGCTGGTGCGCTCTAGCGTTCGCGACACGGCCTCTTTTAAGAAGATAGGGCGATCTGGTGTTTGCTTAGCACCAGTGGTCGTGACGTGCCCCCCAGTTCCGTCCAACATCGTAACCGAATTTAAGGTCGATTCAATCCGCCGCTTCGCCTTCATATAAGGCCCTCTTCACGCGGCCGGATCTGGGTCAAGGCCGGAGCCGGCGCGACTGCAAGAAGGAAACGAACCCTTGGAACCTTCAGAAGGTAGTCGTAGACGGCCTCAAGCTGATGGGGCAGCGGATCGACACGAGAAATGGACAGGCCGAAGTACGGATCGAACTCGTAGGCGATTCCGAGGGCATAGGCCTGAATCGCCAGTTTGAGCAACTGCGGATCGCCATCAAAGGACCGCGACGTCTCAACGATTCGAAGAAGGCAAAGGTCGCTCTCCGACAGCTGGACCCTCCGCAACTGATGGGTACGGCTCCCGACTAGGCCGATCGTCCACATAGCCGCCCCCCCCCGGCGCGAACAGTCTCAACGAGCATCGGCTCGTTGAAGAGCGGTCCGACTAGGAGTTGCCCTTCTTTCGGGATGGGTGGTGATGCCATGGCAGGGGATCGGATATTCCACTTTAATGCATTCCTTTAAGGCCTGAGCGCATCCCTTCAAAGTCCAGTTGGCGTAGTCCTTCCAAAACCTGATGGTTTTGGCGCAACATGAGCAATCCATGCTTTCCTGAACAATGCCAACGACTTCGATCACCACTTCCCCAAAACGGTTTTGGCAAGTCTGTTCGATTATCGAGACCCGCCGTCTCCGAGACTTCAGCAGCCCATGGGAGGTCCAGGTGCCGCGCTCAAGCCCTCGACGCAGGATTGCTCGGCGGAGGAAATCGGACTCGCCGCGCGGCTCCTTCTCCGGCCGCGTCCAGGGGAGCACCGCCTGTGTTTCGCCAAGTGAGTTTCGAGGTTCGGGATACCGGCATTCGAGCGTATCGCTCAGAACGTCGCGATGGCGTTCAAAGGCGACCCAGTCGCGCCGGTCACCGGCAGAGGCGCGGCGCTGAACATGAACTCCCAGCGATTTAGCCGCGCCGCCGTTTCGGCCAGTGATTCCAGATCGGCGTTGTCGATAATGATCATCCCCATGCCTGCAATTGCCACCGTGTGCGTGGGGATCTGGACGCTAGCCTCCACTCCGGTCGGCGCGACGTCCAGGCCCACATCGGTCGCCAGCACCGCCGCATCGCGTGCCTTCAACAGTGGAAGCATCGAAACATGCACGCCGGGAGACTCATTCTGTAGGCTGAACGGACCGTTGGCGGCACGCTTGGCCCACCGGCCCGTGCGAATCAGCACCACGTCGCCGGACTGGATGCGAACCCCGGCTTTCTTCTCCCACGCTTCAACGTCGCTCGCCGTTACTGGAGTTGCCCCGGCCAGAAAAGGGACGCCTTTGAGCCTGGGAACATCGATCAGAATCCCGCGCGTCAGTATCCCTTCCTTCAGATGCTGCACGCCGCCTTTGGCGCATCCGGCTTCGGTCGCCAGCGACGCGTCGAACCCGTTATACGCCTTCCCTTTGTACCGGGCGTGGCACATCGCATCCATGTGCGCGTAGGTCAGTCCGTGGTAGAAGATGCGCAGTTCTTCCATGGCCACCGGCTCGATCAGCGTCATGGTGTATTCAAGCGGTCTGGTATTGTCAACGCTCTTCTCTTTGGAGAAGTCATGCGCCAGGGAGACCGAGACTCCTTCCCGCACCAGCGCGGCAGCCTGCTTCCGCTTCGCCGGCGTGATCAGGTTGAGCGTGCCCCGCTGGTCGTCCTTGCCCCAGCGCCCCCAATTGGAGAGCTCGCTCATCATCTTGTCGATGTCGGACGCCTTCAGTTGAGGCTGCGGAGTTTTCGCCGCGTTTTGCCCTCGCGAAAACTGCCAGGGCCCCAATATCGTCAACAGCAGGGCTGCGGCCATCACCACGATCTTCTTAGGCATCTGGGCCTCCTTTACTCCATCTGGGTGTGAACGAATCCGGACCGCTACTTGGTGAACACTTCACCCGGGCGCGTGCCCCAAATCGCATCGCCATTCTTGCGGCGGATACTGGTCAGGCGCATTCTGTGTTCAGAGGGAATGCGGCCGGGATTCCCCGTAATCTGTACCTCATCGCCGGTCTTCAAAGTGTCGCGCTCGATGCCGGCGCCGCCAAGCTGTCCTGCCGATCCCCACTCCACCGCCCACCGCTGAGCCTTGCCTTTATCATCCGCCGCTTCGATCTGCACAATCGAGTGCGGGTTTCGGAACAGGAACTGGACTACCGTCCCGGTAATGGTGATGCTATCCGACTCAATGTAGGTCGCGGAAAATGAATGATGCGCTGCGGCGGGCAAGAGTGCCAGCAGCAGCGCAGCCAAGACTCCTGGAACATTTTTCAATTTCACAAGCTTCCTCCAGCGTTACTTCGTCCGTGGCTCTGCCGGATCGGGAATCTCACAAGGGCCCGGACTCCACTTCGACGCGTCAGTCTCTTTCTTGAACTGCGTGCTCAGAATAAATTCCTCGGTCAGATACTCCGGATCGTTGATCACCGTGGTGACGATCAGCCACGTTCCTCCCTCGGGCAGCGTGAACGTATCGAAGAACTCCTTCAGCGTGGTCTTGTCGCTGTAAGGCACGCCATTCGCACGGATGTAGCCGGGCGCCAGGTTCGTTGTGACAACCGTCAGCGATCCGCCCTGCACGGCGCTGCCGCGGCCGAAGATTCCGCGGCTCTGCGCCTGCTTAAACCAGCTTGCGCTGGAAAGCCCCTGCAGTGACGCTGCCCCCGCCGCGGGCGCATTGCCGAAATAGAAGCGCCGGGTCTGGGTGCCAGCGTCGAAATCCAGCTTCAGAGTGTTATCGTCTTCCCACGCGATCCGGATACGGCCCGGCTGCCGGATCAGAGCCGGAGCGCCGAACGCCTTGCACAACTGTCCAGACGCCCGGTCGGCCGCCAGATTCCAGGCGCCCGCGATCCTCCGCCCGGCGGCGTTGACCGGGACGCTCGATACATCGCCCTTGGGCGGAGTCACCATGCGCCATCGCCAATCTTCGTTCACTACAGACACCCATTGCCCTGTGATGTCGATCAGTGCACGTTGGCGCGCACCTTTGGCGGCACCTTTGCCCGCTCCCGCCGGTGCCTGTGCGGGCATCTCCAGAGTGCTCAGCAACAGCAGGGCCGCCCCGGCGCATACAACGAGGATGAATCGCGATTTCTTCATTGGCGCTTCCTGTTTGTTTGGTTGCTCAAGTCCTCATAGATCGCCTCCACGAACATTTCTCCTGTGAAGTCGGCGTTGGGGTAGAGAGGGTCGTAGTCGAACGTGGGTCGCGACTTCTGGACTTCCGCTAAGGATGCGCCCGCTTTGACCATCGCGCGGACACGATTCCGGATTACGATGATCATGTCGCGATAGTTGGCGACGTCGGTTTCATCGCACAACCGCCCGCGTCCCGGAACCACCAGGGTTCCGCCGCTCTGGCCTTCGCCCGGTATCGCGAGATCCAGGATGGTGGTGAGACCTTCGATGATGCCCGCGATCCCGCCTCCCGCCTTCAGGTCGATCCGCGGATAAGCGGTCATGTCCAGGATTCGACCCGCGCTGATGACGTCGGAGCGGCGGAAGAACACGATCGTGTCGCCGTCCGTCTGCGCTTCCGGGATATGGAACATCTGCACCGCCTCATTATTTGCGAACACGGCCCACTGGCTCACGTAGTACGTATCGGTGGGCCACAAATCGGACGAAACCTTGTCGGCGGTCATCCTGTTGAGGACGTTCAGGTGCGCCATGATCGCCGCTCGCGTATCTGCGCCGCGCGGATCGATGGAGTCGATCACGCGTATGTAGTGGCCTGCCTTCGCAAGATTCGCCGCGCCCCCGGAGTTCTGCTCGGTTCCGTTGGTCAGAAGGATGAAGCGAATGGGCTTCGGGCTGATACCCTTGATCGCCTCCAGCATCTTCGCGCTCAGTGCCGCCGGCTGTGTGTCCACGACGACCGCGCCATCCGACCCCACTTGCACGGTGGAGTTTCCGCCCGGACCGAAGATCGCGTACACGTTCCCTTGCACGGGGAGGACCTCCAGTGTCCCTTGCGCTGCTCCCGCGAGCGGCAGCAACAGCAGCAACAGCGCGTTTGCGCTCAAAGCCTTCACTTTTTCGGGCTCCGTAGTTTCTTCCGATACTCGGGATACATCGTTTCGGCGCCGCCCCGGGTAGCTTCCGCGGGAATTCCGTTGCGATCGGCGAATTCGGTCAGATAGGGATTCTCGCCCGGCAGGTAGTAGGGCACTTCGTCTCGCGCGCGCTCGATTTCGACCGTGGGAATGCAGGAGAAGGGGCTCAACTGGAAGCCCGGATCCGCTACCCAGTTCGATGTCCGCACCAGCGGCTCCGAAAGATACACCGGATCTTTCACCACCGTGACGAGCGTCAAATAATCGCCGTGCCGGATGAAGTACTCAACCAGAGTGGCTTGATCGCTGCGCGGCAGGCCGTTGCGCCGGACCCAGCCTTCTTTGAGGTGTGTGGTGGTGACCTTCAGCATGTCGCCTTCCCACTCGCCCGTCGAGAAACCCTGCCAGGTGTGTAGGGCGTTGGGCGAGGGATGCGGCCGACCATCCATGTAAATCACCCGATGCGGAAGCACCCACAGCATGGTTGTTTCCCAGGTGATGACGTCCTGCGAGATCGGATCGACGGTACTGGCGATGCGCATACTGGAGGGCCCGCGAGGGGCGTAGTCGGCGGGATGCGGTTCACACTGGCGCTCCGGCATGGTCCACTTTCCGGCGGTCCAGGAATCGGCGCGCATGCGAGCGGCATCGGTGATCGGCAACCCCAGGTAGTCGCCGATGTCAGGGCCCGCTCCGCGCTCCGGCGCATCTTCGTGAAAGCGCTGTCCCCACTGTCCGGCGAGATCCATCTGTGCCTGCGCGGATCCTGCAATGAGCAGCAGGATTGCCGCACCGAAAATTCGAGTCATCTGCATAACGGCTCCATGATCACTTGGCGAGCGGATCCGGCCGGATCTGGAACTTCACAACCGCGCTCTTGGTGCCCAGGCCGCCCTCGGTGTGCCAGACCGCGTTCTGCCCGTAGTCCGCGTACAGCGCACGCCCCTTCCAACCTCCATTGGGATCGTCGATACGGCCGTCCATACCCCGCGAAAAGAACCCCATCGGATACGGAACTCGAAGGATGACCCACTTTCCATCGGGTTGCAGTACCAACAACGAATCGGAAGAGGATCCATTCGCAATCGGTGTGTTCGCGCCTAGCCCGAGTGTGTTAAAGCGATCGACGAAATTGTAATAGTGGAAGTCCGCGCCGATATCGCTTTCCGTTCCTTTGAAGCGCGGCCCTGGCGTGGGGTAGAGCGTCCAGCCTTCCGGACAGTGCTGAGGATCGGTGGAGGCGGGTCCGGTCAGCACCTTGCACTTGCGCTCGTCGAAGCTGGCCAGATGGCCGCTGCTGGCCAGCGCGGTCCAGACCACTCCGTCGGAAGTGATGTCGATACCGCGAGGCGTGTAACCGTTCACCTTCACCGCCGGGTTATGGAACGGGGGCTCGTAGGCCCGGCTGATACATGTCTTCGGATCGATGTGGATGATCTTCCCCGGCATGGGGCCCGGCGCCGCCGCCCAGATTGTGCCATCGGACGGGTGTGGAATAACGCTATAGAAGCCGCCGAAGGGAACCGCGCGATCATGTTCAAGATCGATCTTGCCGTCCTCGTTGACGTCGTAGTACGGACGGCACCAGCCCTGAGCCTTGGCCAAGTCGCCGGTTTCATCCAGTACTCGCGTCTTCACCCAGCCGATGGCTCCACTGAAGACGCCGTTCGTATAAAGGGTCTGGTCGGCGTCGTTGGCGAACTGCACGTGATGGGTATCGAAACAGGTATTCACCTGGTGGAATTTTTTCTCCGCCGGATCGTAGTATTGGATCTGGCGGAAACCGGAGGGCTGCGGGGAAAGGGCGGCGGAAGGGTGGTTGGCGCAGAAATCGGGCTGGTTTTCGGGCAGCCGGAAACGCGAGGACATCCATACGCGACCCTTGGTGTCCATGGCTGCGTGGTTGGTGATCGCGGGATCGTACCAATACAACTTATTGCCCCAATACGGGGAGGGTTCCGGCATGGACTGCGGCTTGCCGGGCGGCACCTTGGGATCCAGCACCGGGATGCCCATCTCCGTGGTGGAGTTGCGAACCGGATCTACTACCAGGAATGCATCGTTCCCCCAATCCACGCCATAGATAAGGCCGTTCGGATTCGCCGTCGGATTGCGTTTGTCCGTCGTCAGCTCATCGTGCGCGAACGTCGAACGGCCGCCCCAATCCCACAGCGTTAGAACCAGGTTCCGCTCGATTCCCTGCGGACGCGGTGGAACCGGCGGTAGCTCGCCCGCTGCGATCCGGTCGGTCCAATCGGCAAACATCTCCAGCCCGCGCTGGCGGCCCAGCACGTCCACCGCACTCGTCATGGACTGCCCGTCCTGGCCCACCTTGACGCGGTGATCCCAGGCCGCGACGCTCGACGGGAACGTTCCCAAAGCTTTCGGAATCTTGCGGGTGAATTCGTTTCCGATCTGATGGCACACGTTGCAGTTCGCCTTGATCTGATTGATCCAGTGATCCTGCGTAACCATCCCGGGATCGATTCGATTGCCGCGCGGTCCGGTGCCCGGAAACTCACTGGCCGGCGGGATATGAATCAGCGAGTACCAATAACTCGCCGGATAATACTGCGCGGCGGCGAGCGCATTGGGAGCGATGACGGCGGTCAGATTGCGCCTCGCCCCCGGTTTCGACTTGATCTTGGTCGAGTCCACCAGGCCGTAACCGCGCGTCCAGATCGAATAGGTTCCATTCGGTAGGTCGGGCAACAGGTACCGGCCCTGATCGTCTGTAACCACGATCTTGCGGAACTTGGTCCCCAGCTCCGTCGTTTCGGCGATCACCCAGACGCCGGCCTCCGGGCCGTTCGCGCTGGTGACCACTCCGGCAATATCGTCCGGATCCATTGCGATCTGTCCCGACGCCTTGCCTTTCCCGTTCCGTTGAGCCGGCGGCTGTGCGGCGGCGTTCCAAATCATCGCCGTCGCGGCGATGCCGGCGAGCACGGACCATAGGTAGCGCATAATTTCACCCCGTCGAGATGTACTTGGGCGCGTTTCTTTCCACGGGATGGTAGGCCGATTCCGGTCCTTCGGCAATCCAGAAACGGTTACCGGTAACCGTTCCCAGTTCCGGCCGCCGGCCTCTGATATATTCGGGTGTGCGGAGGTGCCCCGATGCAGCCCACCCCGGACCTGATTTTGCAAGGCGTAGAGGCCGTCACCTGCAGCCGGACGTTCAGCAGGGCTGCGCGACAGCGATCCTTTTTGAGGTACGTCGTTGAAGAAGCCCTGGAGGGACGCGCCGGGCTGTTGAAGGAATACTCCATCGGAATCGCCGTGCTCGGCAGGGACCCCAGCTTCGATCCCCGCCTCAGTTCCATCGTCCGGACCGAGGCGCGCAAGCTCCGCGCCCGGCTCGCCAAATACTACGAAAGTGAGGGCAGGTCCGATCCAGTCCGGATCGCGTTGCCGCTGGGAACCTACGCGCCAGTCTTCAGCCAGACCGCCGCCCCGCCTCTGAGACGCCTGTCCGAGGAGCGTCCGCAGCACCCGAAAACCGCGGTCATGCGCGTTCTGGTGCTGCCATTCGAAAACCGAAGCTCCACCAGGCGCGATGAGCTCTTCTGTGACGGCCTGACGGATGAGTTGAGTCACGTCCTCACGCACATTCCGAATGTGGAAGTCGTCGCCCGTTCCTCGGCGTTTCAATACAAGGGCCGGCCAACAGACGTTTCCGAACTGGCGGAGCGGCTTAACCTGGACGCAATTCTTGAGGGCAGCGTCCGCAGATCCGGCGGCCGGGTTCGCGTGCTCGCCCAGATCGACAACCGCCAGGCTCAGACGATTTGGTCCCAGCAGTACGAGCGCAAACAGTCTGGTGGTTTTTCCCTGGAACAGGAGATCGCTCAGGCCGTCGCGAACGAGCTTGTATCACGGGCTCAGGCTCCCCAACCGCGTCCCAGCGGCGTGGCACTTGAAAACCGACCTAGCCGCGGAGAGCCCAATTCCAGGGCATACCAGGATTACCTACAGGGCGTTTACTACTGGAAGCGCCACAAGCTCGAGGATTTCGGTGAGGCCGTCCGACACTTCCGCCGGGCGATCGAACGCGACGTGCGGTTTACACGCGCCTATACGAACCTGGCCTACGCGTACCTTATGCTTCCGGTATTGAATGCGGTCTTGCCCTCCGAATTCCTGCCCAAGGCTCGTTCTGCCGCACTCAGAGCCCTGGAGATCGACCCGCAGGCGGGCGAAGCCCATATCGCTCTGGCCCTTCCCTTCATCCAGGAATCGCGCTGGCGGGAAGCGGGCGAAGAGTTCCGCGCCGGGCTGGAGCTTTCCCCATCCGATTCCCTCGGCCGTTCCTGGCACGGCATGTACCATGTGACGCTGGGCCATTCCTCGGAAGCGCTGCGAGAACATGAACGGGCCTTGCAGTTGGATCCAGAGTCGCCCGTCACATCGTACTGTTACGGCCAAACTCTTTACCTGTTGCGGCGCTATGACGAAGCGGCCCATTATTTCCGGAGTGCGCTTGCTCTCGATCCCTCCCTGGCCCGGGCACACGCGAGTCTCGGAATGGTCTGCCTGCAGCAGCGCAAGTATGCCACTGCGCTTTCTGAAATGGAGCGGGCAGTTGCGCTGACGTCCGGTCTGGGACGCGTGCAAGCGGATCTCGGGTACGCCTACGCGATTGCCGGCAACAAGGACAAGGCTCGCGAAATCCTCGATGAGTTTCTGAAGCGATTCCGGCCGGCGTCTTTTCCGGCGTTCATGATCGCCGAAGTGTACATCGGGCTCGGCGACCAGCACAACTCTCTGGAGTGGCTGCACCGGGCGCTGGACCAAAAGGACCTGGCGCCCTTTCTCTCCTGCGATCCGGTGTTCGATCCGTTGCGCGCAGACTCGCGGTTTTCAGCGGTCCTCAAACGTGCCAATTTGACCTAGAGCGTTCATCGGCGGACTCCCCAATCGCTAGGCCCGGAATATCGGAAGTGATACTGTTGGAGGCGAAACGGCGAGGAATAGAACGATGAGCCAAAAGAAACGCTTCGGCTCCATTAGGGAGGTTCTGGTGTCGGCTGTGGTGGCGGCATGGATGGTGACGGGCCCCAGTCCGCTAGCCGGTCAGGTTTCGGGAGGAGCGAAGAGCGGCGGTGCAAAGGCCGGTCCTGTGCCACGCACCAAACAGGGCAAGCCGGACTTCAGCGGCTTCTGGAGTTTTAATCTGCCGAACGGGGCCGCCAACATCGAGACCGGCGTCGGCCCGACCGGCCGCGGCGGCGGAAAAGTGATTGTCGAGCCGGCCAATGGACTTGTACCCTACATCCCCGCGGCCCGCGCCAAAGCCGAGGATATCGCAGCCCACAGGATGATCCTCGAACCATCCTTGCATTGTTTCCCAGGAGGCGTACCGCATCAGACATGGATGCAGTTTGGCGCGCAGTACCTGCAAACCAGGAACTACCTGGTAATCGTCTGGGAGATGAATCACGACCGGCGGATCATTCCGCTGGACGGCCGCCCGAATCAGTTGCCGAATTCCGTGCGTCTGTTCCAGGGCGAATCGATCGGCCATTGGGAAGGAGACACCCTGGTGGTGCACACCACCAACCAGGGCGGTCAGAACTGGTTCGATACGTCCGGACACTACCAGCCCGGGGATGCGGATGTCGTGGAGCGCTTCACCATGAGTGATGCGAGAACCATTAAGTATGAGTCGACGACAACCTCCCGGGAGTTCACCCAGCCGATGAAGGTGGCGGGAACCATTTCGCGCGCGGAGACGGAGAATCCCAGCTACGAGCAGATGGAGTGGGGTTGCATCGAAGGCAATCAGGACCTAGTCCATTACACGCGTGATGTCGGCGGCAAGGCCGAGAACGCTAGCGAGCGTGCACAGTAGTCTCGGCCCGTAAGTCGTGGTGGCTCGCCGGGCGCGGGAACGCCGCTTGCCGGACCAATATTATTACGCTGCACTTGCCGAATGCGAGCGCGCCCGAGTGGAGCACGTCGCGAGAACAAGCCCTATGGTACGCTTACTCGCTGTGGAGTCCTTCCTGAGAGTGGATCCGGCGTTTGACTCCCTGGTCCCCGCCGGCGCCCAAATCGAAAAACTTGCCGCGGGTTTTAGTTTTACCGAAGGGCCGCTGTGGCGCCCGCACGGAGCGCTCTGGTTCAGCGACGTGATCGGCAACGTCGTGCGGCAATGGAGCCCGGACGGAACCGTCGTCGAAATCCTGCGTCCCGGCGGCTATGACGGAAACAGCCTGCCGGCCGGCGGATTCAACGGCCCCAATGGAATGGCGGCTGATCGCGATGGAGCGGTCGTCTTGTGCCAGCACGGCAATCGGCGCATCGCGCGGATTACAGCCGACCGGAAGGTTTCCACCGTGGTCGACCGATATGAGGGGAAGCGGCTGAATAGCCCGAACGATCTGGTGTTCCACGCTGACGGATCGCTATATTTCACCGATCCGCCGTACGGACTGCCATTGCAGGACGACGATCCCGCCAAGGAACTCCCCTTCAATGGCGTCTACCGGTTTGCGGACGGCAAGCTGCAGCTCATCATCGACGATCTGCACCGGCCCAACGGATTAGCCTTCTCGCCCGATTACAAAATTCTCTATGTCGCCAACTCCGAGCGGCCCAAGAAGTGGATGCGATACGACGTCGCCCCCGACGGCACTGTCCGCAATGGCCGTGTTTTCGCCGATGTGGATCATTCCCAGGAATCCGGCGTCCCCGACGGCATGAAGATCGACGCTCTGGGAAATATGTACGCCGCTGGACCTGGCGGAGTCTGGGTCTATTCGCCAGCGGGCGCGCACCTCGGAACCATCAAGACTCCGGAAACACCGGCCAATTGCGCCTGGGGCGACGACAGAAAGTCGCTGTACATCACGGCGATCACTGGCGTGTATCGAGTGAAGCTTGCGGTCCCCGGCGCGCCGCCTGTCTATCTATGATTGGAGGACGGTAGGACTCATGATTCAGGTTCACGTCGACATGGCCGTCGACCCCGCCAAGGAAGCCCAGATGCTGCGGGACTTTCGGAATGATTTCCAGCCCGCCGCCGCACAGTTCGCGGGTTATATTGACGTCAAAATCGTAAAGCTCCGCAAGGCGTTCGTCGGCCGCGCCCCCGAGGGCATCAACTACCGCTTCGTGCTGCGCTACGAGAGCGAGGAGCTGCGCCAGAAATGGATCGCGTCCGATATTCACCAGAAAGTCTGGGGAATGATCGAGCAGACACTGCGCAACCAGAACTACGACGTGTTGTTATTTGACGAAGTTTAAGGAGGTCCCATGAGAGCCACCACGCTGATCGCTTTCGCAGCCGTTATCGGCGGCGCCGGAATGCTGTCCCTTGCGCCGTTGAGCGCGCTCGAACCGCTGGCGTCGCGAATCGTCCACACGGATCCCGCAAAATACCGCCCGTCCACATCGGTGCACGGAGGCGCGGGGAAAATGGCGTTCACAGCTCTGCTCGACTTCCATAGCCTGGACACCAACCTTCAGTTTCTGCACCGCGGAGTGATCGATCCGCACAGCGGGATCGGCCATCACTTCCACAACAATTGCGAAGAAATGTTCGTCATCCTGGACGGCGAGGCTCAGTTCACTGTCGATGGGCGCACCTCCGTGCTTAAGGGTCCCGCCGGAGCGCCGGCGCGATTGGGCCACTCGCACGCCATCTACAACGCCACTGACAAACCGGTGCAGTGGATGAACATCAACGTGTCCCTTCTCAAGGGACAGTACGATAACTTCGATCTTGGCGATAAACGCGAAGATGTGCCGCTCGACAAGACGCCGACGTTCATCAACATGAGCTTGGATCGTGCGCTGCTTCGCAACGTGAACGCCTTTCACGGAGGCAAAGGCACGGCGCAATACCGGCGGGCGCTTGGACCCGACGTATTCGCCACGGCATGGGCTTTCGTCGACCATATTGTGCTTCCTCCGGGAGCGTCGATCGGTCCGTTTTCGTATCGCGGCATCGCGCAGTTCTACTACGTGATGGCGGGCCAAGGCAGCGTTTCGCTGGCGGGGCGTGGACAGGAGTCCGCCGCGATTCGCACCGGCGATGCCATTCCGATTCAACTGAGCGAGGTCCATTCGATCGAGAACAACGGAACCGAGCCGCTGGAGCTGATGGCGGTCGGCGTCGCGCGCGATCTGCACAAAGAGATGGAATCGACGGACGCTGGCCCGGGTCGCGCAGGAACGAACCGATGACCGTGCGCGTACTGGGAATCAGGGTTCTTGTCATAGCGATAACTGCGTTGGCGGCTCGGGGACAGGCGCCGGCCGCGGGTAAGCAAATCTTCGACACCCGATGTGCACGGTGCCACGGTCCGGAAGGCGCCGGCGGCGAACTGGGCCCGTCGATCGTGCGGGGGATCGGCTCGCGCTCCAATCAGGAGTTGTCGGCTTTCGTCACCACAGGCTCGCCGGGCCGCGGGATGCCCGCGTTTCCGCTCTCCTCCGAAGAGATGACGCCGCTGGTGACGTTCCTGCGCACGCTCGCGCCCGCTCCCGGCCGGGGTGGACCTCCCGCGATCCGAAAGACCGTGACCACCACCGACAAGCGGACCATCGACGGAGTCGTGATCAACGAAAACTCGTTGGAGTTGCAGATGCGAACCGACGATGGCCGCGTTGTTTTGCTGCGGCCCTCGGGTGACCGCTTCCGGGTGGTGACCTCAGAGACCGACTGGCCTACATATCACGGCGATGAGTCCGGGAACCGCTACAGCAAACTATCCCAGATCAACACGTCCAACGTGCAGCGGCTCGCCCCGAAGTGGGTCTTCAATTTCCCGAACGCCGCGCGCCTGGAAGGAACTCCGATCGTCGCCGGCGGATTGATGTACGTCACCGCGGCCAATGAATGCTGGGCGCTCGATGCGGGCACCGGACACGAAGTCTGGCACTTTCAGCAGCCCCGGACGCGAGGCCTTGTCGGGAACGCTTCCGGCGGCATCAATCGCGGTGTGGCGATCTCGGGCGATCGGCTCTTCATGGTCACCGATCACGCCCACATCATCGCTCTGAACCGCCAGACCGGGCAGCTATTGTGGGATACCGAAATGGCGGATTGGCACCAGAACTATAACGCCACATCGGCGCCTCTGGTAGCCGGAGGCGTGGTGATTTCGGGCACGGCCGGAGGCGACGAAGGCGCGCGCGGATTCATCGCCGCCTATGACCCTGCAATCGGCAAAGAAGTCTGGCGATTCTGGACCGTTCCCCGCCCTGGCGAGCCGGGATCGGAAACCTGGCTCGGCAAACAGATCGAGCATCCCGGCGCGGTTACCTGGATGACCGGCTCCTACGATCCCGCGGCCGATCTCGTCTATTGGGCGACCGGGAATCCTGGCAACGATATGGTCGGCGACGAACGCGGCGGCGACAATCTCTACTCCAGTTCGGTGGTCGCGCTGGAAGGTAAGACGGGCAAGCTGCGCTGGTATTACCAGTTCACGCCGCACAACGTCTGGGACTACGATGCACAAGCGCCGTCCGTGCTGGTCGACGCGACATGGAAAGGCCAGCCTCGAAAACTTCTGCTGCACGCCGATCGCAACGGCTTCTTTTACGTGTTTGACCGCTTGACCGGAGAGCTCCTGCTGGCCAAGGCGTTCGTCGAGAAGCTTACGTGGGCGAAAGAAATCGGGCCGGACCGGCGTCCCGTGGTGAACCCGAATCAGGAGCCCACCCCGGAGGGCACCCGGGTGTGCCCAAGCCTGGAGGGCGCCACCAACTGGTATTCGACTTCGTTTAATCCCGGCACCGGCCTGTATTATGTCCAGACCCTGGAAGACTGCGCGACGTTCACCAAGAGGGACGTTCCGTGGAAGGCCGGTTCCGGCTACATGGGCGGCACGTGGCGCCGCGAGCCCGGGCAGCAGATCCTGCGGGCGTTCGATATCGCGACAGGTACTCCTCGCTGGGAGTTGCCGCAAACCGGCCCGGCCAACTCCTGGGGCGGCGTCCTGTCTACGGCGGGCGGAGTGATCCTGTTTGGCGAAGATGGAGGGCTGTTCACCGCGGTCGATGCCAAGAGCGGCAAGCGGCTGTGGCAGTGGCCTGCTGGTCAGGTTTGGCGATCCTCGCCCATGACCTACATGTTCGACGGCAAACAGTACATCGCGGCGGCAGTGGGCTCTAACATTATGGCGTTCGGCGTCGTGCCGTAGGGTTCGGCTTCGGTCATTGCTCCCCGGCGTTTTACGGTGGCGGCGGAACGCCTGTACAATGAATCGCGGTGTCCGTCCGGACCCGCGTGCTGGCGGTTTTCGATCAGGCGACCGCACGGCACCCAAGAAGGCGATTTCTATTTGGAGTTCATGCATGCATCTGCGACAGTTCCTGTTAGCGGCCGCCATTTCTGTTGCCGCGATTCCTGCGACAGCTCAGTGGCTGGACTACCCTACACCAAACGTCCCGAAAACAAAAGATGGTAAACCCGATCTGAACGCCGCCGCACCGCGCCTCAACGGGCATACCGATTTTTCGGGTATGTGGGGATGGGACGCCATCCAACCCTGCGGAGCGAAGTGCAACGATAACCAGATTTCCACCGAGTTTATCAACATCGCGTCGAAGCTCGTCGCCATTGGTGGTGAGCCGGTGGCGACCGGTGGTCGGCCGGCGGGAGCCGAAGGCCCTGGCGCCGGCGCAGCTCGAGGTCCGGGAGCCGCTGGTGCGGGTCGTGGAGCGGGGGCTGGTCGTGCCGGTGCTGGTGCCGGGGGCGGCGGCCGCGGAGGATTCGGTGGGTTCGGCGGCCCCCAGCTCCCTTATACGGACTGGGGGCGGGAAACGATGCAAAAGCGGTTGTCGGCAGGTTCAGTGGACGATCCAAACGTGCATTGCATGCCCCGCGGGCTGCCTCGCCTGTGGACCGACGACTACTATAAGCGCATCTACATGGTCCCTGGGGCGATGTTGATGCTGAATGAGCGAAACATGCAATATCGTCAGGTTCATATGGACGGCCGGTTACTGCCTGCGGATCCTAATCCGACCTGGAACGGGTACTCGACGGCTGAATGGGACGGCGACACGCTGGTGGTGCACTCGATCGGGTTCCGCGACGATTTGTGGCTCGATTCGAACGGCAACCCGTTGACAAGCACTGGAAAGGTCACGGAGCGGATCTCGCGGCCAAACTTCGGCACGCTCATCGTTGAGATCACCATAGAGGATCCGAAGGCATACACCAAACCGTGGACAGTTCGAATCACGACCCCGCTGGTGCTCGATAGCGAGCTGATCGATTACTATTGCCTCGAAAATGAGAAGGACGCATTTCACATGGGTTCTTCGTGGACCAAGAAGCAGGACGGGAAGTAGGACGGGAAGTAGAACTGTCGGCACGGCTCTGATCGAGCTGGTGTTTCTGACTGCGCTCCTGGCTCTACCCACGCGTCGCCGATGGCGCCACGCGATTCGAACCGCCACGTGGGATCTAGCATGATGGCGTACGGGCTCGTACCGTAGGCACCCAGGCCAGGCGTCAGGCAGGTGGGATCACCCAGCTCCCGTTGCTAGCCGTCAAAGGGCCGCTCGCTATACTGATTAAAACGGCCAGCCGAAAACCAGGACAAGACTGAAACTCGCGGTTTGAGGCGGTCTTTCGAAACGAGGCTCGAAATGTATAAGGAATGGGTGGCGGCGTGTGCGGCCGGAGCGCTGAGTTTGATACTCGTGTGGTCACTTCCGGCGCAGGGCCCCGGGCCGGGTCCGGGGCAAGGCAAGGGGAAAGGGAAGGGCCGGGCGCCGATCGTGGAAGAGCCTACGATCTGGCTCAAGGACGGCGTACCGGACTTACACGGTGTCTGGAATAGCGGCTGGATCGTGGACATGGCCGACGGGCGCTACGCGGAAAAGACCGTGGAGGTTCCGTTTACAGATTGGGGACGCAAGCTGTGGGAGGAGCGCACGGCGAGCCTGCAGAAGAATGATCCGAACATGCAGTGCAAGCCCAGCGGACTGCCGCGCGCACAGGGCGTCCCGTATCCAATGCAAATTGTCCAGACCGACAATCAGGTAATTTTCCTGTACGAAGGCGGATTGCATACGTTCCACATCGTGCCGATGGATGGCCGCAAACACAATCCGGATGCCTGGACGTGGATGGGCGATTCGGTGGGTCACTACGAAGGTCCGGAACTGGTGATCGACGTAACCGGATTCAATGACGAACAGTCCTGGCTCGATTCGGCTGGACATCCGCACAGTGAGCAGTTGCACCTGTCAGAGCGGTATCGTCGGCTGAACGCGAACACCATGCGCTACACCGTGACGATTGAAGACCCGAAGGCGTATACCCGTCCGTGGAGCACCTCCTACATTTATCGTGTGAATCCTGGCACCGAGATCATGGAATATTGGTGCACCGAGAACGAAAAAGACGCGAAGCATATGGTCGGCAAATAGAAGACCAAGCGGTCAGCTTTCAGTTTCGCGCTCCGGGATGCCTGGCGCAGCTTGAACCGTTCGACCTAATAGACGGCTGCTCTTCCATTCCCCTAATTGGGGGTGGAAGTTCGTCAAGAAGAATAAGGCCTGGTCACGACTATACCGCTGGCGTAAAACGTCAGATCGCGCCGGAGTTTTACGAGTAGGTCGCACATTCTTGCATCGCCTGTCACTGCTAGCCGTTCAAACGCGTGAGTCTCAGCGGGCGGGCAGTAGCGCGGGGCGATCCGGCGGCAACTGGTGATCCGCCGTGATGAGCATGATGCCCGCCATCACGTAATCGCCCATGGTGATCGCCAACTCCAGAGTGCCTTGCCGCCCGAACAGCTTGACTGCGTGCGCGTAGAGTTCCGAGTCGAGCTTGTGATTGCGCAGAATCTGGCGGCCCATCTGAATCACCACCGTCTCGTCCTCGGGTAGCCCCTGAATCGGGCGGTTGAACTTGATAGTGTCGACAGCCTTCTGGCTGACGCCGAACTGCAGCGCCGCG
>JBAIXM010000106.1:0-22907 GCA_037916615.1 Bryobacterales bacterium
AATCCGCATAGAGGAACCTGCTCTTCGATCCAGGCTTCCTGCACCGGGTGGAGCGCGGCATCGCCACCGTTAGCCGCCAGCCCCTTCTGCTTGGCCCACCGGGCCGGCAAACCTTCGAGCGTGGTCACTTCCTTGCCCGCCGCACCCGCCAGCGTCGTGATGCACGACCGGACTTCTTTGCCATCGAGCAGCACGGAGCACGCTCCGCACTGCGCCAGTCCGCAGCCGAACTGAGGGCCGCTCAGTTCGAGATCATTTCTCAAGACGTACAGCAGAGGCGTGTCGGCGGGCGCCTGAACCTCGCGCCGACTGCCATTAACGGTGATGGTGGCCATATAAGCTCCTTCGCGAACGCGATTCCGCTTCAGTCTAACAAAGAAGGCACTGGGGGAAACACGGGAGGGGAAGGCCAAGTCCTCGGAGTAGCGGAAGGGGATCCGCCACTCCCATCCTCCGACGGACTTGGCTTGCGGCTTCTGGTGTCCGCTTTGATCTTTAGTGCGGGATGCCCGGAGATCGTATCAAAGATTTTTTTGGATTTTTTACGATCCAGCCCGTATGGGGAGCCGGGTTGGCTTTGCTCCCACACAGCCCTGCCGTAATGGGGCCTTCCCTCATGAGGGCGGGGGCCAGATCCGCCCGCTATGATGATAAAAGGAGCGTTCCATGAATCCCAAACTCCGGCTCCTGTGCGTATTTTGCCTTGCCGCCGCCGTGGCGCTGGCGCAGCGGGCGATGACCGTGGCTGACGTCGTCGCTTTTGTCGAATCGCAGATCAAGCTCAAGGGCGACGACCGCGCCACCGCTGATTTTCTCGGCAAAGTCAAACTTACGCAGAAGCTGGAGCCTCGCGAGGTGGAGGATCTCCAGGGGAAGGGCGCGGGGCTTCGGACTGTGCAGGCTCTGCGCAAACTGAGCGAGGAGTCCGCCGGCCTGCCGGCCGCTCCCCCTCCTCAGGTGGTTGTTGCTCCACCCGTAAAACCCCCGCCTAGCCCTGGCGAGCAGAAAGCGGTCCTGGATGCGATGCGGGAATACGCACTCAACTACACCAAAAACCTGCCCAATTACGTCTGCGTGCAGATCACCCGGCGCCGCATTGAGCCGACCATGCGCGGCTATGTTCCGCAAGGCGATGAAGTCCAGGAACTGCTAACCTTCGTCGACGGCAAGGAAAGCTACAAAGTCGAGATGGTGAACGGCAAATCTCAACCCAATCTGAAGCACGACCAATTGGGCGGCGTGGTGACCTCAGGCGAGTTCGGCAGCATGCTGTTCAACATCTTCGATCCGGATTCGAACGCGCAGTTCCAATGGGATCACTGGGCCACGCTTCGCGGAAAGCCGATGTACGTGTTTTCATATTCGGTGCCGCAATCGAAGGGCTACAGCATGTATCATGGCGAAACCAAGCGCGAATACACGTCCGCCTATCAGGGACTGGTTTACGCGGATGTCGAGAGCAAGGCTGTGATGCGGATCAAGATGGAAACGGTAGGCATTCCGGCGGATTTTCCGATTCGCGAAGTGAACCTCATGTTGGATTACAGTCCGACCAAAATCGCGGATCGGGAGTACGTGCTGCCTTACCATTTCGAGCTGACGTCCAAGGAGACCAAGGCCGATACGGTGAATCGAGCCGACTACCGCCTGTACCAGAAGTTTGGCGCCGAGGCCAGCATCACCTTTGGCGATATCGAACCGATTCCGGACGATCAACTCAAGGAACAGCCGGCGCCTTCCTCGCAGAAAGCTCCCGGAAGCAAGAAATAAACATGAAACGCGCGTCGTGGGTTGCCGCCGCTGGCGCCGTCTTCGTTTCCGCGCTGGCCGCGTTTCAAATGCCGTGGCGCGTGTACACCAGCATGGAGGCGTACGATGACATTCCTCTGCCTCCGGACTATCAGGCCAACGCGGAATGGATCTTCGCACGCCTGATGTATCCGCAAAATCCGAATTCTCCGCGCGGAGGCTTCCGGAGGCGGTTCCGCGACTGGCGTGAAGGCGGGACCAGTTGGACCCAGGATTATCCGCGCGCAGACCGGCACTTTGCCGCGGCGCTGCGGCGGTTGACCCGTATTGACGTGCGGTCCGTCGAGCAGCCGGTGAATCTAGACGACGGAGACGACGTTTACAACTGGCCCTGGCTGGCCGCGGGCGAAATGGGCGACTGGCTCCTGACCCCTGCGCAAGCCGCGAAGCTGCGCGATTTCCTGCTGCGGGGCGGATTCATCTACATGGACGATTTCTGGGGCCCGCAGGAGTGGGCCAGCTTTGAAGAAAGCATGACGGCCGTGTTTCCCGACCGGCAAGCGATCGAGATCGATAACCAGGACGCCATCTTCCATTCGGTCTTCAATCTGGATGATCGATATCAGATCCTAGGGCAATGGGCGCTCGGCCGCCGGGGCGGGATGTACAATCAGCGCGTGGCGGGCACGGTTGCGGAATGGAAGGGCATCCGCGACGACAAGCAGCGCCTGATGGTCGCGATGAGCTTTAACTCCGACGTCGGCGATTCCTGGGAATTCGCAGATGATCCGCGCTATCCGGACAAGTATTCGGAACTGGGAATCCGGATCGGCGTGAACTACGTCGTCTATGCGCTGACGCACTAGACTCGGTAGGACAGGCGGTCTTGTTTACCTGCAAGCGGGCCGCCTGTCTACCAAGTTGCGTTTGCTTTACTGCGCGATGCTGCACTGTCCGTCCGGGCTGTTGGTGCAGATATGGCAGGTGGCCGCGTCGGCCGCCTGGCAGTGCGCCGGCGGATTCGATCCCGAGCACGTCGCATCCGGCGGATTATTGCCGATCTGCGCCGTGGCGCCGGTCACGTAGATGTGGTCGTTGAAGCCATACCGGCCGACGCCCAAGCCGAGATCTCCCGCGGCGACTCCGCTGGGGCGGTAGGTGCCCGAATAAGATACGCTGGCCCCCTTCGGAATCGTGCCGGCGGCGCCGGGCCACGCTACGCTGATGCTATCCGCGGCGGGATCGTCGGTGAGCAGCACGTTGGTCAGGTCCGTGTCGCCCGAATTCGTGATCTGGCCGGAGAAGTTGACCTTCGCTACCGCGAAGCCGGCTTGCGATACGAGTTGGGTGCCTGGAAGGGCCGTGCCTGTCACGTTCCCCACGCTTCCCGGAATCGGATATCCGACCGGCACCCCGCAGGCTTTGGTGATGGAGATCGTGTTCACCACCGTCGCATGGCACGTGTCCGCGCTGGGTGTCGTCGCGCAGACCGTTCCCGCATCGCCGCAAGCGCCGGGCGTTCCGCCGGAAGCGATAGCGCCCTTCGCCGACGCCTGGTTCATCGCGTTCAGACTCTTCACCGAAAGCGTTACGACGAAATTCGCCGTGCTACCTCCATCGAGCGAGCTGACCGAAGCCGGTGTAACCGTCAGGTTCGACGAACCGGCCGGAGGAGTATCCAGCACCGTAACGTTCGATAGCGCGCCGAATCCGGTATTGGTGACCGCTACGTTCCACCTGTAATCGATGGTTCCGTCGGCGTGGACCACGGGCGTGAAACCCGTGTCGCAGGTCTTCGCCACGGACAGGCCGCAGATGTTTATCTGATGCACCACGTAGTCCTCGAGAGAAGCGGAAATCGAAGTGGAGGAGCGCGTTTCCGACATGAATGTAGTGAAACACGGCGTGATTCCGTGCAGCAGGGCGGTGACGTCGATCTCGCCTTCAAAGAAGCTGACCAACGGCGCGCAGGAGACCGTGCCGGGATCCGCGCAGGGCCCGGTCGCTGGAAACTTGAAAGTAGATGGCCAGTAGAGGCTTACGGGGACGGTATCGTTGGTGATTGCGCAGGCGTCCGTCGCCGCGGGATCGCCGCACTTGCCCACGCTGGCGGTCAGAAGCGTAAGCGGATCTTTACCGCCGTCCCACTGGTAAATCTGAATATTCGGAACTCCGCCGCCCTGCTCGAAATTGACCAGAGCCAGGATATCTCCCGCTTGATGCGATCCGCTGAAGACTCCTTTCGATCCTGAAGCCGGCGCGGTAGCCGAGCCTTGAAAGAACCAGAATCCCAGTTGTGCGGAGCCGTTGTTGGCAAAACGGTCCGCGCCGAAGGAAATGATTAAGTGACCGCCTACGTTATACGCCGCTGCGTAGGCGGTCACGATGTCGTCCTTCGGCGGGATGCTGCCCGGACCTGAGTGCCAGGCGCCGATGTCGTCCGTATCCTTGGCGCCCTGAACGAATGTCGAAGGATCGGTAACCGTGGTTCCGCCGGAAAAATTCGAAGGATCGTACGCCACGCCGGTATGAGCCTTACTGGCGCCTCCGGTTGCGTTCACGTTCTGCCAATCGTCTCCCGAATTGTTCTTTGTGGCGTTGCCGTCGAGTTCGAACGGGATCGCGCTATTGACCAATCCTCCGTTGGCCCAGGCGACGCCCGCGGCGATTCCGGCCACGGCGGCGCCACGCCGGAATCTGGATAAAACGCCTCTTCCTTTCATGGAATCCCTCCTATCGGTTTGCAAAGGACGTGGCCGTCAATCCGGCCGAGCCCAAGCGGTGCGTTCCCCGAAGCGCGCCGGAATCCGCGAGCGCTCGTTTCCCGCGCCTGCAACGTTGCGCGGAAAATTTAGTGGGGCGCGATCATTCTCGCCGCTGGCCCGAAAGTCCAACAAGGCTATCTTTCGGATAGGCCGCGCTTGCGGCGATTTTCCGGAATGAAACGTGTGCCAGTGCTGCAATCGTTCAAAAAAATTCCGCCCACCTGAAACGATCGCCTCCGAAACCGCACTACTCCACAAGCCCCCAGGCTAACGTTTAATCGATAAGGAACTTCGATGAGTTCTGTGGAAGAGAATCTCGGAGCACTACCCCCATCGTCCCGAAGCGCCGTCCGCCATATAGGCTTTCGGGTGCTGGACGCCGATGCCGAGATTCATCAAATGCTGGGGAAGCTCCGCTCGGACCTGGAAGCAGTGGTCCAAGCCATTCAGGTCCTCGAGTCAATGGACCGGCAACGGCGATGCAAAGATCCGGGTCGCACCCAGGCTGCAACACCCGCCCGTAAGGCGGGGAAGCCGAAAAAAGTCGTCAGCATAGAAACCAAGCGGTAGTCGCACGGCATTCCTCCGGTCGCGCCGGCGAGTCCTGAGTTTCGATCGCCCGGCCTCTATACTAAGATGAAAAATCCGGCAGCAAGACACGTTTTGTGCAATCACGATTTTCATTCGATGCGGCTTATGTTCAGCGGCTTAGGGAAGGCGATCCGGCTACAGAGGAGCACTTTGCCCGATATTTTGGCGAGCTGATCCAGATCAAGGCCGCTTCCCGGCTCCGGTCGTCCACCGGCGCCGACGATGTCCGGCAGGAAACGCTGTTACGGGTACTTCGCAACCTGCGCGAGGGGACAATTGAGCATCCCGAACGCCTGGGCGCCTACGTTTATACCGTGTCAAACCACGTCATCCAGGAAACATTTCGGCGGAATCGGCGCACAGGCGACCTTCCCGATGGCGCTGGAGAAATCCCCAGCGAGGAAACCAGCGCGGAGTCGGATCTGCTCCAGGCAGAACGCTCAAATCTGGTTCAGCGGGCGCTTTCCGAACTCTCTGAAAAGGACCGGGAGTTGCTCCGGCGGATCTTTCTGGACGATGAAGACAAAGATGCAGTTTGTAAAGAACTTAGCGTCACCAGGGAGTACCTCAGAGTCCTTTTGCACCGAGCGCGGAGCAGGCTGCGGACGGTGTTGAGCCGCGGCGGAGGTTTCGGCTAGACGCCAGAATTGTAATCACGAGTCGTAATGATTTCGTATTACTCGACACTATAGGTCAAGAGCATATGGAACACCAACGCGCAGTGGAAAATTTAGCTGTGGAAGCGTACCTTCTCGGCGAAATGGCTCCCGCGGAACGCGAAGCGTTCGAGCAACACTATTTCGAATGTTCCGTTTGCGCCGACGACCTTCGTTCGGCATCCAGGTTTGTGAGCGAAATGAAGGAGGTCCTCGCTGCCGATCGAAGGCAGCCGGCGGTCCCTGGCAAACCGCATCCCACCCGAACCGGCTCTGGCTGGGCATGGCTGGCCTGGTTGCGGCCGCAAATCGCCGCCGCGGCGATCGTTTTTCTGGCCGTGGTCGCTGGCGTGGAAAGCCTCTCCACCATCCCGGGCCTTCGCCGTCAGGTAGACGAGGCCAGCGCACCGCGCATCGTCCAGCCGCAGACGCTCCGGCCGCAAACGCGCGGCACGCCGGTCACGTTGAACGTTGCCCGGGGCGAACCGGTTGTATTGACGCTCGATCTTCCGGAAATCGCTCCTTCACCAGCTTCGACAGCTTTGCGATTTTCCGTAAAGAACGGCGGCCGGACGCTTCTCGAAATTCGTGGAGGACCGGTTCAGCCGGGAGAGCCAGTCATTCTGTCGATTCCCAAACTGGATCTGCCCGCCGGCAGGTACGATCTTGTTGCAGAAACTGCGCCGGCCAACGGAGGCCAGGAACTCGCTCGGTATCCATTTGAGCTGAAACACTTATAGATGTTTCCGTGCGCGGCCGTGGCTACCGCGGCGCGGATTCTCTAAAGCACGTATCTTGGAAGGATGCGGGCAGCTCTTTTTGCAGCGGTGTTGTGTGCCGCCGCATGTTCGCGCGCGCCCTCGCCGGAAACGGCCTATGCCGAAGCCTGGGACGCCTTCCGCCAAGGCAAGCTGGAGCGTGCGCAAACCATCGCCGATTCCGCGCTGAAAAGCCGCCCAGCATCCAGTTTGCTGGAACCGCTCCGGCTCCTGCAAATCGAAATCCTACTTGCTCGGGGGCGCGCGCGATCAGCCGAAACTTTATTGAACAGTCTCTCGGATCCGCCTGATGCGCTGCTGCATCTTCGCTGGCTGGTGGACCGCGCCGATGCCGCTTCCAAACTGGACCGAAGCGCCGACGCATTCGGCCTGCTGGATGAGGTTGACCGGACAGCCGGGACCTACGCCTCCTCCGATCCGGTATTGAAGGGCCGGCTGCTGCGCGGCGCGATGCTCGCCCGCCAACACAGGTTCGAACAAGCGGACGAAGTGCTGCAGGAAGCCTCGATGCGCGCCGCCGGTGCGGGGGATGCCTTTAACCAGGGGGGAGCCCTCCTTAACCTGTCGTTTTCCACCTACAGCCAGGGGCGCTACGACGAATCGGTCAACTACGGCTTGTCTGCGCTCGCGGCTGCCGAAAAAGTCCAGGCCGGGAGACTGGCCGGGCTGGCGAACAACAATCTGGGCATGGCGTACACGGTTCTGCATGATCTGGATCGCGCGGAGGCGCGCCTGAACACCGCAATGTCGCAGCTTCGCGAAGCGGGCGACCAGCGGAATCTCGAAAACGCGCTCGGAAACCGGGGTAACGTTCGCCTCCAGACCCGCAACCCGAAATCGGCCGTGCAGGACTTCCAGGACGCTGTCCGGATCGCCACGGGCATCGAGGCCATATCGGATGCGGCTCGCTGGGCCGGCCAGCTCTCGCTTGCGTTCTCCGATCAGCAGAACTGGTCTGAAGCGGAATCCTGGAACCAGCAGGCGGTCGCGCTGAATGCGAAGCTGCATGAGCCGGAAAATCGGCTTTATTTGAAGATGAACGCCGCGGTGATCGCGAGCGGCAAGGGAAACCGCGCGGAGGCGATTCGGGTTTACCGCGAGCTGATTGCGGAACCGGACATGATTCCGTATCTGGAGTGGAACGCTCACGTCCGCCTCGGGTCGTTGCTGGCGACGGAGAAAGCCGCGGAAGCGAACGCCGAATATGAACGCGGCATCCGGGTTCTGGAGAAGGTTCGCTCCAGCCTGATCAAGGACGATTATCGCCTCACTTATCAGGACTCGCTCATGCAGTTCTTCAAGGCCTACGTGGACCTGTTGGTTTCCGAGGGCCGGGAGCAACAGGCGCTTCAGGTTGCCGAGTCCAGCCGGGCGCGCCTGCTGGGCGAGAAATTGGGACTCAAGAACGGCAGCAGCGATATCCGTCCCGCCGATTTCCAACGCTATGCCAGCCGTGAGAAGGAAGCTTTGGTCTCCTACTGGCTGGCTCCGAAGCGTTCCTTTGTATGGATCGTCACGTCCCGGGGCATTCATATGAAGACGCTGCCGGGCCAGGATGAAATCGAGAACCTTGTCCGGGCCTGCAAAAAAGCGATCGAGGATGAACTGCGCGATCCCCTTGAGACTCGGATGCCTCAGGCCGAGCGCCTGAGCCAGGAACTTCTGCGGCCGATTCAAGCTGATCTCGCGGGAGCGCGCCGGGTAGTTATCGTTCCCGATGGGGCGCTGCACGGGTTGAATTTTGAGACGCTGCCCGCGCCGGATTCGCATCGCTACTGGATCGAAGAAGTGGAGTTATCGGTGGCTCCATCTCTCAGTCTGCTGGGTTCGGCTTCCGCGAGCCGGCGCGCGATGCCGTCCTTGCTGCTCATCGGCGCGCCCAGCTCCGCCAGCACGGAATATCCGGAACTTCCCGCGGCTGGTTCCGAAATCGAGGGAATCAAGAGCCGGTTTGCGAAACACGCTCAGGTGATCCGCACCGGATCCGAAGCCACGCCCCAGGGATTTCTCGACGCAATGCCGGGCCGGTTTTCGATGATCCACTTTGCCGCGCACGCCGAGGCGAACTCGCAAACGCCGCTCGAATCGGCGATTATCCTCTCAAACAGCGGCGGCCGGTTCAAGCTCTACGCGCGAGACATCGCCGGGCTGAAACTTTCCGCCGATCTGGTGACCATATCGGCTTGCCGCAGCGCTGGGGCGCGGGCTTACGGCGGGGAAGGATTGGTGGGATTTGCGTGGGCTTTTCTCCAGTCCGGGGCGCGATCGGTGATCGCAGGCTTGTGGGACGTGGGAGATAGTTCCTCGTCGCGGCTCATCCAGGGCCTGTACGACGCGCTGGCGTCCGGAAGCCGTCCGGCAGCCGCGCTCCGGCAGGCCAAGCTGGACCTCCTGCACTCGGCCGGGTCCTACCGGAAGCCGTACTATTGGGCGCCGTACCAGACTTATATCCGTTAGCGGGCAGTTAGCATCCAGCCCTTCTGGATCCGCTGCTATTTGCGCCCGGCTCCGGCTGTCAGACCGGAACTCCTCAGGGTTTGCAATTTAGGGTCGGTTTGCGGTTCTGCCATCCAGCATATGCGTGATTTCAGGGCCGGACGCTATCCTGGAAAAGAGTGTGGATCGTTAAAGTAGCCCTGGATCGGCCGTACACGTTCATCGTTCTGGCCCTGCTGATCCTGATCATTAGTCCGCTGGTTATTCTCCGAACGCCCACCGATATTTTCCCAAATGTCAATATTCCGGTGATCGCCGCGTTGTGGAATTACACCGGATTGAGCGCCGAAGAGATGGAAGAGCGCATCGGCACCCAATACGAGCGTTCGCTGACCACAACGGTTAACGACATCGAACACATCGAATCGCAGACCATTAACGGCCGGAGCATCATCAAAGTCTTCTTCCACCCTGGAGCCCGCGTGGACATGGCCATGGCCGAATTGACCGCCACGGCGCAGAGCACCGTCCGCCAGATGCCGCCTGGAACAACTCCGGGCTTCATGATGGTCTACAGCGCGTCCAGCGTCCCGATCCTGCAACTGGCTCTTTCGGGCGAGGGGATGTCCGAACAGCAGCTTTTCGATTACGCCGTCACTTCCATCCGCACGCAACTGGTAACCGTGCCGGGAGCGGGCGTTCCCTACCCCTTCGGCGGAAAACAGCGGCAGATGATGGTGGATCTCGATCCGGCCCTGCTGCAGGCCAAGGGGCTCTCCGCTGCCGATGTAGTTACCGCCATCGGGAATCAAAACTTGATTTTGCCTACCGGCACCTCGAAAATCGGCCAGTTTGAGTACGACGTCGGCCTGAACGCCGGCACGAAAACGGTTCAGGAGCTGAACGATCTTCCGGTGAAGACGAGCGGCAGCACGGTCCTCTACGTCCGGGATGTGGCGCACGTGCGCGACGGCTTCGCCCCGCAGACCAACATCGTGCGGCGGGACGGCCTGCGCGGCGCTCTGCTGCCGGTGATCAAGACAGGAACCACGTCCACGCTGGATATCGTCCAGCACGTGCGCGAAATGATTCCAAAAATCGCGGCCACGCTGCCGCCGGCGATTAAAATCGAACCGATCGGCGATCAATCGCTGTTCGTGCGCGCGGCCGTGAACGGAGTCATCCGCGAGGCGATTATCGCGGCCTGCCTGACGGCGCTGATGATTCTGCTGTTCCTGGGAAGCTGGCGCAGCACGCTGATCATCGCGGTATCCATCCCGCTCTCGATTCTGACCTCGATCTGCATTCTGAGCGCGCTGGGCGAAAGCATCAACATCATGACTCTCGGCGGGCTCGCGCTGGCGGTCGGAATCCTGGTCGATGACGCCACCGTGACCATCGAGAACATCGACCGCAATCTGGATCAAGGCAAACCCCTGCGGACCGGCATCATGGACGGCGCTGCCCAGATCGCTCTTCCGGCATTCGTCTCCACGCTGTGCATCTGCATCGTGTTTATTCCGATGTTTTTCCTCACCGGCGTGGCGCGGTTTCTGTTCGTGCCGCTGGCCGAAGCCGTGGTGTTCGCGATGCTGGCTTCCTACGTCCTTTCGCGAACCCTGGTTCCCACCCTGGCGATGTACCTGATCAAGCCCGGAACGCATCACGCGCATCGGCCCGCTTCCTGGAATCTGCCGGCCAGATTGCAGTGGGCGTTTGAGCGTGGATTCGAATCCCTCCGCGAATCCTACCGAGGCATGCTGGAGGCGTGTGTCCGGCATCGAAAGTTGTTCCTGCCCGCGTTCACTGCGGCCTGTTGCGCGGCGTTCCTGCTGGTTCCGTGGCTCGGGCAGGATTTCTTTCCCACCAGCGATGCCGGGCAATTCAACCTGCATTTCCGCACCAAGACCGGGACGCGCATTGAGGAAACGGCGCGGCTCGCGGACCTGGTCGAAAACTCCATCCGCAAGGTGATTCCGCCTTCCGAACTGTCCGTGATCACCGACAACATCGGCGTGCCTTACAGCTCGCTCAACACGGCCTACAGCAACTCGGCGCCGATCGGAACGATGGACGCCGATGTCATGGTTACGCTCAAGCCGGGCCACCGGCCGACGGATGAATTTGTGCACGAATTGCGCCGCACTCTGCCGCGCGAGTTTTCCGGCGTCACATTCTATTTCCTTCCCGGGGACATCATCAGCCAGATCCTCAATTTCGGCTTGCCCGCTCCGCTCGATATTCAGGTATCCGGGCCGAATCTGGACGCCAACCATGCATTCGCTTCCAAGCTGATGCGGCAGATCGCAAACGTGCCGGGAGTCGTCGATCTCCGGATTCACCAGCTTTTCGATCAACCCAGGATCGAAGTGGATGTGGATCGTACAAAGGCGCTTCAGAGCGGATTCACGCAATACAATGTCGCCAGCAACCTGCTCGTTTCCTTGAGCGGCAGTTTCCAGACCGCGCCTTCGTTTTACCTCGATCCGCGCAACGGAGTCAGCTACAACGTGATCGCGCAGACGCCCCAGCACCAACTGGCGTCTCTCGGCGACCTCAACAACATCCCGCTTACGTCGCCGTCTGCGAGCCGCCCGGAGATCCTGGGCGACGTGGCGAGCACGCATCGCAGCAGCGGCATGGCGGTGCTTTCGCACTACAACATCCAGCGTGCCATCGATGTCTACGGCGCCGTGCAGGATCGCGACCTGGGAGGCGTCGCGGCGGATATTAATCGGGTGATCGATGCGAACCGCAAGGATCTCCCGCGCGGATCCCAACTGGTGATTCGGGGCCAGATCGAAACCATGCAGTCCTCGTTCCAGGGCTTGCTCGGCGGATTGGCGCTGGCGGTCGTGCTGGTCTATCTGCTCATCGTGGTGAATTTTCAATCCTGGCTGGACCCGTTCATCATCATCACGGCCCTGCCGGCGGCACTTGCCGGAATCGTCCTGTTCCTATTTGCTACCCACACGACCATCAGCGTTCCGGCGCTCATGGGCGCGATTATGAGCGTGGGCGTCGCGACCGCAAACAGTATTCTGGTCGTGAGCTTCGCCAAGGAGCGCCTGGCCGAGCATGGCGACACCGTGCGTGCCGCGCTCGAGGCCGGAACAACGCGTTTCCGCCCAGTGCTGATGACCGCCCTTGCGATGATTATTGGTATGGTTCCGATGGCGCTGGGCTTGGGAGAAGGCGGCGAACAGAATGCCCCCCTGGGACGAACCGTGATCGGAGGCCTGATTTTCGCCACCGTAGCCACCCTGTTCTTCGTACCCGCGGTGTTCAGCTTCTTGCATCGGAACCGCGCCGAGGCCCATCAGACACATTGAGATAAGAGATGACCGAGACGGAAAAACCCCAAACAACCAGGTCGTCCGCGGAACGCCGCGCCGCGAACTGGATTCTGATTCTCGCCTTGCTAGCGGTGCTGGCGATCCTGGTGAACCGCGGAATCGATTCCCGGATCAAAGCCGCTTCGGTGGTGAAGCAGGAAACGCTCGATTTGGCCGTTCCTTCGGTGACCGTAGTGCATCCGAAGCTGGGCGATGCCAAGCAGGAAATTGTGCTCCCCGGGAATCTCCAGTCCCAGATCTATGCGCCGATTTACGCCCGCACTAACGGATATGTGAAGAAGTGGTACGCCGATATCGGCACTCCGGTCAAAGCCGGGCAGGTGCTGGCTGAAATCGATGCGCCCGAGCTGGATCAGCAGGTGCGCCAGGCCAAGGCCAATCTGCAGCAGGCGCAAGCGGCGCTCGAACAGGCGCTGGCGAACCGGCAGCAGAGCAAAGCAAACGAAGAGTACGCTCGCATCACGGCCGAGCGGTGGAAGGAACTGGCCAAGCAAGGCGTCGTCTCCAGCCAGGATAATGACCAGCGCCAGTCGCAATACGAGGCTCAGGTGGCGAACGGCCAGGCGCTGGACAAAGCCATCGCTGCGGCGCGCAGCAACGTGGCGGCGCAGGAAGCCAATATCGCGCTGCTCGAACAGTTGCAGGATTACCGAATCGTAAAAGCGCCGTTCGACGGCGTGATCACGGCGCGAAACACCGATATCGGCGCATTGGTCAACGCCGGAAACGGCGGGCCTGCCCAGGAGCTGTTTCGCATCAGCTCGGCGCAGAAGCTGCGCGTCTTCGTAAACGTTCCCGAGGCATCTTCGCGCTCCGCCATCCCCGGAGTCGCCGCTGAACTGGTACTCTCCGAGTTTCCGGGCCGCCGCTTCAAGGGCCGCATCGTCCGAACCGCCGAGGCGATCGACGCCGCGACACGAACCTTATTGACCGAGATCGAAGTGGACAACTCCTCAGGCGAGCTGAAACCGGGGTCCTACGCGGAAGTTCACCTCGCGCTGCCGGGAGAACGCGCCCTGATCGTCCCCGTCAGCGCGGTTTTGTTCCGCAGCGAAGGTCTTCGCGTGGCCGTGGTTCGGAAGGGCGACTCGGACACACGCGCCGCCGAACTTGTTCCTGTCACCTTGGGCAAGGATTTCGGCACCGAAGTCGAAGTGACGTCCGGAATCACCGCCCAGGACCTCCTGGTCGATAGTCCGCCGGATTCGATCACCTCCGGCGAGACGATCCGAATCGCGGGGGCCGCCCAGCCCTAATGCTAGGAATGCAGCGGTTTCTTGATTTTCCGCTTTGGCAGCCGAAATGCTTGCTCTGAGGCCATGGCCCAGAGACGATGCGTCGTACTGCTCGGAGATTTTTCAGATGAACGGCTGGACTTGAGCTCGATCGAACGCGACTTCTGCTGGTCTGTCGCCCAGGTGCCGGACCTGGACGGGTTAAATCAGGTCGCGCAAGCCTTCACGGTCGCTGCAGTGCTCATCCATGCCGGTACCGTGAATATGCCCTGGCGCGATGCAATGCGCGCGATCCGGGCCGTAGCGCCTCGAGCGCGTGTGATCGTGTGCCATCGCGGCGAACAGGCCCAATTCAGGGCTGAAATGATCGATTCGGGAGCGTTTGGGGTGCTGCTCGCACCCCTAGCCCAGTCCGAGGTCCGTCAGTCTTTGGGATTTATCTGGGCTTCCAGGAGTCCGTCCCTCGCCAGCGTCTCCAGGAAAGGCCGGATTGTTCCGATCGATGCGCTATCGCAACATATCGGCGCGGCCTAACCCGTTAGCTGGGTGAAAACACCCATGTGGACTCGCGTCGCCTATTGACGACGCACGCATTTCGAATACAAATCGGGAAATAGGCCCCCGGGATCATATTTCTGTTTCAGTTCGGTGTAGCGGGGGCGGTCGTAAATGCTCCAGAATTCCGCTTCCGGATACCAGGCGCTCGAGTACAGGCCCTTGGCCCCGTCCAGATTCATCGCCTTCCGCTCAATTTTTCGATTGAAATATCCATTCTCGTGCGAGGACGGAATCACGTCCCAGAACCCGAAATTCACGTAAAGCTGCGAAGCCTGGAGCGGGCTCAAATCCCACTTACGGCTCGGATCGGTTTTGAACGGACACATCCAAACCGGCGAAATCCCGATTTCCGAGAACAAGAATTCGAAAAATTCGACCGCGTTCTGGATGGGAATATCCACGTCCTGAATCACCGACTCGGTTCCCCCGGTATCGGGCAGGAGCCGTTGCGAGAGCCGCATCATTCGCTGGTAGGTGCGCGAGTTCAGCCCCCATTTTGCCCAGCGGCGGATCGCGGGGTTTTGCACGTAGAAATGCTTCGAGCACCAGAACCAGTCGGTATCCCAGCGCCAGATATAATCCCGGGTTGTGAGCCAATCCTCGGACTTGCGCTGGATCGACCGGTAGTAGATGTTCCTGTAGGTGTAATCGCTGGTCGCGGGAGCATCTGGAACGAATTCGCCCTCGGTCAGATACATCTCCTGCGTTGAAAAAATCGTTCCATCCAGATAATCCGCGCCGCCCTGCGAGCAGAGCTCGGCGATCCGGGCAAAATAGTCCCGCGCGTTCCCGAATCGCGTGTGCTTCAGATGAACGTACGGCTTAGCCGGAATCAGCCGGATTCGCAGACGAAGAGCGTATCCCAGCGTGCCATACGAGTTCGGAAATCCGAAAAATAAATCCGGGTTCTCCTTGCAGGAGCAAGTCGCCACGCGCCCGTCGCCGAGCAGAATATCCATCTCTTCGACGGTCTCATGCACCAGTCCAAATTTGAATGAAGACGATTCGATGCCCAGTCCGCTCACCGCACCGCCCACGGTGATCGTTTTGAGCTGCGGCACTACGGCAGGCAGAAGCCCGTGTTTCAGGGTTTCCTCCACCAGCGCCTCGTAAGGGATCATGCCTTCCACATCGGCGATCATGCGTGGCGCATCGATGCGCAACACGCGGTCGAAAGAGCGAACATCGATGAATCGCTTCCCGGAGGCGGATCGGCGGCGAAACAGGTTGGAGGTAGACTTCCTGAGTCCGATCCGTTCGCCGCGCGATTTTGCCCGGTTTACGGCAGCCGCGAGAGCCGCGCACTTCCGCTGGTAGTCGCTGAAAGAATCGAAGGCCAGATCCATACAGGACCTATCGAACGGGCGTGTAGGACGCGATGTCCCCTTTCGAGAGAACCACCTGCCAGAGCTGAAGCTTCCGGGCGCGGAACGAGCCGGCCGAGCACATGAGATAGTACTTCCACATGCGATAGAACCGGTCGCCGTACTCGGGGCGCAGTTGCGGCCAGGCGCGATCGAAGTTATCCCACCAGCTCAGCAGCGTTCGATCGTAATCTGGGCCGAAATTGTGCCAGTCTTCCGCCACCCACAATCCTTCCCAGGCCATGGTCAACTGCGCCATGGAGGGAATCAGCCCGTTGGGAAAGATGTACTTATCGATCCAGGGATCGGTGTAGGAGTAGGACTCATTAGCCCCGATGGTATGGAGCAAGAACAAGCCCTTGTCTTTGAGCCGATCAAAGGCAAGCCGCATAAAGCCGCGATGGTTCTTGTAACCGATGTGTTCGCACAGGCCGATGGAAGCGACGCGGTCGAACTGGACGGGTTCCTTGGCTGCCTCGCGATAGTCCTTGAGCTCGAAGCGCACCGGCAATCCCTTGCAGAGTTCGCGGCCGTAGGCCACCTGCTCGCGGGAGATGTTATAGCTGACCACTTCGCAGCCGTACTCGCTGGCCGCGAAGTGCGCGAAGCCGCCGAAACCGCCTCCCAGCTCGAGCACTCTCATTCCGGGCTCAAGGTGCAGCTTCCGGCAAATCAGATGGAGCTTGTTCTCCTGCGCCTGGTCGAGCGTGCCGGCGTCTTTCCAATAAGCGCACGTATATTGCATCCGGGGATCCAGCATCGCCTGGTAAAGCTGGTTCCCAAGATCGTAGTGATCCTGAGCGACTTGCCGGGCCCGCCCCATGCTCTGCATGTTGAGAAACCGCGCCCTCAAAACCAGCAGAGCTGTCCAAATGTCGTGAACCTTGCTGGCGAGGTCGGCGCGCCGGACTCTGGCGAAAAACTCATCCAGAGCAGGCGCGTCCCACCAGCCGTCCATGTAGGACTCGCCCAGACCGATACTGCCCTCGGCCAGGACCCGATCGAAAAACCGCTCCTCGCGCACCTGGATATCCCAAGGCTGAGGGCCATTCACGGCAACGCCGGCCAACGCCAGCAAATCCACGACCTTCCGCGCAGCGGCGGAATCGGTCTGGATCCTTGGTCTCTCAGAATCCCGAGACTGGGACCCCGACCACCCATCGAAGGTACTGGTCTGTCTCATCGCCCCCGCCAACTCCTTTCCTACACGCTATATAAACCCCAGGGACACCTAGTATAGTCCAACCGGAACATTGCGTTCTGGCGGATATTTTCTTAGCATTCTTCTTACCAGCCGCGTTACGATCGTATAAGGGACTTCCCTGAAATTTGGCGGCGGGTGCAGATCTGGGTGGGATCGGTATGGTGGCGTATGGATTTCCTTAGAGATCAGCGGGGTCAGGACCTCACGGAGTATTCGCTATTGCTAGCGTTCGTGGTGATCGCATCCGTTGCTCTGTTCCTCACGAACACCGGGTCCATCATGGGTATTTGGAGCGCCAGCAATCATATCGTCAGCACGGCCAACAGCCTCGCCAAATCCGGAACCTCTTAGATCTTGAAAGACTCGAGCGTCTCGGGGGCGAACAGTTCCTTGGGCGTCAGAAGCCGCTTGGCTAGACCTTGTTCATAGGAATAGCGCAGGAACGTGCTGAGCGTATGCTCATTCGGCTGGAAACCATAGGGCCAATAATCCTTGCCCATCACCGATTCGGTCTCGGCCACGTGATCCAAAACCCAGGGGAGCATGGTCTTGAGCCCCGCGGTCTCGTGCAGGTTTGCATAGGACTCTCGCTGCGATAAAACGAAGGCCTTGTGCAGCGACTGTGCGATCCAGGGATGCTGCCGGTACAGCTCGCGGCGTATCACGACCGTATGCATAATGGGGAAGATCTTGGTCTTGCGATAGTACTCGCGCTCGATCTCTCCGTAATTTTCAAACAACCTCCGCACTTTGCCATTGCCGCTGTAGAACGTCGAAGGCGCGCGAGCCGTATACATCGCGTCAAGTTCGCCGCTCTCGATCATTTGGGACAAGGTCTTGTTTTCGGGAATCGGCTCGACGCGGATTCCCGGCGGCAGCGAGAGCGCGATCTTTTCGGTCCGCCCCGGATCTTCCTCGCCCCCGGTTAAGTAAGGCGTGCTCGCGATGGGAATCTGGTATTCATCGCTCAAAATACCCCGGATCCAGACTGCCGCAGTCATCTGATACTCGGGCGTTCCGACGCGCTTGCCGCGCAGATCCTGCGGCCGGCGGATCCCGCTATTGGCGTTCACGAAGATGCACGAGTGCCGGAAGAATCGCGAAGGGAACACCGGGATCGCGATAAACGGCTGCGGATCCTGAAACAGAGACAGCACGTAGGAGGATAGCGACATTTCCGAGGCATCGAATTCGTGATTGCGAAGCATCCGGAAGAATGTTTCTTCGATGGGCAGCGGAAGATACGTCAGATCGATCCCATCGACGCCGACGCGGCCATCCATGAGCGCGCGAGTGCGGTCGTAATCCCAGCAGGAAAGTGTAAGGCGCAGCTTGTTTTGCGCGAATATAGTAGGCGGAGCGGCGGCGAGGGCGGCTCCGGCACCGGCTGCCGACAGCAGCTTCCGGCGGCTTACTTTCGGGCTCATTTTCTTCTTGGACGCCGCGTGCATGCTGCTAGCCTACGCCATTCGCCATAATGAAGCAAACGCCATGGACACCATGAAGGCAGTCCGAATTCACCGCTACGGCGGACCCGAGGTCTTGGTTTACGAGGATGCGCCCAAGCCCGTGCCGGATTCCGGAGACGTTCTGGTCAAGGTTCACGCAACCTCCGTGAATCCGATCGACTGGAAGGGCCGGGCCGGGTATTTAAAGATGCTCAGCGAATATCCGATGCCGTTCATTCTCGGCTGGGACGTCTCCGGCGTGGTCGAGGCTATCGGAAAAGAAGTTACACAATGGAAGCCCGGCGACGAAGTTTATGGCCGGCCGGATATCTGGCGTCAGGGCGCCTACGCCGAGTACATCGCGGTACGGGCCGGCGAAATCGCCCGAAAACCTAAGAACCTGGACCACGTCCATTCCGCCGCGCTGCCCCTGGTGGGCTTGACGGCCTGGCAGGCGCTGTTTGAAGCTGCCGATCTGAAGCCCGGGCAGAAAGTGTTGATCCACGCTGCTGCGGGAGGCGTCGGACACCTGGCGGTTCAGTTCGCCAAGCTCAAAGGTTTGTACGTCGCCGGCACAGCCAGCGGGCGGAATCAGAATTTCCTCAAACAGCTTGGCTGCGATCTGCCCATCAATTACGAAACCACTCGTTTCGAGGATGTGGCGCACGACTTCGACGCCGTTATCGAATCGATGGGCGGCGAGATCCGGAACCGGTCCTGGAAGGTGCTGAAGAAGGGCGGAATTCTGGTCGCCCTGGTCGGTCCGCCGCCTTCGGAAGATGAGGCTAAGGCGCACGGCGTTCGCGCGACCATCATCTGGGCGCAGTCAAAACCGGAGCATCTTGACGAAATCGCGCGGCTGGCGGATGCCGGACAGATCAAGCCTGAGATCGCGGCCATCTTCCCCTTGCAGGATGCGGAGAAAGCGCATCGGATGGGCGAGACCGAGCACGTGCGGGGGAAAATCGTGCTTCAGGTGATTTAGGCTATTTCTGGCCGGCCGCTTTCTGCTTGGCGTCCCGGTCGCCCAGATAGTGCGGCGCATCACGATCCTCGCAGACCGACTCGAACAGTTCCGTATCGGGCATCAACTGCTGCATCACGCGGACCGTAAATGGTTCGGTGTACGCTTTCGGGTCCTCGATGGTGACGTCGATTTGGAGCGTGCCGAAGTTGAGGCGAGTGAAACGTTCCACCATTTTTCCGCTGCTCGTCAGCGGACTGCCGTTCACATCGAGCCAGACATCGTCACGGAATCCCACAGTGGTGGCCACTAAAGTGTCGCCTTCCCATTTACCAACCGAGTAGCCGTACCACCAGGGCGCGAGTTGCGGACCTACCTTCGGCAGAGTCTGGCCATTCGTAAGGATCTGGCGAACGTCATTGTTGGCGTTGTACATGATCACGATCGCATCCTTGCCTTGCACAATCTTCTTCTCGAAAGGATGTGTGTGGAGCTGCATGAGGCCGAGGGGCTTGCAGTTGGCGTCGGGGTTGTCCTTGCTGTTATTCGCTTTGCGGTCGTCCCGCGTCTTTCTCCCCCACTCGGTGTAAGGGAGTCCGTTCTCAAAGCCTGCACCCAGGTTTCCGAACTGCGCTGCCGGCGGCTCGCCGGGCGCACGCAGAGGCGCGCCCTTTCCCTTGTCCTTGCCTTTTAAGTTTCCGGCGTTGGGGCGAGCCAGCCGCCACAGACCCGAAAGATCGGGATGCCCGTCCGGCGCCCTCGGTGCAGGCGCCTTCAAGTCGAGCTCACCGCTCGCAGTCCTGGGCCCCTCGGTCCGGTGCTGCGGCCACTGTGCAAGCAGCAGGGTCGCTCCGGCAAACAGCGCCATCAGAGCTGCCGACGTTATGGAAATGATGTTGTTCGATTTCATCTGCTGCCCGGGTTTCTTGGTTTTTATCAAGTATGCGCTTCGATGCTGGCGCGCTTCACATCATACGACGCCTTGTGCCGAACTCGCCAGCCTATACCGAATCCGCACATCTACGTCCCGACCCATCGGGCGATTTAGAGGCCGATGTACCCTGGAAGCATACCGGTATTCGCAAGTGAACCCCAAAACACTCGCAGAACTGCGCGGAATCCTCGGCCCGGACGGCCTGGTTTCTTCAAGCGAAGAACTGCGCACGTACGAATGTGACGGGCTGACCAATTTCCGCGTGATTCCGAGCGCGGTGGCGCTGCCGGATTCGACCGAACAGGTGCAGGCCGTCGTCCGCGTGTGCCATCGCGAGCGCATCCCGTTTGTGGCGCGCGGGTCGGGCACGGGCTTGAGCGGCGGCGCTCTGCCGGTAGCGGGCGGGATCGTGATCAGTCTGGCTCGCATGCGGCGCATTCTGGAAGTGGATCTGGAAAACGCTCGTGTCGTAGTGGAGCCGGGGGTGATCAACCTGGACGTAACCGGCCGCGTGGCGTCCGACAATTTCTTTTATGCTCCCGACCCGTCGTCGCAGTCAGTGTGCAGTATCGGCGGCAACGTCGCGGAGAACTCGGGCGGCGCGCACTGCTTGAAATATGGCTTTACGACCACGCACGTTCTCGGCCTGGAGGTCGTGCTGCCGGATGGATCCCTGGTGCATTTAGGAGGAAAGACCCTGGACGCGCCGGGCTACGACCTGGCGGGCGTGTTCGTCGGCTCCGAAGGAACACTGGGCATCGCGACGAAGATTATTTTGAGGATCGTCAAGAAGCCGGAGTGCGTCCGGACGCTGCTGGCAGCGTTCCACAGCACGAATGAGGCCGGCGCGGCAGTCAGCGGAATTATCGCCGCAGGCATGCTTCCCGCTGCGATCGAAATGATGGACAATCTCGCGATCCAGGCCGCCGAAGCCGCCGTGCACGCGAATTATCCGAACTGCGGCGGGTTGCTGCTGGTGGAGCTAGACGGACCCGTCGCCGAAGTCGATGCCCTGATGAAACAGGTCGACGAGATCTGCCGGCAGAATGGCGCGTGGGAGGTCCGCGTGGCGCAATCCGACACGGAGCGGGCTTTGGTGTGGAAGGGGCGCAAGGCCGCGTTCGCGGCGATGGGACGGATCTCGCCGAACTACATCGTGCAGGACGGCGTGATCCCGCGCACTTCCCTGCCCCGGATCCTGAGCGAGATCGAGCAATTGAGCGCGGAGACAGGGCTTCGCGTGGCCAACGTGTTTCACGCGGGCGATGGCAACCTGCATCCGCTGGTCCTCTACGATCGCCGGATTCCCGGCCAGGAGAAAGCCGCCGAGCGGCTTTCGGAGCGAATTCTCGAGCTGTGCATCGAGAAAGGCGGATCGATTACGGGGGAGCACGGCGTGGGCGAAGAGAAAAAGCACATGATGTCGAAAATGTTCGCGGAGCCGGACCTGGACACCATGCAGCGCGTCCGCTGCGCGTTCGATCCATTGCAACTTTCCAATCCCACCAAGGTGTTTCCGCGGCCGCGTCTGTGCGGCGAAACACCCGGCGAGTATGTGCCGCATCCGCTCGAAATCGCCGGAGTCGCGGAGCGATTTTGAGGACCGGTTTCTGAGACATGGCTGAGCGATTCCGGCCCGCATCACGCACGGAAGCCGACGGTATCGGAGAAGTGCTTCGCGCAGTCGTCGGATCCGATCACGTGCGCCTCGCCACAGAATCGGACGCGGTCGCAGGGGTTGTGCCGCTGCTAATCGCCGCGCCCGCGGACGAGCGCCAGACGGCATCGGTCTTGCGGTGCGCGAATCAGGCCGGACTGGCTGTGATCCCGGCGGGCAGCGGGACAAAGCTTGAATGGGGAAATCCTCCGCGTCAGGCGGATATTGTCGTTTCGATGCGCCGGCAAAACCAGATCCTCGAGCATGCGTGGGCGGACCTGACGGTCACCGTGCAGGCCGGATGCACCGTAGCGGAATTGCAGCGCGCTCTGGCTGAGCATGGACAACGGCTGGCAATCGATCCCTTGTGGCCTGAGCACGCGACCATCGGAGGAATTCTCGCGACCAATGATAGCGGCGCGCTCCGGCTCGGATTCGGCAGCCTGCGCGACCTGGTCATCGGGGTCACGCTGGCGCTGGCGGATGGAACGGTGGCATCCAGCGGCGGGAAGGTCGTGAAAAATGTCGCAGGGTACGATCTGCCCAAGCTGGCAACCGGCTCGTTCGGCACGCTCGGCGTGATCACGCGCGCGGTGTTCCGGCTGCATCCGCTGCCTCGCCACACCCGGACGCTCACGGCCGATTTGGGGAGCCCGGGGGCGATGCAGCGCGTGGTCCTTTCGATTCTCGGCGCGCAACTCGCACTCTCCGCGATTCAGATCAGGCAATGCACGCTGGTCGATGTTCTGCTGGAAGGAACCACGGACGGGATTGCGGCGCAGCAGTCGGCTCTGATGAAGATCGCTGCGTTTTCTGAAAGCTCGCATGATGTGTGGAGCGCGCGCCAGACCGTGTTCGGGGAAGGCAGCGGGGCTCTGGTGAAGTTTTCGGTCCTGCCTTCCCGGATTGCCGCGGCATTCGACTCGCTGGCGAAGTTCGGCGGAGGCGCTGCGGTCATCCAGGCGACCGGAATCGGTTACGCGCGCTTGAAGGGAGATCTCGCCGGGCTCCGCAGGGCCATCGAACAGGAGGGCGGGTCGCTGGCGATCCTGGGCCGCAGCGGCCTGGATGCCTGGGGGTGCGGCAGCGACGCGCTGCCGCTGATGCGGGCGGTCAAGCAGCAGTTCGACCCGAAGGGCACTTTGAATCCGCAGCGCTTCGTGGGAGGAATCTGATGACTCCCGCCTTCGACAAACACCGGCCGCCCGCAC
>JBAIXM010000107.1:0-48087 GCA_037916615.1 Bryobacterales bacterium
CAATTCCTGGACGAACGCGGGGTACGATTTCATGCTGTCAGCGCCGAGCTCGGACCAAACCGAGGAATTCTCGAACTCGCTCCCGGGGGCCAGCATCCCTGCGCTGGCGGGGCTCGCCTCACCGCCCAGATTCCCTGCGTCGGTCAGAGTAACGCTCACGCCACGCTGGGCAAGTCGCCAGGCGATGGCGGACCCGATCACGCCGCCCCCGGCGATCATCACATGCATTTGTACATAGTAAACGGCTGGAACGCAGCGCTCAGGCGCCGAGTGCCACGAGAGTCTGCTTCACCACTGCCTGCGTGAGCGGAATCTTGTACTGATTCTTAGCCAGCGGGCGAGCGCCCTCGACGGCAGCGGCTCCGGCTTGAGCCGCCAGCTCCGGCGTGATGCGCTGGCCTGCAAGCATCGCTTCGACCTTCGGAACGCGCCACGGAATCGGGGCGACGCCGCCCAGGACGACTCGCGCGGTTTTGCAGACCTGCCCGTCCATTTCCATGACTGCGGCGACGCTCACCACGGCGTGCGTCCACGCCTCGCGATCGAGCACCTTGTGGTACGTTCCACGAGTGCCGCTCTTCGCGGCGGGCAGCCGGATTTCCGCCAGCACTTCGTCATTCGCCAGCACGTTTTCACGCGCCGGATTGTCCGACGGCAGCTTGAAAAAATCCGCCGCGGCGACCGTGCGCTCGCCCGACGGCCCGCCGGATGCATTAATGATGCGGAACTTTGCATCCAGCGCCACCAGTGCGGGCGCGGTATCGGACGGATGCACGATGAAGCTCGGTCCGCCGCCAAAGATCGCGTGGAATTCATTTTCGCCGGTGATGCTGAAGCAGGTTTTCCCGCCATTTTTATAGCACGGGAACCCGTTGCGGTAATACCAGCACCAGGGCCGTTGGCAGACGTTTCCGGCCAGCGTTCCCGCGTTGCGGATCTGCGGCGTGCCCACCTGCCCCGCGGCCTCGGCCAGCACGGCGTAGTTTTTGCGGATTAGCGGATCGTGGCTTAGCGCATCGAGCGTAATCAACCCGCCGATGACCGTCTCACCTCCGCGCTCGGTCACCTTGTCGAGCCCGCGAATCGACTTCAAACTGACCAGCACGTCCGGCGTCACCAGACGTTCCTTGATCATGCCGAGCAGATCGCTGCCGCCGCCCACGATGGTTGCGGATTGGCCCTTCTGCCGAAGAACGCTCGCCGCACCTTTCAGATCTTTCGGATTGACGTTGGAAAACGCCTTCATGCGAGTGCCTCCAGGATCTTATCTCGGGTTATCGGCAGGCTCTTCACTCGCCGGCCTATCGCGTTGTGAATCGCGTTGGCTACAGCGGCCACGGTCGGGATGATGGTCGGCTCGCCCAGCGTTTTTGCGCCGAACGGACCGTACGGCTCGTCTGTCTCCACCCACACGACTTGCACGGGCGGAGCGTCGAGATGCGTCATAATGCGGGCGCCATAGTAGCCGGCGTTGAGCGGCAGCCCCGAGCGCTTGTCGTAGCGCAATTCCTCGTGCAGCGCCATGCCGATGCCCTGGATCGAACCGCCCTGCACCTGGCTCTGCGCCGTCAGCGGATTTACCACGCGTCCGCTGTCGTGCGCCGAAACGAACCTGGTCACGATCACGTGCCCCGTCTCGACGTTAACCTCGACCTCGGCGAAATGCGCAGCGAACGAGTTCCGGCTCTGCCCCTGCAACTGCGCCGGATTCGTGGTGGCCATCGCCGTCAGAACTTCGTTGCCCTTGGGAGCGCCCTTTTCGGCGATCTGCTTCTTCAAATCGCGCACCGCTTCGATCACAGCCATGCCGGTCTGCACTGTGGTGCGGCTGCCCGATTCGCCTACCGAATACGGGCAGGTATCGGTATCGCCCCAAACGACGTTCACTTTCTCCAGCGGCACGCCCAATTCCTCGGCCGCGATCAGGCCCATGGTGGTCTTGGCCGCGGTTCCGACATCGGTCACTCCGACGTGGAGATGATATTGGCCCTGTCCGTCCAGGCGAACGACGGCGCTACTGCGCCCCAGGCCCGATCCGAACATCCCCATCGCCATTCCCACGCCGCGCTTCACCGGCCCGGGAGCGGAACCCGGATTCGGATTCCAGCGCTGCTTCCAGCCGAACGCCTCGGCGCCTTTGCGGATGCAGTCTTCCAGCCCGCAACTCGTGTAGGGCGTCTGGTCGCGGAATTTCCGCGTCATGTTCTTGAGGCGGAATTCCACGGGATCCATTTTGAGCGCGTAGGCCACATCGTCCATCAGCGACTCGATCCCGAACACGCCCTGCGGATACGCCGGCGCGCGATAGTTCGCCGCCACTGCCGTGTTGGTATACACAGGAGAAACCGAGGTCTCCAGGTTCGGCACCTGATAAATCTCGGTGCCCGCCAGATCGCAGGAGCTCTTGCGATAGGCGCCGGCGCCCGTTAAAGCCGTAAGCTGGATCGCGGTCAGCGTCCCGTCATTTTTCACCCCGACTTTGTACGATTGGCGGCTCGACCAGCGGCCGTGCACCGCGACGAAATCTTCCTTGCGCGTGAACTCGAGCTTCACCGGCGCGCCGGCTTGTTTCGAGAGCACGGCGGCCATCAGGTCGAAATCCTGATTCTGATTTTTGTTTCCGAACCCGCCGCCCATGTACTCGCAGATCACGCGAACGTTCTCTGCGGGGATTTTGAGATCGCGGGCGAGGTCCGTGCGGCAGTTCGCGATGCCCTGCGTGGATGCGTGAACGGTGAGCTTGTCGCCGCTCCATTCGGCCACTGCCACGCGCAGCTCCAGTTGCGCGTTGTTGTGATGGACGGTCGCATAGTTGTCCTCGAAAACGCGGTCGGCGGCTTTCAGGCCTTCTGCGACATTTCCGCGGCGGTAAATCTGCGGCTGCCGCTGGCGCTGATTGTTGGGCGAAAGATTGCCGCCCGGATGGATTTCGATCGCGCCGGGCTTGAGCGCTTCCTCCAAGTCCATCAGGAAGGGCAATACTTCATACTCGACGTCGATGAGATGCAATGCGTCTTCGGCGATGTGCCGGTTCGCGGCCGCGACGGCGGCCACGGGATCGCCGGCGAAACGCACCGGATTGTTGAACAGGCGGCGCTGGTTGATCTGATCGCCGCTGCCCCAAATCACATCGCAGTTCTCGTTCGTCAGGATCGCCTTTACGCCGGGAAGCGCCAGGGCTTTCGAAACATCGATCTTGCGGATGCGCGCGTGCGGGTGCGGACTGCGCAGAACACGCGCGTACAGCATTCCCGGCAGGTGAATATCGCCGGTGTATTTCGCCTTGCCTGTGACGCGCTGGAGCGCGTCGATGCGATGCGTGGCGTGGCCGACGGTTTTGAGTGGCGTCATGCTGCGTTTCCTCCTCCCGTCGCGGGCGACGCGCCCGTGGCGGCCATCACCGCTTCCACGTAGTGATTGTAATTGGAGCACCGGCACAGATTGCCGGTCATCGCGGCGCGAACTTCGTCCCGCGTGGGATGCGCGTTCTTCATCAGCAAGGCCTTGGCGATCATCAACTGCCCCGAGGTGCAGTAGCCGCACTGCGGCGCATCGTGCTCGATGAAGGCTTCCTGAAGCGGATCGAGCTTGCCGTTTTTGGCCAGCCCCTCCACGGTCTGGATCGAGCGGCCGTTCATCCATATGGCCAGTTGGCTGCAGGAATAGAGCGGCGTGCCGTCCACCAGCACCGTGCACGCGCCGCATTCGCCGCGATCACAGCCGATCTTGGTGCCGGTCAGCTCCAGATGATCGCGCAGGAGCTCGACCAGCGTCCAGCGGTCCTCAACTTCCACACGATGATCGATTCCGTTCACCGTGATCCGGATGGTGGTTTTAGGAGCAGCGGGAACTCCAGCGGCGGCCGCCGGCGCTTTTTGTTGTGCTTCTACAGCAGGCAGCGCCGCGGCTGCCACGATTCCGGCGCTAGTACCTTCCACGAACCGGCGGCGTGAAATTTTGTGCTTCATAGGCGCAACTCCACGCTGATTCTATCAAAACGGCCGATTCTAAACCGTCTGCGCCGCTGTTTTGGCGGATGGCTCGGGCGCCGCCTGCAAGCCGAGCTTCTGCCGCAGTGCCGTGTCGATCTTCTGGCGGATATCGGTGTGCTCTTTGAGGAATGCGCGGGCGTTGTCGCGGCCTTGCCCTAGGCGCTCCCCGCCGAAGCTGAACCAGGCGCCGGATTTCTCGACGATTCCCTGCTCTGCGCCCAGGTCGATCAAGTCGCCTTCGCGCGAAATTCCCTCGCCGTAGAGGATGTCCACTTCCGCCTCCCGGAATGGCGCGGCGATTTTATTCTTCACCACTTTGATCTTCGTGCGGTTCCCGATCACCTGCTCGCCTTCCTTAAGCGCCGAGGTCCGCCGCACCTCCACTCGCACCGAGGAGAAAAACTTCAACGCGCGGCCTCCCGTTGTCGTCTCCGGATTCCCGAACATCACGCCGATTTTCTCGCGCACCTGGTTGATGAAGATCATGCACGCGTTTGCTTTCGCCACCGCCCCGGTGATCTTGCGCAGCGCCTGCGACATCAGCCGGGCGTGCAGGCCCATGAAACTATCGCCCATCTCGCCTTCCAGCTCGGCCTTGGGCACCAGCGCCGCCACCGAATCCACTACCACCACGTCGATCACGCCCGAAGACACCAGTGCGCTTGTAATTTCCAGGGCCTGCTCGCCGTAATCGGGCTGCGAAACCAGCAGATTCTCGATATCCACGCCCAATTTGCGGGCATAGGTGGGATCCAAGGCGTGCTCGGCATCGACGAACGCAGCCGCGCCTCCGGCAGCCTGCGCCTGCGCGATCACCTGAAGCGCCAGCGTCGTCTTTCCGGACGACTCCGGCCCGAACACCTCCACCACCCGTCCTCGGGGGAATCCACCCACGCCTAGAGCCGCATCTACGGAAATCGATCCGCTCGGAATTACGGTGACCGGCACTGCGTTCCGGGAACCCAACTGCAAGACCGATCCCTTCCCGAATTGCTTCTCCAGTTGGACGATGGTCTGCAGGATCAGACGGCTGCGTTCGGCAGGCTGCATGATTACACCTCGCCAATACTGGTGTACGCACGGGTCCGAAATTCTCAGGCAGATGCTACAGAATCAGCGCTGGGTCAGATCCTCGACCACGGCATCTTTCGGGGGGTTGAACTGAAAGAGCGCCTCGGTCAGCAGCGGGTTCTTCTTTTCGCCCTCGAACGTGAACGCGATCAGGTCGCCGGTTTGCAGTTTTACGTCCAACCTGCGGATGGTCGAATCGGCCGCGACCAGGAAAGTCACCTCAGAATAGGGATACTTATCGGATTTCGGCAGCGCGGTGATCAGGAGTCCGCCGTCTTCTGGCTTGGACCGGTACTCGCCGAAATCGCGGTCGAAATCCACATCGCCGAGCAGGAAAGCCAGCGGAGCCCGCATATCATCGGTCTCCTTCATGCTCATCTTCTCGTAGCGATGCTCGTCCGGATAGTAGGAATAGATGAATTTGCCGTCGGATACGAACACCATTCCCGAGGTGTACTCCCAGCGCATCTTACCCTTCTTGCGCAGATACAGTGTCCCCGAGTCTTTCCGAGTCCGCCCGCGCGAGGTGGTGCTTTCCGTGAATTTCACTTGCAGTGTCTGGATGTTGTTATAGCGATCCTCGACGCCTTTAAGGGTTTTGCGCAGGTCGGGAGCTTCGGCCGCCGGAAGGGCTATCATGGCCGCCAGCAGGGCGGCGAACGCGGCTATGTTCTTGATCATCACTCTCTTAGATGTGCCCCAGCCCGGCTGCGTTACCCTAAAGCCGCTTCCGGTCCAAGCCGATCTACAGCGCATGGACATCGTCGGAACCGGGCTGTCGAGTATGGCAGGAATTCTGATCTTCGCGCTCGTCGCCGCTGGCGTCGCAAAGATCTACCAGATCGGGACCACGCTCTCCGAAATCAAGGAACTGCTCGCCAGCCTGAAGCGCGATACGCAGATGCCGCTTTCTTCGTATCCGTTCGCTTCTGCTGAGTCCGCCGATCAGTTGCTTCGAGCCGTCAGCGCGGAGCTGGATCATCCCGTTCCCCCGGTTTCTGTCGAGCACAGAGATTAAACGGCCCGCACCACCGCGCTCACCGGCCGCGATCCCACCGGAATCACCGTCAGCAGGGCGGCCGTTTTGTAGCGATTCTGCTTCTGCGTAATCGCCGGAACACTCAGAACCGCCACGTCCCCTGACTTGCGGTTGAGCACCAGCGCGTATTGATCGTTATCCATCACCCGGATGAACCCCGGATCGTTGCCCACCGGCACCACCGCGATCACCTTGCGCGTCTGGATGCTCAGGATGCTGACGTCGCCCGACTGCGGGCTGGCGACGAACAGCAGGTCCGACGATACGTCCATCGCCCCGGGAGCGTGCCCGGCCAAAACCGTGTCACCCACCTGAGGCGTGAAAAACGGATATACGACCACCACGGCGTCCATCCCCTCGCCGGTCACAAACAACTGGCCGCCGTCGCGGCTGAAGCAGAAATGGTCGGGCTGGACCGAAATCGGCAAATGGGTGATCAGCCGTTGCGCGGCGACGCTGTACGCCGAAATCAGCCGCTCCCCGCGATTTCCTGCAACCAGCGTCTTACTGTCGCTCAGGAACCGCACCGGCCCGTAATCGCCGTGACCCAGCGGAGCGCCGAGCTTCCGCGCGCCCAGATCGACCAGTTGCACCGCCTGCCGGGTCGAAATGGCTCCTGTTTTCCCGTCCGGGGAAACGGCCACCCCCACCGGTTCGTCCGGAAGCGGCAGCTTCCATTCGATCTTGAAGTTGTCCAATCCCAGGCCGATCAGCGCCCGCGGCTCGCGCGCCAGCACGTACAGCGTTCTCTCATCGGGGGACAAGGCCATCGTGATGGCTTGCGAGGCCACCGCCAGCTTATGATTCAGCCGCAAATTGTCGATGAGAATCTCGTGGATCGACCCGTTTTCGGGCGTGAGCGCGTAGACCGACGGACGTGTGACTGCTGCCGTGACTTCCGTGGGAAATCCATCGACGGGAATGTGCCGGGCGACGGCAAGCGCGCCCAAATCTACTGCCGCTACGGCTCCTCCCTCCTGGTTTGCGATGAATGCGTAGCCCCGGAAACCCTCCTGGGGACGGGTGCAGGCGGCCGCAAACGGGACTGCCAGGAAGGTACGGCGGGAAATCACTCATACCAGTGTAGCGCGCTGAAAACAAAAAACCTTGCCCACATACAGCACGTATGGTACCTTCAGTATTGAGCTTGGCCAGGGCCGATCTTCTCCCCAGGGGTTCCCAGCAGTCGAGTTGTTTCTTATGAATCTGCGGTCGCTGTTTAGTGTCTTTTCGTCCGATCTGGCCATTGATCTTGGTACTGCCAATACGCTCGTCTATGCCAAAGGGAAAGGCATCGTCGTTAACGAGCCCTCCATCGTCGCTCTAAACAAGAACACAGGCGAAGTGGAAGCGGTCGGCAAGGAAGCCAAGGAAATGCTGGGCCGCACGCCCGGAAACATCGTTGCGATCCGTCCCATGAAGGACGGCGTCATCGCCGATTTCAAAGTAACCGAGCGAATGCTCAATTACTTCATTCAGAAGGCGCATGGACGCAAGATGCTGGTGCATCCACGCATCATCATCGGGGTTCCCAGCGAGATTACTCAGGTGGAAAAACGCGCGGTGATCGATTCCGCCTATCACGCCAAGGCCAGCGAGGTGTATCTGGTCGAGCAGGCCATGGTGGCCGCGATCGGCTCCGGGTTGCCGATCACCGAGCCGGCCGGAAACATGGTGGTCGATATCGGCGGGGGCACTACGGACGTCGCCGTGATATCGCTTTCCGGAATCGTATACTCGCGTTCGGTGCGCGTGGCCGGCAACGCCATGGATGACGCGATCGTCCAATACATGAAGCGGAAATACAACCTTCTGATCGGCGAAACCACGGCGGAGAAAGTGAAAATGCAGATCGGTTCGGCTTTCCCCCTGGACAAGCCGCTCGCCATGGAAATCAAGGGCCGCAATTTAATTGAAGGCGTGCCCAAGACGATTACTGTGGAAGATACTGAAATCCGCGAGGCGCTCTCCGAAGGCATCGCGACCATCATGAACGCCATCCGTGTGGCGCTCGAACGCACGCCTCCCGAGCTTTCGGCCGACATCAGCGACCGTGGCATCGTGCTGACCGGCGGCGGCGCATTGATCAAGAATCTGGACAAACGCATCCGCCACGAAACCGGGCTGCCGGTCTCGATTGCGGAAGATCCTTTGGCATCGGTTGTATTGGGAACCGGAAAAATGCTGACTGAATTCGCGCTTTTGCGCCGCATCGCTGTTGAGTAAAAGAGGTGGAATAGAGTCCAGGGTAGGCGTATGGACCTGATTCTGAATCGCTACCGAAACCTGACCGCTCTGGTGGCCGCGATTCTCGTGCAGTTGGTCCTGCTCGCGTATCAGGTCAAGAGCAATCAGGAAGTGCGGTTGATCCGGGTGTGGGCCGTAAGCGCCGTCACGCCTCTGGCGCGGATTCTGGAAGGCGGCCGCAGCAACACCGTCTCGTTCCTCAAGGATTACTTTGTCCTGCTGGATGTCCGCGAGCAGAACAAGCGGCTACAAAGCGAGCTGAACCGGATCCAGCTCGAAAACCAATATCTTCGAACCGAGTTGGATACGGCCGAGCGGGGCAAGGCTCTGTCCATATTCCAGGAGCAATCCCAAATGAAAACCGTCGCCGCGCGGATCATCGGGAACTCGCCCGGCTCGAACGGGCGCGTGGTTCTGATCGACCGCGGCACGGGCAGCGGAATCCAGCCCGGCATGGCGGTGATTACGCCGGACGGAATCGTCGGCAAAATCGTCAGTTCGTACCCCACAGCATCGAATTTGTTGCTGATCACGGATCCCACCTTCGCGGCGGGCGTTCTGTCGCAAAAGAACCGCGTCCATGGAACCTTGAAAGGCACAGGCAACAGCAGCGCGATCGTGGATTACGTGCAGAACGAACAAACCGTGGAAGTGGGCGAATGGTTCTATACGGCCGGCGACGATCGCATCTTTCCCCGCGGATTGCCTGCCGGAGTCGTCACGGCAGTTCGCCCGGGGAAAACGGTAAAAGAGATTTTCCTCAGCCCGAGCGGCCTGCAAAACGGGCTCGAGGACGTGCTGGTGATTCTTGAAGGCGACCATAAACCCATTCCCGAATTACCCGCACCGAATCAATCCCTGCACCTGCAGCCCTTGCCTCCTGCCGAAGGGGGTCCTGCGGACGCACTGAACGCTGCGCGAAGCGGCGGTCCGGAAACGGATCTGGATCGCGAAGTGGATCACATGCGGCGCATCGGAGAGGATCAGAAGCACGTGTTCGGGGAGCGCGGCCGCGGAGCTCCGGATTACAACCGTGTTCCGACGCCTGCTCCGACAGCTCCCGCTCCCGCTTCGCCGCCCACAACGCCGCGTCCATGAGCGATATCCCCGCTGCTTTTACCGAACCGCCGCGCAGAACCAGCGTCTCGAAATTCAAGTGGGTCTCGATCGTCAGTGTCCCTCTGGCCGCCATCCTGTTCCAGGTGTATGTCCCGCGTTTTTTCACGTATCTGGCCTACCTGGAGATGCCGCTGCTGGTTACGGTCTATTTTTCCCTGGCATGGCGATCACCGCCGTCCGGAGTGCTTTTCGGCATGTGCATCGGCCTGGCGCAGGACTCGCTCTCAAATCACCCCCTGGGCATGTTCGGAATCGTGAAGACCCTGGTCGGATATTTTGCGGCGTCGGTGAGCCAACGTTTCGAAGCCAACAGCGTGCTCTTGCGTCTGGTGCTGGCACTGTTCTTTTTTTTCTTTCACCAGTTCTTTTATTGGGTCCTTTCACGAGCTCTGCTCGGAGAGGCGGTTTCGTTCGAGCCCGTACAGACTCTTGTGCTGGCGGTATTGAACGCGGCGGTGGCAGTGCCGCTGTTTCATATCTTGGATAAACTGAAGGTTACGGAGTAGCCGAATGGAGGAGTCCCGGTGAACGATCCTGACCGTCCGGAAAAAGTATCCTCCAGCCGCCTGTTTCGGGACGATGCGAAATTCGCGCTGGGCCGCATCGCCGTATTCCAGTACGTTTCCGTCGGCGTGTTCCTGTTTCTGATCTCCGGATTCTGGGTGCTCCAGATCCGCGATCACGAAGCCAACAGCACGCTGGCCGAGCGAAACCGCATTAAGACCGTCCCCCTGCTTGCTCCGCGCGGAAAAATTCTCGATCGTGACGGCCGCGTGATCGTCGACAATCAACCCGCCTTCGTCGCGCAGCTCACGCAGGAAAACCTTAAGCTCGAACATCTGCCGGCGATCGCCGAAGGGCTGCATCTGGATCTCGATGAGTTGAAGTTGACGGTCAGGCGCTATCAGGCCGGACACCGCTACAGCCCCATTCCCATCAAGCGCGATCTTTCGCCGGCCGAGCTGACGTTTATCGATTCCCACAAAGACCCCGCCACATTCCCTGAACTCGAAGTCGTCCAGGAGCCGCGCCGTTTGTATCCGCAAAACGGGCTCGCAGCGCACGCGATCGGATACGTCGGCGAAGTCAGCGAATCCGAGTTGAACTCTTCGGAATTCGCCGATTACTCGCAGGGCGACTTGGTCGGCAAGTCCGGCCTGGAACGCCAGTACAACGAAATCCTGAAGGGCGTCGACGGGCAGCGGCGCGTCGTGGTGGACGTCGCCGGGCGCGAGCACGAAGTTCTGGAGAGCGAGGAAGCTACGCCCGGACAGAATCTGCAACTGACCATCGACCTGGACCTGCAAGCGGTAGCCGAGCTGGCTTTGGAAGGCAAGAAGGGCGCGGTGGTTGCGCTCGATCCGCGCGACGGATCCGTGCTGGCGATGGTGAGCCGCCCGGCCTTCGATCCGAACCTGTTCGCGGCCCACATCAAAGCTGCGGATTGGAAGGCGCTGACCACGAATCCGGATAATCCTCTGCTGAACCGCGCGATTCAGGCGCAGTTCGCGCCGGGCTCGACGTTCAAGCCGCTGGTCGCGCTGGCCGGTCTCGAAACGGGAACGATCGATGAGAACTTCAGCGTCCGGTGCGGCGGTGGCGCGAATTTCTACGGCCGGTTCTTCAAATGCTGGGTGAAGGGCGGGCACGGCTCGGTCAACGTGCATGGCGGGATCGTGCATTCCTGCGACGTTTTCTTTTACACCGTCGGCAACAAGCTTGGGATCGACAACATCGCCGAGTACGCCGAAGAGGCAGGCATCGGGAAGAAGACTGGAATCGATCTCCCCGGAGAAGCGGAAGGCTTGATGCCATCCTCGAAATGGAAGCTTCGGACGCAGCGCGAGAAGTGGTACGCCGGCGAAACGATTTCGGTCGCCATCGGGCAGGGCGCGGTGACGGTGACCCCGATCCAGCTCGCCTCGGCGATCGGCGGCATGGCGAACGGCGGCGTCTGGTACAAGCCCCACCTGGTAAAGATGGCCGCTTCGCCCGAGCCTGTCCGAAAAGAAAGCTGGAATCCCGATAACATCGCCAAGGTCGTTTCGGGGATGTACGGTGTCGTGAATGAGGGCGGAACAGGCACATCGGCCGCGATCCCCGGCATTACGGTATCCGGCAAAACAGGCAGCGCGCAGCGCGTCTCGAACGACTTGAGAAAATCCGGCAAATTGGACAAAGGCGAATTGCAGGACAACGGCTGGTTCGTGGCGTTCGCACCGCGCGACAATCCCGAAATCGTGATCGCCGTGCTGCTCGAAGCCGGCGAGCACGGCAACCTCGCGGCTCCCACGGCTCGAGACGTAATCAAAGCCTACTTCGACAAGAAGGTTCGGCTGTCGCGCAACAACGAGCCATCTCTGGCGCTCATCCAGAGGCCCGGAAAACAGTAGGGGAGTTCCCCGACCGGGTCGTAGATTCTTCCACTGAGACGCCCTCCAGGTTTAATCTAAGGCCCCAGCGTTTTCGAGGCCCTTTCTGAGGCATTTCTCCTAGTGCCAAAATCCGCGTTCTACAAAACAATTGAAGCTGGAGCCTCACATCGGGAGGAAAAGCATGCGACCAGAATTCCCTGAAAGCTTGGACAGCGCCGGCAAGCGGGACAGACCGGTGACGCGGAAGAACGATCGCCGCGGCTTCGTGCTGATCACGATCGCTCTTGTTGTGGTTGCTCTGGTTGCCGCCCTCGGCTTAGCGGTTGATGTCGGCAGAATGTTCATCGCCAAGAACGAAACCCAAGCGTACTGCGACGCGGCTGCTCTGGCCGCCGCTCTGGCGCTGGACGGGACCACCGGCGGAATCACGAACGCCCAAACCGCGGTGGCCAATTCGACCAACCGGTGGAATCTCAATACTACATCGATCAGCAATCCGACCGTGACATTCGCGACCAGCCTCGCCGGTCCGTGGGTCGCCAATCCGAGCCCCGCTACCGGTTACACCTATGCGCGCGTTACCGCTACCGTGCCGGAGAATCTTTACTTTCTTCCGGTGGTTGTCTCCCAGACGACCCAAAATGTGACTTCGAGCGCCACGGCCGCCCAAATCGACATCACCTCGTTCCCACAGGGTCTTTCTCCGTACACTGCCGTCAGCACGAACACTACTGGACCGAACTTTGGGCTGACGATCGGACAGTCTTATGACATCCAGTGGCCGGCCGTATCGAATGGCGCCACCTGTGACCCGAACAACCCGGCAAAGATCGATAACTGCTTCATTAGGCCGCCTTGCCCGGGCGATAGTTTTGCATCCAAACAAGCAGTGGTCAACAATTGGAGCACGGCCAACAGCGGCTACTGGGGAAGCACCTCCAACAACGTTATTGAGAAAGAGATTGTGGACCTCAATAATCAGACCGAACCAATCGCCGTTGGCGATAATATTGAGCCTGTCCTCACGAACGGAGACAAGAATGCCCAGGCGGGATATCTGGACGAACGGGTGAACCAGGATGTAAACCTCACCGACAACACTCCCGGGACTCCGAACGGATCGAATCAGTACCCGTCAGGCACGTACTTCGGCGACAACCACAATGGCCGGCGGCTGCTTCCCGTGCCCATCGTGGACCCGAAGAACACCACCACCACGACCGTGCTGGGCTTTGGACAGTTCCTGCTGCTTTCCAACGGCAAGAGCGATTACTACAAGAAGGCCACCAACGGTAATGATCCCTACTGCGCGATCTATGCCGGGACCTGGAATATTGGAAGCACCAGTTCCGGAGCAGGAGGCTCTAACGGGGCAACCCGCGTGAAGCTAGTCCAATGAAACCGCTCACTGAGAAAGCATTGAGGCTCCTCGGCAACCGCCGCGGGAACGCCATGATCGAGTTCGCCATCGGTTCGGGAGTTCTGCTGGCGGCGTTTACGGGAACGTTTCAGTTCGGCTACACGTTTCTCCAGTACAACAATCTTCAGAACGCCGTGGCTCGAGGGGCGCGATATGCGTCACTGGTGCCGTACGATTCAGCGACCTCAACTCCGTCCACGTCGTTTAAGACAGCGGTGCAGAATATGGTGTTGTACGGAAGCCCCACTGCCGGAGCCACGCCGGTTCTACCTGGACTAGCTGCTTCGAATGTGAACTTGACCGTTACGTTTACGAACGGGATACCCGCGGTGATGACCGTCTCGATCAGCGGCTACACGATTGACTCCATCTTCGCGAAAACCACACTCACGAGTAAGCCGCAAGTCGCATATACGTACCAGGGGATCTGGTCACCGATATGAGAAAAATCACGTCCGCTAAAAACGCTTCCCGCCGCGGCAGCGCATTTGTGGAGATGGCATTGATCTACCTGGTCTTTGCCTGCCTGCTGATCGGCGCCTTCGATTTTGGACAGTTCCTGTTCGTTCACCAGGCGCTGGTGGAACGGGCTCGCTATGCAGTGCGCTGGGGGGCGATCACCGATCCCACCGACACCGCTTCCATTAAGAACATGGTGCGCTATTACCAGTCAACGGCTCCGCCTGGAGGAACAGCATCCTACTTCAACCTGACCGACAGCAACGTGACCGTAACCAGCACCGGTTCCGGGACGGACAACTATTACCTGACAATAAAAATCTCGGGCTACTCCTTTGTTTCGGTTTCGCCCTATATGGCCGGCAATCTCACCGGTCCGCCCATCACCGTCTCGGTGCCTTTGGGCCTTTATAACTGAAGTCGCGCGAGCGCTAAGCAGAGCGCGGTAACCAGCGGTACACTGGAACTTTAAGGATGTCCCGGTACCGATCCTTCCGCGACCTGGACTGGTCGCTCCTGGCGATCAGTCTCATCATTTGCGCGCTGGGCATCCTCCAGATATATTCAGCCACCCACGATACGAAATGGTCCGACGCGTGGTGGAAGCAGGGCGTCTGGATCGTAGTCGCCATCGGCATCATGTGGGCCGCCTCCTCGGTGGACTACCACACCCTCCTGGCGCAGGTACCTTTTCTGTACATTGCCGCGATTGCTGCGCTTCTGGCGACTTTCGAGTTCGGCAGGCTGGTGTTCGGCTCGCGTCGCTGGATCACCATCCCGGGAACGGGCTTCAATTTTCAGATCTCGGAATTCGTCAAACTGGTGATAATATTACTGGTAGCGCGCTACCTTGCGGAGTTGAAACGCGACGAGGTCGGGTTGCGCGATCTGTTGAAACTAGGAGTCTTAGTAGGAATTCCGACCGTGCTGGTCATGGCCCAGCCGGATCTGGGAACGGCCCTGACCTACGTGCCGGTCCTGGGGGTTGGTATCCTGCTGGCAGGCATTCGATGGCACTATCTGGCTGCAATCGTGGTGGCAGGCGGGCTGGCGATAACGGTCGGATATCACTTTCTCCAGGACTATCAAAAAGGGCGGCTGAGTTCGTTCGTGGATCCTTCACAGGACCCTCGCGGCCGCGGGTATCAGGTGATTCAATCCAAAATCGCGGTGGGGGACGGAGGCATGTGGGGTCGCGGCGTTACGCACGGCACGCAAACGCAGCTCCGGTTCCTGCCGGTTCCGCACACGGATTTCCTGTTCGCGGCCTTTGCCGAGGAACATGGGTTCGTCGTGGTGGTCGTGGTGCTAGGGCTTTATTTCCTGTTGCTGATGCAAATCGTGCAGAATGCCCAAATGGCTTCGGATCGGGCGGGCATGTACATCTGCATGGGCGTGGCAACCATGTTGTTGTTCCATTTGCTGGTGAATGTGGGAATGGTAGTAGGCATGATGCCGGTGACGGGGATTCCCCTGCCGCTAATGAGTTACGGCGGCTCGAATCTGTTTTCGATATTCATGATGCTGGGGCTGGTGAACAATGTCCGGCTCCGGCGGTTTTCGAGTTAGGCGCGCATAGTTGTAGCGTGCGCACGTTTTAGGTAGCGGACCCGCGTGGAATACAGGCGTGGGGACGGAAGGCGAATTTCGGTACCAAGAGTTTTGGAGTTCATTTGGGGAAGAGCAACGGGTCGTTTTATGTGGCCCCTTTTCCTGATGGCTTCCCTAGGCTGGTTGAGTCGGGAGTGTTCGAGGGCGTACTCCACTCCTGTTACATGAGACGGCTGCATACCCGAATCGCCTGAGTGCTGTCCCACCCTTAGCCGGGTCCAACGCCCCGCGTGTAATTCGCGGGAGGGAGGCTAGGGATGAGTAAAGAACTGGTGATTTCGGCCAATCGGCACGAAACCAGAGTCGCGCTGCTGGAAGACGATCAGTTAGTAGAGGTCTATTTCCAGCGCGCTAACGAGTATTCGCTCGCCGGAAGTATTCATAAGGGCCGCGTGACCCGCGTGCTCCCCGGGATGCAGTCGGCGTTCGTCGATCTGGGCCTGGAGCGCGATACGTTCCTGTACGTATCGGACTTCCTGGGCGAAGAGCACGAGGACATCGATCGCGTGGCGATCGAAGAACGCCCCGCGCCGCCCGCTCCACCGCCTCAGCGGGTGCAGCCGCCGGAAGCTGCCGCGGCTCCTGCCGAAGGGGCCCCCGCCCAGGGCGAGCCCCGGCGCGAGGATCGAGGAGAGCGCCGCGGACGGCGTTCCCGCCGGCGCCGCAATCGCGGTCGCGGATTCCCGGAATCGAAGTACGCCGATGTCACTGCCGCTGCCGCCCCGCCCGCGTCACAGCCGGCCGCAGCAGAAGCCGCACCCGCTGCGGAGGTTGCGGAAGCGCGTCTGGAGACGCCGCTCATGCTTCCCGGCGAGTCTTTGGCCAAATATCGCGGAGCTCCCCGCAGCGCACACTCGCCGCAAGCGGAAACACACGTCGCGCCGGCCGTAGTCGAGCCGGTTCCTCCGCCGCTGCCGCCGGAAGCGCTCGTGGCTGAGGAAGAACCCGAAGAATCCGACGTGCAGGAAGAGCAGAGCGTCTACGAAGAGCCGATCCACTATCCTCCCGAGAACGCTCTGCCCGATGCTCCTTCGCATGCGGCTCCCGACGGATCCCTCGCTTCGGCGAGTTTTCCCGCGGCGCCTCCGCCCCTGCCCGAACAAGCCGTCACGCCACAGGAGGCAGCCGCGTTGGAGGATGCCGCGCAGTCCGGGCCAGTGACCGCGCCGCTTCTCGATGAAGACGAAGACCTCGACATTCAGGCCATGATCCTGGGTGAAGCCATCGCGGAGGAAGAAGACACATCCGAAGCGGAAGAACCCGAAGGAGAGGTTTCTCCCACAGAGGTCATCCCAGGCTCGGAAGACGCCGCTGTGGCGGAGGCCGAACCTGCCAGCGGCAGCGCGGAAGTCCGCGAACGCGGCGGACGGTTTCCACACCGCGTTTCCCGCCGCATGCGCCGCCGCGGCCGCGGATCGCGCGAACAAGGCGGTCGCCCGGAACAGGGCAGTAGGCCGGAAGGAGCCCCGCACGGCCGCGAGCGCACCGTCTCCGCGCCGGTTCCAGGCCAGCTTTCGATCGCCGACCTGCTGAAACAAGGCCAGGAGATCATCGTCCAGATCGCCAAGGAACCCCTGGGCCAGAAGGGCGCGCGCATCACATCGCACATCGCCCTTCCGGGACGGTTCGTGGTTTACATGCCGACGCTCGAGCACATGGGCGTTTCCCGCAAAATTGGAAGCGACGAAGAACGTCAACGGCTCAAGCGCGTTCTGCAGGGCCGCCGGCCCGGACCTGTCGGCGGTTTCATCACCCGCACCGCCGCCGAGGGCCGCAGCGAGGAAGAAATCGCGGCGGATATGCAGTTCCTCTACAACCTCTGGCAGGACATCCGAACCAAAGCCGACAAGAAACCCGCCCCGGCCCTGCTGCATCACGACCTCGACATCGTGCAGCGGATCCTGCGCGATCAGCTCACCGACAGCTTCAAGGCCATCTGGATCGACAACGAGGACGTCTACGAGAGCGTGCTTCGGTTTGTGGAGCGTTTTCAGCCAGCCCTGGTCGGGAAGGTCAAGATGTACACGCGCGAGGCGCCCATCTTTGACGCGTTCGGCGTGACCAACGAGCTGGAAAAAGCTCTGCGGCCGAAAGTGTGGCTCAAATCCGGCGGCTACATCGTGATCAACCAGACCGAGGCTTTGGTGGCGATCGACGTCAACACCGGCAAATTCGTCGGCAAATCCAACCGCCTGGAAGATACCATCGTCAAGACCAACACCGAGGCGATCAAAGAAATCGTCCGGCAGGTCCGTTTGCGCGACCTGGGCGGCATCATCGTGATCGACTTTATCGACATGGACGAGCGCAAGAATCGCCAGAAGGTGATGCAGGCGCTCGAAGAAGCCATGCGCGCCGACCGCGCTCCCTACAAGATTCTCCAGTTCAACGATTTCGGACTAGTGGCGATCACCCGCAAGCGCGTCAAGCAATCCCTGGAACGGACGCTATGCTCGCCGTGCCCGCACTGCGATGGCGCCGGCTACATCAAGAGCGTGCAGACTGTGGTGAGCGAGGTCCTGGCGGAAGCCCGCAAGATGGCCTCCAGCGTGGAAGGCAAGGAAGTTGTGCTGCGCGTTCATCCGGATGTGGCTAAAGTTCTGAAATCGCATCAAAACAAGTATCTGGAAGAACTCGAAGAAGTACTGCGGCGTCCCGTTCTCATCAAGAGCGACACGCAGTTGCATCACGAAAAGTTCGACCTGGCATAAAGTATTTCCGTTACGAAAGGTGAAGCATGTCTCTACGGATTAACGATATTGCTCCTGATTTCACGGCCGAGACCACGCAAGGTCCGATCAAGTTCCACGAATGGATCGGGGATGGCTGGGCTATTTTGTTTTCTCACCCCAAGGACTTTACCCCGGTTTGCACGACCGAGCTGGGCTATATGGCCGGACTGGAACCGGATTTCAAGAAGCGCAACTGCAAGATCATCGGCCTGAGCGTCGATCCGGTCGACAGCCACGGGAAATGGGCCAAGGACATCGAAGAGACGCAGGGTCACCGCGTCAGCTACCCGATGATCGGCGACCCCCAACTGAAGATCGCGAAACTTTACGACATGCTGCCGGCCGATGCCGGCGATACATCGGACGGCCGCACGCCAGCCAATAACGCCACCGTGCGCACCGTGTACATCATCGGACCGGACAAGCGGATCAAGCTGATGCTGGCCTACCCGATGTCCACAGGGCGCAACTTCGACGAAATTCTGCGCGCCCTCGATTCGCTGCAGCTCACGGCCAGGCACGCGGTTTCTACGCCGGTCAACTGGAAACCCGGCGAAGATGTCGTGATTCCGGGAACCATGTCCGAAGAGGACGTGAAGAAGAAATTCCCCGGCGGCATGCGCGTCTTGAAGCCGTACCTCCGAATGGGTGCGCAGCCGAAGTAATCGCTGACCTGGCCCCCGCCGTTCCGGATATAGCCCCGCCAGTCCTGGCGGGGCTGCTATCATTGAGCACACCGATATGCGGCCTGGGCGGCTCCTCATCGTTTCTGCGTTCCTCTCCTTCTGCGTGCAGGCGCAGTGGCTGAACTATCGCGAGCCGGGGACGCCGCGGACTTCCGACGGACAACCGAACCTCGCCGCTCCAGCGCCGCGCGCCTCGGGTGGGAAGCCCGATCTTTCGGGCGTCTGGATGCATGAGCTGACTTCCGCCGCGGAAATGCGGCGTCTCTACGGCGAACGGATCGATGAAGCGATTAAGGTTGACGTGCCGGGAATGGAAATCGGCACGCAGCACAAATACGCCTTCAACATCCTGCTGGACTTCAAGCCGGAAGACTCGCCGATCCGGCCCGAAACCGAAGAGATGATGCGCCGGCGTCCGCCCCAGAATCCGGCGCAGGTGTGCGCGGGCGTTCCCGGAATTCCGCTGGCCGGATTTCTTTCCGAGCCGATCAAGATCATCCAGGCGCCGCGCATCACCATGGTCCTATACGAGGTCGAGAACCTGCATCGCCAGATTTACACCGACGGCCGCACGCTGCCGAGGGAGTTTGATCTTCCGGCGTATCTGGGCTACTCTGCCGGCCACTGGGAAGGCGACGTGTTTGTGGTTGAAACCGCAGGCTTCAACGACAAAACCCCGCTCGATGCGATGGGCCATCCGCACAGCGACGCCTTGCGGCTCACCGAGCGCTTCCACCGCCGCGATTTCGGACATCTGGATATCGAGATGACCTTCGACGATCTGAAGATGTACCGGAAGCCGTTCACCATCAAGGTCCCGCACAATCTGCTGCCCGATTCCGATATCTTCGAAAGCTACTGCGCGGAGAACGAGAAGGACCGCGTGCATTTACAGAAGCAATAGCCGGTCATTTTCTGGCGCGATTCAGGCCAGCCACTCGATTGTCGCGTCCACCAGCATCGGACCCAGCAGCGCCGCCGCCTCGCGCTCCACGATTTGCAGCGTTTTTTCAGCGTGAGGGCGATCGGGCGACACCGTAACGGCCGCTACCAGGCCCTGCGACCACGAATCCTGATAGTCGATTTCGGCCACAGCCACGTTGCAGCGGGACCGCAAACGGTCTTTCAGGCCTTTGACAAAATGCCGCTTGTCCTTGAGAGAGTGCGAGCCTTCTAAACGCAACTCAAAGGTGATGACACCGACTGCGGGCACAGCGGCAGCTACGCGACAGCAGCGGTTTCGTCGCGCTCCGTGGTGAATGCCTCCAGCACGTCGCCCGGCTTGATGTCGTTGTAGTTGGCGATGGAAATGCCGCACTCGAAGCCGGCCTTGACTTCGCTGGCGTCGTTCTTGAAGCGCTTGAGCGACAGGATCTTGCCGGTGTGGATCACCACGTTATCGCGCAGCAGGCGAACTTCGCTGTTGCGCGTAACCACGCCGTCGTTGACCATGCATCCGGCCACCGTCCCGACCTTGCTGATGCGGAATACCTCGCGTACCGTCGCCCGGCCCTTGTAGACTTCCTTGAAGACCGGCTCGAGCAGGCCCACCATGGCCCGCTTCATTTCATCCACCAATTCGTAGATGATCGTGTGCAGCCGGATGTCGACCTTTTCCTGCTCCGCCAGCGCCTGTGCGTTTCGCTCAGGGCGCACATTGAATCCGACAATGATCGCGTTCGAAGTGGTTGCCAGCAGGACGTCGCTTTCTGTGATCGCGCCCACAGCCGATCGCAGTACGCGGATCTTGACTTTCTCGGTCGAAAGCTTCTGTAAGGTGTCGGCCAGAACCTCGGCGGTGCCGCCCACGTCGGCCTTGAGGATGATGTTGAGATCCTTGGTTTCGCCTTCCTTCAACTGATCGTGCAACTGATCGAGCGTAAGCCGGGAACTGCGCGACATGGACACTTCGCGCGCCTTGACCTCGCGGTATAGCACGATCTGCTTGGCTTTCGCCGTGTCGGTCACCACTTGGAACGTGTCGCCGACTTCGGGGACGGCATCGAGACCCAGCACTTCCACCGGAGTGGCGGGTTCAGCTTCGCGAATCGGCTCGCCGCGGTCGTCGAACAGCGCGCGCACCTTTCCGAAAACCGAGCCGCAAATGAAATGGTCGCCCACTTTCAAGGTCCCGTTCTGGACCAGAACCGTCGCCACCGGGCCGCGCGCGCGATCCAGCTTGGCTTCGAGCACGTTGCCCATGGCCGGCCGCCCCGGATTCGCCTTCAGGTCGAGCATGTCGGCCACCAGCAGGATCATCTCGAGCAGCAGATCCAGATTCTGTTTGGCCTTGGCCGAAACCGGAACCATGACCACGTCGCCGCCCCAATCCTCGGCCAGCAGGCCGCGATCGGCGAGCTGCTGCTTGATTCGCTCCGGCTGCGCCTCGGGCTTGTCGATCTTGTTGATCGCCACGACGATCGGAACGCCGGCCGCTTTGGCATGATCGATTGCTTCGATGGTTTGCGGCATCACACCGTCATCGGCCGCAACCACCAGCACGACAATATCGGTAACTTTGGCGCCGCGGGCGCGCATGCGGGTGAACGCTTCGTGGCCCGGCGTGTCGATGAACACGATCTTCCGGCCGTTCTTCTCCACGCGATAGGCGCCGATATGCTGCGTGATTCCGCCCGCTTCTTTTTCGGCCACGTTCGCCAGGCGGATGGCATCCAGCAGCGACGTTTTTCCGTGGTCGACGTGACCCATGACGGTCACCACAGGCGAGCGGCGGACGCGATCTTCCTCGATCTCGGCCTGCTGGATTTCGTGCGTGGCTTCCTCTTCGTAGCTGACCTTGTTGGTGGACGCTCCGAAATCGCGCGCCAGCTCTTCGGCCAGCTTCACGTCCAGGGTCTGATTAATGGTGGCGAAAATTTTCTTTTCGAGCAGCCGCTTGACCACCATGTTGCCCTTAATCCCGAGCTTCTCGGCCAGTTCCTTTACGGTGATGCCTTCGGCGACGGTGATCTCGCGATCGATCGGCGGCGGCTCAAACGCCTGCTGCTTGCGCGCGACAGGCCGTAGACGGCCCTCTTCCTCCTCCACGCGCCTTCGGTCGCGCGCGCCAGGTTTGGTCGCATGACGGCGTCCGGGCTCGGTCGGTAAAGCCGCGGGTTCCGCGCGCAAAGGCGATGTCGGGTGCATCGGCCGGCCTCTGCCGCGCAGTCCTCCGGGGCCTCCGGGACCTGCGGGATACGGACCCTGCCCGGGCGCCCGCATCAGCGGCTGGCCGGGACGAACGGGACCGCGATAAATCGGCTGACCGGGTACCGGACTCGCAGGCCGAGTCGGCATGCCGGGGCGCGGCGGAGCCGGAGCGGCGGCGCCGGGCGGCCGGGTCAACTTCGCAAGCATGTCCGGACGCGGAGGAACAATGGGGCGCGCCGCAGGCTGGCCCGCCAGGTTCGGCTTGGCCGGTGGACGGAGTGGAGCTCCGCCACCCATGGGAGTTCCAGGCACCATGGTCGCGGCGGGAGGCGCAGCGGGCTTGGGCATCGGACGCGCCGGGCCAGGCATGCTGGGAGCCGTTCCAGGGCTCAAGATTTGACCTGGAGGCGGCGCTGCCGGCCGAGGCGCGGCCGGCGCTGTTTCCGCATGGGTTCGTGCCTCCGCGGGAGGAGCCGCCGGCAAGGGCTGTCTGGGACCGGAAAGAATCTGCCCTGGCCTCGGAGATGGCGGAGTGGGCCGCGCCGGAATTGGAATTCCCCGCGGAGCTATCGGAGGCGAAACTGGTTGACCCGCGGCAAGGGGCGGGCGCAAGGGCGCCGACCGCGGCGCGGGAGCGGGCATTTCAGGAGCAGCTTCGCGGGCCGGCTGCGGAGTTTCCGGTGCTGTTTCCACTTTCGCAACCGGAGTGCGCGTTTCTTCCGCGGGCGCCGGCTCGGCGACTGCGACAGGACCTCTTGCCGGTTCGGGAGCAGCAGCATGAGGCGCGCCGTTCGACTCACCCGTCAAGCGGCGCTTCACTTCCAGCGCGACGGGTTCGTCAATCGAGCTGGAGTGGGTTTTCTTCTCTGTCACACCCAGCTCCGGGAGCATGTCGAGGATCACACTCGGCTTCACCTCGAGCTCGCGTGCCAGCTCGTTAATGCGGATTTTCATCATACTGTGTGCCCCGTCATCCAACGTCGACACCGGGGTCGTTGAAATTAAGTCTGCTCCTTATCCAGAGCCTCCGCGCCTGCCGGGGACCCCGCAATTTCTATCGTAACAGATTGCTCCTGCGGCTCCTCCGCGGCCGCGGCCCCTGCTTCGCCGGATTCGAACTGGCCATAGTAGCTCACCACGGCCTGCTGAATTTTTTCCACCATTTCGGCTCCGATTCCAGGAATGACCTCCAGCTCTTCCGGAGTCATTCCTCCCAGTTTCTCCACCGTGCCGACGCCTGCGTCGATCAGTTTTCCGACGGTCGCGTCATCGATCCCATGATCGAGCAGCACGGAAACCGGAGCTCCGGGAACCACCAGGGCGGCCATCTGCGACTCCACTTCCTGCCGCTTCTCCTCCTCGCTCTTGATATCTATGCGCCAGCCGAGCAACTTGGCCGCCAGGCGAACGTTCTGGCCCTTCTTGCCGATGGCCAGCGACAACTGGCTATCGTCGACAATCACTTCCATGTGTTTGCCGCCAGGATCGAGAATGGTGACCCGGGAAATTTTCGCCGGACTCAGTGCGTGCGTGGCAAATACGACAGGATCTTCGTTGTACTCGATGATGTCGATTTTTTCGCCGCGCAACTCGCGGATGATGGACTGCACGCGCATGCCCTTCATGCCGACGCAGGCCCCGACGCTATCCACATCGCGGTCGCGGCTGGATACGGCGATCTTGGTCCGCTCCCCGGCTTCCCGCGCGCAGCCTTTGATTACAACCGTGTTGTCATAGATTTCCGGAACTTCCTGCTCGAACAGGCGCATGACCAGCTCCGGCGCCGCGCGCGAAACGATCACGCCCGCGTTCTTGCCGGCTTTTTCCACGCTCTTAATCACGCAGCGGACCCGGTCGCCCACGCTGAAGCTCTCCAGCCGGGATTGCTCTTTCTTGGGCAGCCGCGCCTCGGTCTTGCCCAAGTCAGCCACCAGATCCGGGCCCTCGATGCGCTTGATCACACAGGTCACCAGTTCGCCCACGCGGCCTGAAAACTCCGAGTAAATGTTCTCCCGCTCGGCCTCGCGCACCTTTTGCAGAATCACCTGTTTGAAGGTTTGTGCCGAAATCCGGCCCAGCGCTTCCAGGGGCTTGGCGAAACGGATTTCGCTTCCCATCTCAGCCTCGGGATTCTTCGAGCGGGCGTCCTCCAGGGAAATTTCCCGCATCGGATCGGTTACCGGGTCGGCGACGCGTTTGACTCCGAAGATCTGGATATTCCCGGTGCCTTCCTCCATCTCCGCCACCAGCTCTTCATTGGCGTGGAAATGCTTGCGGGCGGCCACCAGCATGGCGTCTTTCACCGCATCCCGAATAATCTGCGGATCGATTCCTTTTTCCTTGCTGAGGATTTCGATGGACTGATAAATGTTGCTCAGACTGGTCATATCAGTATTGGCTCCGATTCGGGGATTACCACTCGAACTTGAGGTTGGCCTTCTCCACCAGTTCCAGAGGGAACTGAACGCTCTTTCCCGGAGAAGGTTCGAGGGTGACGATTCCTTCGGCGAAATTCTTCAGCGCGCCCACCCAAAGCTTCTGGTTTTCCACCGGCTGGCGCAGAACGATTTTTACTTTCTGACCGATAAACCGCTCAAATTCATTCGGACGGGAGAGCTTCCGCTCGACGCCCGGAGAACTGACCTCGAGCGTGTACCGGCCGCCCGGGATGATGTCCTCCACATCCAGGATGGTGCCGACGTGCTGGGAAATCCGCTCGCAATCGGCGTGCGTGACGCCTTCCGGCTTATCGATGAAAATGCGCAAAATGCGGTTGTTGCCGCCGCCCAGCAGTTGGACGTCGACGATTTCCAGGCCCGTGTCGGCGCCCACCCGCTCCGCAATTTCCCGCACTTTCTCTATGATGGCTGTCCTGTCCGCCATGTTTCACTTCATCCACGCAACTAGGGATTTCCAGCAATGCGAGCAATAAAAAAGTGGGCTTTCGCCCACTCAGACCGCTCGTCCCTGAGACCAGTATACACCCTCGTTTGAGCCGCCCGGCTATAATCAGCGGACGGAGGGCCGGCGAACCCAAATGCAGCAACAGAGCTACGCAAACCATAGGAAATTAGTCCCGATGTTTCACTTTGTGCTGTTCTGGATCATTGTGCTGACGTTCCTCGGATCGTTGGTCAACCTGTGGGAGTCGCGGGCCGATCACGAGCGCCTCTATAGCGCTTCTCTCATCGCGGCGATGTCGGTCGCGCTGATTCTGTTGTTCTTCTTCACCCGGATCTTCGCGGTGGGCGTTCAGGATCGGGCGATCCGGGCCGAAGAGAACCTGCGCCACTTTGTCCTGAGCGGTAAACGCCTGGATCCGCGGCTGACCATCAAGCAGATCGTGGGCTTGCGGTTCGCGCCCGATGCGGAGTTCGTGGAACTGGCGCGAAAGGCGGCTGAGGAAACTATGACGCCGGATGCCATCAAGCGCAGCGTCAAAAACTGGCGCGCAGATCACGACCGCGTCTAGCCAGGCTCCCATGGGCGGGATTGGTAGAATCGGTTGGAGCCTCTCGATGAAGACCTACCTCTCTCTCCTGGCCTTGGCGACCTGCGGATTCGCGCAAACTCTGAAGCCCTCGCCCGCCCCGAATCCGGCAACGGCCGGCAGCCTCCAGCCGAATTGGTCGACGGCCGCCGACGGAAGCGCTCTGCTCAGTTGGGTGGAACCCGCCAAGGGCGGCGGCTACACGCTGCGCTACGCAAAGCGGAATGGCGCCGTCTGGTCGGAAGCGCGGACGATCGTAACGGGGCGGCCATTCTGGCGGCATCCTGCGGAGGTTCCGGGCATGGTCAGCCTGAGCGACGGCACGCTACTGGCCCATTGGGTCGAAAAAGGCAAAGAGTCCAGCGACGAGGAAACCATTTTCGTGTCCAGTTCGCGCGACGGAATCAAGTGGACAGCTCCGGCGATGGCGCACAAGGATCATAGTCCGGTGCAGCACGGGCTGGTTTCGATGGTCGCGAGCGGTCCCAGCGAAGCGTCTCTGTTCTGGCTCCAGGCGCTCAAGGGCGAGGACGGTCCGGTTTCGCTGATGCGGACGGTGGTCGGCGCGGATGGCAAAGAGATCCGGGAAGAAGAGCTCGATAAAGACACGTGCTCCTGCTGTCCGACTTCGACGGTGAAAACGGCCAAAGGGCTGCTCGTGGCGTACCGCGACCACACGCCGAAGGACATCCGCGATATCGCGGTGCTGCGGTTCGAGAGCGGGCGCTGGTCGGAGTCCAAGATCATTTATCCGGACAAGTGGGAGATCAACGCATGCCCGGTGAATGCCGCTTCGGCGGCCGCGAAGGACAACCGCGTGGCGATTTCCTGGTACACCGAAGCCGACGATAAGGCGCGCGTGCAAATTGTGTTCTCCTCCGATGCCGGAGCGACGTTCAGCAAGCCAACGAAAGTCAGCGCGGGCGACGCGCTCGGCTACGCGTCCACGGCGCTGGCCGACGATGGAGGCGCGATCGTCTCCTGGATCGAAGAAGGAACGAATTCCGCGAGCGCGCTGGTCCGCACGATTTCGCCCGCGGGCGTTGCGGGGCCGGTGGTGAAGATCGCCGAAGGTCCTCGCACGAGCCTGGGCTATCCCAAGCTGGTGCGCGCCAGGGGCGAAACCTGGATCGCCTGGGGCGACGCCAAAACGGGCGTGAAGACCGCGGTCTTGAAGTAAGCGGCCGCAGCAGTCGATAGAATAGCCACAAGTAGGGCGCGTAGCTCAGTTGGTTAGAGCACCTCGTTTACACCGAGGGGGTCCGGGGTTCGAATCCCTGCGCGCCCACCACATTACGCCTTCGCCAGCAGCCGGCCGTAGCCCTTCACCTGACCGCTCAAACCCAAAAGCCGCACGCTGGCCCACAGCGCATGCGGAGCGCTCGAAACGACCGGAACCTTGCACCGTTTCTCCAGCGGATCGAGCAGGCGCAGCGTGTTCAGCGCGCCGCAGGAAATCAGCAGCGTGTCGGCTTTCGGAATCGCTTCGTAGGATTTCGCGCTGAACTGGAACAACTCGTCCTGCGTCACGGGCGGACGGTCCTCGAACCGCTCGATTCCCATGCCCTTGACGCCCAACACCTCGAATCCGGATTCCTCGAGAAACACCCGCAGGCGGGTGTTCACCGTTTCGTTGTAGGCGGTCGCCACCGCGACCCGCTTCGCCCCCACAGCTCGCAGACCCTCGACGATGCCCCGGCTCATGGAGGTCGCCGGAAGCCCGGTCTGCTTGGCGACAGCCGCGATCAGATCGTCGTTGAACTTCGCGCCCTTGTAAAACGTGAGCGAGGTGCCCATGATGGAGATCGCCTGCGCGCCCTGGCTCTTCAGCTTCTCCGCCGCGGGAAGAATCTTCGGGACCGCTCTGTCGTAGCCCTCGGGCGTCATCCGCTCCAGCCCGACGCCTTCGGCCAGGAAGCGGACGCCTTTGGGATACATCAGCGTGGCCTCCGCCGGAACCGGGTAATTCGCAGGCGGGAAAATCATCCCGAGAACGGGTTCCGCGGCCGAACTCAGCGCGGCAGCGGCGAGTCCGGAGCCCGCAATTTTCAGGAAGTCGCGGCGGTCAGGGTGCATGTAGGCGATCACCTCTGACATAGGCTATCATCAGAAACACTATGCATATGCGGGTCATCACAGCGGCAGCTTTGGCTGCGTTCGTCCCGGCCGTTTTGAGCGCGCAAGGGGGAATCGGCGGGCGGCTCAACGATGTTCCGCGGGCGCAGGCCGCGAATCCGAAACCTACACCACGGCTGGCCGACGGCCATCCCGATCTCGGCAACGGAAAAGGCGCCTGGAATCCGCGCACCATCGTGAATCTTTCCGGAGTCGGTACCGGAGGGCCGAATAGATCGCCTGTGGAGAAGGTGATCGAGGTTCCTTTCAAGCCTGAGGCCAAGAAGATTTACGAGCAGCATCTGGCGAATCTGTCGAAGGACGATCCCGAGGGCTTGTGCCTGCCTCCGGGCATTCCGCGCATGTATGCGACCCCGTTTCCGTTCCAGATTTTCCAGCAGCCGGATCGCGTGATCTTCATCTTTGAAGGCGGCGCGCACGTGTGGCGTGTGGTGCATACCGACGGCCGTGCGCACTCGAAGGATCCGAATCCGACGTATCTCGGCGAAGCGATCGGACGATGGGAAGGCGACACGCTCGTGGTGGACACCATCGGGTTCAATGAGCGAACCTGGCTCGACCAGGACGGCCATCCGCATTCCGAAGAGCTGCACACCATCGAGAAGTTCACGCGCCTGAACGAGCTGTCGATGCGATACGAAGTCACGATCGAAGATCCCGTAATGTACGAAAAGCCCTGGACCACCAGCTACCTGATCCCGTTCGTTCCGGGCGGGGAGCTGTTTGAGTACATCTGCCAGGAAAACAACGTGGATGTGAAGCACCTGGTGGGTAAGTAGAATCTTTTGAGGAGAAACAAAATTATGAACGTTCTACACTGTGCGATCGCGCTGGCTGCCGCCTGCGCGCCCGTATTCGCCGCATTGCCGGTGGTCCCGGCCAAGGATCAGGCCGCTCTGCTCAAGAGCAGCGATCCGAAGCTCGCCGCCAACAAGAAGATCGCGTACGATTTCTTCCGCATCGTGCTGCGCGGTTTCCGCCTGGACCAGGCCGACAAGTACATGGCCGTCGACTACATGCAGCACAATCCGAACGCGGAAACCGGCATGGCGGGGTTCAAGGCGTACTTCCAGGCGGTGATGCCGAAGCAGTTGCCGGCGATTCCCGACACGCTGCCCGGGCTGGTCGCGATCCAGGCCGAAGGCGATTACGTGACGCTCTCGTTCGTGCGCGAGTACGACGATCCCACAGCGCCCGGCAAGAAGTACACCACCACCTGGTTCGACATGTTCCGCATCGTGAACGGAAAGATCGTCGAACACTGGGATTCGGCCACCAAGGGCGCGACAGGTCCGGTGGCCGCCGGCGCGACGAAGAAATAACGGCGGCTACTTCAAAAGGTACACAATCGTTGTTTCCGTGTCGGCCGGATCCGGCGTCGGATCTCCGTAGATCTCCCACGAATGCCCAGCGGACTCGCGCTGGTTCGCCTTCATCCATTCTCGGATCGCGTCATGCGCCTCGCTCATGCGGTCGTACGGGCCACGGTGGATGGCCACGGCAGCCTCGCCCCCTGGCGTTTCAGTCGCGTACACCTCGCCCTGAGCTTCAAATGAGCGCGTGACCTCCACACCGAAGTCACACACGATCGGCGCTCCCGGCTGAACCGGGTGATGGTAGAGAAAGACGTTATGGCCATCCGTCCACAGTCCTGGCTGGCTTCGGATGAACGGCCAGACTTTGCCCAGGGCCGGTCCCCACGATGCGCCGACCGCGCCCCGCGCGACCTCGCGCCGCACCGCCGCCAGCTTGCGGGGGTGAACCGTTTGTGCGTTAACCGCGAGAGGCATGTCCCGATCCTAAACCAGTCGGCGGGAGATAGTGGAAACGGACCAAATAAACGTTATCGCCGGCGCCATGCTTCGCAACCTTCAGCAGATCGATGACTCCCAGGAAACCGGACTCTACTGCCAACTCGTGCGTGATGTCCTGAATCGCGATCTGCTCGATGGAATCGATTTCGATTTTGCCGTCCTCCATCGGATAGCGCCCGCCGGCCTTGACATGCGGGTATTTCCAGATGCGAACGCTACAAGTGATGTCCCCGCGGCGCACGCCTTCGCGGAGCCGCTTGGCGAAAACCATTCCCGGCTTACTTCACGGGAGCCGCGGGAGCTTCAGGGCTGTTGATATCCTCAACGATTTTCCAGGACCCATCGGGCTGCTTCTTGTACACCTCGACGTACCGGCCCTTTTCGGTGACCACCTTCTTGGTTTTCGCATCCGTCCCTTTGAACGTATAAGTGCCCTGGGAATATGCGATGTCGCCGCCTTTGGCGACTTCCACCTTCACCGTTTGCAGGTCCAGCGCGAAATTCGGATCACTGACCGCCTCCTTCATGCCCGCGCGGATGGCCTCTTTCCCGACCATGGTGGGAGCGTTGGACAGCAGTACCGTTCCGTCGTCCGCGTAACGCGCGACGATCTTGTCTATATCCTTCGCGGCGAATTCCTTCACCCACGCCATTTCCGAGTCGCGGATCGCTTGTTCGTCGGCCGCCCGCGTATCCGTCGCGGGAGGCGGCGTCGCCTGGGTGCAGCCGAATAATACGAGAGCAAGCACTACCGGAGCACAGCGAATCAGGAAAGTTTTCATATTGGGGTACCCGGCGACGCAGGATATCACAGGCGTGTCCTGGGCGTCAGGCAGGCAAACGCTTCGCTGTCCCGGACGGCGCAGGCCGCATGCTACGCTTGGCGAGCGATTCGATCTCGGATGCAGCCACGACGCGGTACTCATGCGAGTACGCTTCGTGATTCCGCTCCAGATCGCCCAGCCGGTAAAGGTAATTGACCATAATTCCCGCGGAGCGCTGCATGCCCGCGACCGACGTATCGCCGAGCCAGTTGATGCGTTCCAGCCGGGCGCCGTTGCGCAGATGGAAGCGCGCGACCGGATCGAGCGGCTCGCGGCCGTGCTTCGCGTGCAGCATATAGCGCGCGCACAACGGAATCAGTTCCTGCCGCAGTTGATCCGAAAGTTCCTTGTTGTCCCACCATCTGGGCTGAGCGAGGCTCGCCTGAATAGGCTCCAGTCCAGGCTGGGACGCCAGCCACTCACGGAATCCGGGGACCGGAGAGACCGTGGCGAACTTGCGGATTCTAGGGAACTCGCGGCCGAGGTCCTCGACAACGCGCTTGATCAGAAAGCTTCCGAATGGCACGCCGCGGAGCCCTTCCTGACAGTTCGTGATGGAGTAGAACATCGCCGCATCGGCCGAAGCCGGCGTCATCACCGGAGAGTCGGGATCGAGCAGCGGCTGCACTTTCTCGCTGATGCCCCGCGTGAGTGCGACTTCGATAAAGATGATCGGCTCTTCGGGAAGCGCCGGATGGAAGAAGGCGTAGCAGCGCCGGTCGGCTTCCAGGCGCCGGCGAAGATCGTTCCAACCCTGGATTTCGTGAACTGCTTCGTAGCGGATCAGCTTTTCGAGCACGATGGCCGACGTGCGCCAGTCGATCCGGCGCAGTTCCAGAAATCCGCGGTTGAACCAGGCGATCAAAAGATGCTCGAGATCGCCGACAACCGGCTCCCACTGCGGATTCTGATCCAGCTTGCGCAAAAGCCGTCCGCGCAGTTCCACCAGCACGCGTGTGCCGTTGGGCGCCAGGTTCAGCCGACGGAACAATTCCTCGCGGGGCGATTCGACGGCGGCTTGCAAGCGCAGCAGATTCTCGGGCGAAGGATCGGTCCGATAGGCTTCGCCCGCCCGCCCCACGCCCTCGGGATCGGGTGAAAATTCCTGCGCAAGCAGATCGAAGAATCCGGTGCGCGAAGCGTCATCGAGAGATTGATAGGCGGCCAGCGCTTCGCTTGCCAGAAGCGCGCCGGAAACTTCGCCGCGCTCCGAGAGCAGATTGCGGCAAAGCGCGATGGCTTTGCGCGCGGCCCGAGTCGGGTTGTGCGGCCCCGAACCGTTCAGCCGGGTGGGCCAGCCGAAAAAGCCTGCCAGTGTCAAGCAGCTCCCTCGCTACTATTGTGAACTATCGGATTGTCAATCGGATGAAATCCCGATTTTGAGTAGGTAGCATAGGTCTGACGGGAGGACCACCATGCGATCCACTCTGAAAACCGCCTCCATTCTGCTTGGAAGCGTATTCCTGGCGATTTCCGCGGCAGGCCAGCAGCCTGCCCCGGCCCGGCAAGCGCCGGAAGTTCCCTACCTGCCGACCACCCAGCCGGCCGTGGAGGCGATGCTGAAGCTCGCGAAGGTCACCAAGGACGACGTTGTCTACGATCTGGGCTGCGGCGACGGGCGCATCGTGATCGCCGCAGCCAAGCTGTATGGCGCGCATGGCGTGGGGATCGACATCGACCCGCAGCGCATCCAAGAGGCTAACGAAAACGCCAAGAAGGCCGGTGTGGAGAATCTGGTCCGGTTCGAAGAAAACGATCTGTTCAAGGCCAATATCCGCGAGGCCACCGTAGTGACGCTGTTTCTGCTGACCAGCGTGAATGCGCGCCTGCGTCCGAAGCTGCTTTCCGAGTTGCGCGTGGGAACGCGCGTGGTCTCGAACACTTTCGACATGGGCGACTGGAAGCCGGAGCAGGAATTCACCGTGGATACGGGGGACGACGGCTACTTCAGCAAGAAGCTGTATCTTTGGAGAATTCCCCTGCGGCAGTAGACCTTACTGATTCAGCAGCGGGATGCTCTTCGCGGGCGGCGGCTCCGGAATCGAAGCCAGATACGCGCGGATGTCCCTCAAATCGGCATCCGACACCACTTTGCTGGTGTAAGGCGGCATCTGCCCCATGGGACTTCGCACGTAAGCGGTCATCGCAGGCAAAGCGGGTGGCTTGGGCGCGAGCCGCGCTCCGGCCGTAGTTCCCTGCCCCAGCGTGCCATGGCACTCGTAGCATCCGTACTTGGCAAAGAGCGCCTTTCCTTTGGCGGCATCGCCGTTCTGCGCCAATGACGAAACCGCTGAAACCAGAATCAGAAGTATCATGCGCACCCTCCAATGTTACTCTGAAAAAATGCGCGTAATCGTGTTTCTGATTCCCGCGATTTTGATGGCCCAGACGCCGGCGGCCAAAGCTCCGGCTCCGGCTTCGGCACCGGCGCCCGCAAAATCGGCGGCCAAGTCCCCAGCAAAGTCGACGGCAGTGAAGTCGACGAAGGCCAAAGCTGCTGCGCCCACCACCGCCGCTGGACCATCCCTGACTACAGACGATCAAAAGATGGTCTACGCCATCGGGCTGAGCATCGCGAAGAATCTCCAGTCGCTCGAACTGTCATCCTCGGAGCGGGAGATCGTGAAACGAGCGCTGGACGACGCAGCGGCCGGCAAACCGGCACTCGATGTGAACGAATACGCGCCGAAGATTAACTCGTTCGCGCAATCGCGGACGTCGGCGAAAGAGAAAGCCAAGGGCAAAGCCTATGCGGATAAAGCTGCAACCGAGCCCGGCGCCACGCGGACTCCCACCGGACTGGTCTACCGCACGCTGGCCGAAGGAACCGGAGCTTCGCCCAAGGCCACCGACAAAGTAAAGGTCAACTACCGCGGAACACTGGTGGATGGAACCGAATTCGACAGCTCCTATAAGCGCAATCAGCCCGCCGAATTTCCGCTGAACGGCGTGATTCCCTGCTGGACTGAAGGCGTGCAGCGCATGAAAGTTGGCGGAAAATCGCAATTGGTGTGTCCGTCGGAAATCGCGTATGGAGACAGCGGGCGGCCGTCGATTCCCGGCGGGGCTACCCTGATTTTCGAAATCGAGCTGCTGGGGATCAATTGATGCGCCGACTCCTGATTTGTTTTCCCGCGATTCTGCTTATGTCCTGTTCCCAACCTGACTATCTCGAAAAAGCCGCTGCTGAGCCCGGCGCTCAGAAGACAGCCAGCGGCCTCGTTTACCGCGAGCTGCAAGCCGGCACAGGACCGTCACCTGCCGCGACAGATACTGTGGTCGTCCACTATCGGGGAACTCTCACTGACGGCAAGGAATTCGACAGCTCCTACAAACGCAACGAGCCGCTCCCTTTGCCGCTGAACCGCGTGATCCCGTGTTGGACCGAAGGCGTTCAGAAAATGAAAGTCGGCGGCAAAGCCAAGCTGACTTGCCCGTCGAATCTCGCCTATGGCGACGCCGGGGCTCCGCCGGATATTCCCGGGGGCGCGACTCTGGTCTTCGAAATCGAACTCCTCGGCATCCGGCGGTAAGGACACATCATGCGGAGCGCGGCGATCGCGGTTCTTGTCGCGATGGCGTGCTCCGCTTGCCGCAAGCCCGAGAAAATCGTCGTTCCCGAAGTTTTCCGCGTGAAGTTCGAGACCTCCAAGGGAGACGTGATCGTGGAAGCGACGCGCTCCTGGGCGCCGCGCGGCGTGGACCGCTTCCATGAGCTGGTCCGCATGGGCTACTTCACCGAAAGCCGCTTTTTCCGCATGGTTCCCGGATTCGTGGCGCAGTTCGGCGTGCATCGCGATTACGATGTCCACACCGTCTGGCGCACGCTGTTCATCGTGGACGATCCGCCGCAACAGAAGAATTTGCGCGGCACGCTGGCGTTCGCGCAATCGGGTCCGAACACGCGCGCCACGGAGATTTTCATCAACCTGGCCGATAACGCAATCCTGGACGATCAGAATTTTGTTCCGTTCGCGAAGGTGGTGCAGGGGATGGAGCTGGTGGACTCTTTTTACGCCGGATATGGCGAGCTTCGTCCGCAAGGCAAGTTCATCGATCCGGGCGGCGTGGAGGAAGGCGCGAACGCGTATCTGGTTCCGCGCTTTCCGAAACTAGACTACATCAAGCGTGCAACCATTTTGAAGTGAGCGGGGCTAAAGCCCCGCGCAGGTCTGGAGACCTGCCCCACATTACTTGCTGAGCGGGCCCTTTTCCTGGGCCTTGCCGCCGACGCCTTCCGTGTAGTGAACCAGATCCTGGTTGCCCTCGACGCAGGCGAACTCCATCAGCTCCATGTTGCGGTCTGGGTGCCGGCCGAGCTGGCCCGCGATCTTCCAGGGCTGCGTATAAATCGTGGGATCCTCGACCACCGCTTCGTAATTGATGTTGTTCGAATCCACCGGAGTGATGCGCTCGACCACGTGGATCGACTGCGTAGTGAAATTTCCCGCCATATCGAACCAGGTTTTGCCGTTTTGATTCGTCGTATCGATCACCAGCGTGCCGCCTTCCCACTTGCCCACGGAATCGCCGCGGAACAGTTTGATGTTCTGCGAGATGTGCGGACGGCCATCGACGGGCACTGCGCGATAGGTATGCGCGTATTCGGTCAGAAACAAAACGTAGCCGGCGGGCTGCACGATCTGATACCCGAACTGCTGATAGGCCGCATGCGGCACGCCGGAAACGAAGCAGTGCGCCTCGGGCTCCAGGTAAATCTGCTTGGACAGGAGTTCCTGGGCCTTTGCCGCTGCCTCCGGCTTGTAGGGAATGCGCCCGTCGGCGGGATCGACAATCGCGCCCTTTCCCGGAGCGATTCCGGGCTGCGCCTTGGGATGATCCTGCACCTCGAAAATCGCCTGATTGAAGCGCGGCGTCCAAAAACCCTGCATGTCGGGCTGCCCATCGGGAGTGCGGCCGACGGGCTCGCCGGGCGCTGCCGGAGCGGCGTAGTAGGGACCATATTGTCCATTGGTGCCGCCTCCACCCTTGCCGCCTTTACCTCCCTTACCACCCTTTTCCTGACTCACGCCAGGCAGCGGAGCAAATGCGATCAGGGCGGCCGCCGTCAACGACGCCATCACCAAATTGAGCGAGCTGAAACGTTTCATAAGACTCCTACCGGCCCTCCTTCTCGGCATCCTCGAGATACGCGTTGCATTCGTATTCGAGCAGCTTGAAATCCGGCTCGCGATGCCGGTAGAGCAGCATGCGCATGGTCCAGGGCCGCGCGTAGACGTTAGGATCTTCCAGGCGCGCTTCGTAGGTCAGCAGATCGCGATCGGTGCGCGTAATCCGTTCGACGATGTGCAAGGCGTCGCTGTGAAAGTTGCCGGACCGGTCGAGCCATGTATCGCCGTTGTTGTTGGCAACATCCACCACCAGGGTTTCGCCTTCCCAATGGCCGCGCGAATCGCCGATCCAGAAATCGACGTCTTTGGGATGCTGGCTGCCGTCCATGTAAACCGTGCGCAGCGTGTGCGCGAATTCCGAGGCCATGATCACGTACTTGGGCGTCTGCACGATCTGGATTGGAAACGGCAAGTACATCACGCGCGGGACGCCGGGAATGAAGCACTGGTTCAGCGGATCGGCCTTAGCGCGGTTCTTGAAATTTTCCTTTTGCTTCTGCGCAGCCGCCGGAAGGTAGGGAATCTTGCCGTCGGCCGGATCGACCATGACGGTGCGTCCGGCCGGCATGTCCAGCACCGCTATGTGATCCTCGACGTTCACCGCAGCGGTGTTCATCACCTGCCAGATGCCTTGCAGGTCGGGTTTGCCGTCGGGGGTGCGAGGCGCACGGTAAGGCTGCGCGGCAAGTGGTACCGCCGCGAGTAACGAAAGCACTGCCGCCGTGTAGAGTCGCATGTTCAGGCGGTCTGGAACGCTTTAGAAGGTTTCAGGAACTTGAGCGCGTTGCCGCGATAAATCTGATCGCGTTGCGCGCTGCTGATGTCCAGGGAATCGATGATCCGGATGGTTTCGCGGATGTACAGGCCCGGAGCCGGCTCGAACGGAACGTCGGACGCGAACAGAACTTTATCCACGCCGAAAAATTCCAGCCCGCAGCGCGTCGCTCCGTCCGCGCCGAACAGAGCCGTGTCGGCGTAGAACATCCGGAAGTAGTCCACCGGACGCTTCTGCATCGATTTCAGCAGCGAAACATAGTCTTCATCGGAGGTCCGCGTGCCGAGCTGGTCCCAGCCATGGCCGACACGGCCTTCGAAGTACGGGATCATGCCGCCCAGGTGATGCGTCAGGATGCGGATTCCGGGATTGCGGTCGAGCAAACCGGAGAAGACCATCCGCGCCATGGCCGCGCTGGTCTCATAGGGCCAACCGAGCGTCCACCAGATTTCGTATTTCGATTTCTTCTCGGTAATGTAATCGGGAAAATTCGCGCCGCGCGCCGGATGCATCCAGATGCCGATATCGCGTTTCGCCATCTCGTCGAAAAAGGGCTGGAACTCTGGCGCGTCGAGCGGTTTTCCGGTGACATTGGTGAAAATCTGGACGCCGCCCGCGCCGAGCTGATCCACTGCCCGGATCGCTTCCTTGGTGGCTTCTTCCGGGTTGTTCATCGCCAGTGAGGCGATAAACGTGGGAAAGCGCTTGGGGTGTTTCCGGCAAAGCTCAGCCATGCCATCGTTCGCGAAACGAGCGACGGCGGGCGTTTCATTCGGGCCGCCGAACGCCTCAATGGGCGGTGCCGGCAGAGAGATCACCTGGCAATATTCGCCGAACTCGTCCATGACTTTGAACCGGGCGTCCAGGTTGACGATGGTCGGCATGTTGCGAACGCGCTTGCCGATATCGGGAAGGGCTTTCGGGCCGGCGATGTACTCGTCGAAGTAGGCTTGCGGAAAGATGTGATTGAAAATATCGATCTTCATGTGACTTGCGGGATCGTCCTATTATAGCGGGCGGCCTGTACGCGGCTACTTCGGCTCAATCACCAGCATTTCCAACGGCTCGCTGCTCAAGTTCTTCTCCGAGCGCGTATCGGCGTAGATCCAGCGCGAGTCGCCGGCTTGCATGTGAACATCCTGGCTGCGGCCGCCCGGGCGAGCGATCCGGATATGGCACTCCCTGATGCAGACCCATAAAGCATCGCGATCATCGTGCACAGGGACCACCTCATCGGCCTTGAGCTTCAAGCGCAGGACGCGCATGCGATCGTTTTCCATGTCCAGCTTGTAGTGCTTGGGATCGGCGGCCAGCGCATCTTTCCCTTTCAGGACCTCCGGGGGCACGATATCGGGCGGGAACAACAGCCCCTTCTCGCGCACCTGCGCGAGCAGGACGGCGGCGAGCGAGCAGATCAGCAGCACCAGCCTGCTCATGTCCACAATGCTAGCGCTTCGTTGAGTACGAGGGAAGCCGCTCAGTGCGCGCCGGCGAGTTCCTTGACGATGCCCGCGACGAAATTCTTCGCGTCGCCGAACAGCATGAGCGTGTTGCTCATGTAGTACAGCTCGTTATCGATGCCGGCGAATCCGGGGCTCATGCTGCGCTTGATGACCATCACGGTGCGGGCGCGATCGGCATCCAGAATCGGCGTGCCATAGATGGGGCTGGTTTTATCGGTGCGCGCCAGCGGATTCACCACGTCATTGGCGCCGATGACCAGGGCGACATCGGTATTGGGGAAATCGCCGTTGATCTCGTCCATCTCGAGCAGCTTGTCGTAAGGGATATCGGCCTCGGCCAGCAGCACGTTCATGTGCCCGGGCATGCGCCCGGCGACAGGATGAATCGCGAACTTCACATCCACGCCGCGCTTGGTCAGCGCATCATAGAGTTCCCGGATCTTATGCTGCGCCTGCGCGACGGCCATACCGTAGCCGGGGATCACAATCACGCTGCGCGCCGAATCCAGAATCGAGGCGGCTTCGTCGGGAGTCGCCGAACGCACCGGCCTCTGGGCGGTTTTCCCGGCCGGGCCGGCCTGCAACTGCCCGAACGCGCCGAACAGAACGTTCGTGAAAGACCGGTTCATGGCCTTGCACATGATAATCGAGAGGATCAATCCGGCCGATCCGTTGAGCGCGCCGGCGATGATCAGCAGGCGATTGTTCAGCACGAACCCCATGGCAGCCGCGGCGACGCCGGCATAAGAGTTGAGCAGCGCGATGACCGTCGGCATATCGGCGCCGCCGATCGGGATCACCAGCATGATTCCGAACAACAGAGCCAGCGCGATGAAGGCCGGAAACGCCCAGGACGGCGCCGGCGCGGCCACCATCCAACCGCCAATGACGACGGCAGCCGTCAGCATGCTGAGGCTGACAACGTTCTGCCCTTTGTAGGTGAGCGGGCGCGTCGGCATCAGTTCCTGCAATTTCGCGAAGGCGATGATGCTGGCCGTGGTGGTCAGGAAGCCCAGAAGCGTCTCAAGCACCAGAGCGCCCATCGGAAAGCCGAGCGGGATCTCGCCCTTATAAAACTCGGCCGTGCCGATCAGCGCGGATGCCAGCGCTCCGAAGGCGTGCGAAAGCGCGGTGAGCTGGGGAACCGCCGTCATCGGCATCAGGTAAGCCAGAGGCGCGCCGATCGCGGAACCGATCGCCAGACCGATAAAGATCCACTGATACTCGACCACTTCGGTACGCAGCAGCGTGCCGATCACGGCCAGCAGCATGCCAATTTCGCCGATGATGACGCCGCGGCGCGCAGTGGCCGGGTTGTTCATCCATTTGACCGCGAGGATAAAACCGACCGAGGCGAGCAGGTAGATCGCCGGAAGAACGTTCTCCATCATTGCTATTTTTTCTCCGGCTCCCGCTTACGGAACATCTTGAGCATGCGGTCCGTGATCAGGTAGCCCGCGACCACGTTCAGGCTGGCGCACACCACGGCGACGAAGCCCAGGACGCGCTGAAGTGTCGAGGCGTCCTTCTCGCCGGAAATCAGAATCGCGCCTACCACGGCGATCGCGGAGATCGCGTTGGAGAGCGACATCAGCGGCGTGTGCAACAAGGGCGAAACCCGCTTGACCAGCTCAAAGCCGAGAAACGCGGCGAGCATGAAGACGTACAAGCCAAATTCGTAAGACTGCATTAGGAAACCTTTTCTTGGGCGGCAACCGCTTCCGTCGCGGGCAAGCCGAGCGCTTCCCGAACGCGGGGATTCACGACTTCTCCACCGTGCGTGACCATCGTCTCGATGACGATATCGTCGGTGATGGCCGCGGAAAGCGGCAGGAAGCCGAGCAGATGCTTCAGGAACGTGACGGCATTCGAGGAAAACATCTGGCTGGCGTGGTAGGGCGCCATAGCGGCGAAGTTGGTCGGACCGAGGATCGTGACGCCGTTGTGCACGACGGTTTCGCCGGGGCGCGTGAGCTCGCAATTTCCGCCGCGCACCGCGGCGATGTCCATGATCACCGAGCCGGGGGCCATCGCCTCGACCATTTCTCTGGTAATGAGAACCGGAGCCTTTTTGCCGGGAACAGCAGCCGTAGTGATCACCACGTCGTTTTCGCGGATCACTTCGGTCATCAGCTCGCGCTGGCGGCGGTAGAACGATTCGTCCATAGCCTTGGCGTAGCCGCCTTTGTCCTCGGCGGCCGTGGCTTCGACATCCAGGCTGATGAATTTCGCGCCGACGCTGACGATCTGGTCCTTCACGGCGGGCCGCACATCGTAGGCGCTGACGACGGCGCCCAGGCGGCGCGCGGTGGCGATGGCCTGCAATCCGGCAACACCCGCGCCGATGACAAAAACCTTGGCCGGAGTGATGGTGCCGGCGGCGGTCATCAGCATCGGGAACATTTTGGGCAGGGCCTGTGCCGCCAGCAGCACCGATTCGTACCCGGAAATCGTAGCGAGCGAGGAGAGCACGTCCATGCTCTGCGCGCGCGTCGTGCGCGGGATCAGCTCCATCGCGAAAAACGAAACACCAGTGGCGGCGAGATCCGCGGCTTCCCGGACGGCCGTCAGCGGCTCACCCAGCCCCATCACGATCTGGCCGGGGCGCAGCGAGCGGAGATCGGCGCGGCCTGCTTCCGGATTCGCGCCCAGGCTGCGGTATTGGATCAGAATGTCGGCCTCGGCGAAAACTTCGCCGCGGCTGGCGATGCGCGCGCCCTTGGCGACATAGTGATCGTCGGGATAGCCGGCGTCGACGCCCGCCGACGGCTCCACGATGACCGAGATTTCTGATTTTTTGAGAACTTCCACCGAGCGCGGGACAATCGCCACACAGCGCTCACCGGGGAAGGTCTCCTTCAGGACCCCAACTGTTCTTGCCACTTAGTCTGTTCCGTTCACTCCACTTGAAAACATTCATCATAGCGTCCCCCGCGGGGGTGGACGCAAGTGCCGAAGGAACAACTTAAAATAAAGACAGCGCGTGAGGCCCTCCCGCTACATCTTCGCAGTGCTTCTGGCAGCATTCCTGTCCACGCCGGCGCTGCACGGCCAGCTTCAGACCGGGGAGATCCGCCTGGAAGTGAAAGATCAGTCGGGCGCGCCGATGCAGGCCACGGGCACCCTCGAAAGCCTGTCGGCGGGGGTTCGCCGGAGCTACGAAACCGACGCCCAAGGCGCTCATACGTTCGGATCGCTGCCCTTTGGGCGGTACCGGCTCGCCATCAGTCACGCTGGATTTGCCACACAGCAGGTGACGGTCGAGGTGCGGTCGGCAATTCCGATTTCGCAGCCCGTCACGCTTGCCGTGGCGGGTTCGGAGACGACGGTCGAGGTCCGCGAGCAAGGCACTCTGATCGACACCGAAGCCACAGGCGCGGCGCAGCACATGGGGCCCGACACGTTCGAATCCCGCAAGAGCTCAGCCCCGGGACGTTCGCTCATCGATCTGGTGGATCAGCAGCCCGGCTGGCTGCTCGAAGCCAACGGCATCCTTCATCCGCGCGGATCGGAGTATCAAGTCCAGTACGTCATCGACGGGATCCCGCTGTACGACAACCGCTCGCCCGCGTTCGCCCAGAGTCTAGGAGCGGACGAGTTCGAATCGATGACGGTCCGGACCGCGAATTATCCGGCGGAATTCGGCCGCAAGCTGGGCGGTGTGATCGAGATCAACACCCAGCGCGATCTGCGCACCGGGGTTCACGGGCAAGCCGGTTTTCAAGCGGGGAGTTTTGCGCAGCTTTCCGGATTCGGCACGATTCAGTACTCCCGCGATCGCAACAGCTTTTCCGTGAGCAGCGAGGGCATGACCACGGATCGGTATCTCGACCCCCCGGTTCTCGAAAACTACACGAATTACGGCTCCGGAGGCGGCGGATCCGCGCGCTTCGACCGCGACTGGTCCTCCACCGATTCGACGCGCTTTTACGTGCATTCCACGCGGACTGGTTTTCTGGTACCAAACGAACTGCTTCAGCAGGCAGCGGGGCAGCGGCAGGACCGGACCGCCGGGGAAACCATGGGGCAGCTATCGCACACGCACCAGTTCAGCCCGCACGTGCTGATTCAGGTTCGCGGCATGGTGCGCGATACGACGGCGCGATTGTGGGGCAACGCGCTGTCGACGCCGATCCTGCCCAATCAGGATCGAGGTTTTCGCGAAGGCTACACGGGCGGGAGCGTTTCGATCAGCCAAGGCTCGCACGATCTCAAGTTCGGCGCCGACGCGCTGTTCTCGTCCATCTACGAGAACTTCGGGTACCGGATCCTCACGCGCCAGATCGACGGGATTCCCATTTTCGACAGCAATATCCCGCTGAATTTCCAGTTTCAGCAAACCGGACAGGGACGCGAACAGGCGGCATTCGCGCAAGACACATGGCATCGCGGCGGGCTAACGGTCAGCGCGGGATTGCGTTTCGATCACTACCGGTTGATCGCCGATGAATCTGCCTGGAGTCCCCGGCTCGGCATCGCGTACAACATCCCGCGGGCAGGGCTGGTTCTCCGAGCGTCCTACGATCGCATTTTCCAAGGACCGTCGATCGAAAACGTTTTGCTCGCCAGCGCCAACCTGGTCGACCAACTCGGGGGCGAGGGAGCCTTCATTCCCTTGCGTCCTAGTCGCGGAAATTTCACGGAGGCAGGCTTCAGCAAGGGCCTAACGCGGCGGCTGCGATTTGATGGCACCTGGTATTACCGCCGCGTCGATAATTTCGCCGACGATAGTCTTCTGCTGAACACCGGCGTCAGCTTTCCGATCGCCTTCCAGCAGGCCCGGATTCATGGTTATGAAGCGAAGATCGAAGTGCCGCGCTGGGGCGTGTTTTCAGGTTCCTTGAGCTACTCGAACATGGTTGGCACTGGTTTCCTTCCGGTGGCCGGCGGGTTATTCCTCGGCGACGACGCGGCGGCCCTGGTGAGCGGACAAGGTTCCTTCCCTATCACGCAAGACCAGCGCAACACGTTTCGCGCGCGGGTTCGGATTCAGCCGCAGCATCGTGTCTGGTTCGCGTTCTCGAGCCTGTATAACAGCGGATTGCCGTTCGAGATCGAAGGTCCGTCGAACACGGATTTCATCCGGCAGCAGTATGGACCGGAAATCCTGGCGAAAGTGAATTTCGAGCGCGGACGCGTGCGGCCCTCGGCATCGTTGGACGCTTCGGTGGGAGTGAGTCTGCTCGAAGCGGATCGTAAAACCGTGCGCGTGCAGGCCGACGTGCTGAATCTGGCCGACCGGCTCAACCTGATCAACTTCGCGGGCGCTCTCTCGGGAACGGCTATCGAGCCAGGGCGTAACTTCGCAGTTCGGGTCAACTTCGGGTTCTAATCGGCTGAAACACGCCCCAACGGACCGGAATCTCTCAAGCAGAGCGTGTCTCGCGCATGAGAGCCGGAATTCTCGGAATGATATTTTGCGTGGGCGTCCTCGCTGCCCAGGATCCGCCGCCTGATCCGCCCGAAGCGCCGGAGCAACAGGCGGCTCCCGAACCCGAACGCGAGGTTTCCCTCAAGTCGATCGGCCCGAGTATCCTGCGCGATCAAGCCCGGATCTGGATGTTTCCGGAGAAGGTGGCCACCGGGCATCACGTTCTGCCCACGGTCGCCGTACTGGGAGTCACCGGCGGTCTGATCGCAGCCGATCCGACGACGGGGCGATTTTTCCGCCGGCATGAGGACAGCTTCAGCGGATTGAACGAGCATCTGACAGAAACTGTCGGTACGTCCGGATCCCTGGGAACGCCCGCAGCATTTTATCTCGCCGGCCTGATCCGTAAAGACCGGTATATGCAGGACACGGGGTTGCTCGCCGCCGAAGCGTGGGTCGGCGCGGAGATCCCGAACCTGGCGTTGCGCGCGGCTTTCCGAAGATTGCGGCCGCTCGATTTTCCGCCGGACGGCTCTTTCCGGAACACTTGGTTCAAAGCCGATGCGAATCCGCTGAGTGCGAAAGGCGGATTCCCCTCGGGGCACACCGCGACGGCCTTCGCGGTCGCGACGGTCGTCGCGCACCGCTACAAGCATCACCGCTGGGTTCCGTTTGTGGCTTATGGTCTGGCGTCCACGGTGGCGTTCTCACGCGCGACCAGCGGAAACCATTTCCTGGGGGACATCTTCCTGGGCGGAGCGATCGGATATTCGGTCGGGCGCTTTGTCGTCCTGCGCGACTAGAATTAGTGCTCGCGCGCGAGCCACTCGCGCAGAGCCGCCGTCACTTCTTCGGGACGCTCCATCGTGGACATGTGGCCGCATTTGGGAACGATCACCAGTTCGCTGCGCGGCATCGATTGCGCCATTTGCAAGTGACGCGCGGGAGGGCTCCAGGTGTCGTCCTGGCCGGTGAGCACCAGCGCCGGGCACAGGATGTGCGGAAGTAACGGGGTCGCGTTCGGCCGCCCGAGCAGGGCCAGCATCTGGATTTCGAACAGCTCCGGCGTTTTCCGCTCGAACATGGCGACGATTTCTTCGACCAGCGCCGAATCTTGCTGGCGATAGGGTGGGATCATGCCCTTCAACCACTCCATGGCCATCGCACGCATGCCTTGCGTACGGGCGATATCCAGCAGCCGGCGGCGGTTGCGCTCTTCCGTTTCTCCGGCTTCGCCTGCGGGCCGGGCATCGGCGCCCGTGTTGAGGAGCGCCACTCTCGTCACGCGCTCGGGAGCGAGGCGGAGCACCTGAAACGCCACGCGTCCGCCCATCGAGTGCCCGGCGAGTGCGAATGCCTGCGGCGCCTGCTTCAGCACCGATTCGGCCATGGCCAGGATGGATGTGTGCTGCGGTCCCCATTCCATCGAGACCGGATTGGCGACGTCTGACAGGCTTGCAATCTGGTGTTTCCAGACGGTTTGATCGCACTGGAAGCCCGGCAGCAGAAGCAGAGTTGGTTTGTCGGATGGCACGGATTCGGCGAATTGCCAAGTTTATCATGCGGTGGGCAGCTTCCAAGTTGTTGTAAAATCAAATCTCAGGGGAAAGATTCTGAAGACCAGCGACGTTCGCCACCCTGATTACTTCCACCGGGTAGTCGATTGCCAGTGGGCCTGCCCTGCCCACACTAATGTCCCGCAATACATCCGGCTAATCGCCCAGGGCAAGTACACCGAAGCCTACATGGTGAACCGGGAATCGAACGTTTTCCCGGCGATTTTGGGCCGCACCTGCGACCGGCCTTGCGAGCCGGCTTGCCGCCGCGGGCGCCTGGATGGAGCCCCCGTCGCGATTTGCCGCCTGAAGCGCGTCGCGGCGGATCTGCGCGGCGAGATTTCTCACCTGCTGCCGAAAATTCCCAAGGAATCGAACGGGAAGCGCGTGGCGCTGCTCGGCGCGGGTCCGGCCTCGCTCACCGTGGCGAACGATCTTCGTCCGCTGGGCTACGAAGTCACGATTTTCGAGAAGCAGAACAAGCCCGGCGGGCTGATGCGGACGAACATTCCATCGTTCCGGCTGCCGGAAAAGGTTCTCGAAGATGAAGTCGGCACGATCCTCAACATGGGCGTCGAGATCCGCTACAACTCGCCCGTGACCAGCTTGCAGGCGCTGTTGCAGCAGGGATACGACGCGATCTTCATCGGCACCGGGGCGCCGCGCGGCAAGGAACTGGATCTTCCGGGACGGAAGGAAACCGACCGGATCCACATCGGCATCGACTGGCTGGAATCGGTCGCCTTCGGGCACATCGACAAGATCGGCGAGCGGGTGCTGATTATCGGCGTCGGCAACACGGCAATGGATTGCTGCCGCAGCTCGCGCAGGCTGGGAGGCAAGGACATCAAGGTGATGGCTCGCCGCCCGCGCGCATTCTTCAAGGCATCGCCGTGGGAACTGGAAGACGCCGAGGAAGAGGGCATCGAGATCGTCATCAACCACGCGCCGAAACGGTTTGTGGTCGAAAACGGCGTTCTCAAGGGCATGCAGTTCGAGCGGCTGGAATGGGACGCCGAGGCCAAGAAGTCCCGCGTGATCGACGAGGTGTTTATTCCCGCCGACGACGTGATCCTGGCGATCGGGCAGGAGAACGCGTTCCCGTGGATCGAGCGCGACCTGGGAATTGAGTTCGACAAGTGGGGCATGCCGACGGTGGATCAAACTACGTTCCAATCGACGCGTCCGGGGGTGTTTTTCGGCGGCGACGCGGCGTGGGGGCCCAAGAACATCATCTGGGCCGTCGCGCACGGGCATCAGGCGGCGATTTCGATTCACAACTATTGCCAGGGCGTTCCGGTGACGGACCGCCCGAAAGAAGGCTACAACCTGGTGAGTCAGAAGATGGGGATCAGCGAGTGGAGCTACCACAACGACTACAACCCATCGAAGCGCCAGAAAATGCAGCATGTGGACCTGACGCGGCGATTCCAGCAGCTCAACATCGAAGTGGAGCTGGGATTCGACGCCGAGCAGACCGCCCGCGAGGTGCAGCGCTGCCTGAACTGCGACATCGAGACCGTGTTCACCGAGAAACGCTGCATCGAGTGCGATGCCTGCGTGGACATCTGCCCGGTGCAGTGCCTGACGATCACGCGCGATGGCGACGAAGCCGATCTGCGCAAGCGGCTTTCGGCGCCGGCCGAGAATCCGGACCAGGCGATATACGCATCGCAAGCGCTGCCGCAGACCGGACGTGTAATGGTGAAAGACGAAGACGTCTGCGTCCACTGCGGGTTGTGCGCGGAGCGGTGCCCGACCGCCGCCTGGGACATGCAAAAGTTCGATCTCATACTTCCTTATGCTGGAGCAGCATGCACGACGTCCTCCGTACTCGCGTAAACGACTTCGCGGTTAAGCTCGCCAACGTCAACGGCACTGGTTCCGCCAGCGCGAACGGCTTGCTGATGCAGGCCATCTTCCGCATGGGCATTCCAGTGTGCGGCAAGAATCTTTTTCCGTCGAATATCCAAGGCCTGCCGACGTGGTACGAAATCCGCGTCAACAAAGACGGCTACGCTGCGCGCGCGCTCGACTACGACCTGATGGTGGCGATGAACTCGCAGACTTACGATCGCGACATCAAGGAAGTCCGTCCGGGCGGTTATTTGCTGTACGATTCGTCCTGGCCGCTGGATCGCGAGCTGCACCGCGAGGACATCACGTTCCTGGGCGTGCCGCTGGCGGAGATGTGCAACCGCAATTTCGAGGATCCGCGGACGCGCATCCTGATGAAGAACATCGCCTACGCCGGGGCCATGGTGGCCGCGCTGGGTATCGACATGGACGTGGTGAACGCGCTGCTCGATGAGAAGTTCGCCGGCAAGAAGGCCCTGCGCGAATCGAACCATAAGGCGCTGCTGCTGGGTTACGAGTACGCCAAGGAACACTTCGAGTGTCCTCTGCCGTTTCGTCTCGAAAAGATGGACGGCAACAGGGACAAAATCCTGATCGACGGCAATACGGCGACGGCGCTGGGCGCGATCTACGCCGGATGCACGGTCGCGGCCTGGTATCCGATCACACCGGCGACTTCGGTGATGGATGCGTTCAAAGGATTCTGCGAGCAGTACCGGAAGGATCCCGAGACCGGCAAGAACAATTACCTGATCCTCCAAGCCGAGGACGAGCTGGCGGCGATCGGCATGGTGCTGGGCGCCTGCTGGAACGGCGCGCGCGCGTTTACCTCCACGGCCGGTCCGGGGCTGTCGCTGATGAACGAGCTGATCGGGTTCGGCTACTACGCCGAGATTCCGGCCGTGATCGTCGACGTGCAGCGTGTGGGCCCTTCGACCGGAATGCCGACGCGCACGCAGCAGGCAGACCTGATGCTCGCCGCCTACGCGTCGCACGGAGACACGCGCCATATCTTGCTGTTTCCCGCGAATCCAAACGAATGCTTTCATTTCGCGGTGAAGGCGTTCGACCTGGCGGAACGGTTCCAGACACCGGTAATCATGCTGTCCGATCTGGACATCGGCATGAACGACTGGGTAGTGCCGCGCCTGATCTGGGATGATTCGTATAAACCCGATCGCGGACGAGTGCTGGATGCGGAGGATCTGGAGAAGAAGATCGCAAAATTCCAGCGCTATAACAACGAGGACGAAAATTTTGTCGCGGCTCGCACCTTGCCGGGCGTGAGCACGAAAGGCGCGTATTTCACGCGCGGATCCGGCCACAACAAGTTCGGCGGCTACACCGAAATTCCGGACGAGTACCAGGAAGTGATGGATCGGCTGAAGAAGAAGCACGCCGCGGCGGCGAAATTCATTCCGGAACCGGATTACGTTCCGCGCGAAGGCGCCAAGTTCGGCGTCATCGCGATGGGCGGGTGCGATCCGGCGGTGCGCGAGGCTCTGGATCAACTGGATCGCCAGGGCACTCCCGCCGATTATCTGCGTGTGCGCGGATTTCCGTTCGGCGAAACGGTGGAGCGGTTCCTGGCCAAGCACGATTTCTGCATCGTGGTGGAGCAAAGCCGCGACGCGCAGCTTCGCTCGCTGCTGCTGCTGGAAACCGCGGTTCCGAAGGAGAAGCTGAAGAGCGTTCTGGTATATGGAGGATTCCCGCTGAGCAGCCGCCACGTCGTTCAGGGAATCCTCAGTCAACTCTAGAGAAAACA
>JBAIXM010000108.1:0-23428 GCA_037916615.1 Bryobacterales bacterium
GTTAGTATAGGAAGGTTCCTAACGTGCAGGGGAACGACTTGCCCGACATAAATGTTTCGCAGGGACCCCATCGGGCGGTAGCCCGCCTGTTGTCCGGCCTGGAAGCGGGAGTCATTGGCGGAATCGCGATGCTCGCCCTTCTGATTTCCGGATCGCTGCTGCGCGGCGACCCTTGGTGGATGTCGTCCAACCTCTTGGGATCGACTTTTTATGGTCCTCGGGCGCTGAACTCCGGACCCAGCCGCGCCACGCTGGCGGGCGGCGCTCTGAACATCTTCATTACTGGATCGATTGGAGCCGGGTTCGGGATCATCTTCGGCGCAGTCCAGAGCAGGCGGCGCCTTGTTCTGCTTGGGATGTTAGCCGGTCTGATCTGGCATGGTTTGGCCGATGCCGTGCTATGGAGAAAACTCAATCCACTGATCCCGATGTACTCCGCCCAACCCGCGACTCTTCTCTCGCATGCGCTGTTTGGAGCTTGTCTCGGGTACTTGGGCCGGAAATTGCCAGTGGTCGAGGAACAGGTCAGAAACCAGTGGAATGGGTTAGAATGACAGTTTGCCCTGCCGCCGAGTCCGCTGGGGCGTGGAGATGCTGGGAAGCAACCCCGAGCGAAACCCAGTTAGCCGGCAGAACGTCGAAAAACACTAGGCGCAGAATGGAAAGGAACCCGGTCTAGATGCAGTTTTCCAGGCCTCGCGGCCTGTGCGCGCCCATTCTTGGGCTTCTGGCAGCCGTACCCCTTTTGAGCCAGCAGCAGCCCGCGCCACAGCAACCCAAGCCTCCCAACCCCTTCGAGCAGGTCCCACGGGCCGAGCCGCCCAAGCCGCAGCCGCCGAAACCGGAGGCCCCCAAGCCGGAGGCTGCCAAACCGCCCGCTCCGAGCACGCCCGCGGCTCCCACTGCCGAGCAGCCGCCCACCAACACGATCGAGTCGATCAATTTCCAAGGCGCCCGGAGAGTCCCCCAGGATACCCTGCGCGCGATGATCTTCACCAAGCGCGGCGATATGTACGATCCGGAGACTTTGCACCGCGATCTGATCACGCTTTGGAACACGAATCGCTTCGACAACATCGAATGGACCCGGGAAGCGGGACAAACCGGCTGGATCATCACGTTCAAGGTTCAGGAACGTCCGGTGGTCCGGACCATCAAGTACGACGGATTGAAATCCATCACGACTTCTGAAGTGCTCGATCGCTTCAAGGAACGGCGGGTCGGGTTGACTCCCGAATCCACCTATGACCGGAACAAGGTCCAGCGCGCGCAGGTCGTTCTCCAGGACTATTTAGCTGAACGCGGCCGGCAGTTCGCCACGGTCACCCCCGAGCTTCAGCCCTTCCCGCCCTCGTCGCTGAACATCGTCTTCAAGGTCGATGAAGGACCGAAGGTAAAGGTCGACAAAATCGATATTGAGGGCAACACCGCTTTCAGCGACCGCGTGGTGCGCCGGGCGATGAAGAATCTGCGGCCCATCGGGGTCCCCCGGTCGATATTCCTCGAGAACCTTTTCCCCAAGACCTACGACTCCACCAAGCTCGATGAAGACGAGCAGCGCGTTGTGCAGTTTTATCAGTCGCAGGGCTACTTCACCGCCCGCGTGACGGGCCAGTCGGTAAACATCGTCGATACCGGAGGCGGAAAGCTCCGATTGCCCCTGATACACCCGAACCGGCCCGGGAAAGGCGCCGACATCTCCATCAGCCTGGAAGAAGGCCGTCTGTATCACCTCAATACCATCAATTTCGTGGGCGTGAAGCTGTTCCGCACTCCCGAGGAACTCTTCCCTCAGGTCTTCAAGATGAAGCAGGGAGATCCGTTCTCGACCGAAAAGCTTCAAAAGGGCTTCGAAGAGCTGCGGAAGCTCTACGGCAGATTCGGGTACATCAACTTCCTGGTCGAGCCTGAGCCGGAGCCCATTCCCGGGACCGACAAGATCAACCTGACCCTGCGGTTCGATGAAGGCAATCAGTTTTTCGTGCGCCGCATCGATTTTTCCGGCAACACCACCACGCGAGACAAGGTTATCCGCCGCGAACTGCTGATCGACGAAGGGGATCCCTTCAACACCGATTTATGGCGGCTCAGTATTCTGCGGCTGAACCAGCTCGGGTATTTCGAAACGCTGAAAGAAGACTCGTCTGTCGATATGAAGACAGACAACAACAACCACACGGTGGACCTGACGCTTAAAGTCCGCGAGCGCGGAAAGAACACGATTCAGTTCAGCGGCGGCATTTCTGAAATCTCCGGAAGCTTTGTGGGATTCCAGTATTCAACCAACAACTTCCTGGGACTGGGCGAAAGCCTGAGCCTCTCCAGCCAGCTCGGCACGCGCACCACCGACGTTAGTTTCGGCTTCACCGAACCTTATTTCCTGGACCGACCGATGCAGGTCGGCTTCACGGTGTTCCTGAGCCGGTTCAACTTCGATCAGGCGCGGGAGGCATCCGTGCTGGCGGGAGCGAACTTGATCCCGCTGTACAATTCTCTGGGTTCGCAGAATCTGCTGAACTACGTGTCGAACACGCGGGGGTTCACCACATTCATGAACTATCCGCTCAAGCGCAGCTTCCAGCGCCTCGGGATCAGCTACGGCTACAGCATTCAGAATGTTCGCACCCTGACAAGTGCGGCGGCCCAATATTACGACTATCTGAACTTCTTGCAGATCAACGGCCCCACTCAGAATTCCTTAGAGGGGATTCGCACGTCGAGCATTACGCCCACCTACAGCTACAATTCGGTGAACAATCCGCTCACGCCGACAGCCGGGACTGGTGTGCAACTTTCGGTGCAATTCGCCGGCAGCTTTCTGGGCGGCAACGTGAACCAGATTGAACCGGTGTTCGACTTCCGCCATTTCCGAAAGGGCCTGAAGCCGAACCACGTGATCGCCATGCATGTTCTCGCCAGGTACGTGACCGGTTATGGCGGGAAAGTGGCGCCGCCTTTCAACCGCTTCTACATGGGCGGCGAAAACGACGTGCGCGGGTTCGATATCTGGGGCGCGGGTCCCTGGGTGTACGTGCCTAACTCGTCGCCGATTAACATCCTGAACACCGACGGAAGCCCGCGCCAGCAGAAGTACATCGATCCGACCACGGGGGCTGTCAGTCTGGTAAATGCGACCCAGACCATTCCCGCTTATCAGCTCGTTTTCCCCGGCGGAGACACCAACATCGTGGCGAATTTCGAGTACCGGATTCCGATCGTCGGGCAGACCGTCACTCTCGCTCCCTTCTTCGATGCCGGCATGAACCGGATCTCGAACAAAAACCAACTGAAATTGAACCCGGGCCGCATCAACGACCTCAACACACAATTCCCGGAGGCGGCCTTCGGCGAGTCGGCTGTGCTCGCCCCAGGGACCCAGATTATCCGCACGTCAACCGGATTAGAACTACAGGTATTAATGCCGGTTTTCAATCAGCCCTTCCGCGTTTATTGGGCCTACAACCCGACACGCGTCTATGAGTACCTGCAACCTCCGATCGTCGCGGACCGCAGCTATTTCCCGAACGCCGCGTCGTTCACAAACTCGATTCTCACGTTCGGGCAGCCGTCACCCTTGTTCGAACGGCGGTCGCAATTCCGGTTCACGATCGGCAGGACGTTCTAAGAAGGTGCGTGCTAGGATGTTTACAACAAGTGCAGGCAAAAACAGGCAAAAATGAGGAGTCTCTCGTGAAAAAGTTCTCTGTGATCGCTCTGGTTTGGGCCGCGGTTCCGCTGCTGGCGCAGACACCGGCGGCGGCCCCCACCAAAGTCTGCGCGATTAATCTGCAAAGCGCCATGCTCTCTACCAAAGAGGGACAGGCCGCAGCCGAGGAATTTCGGACCAAATTCGCGGAGCCCAAGGAGAAGGAACTCCAGGCCAAGCAGGCCGAAATCAACGATCTGAACGAAAAGCTTCAGCGCGGCGCCAACACCATGTCGCAAACCGCGCAGGACGACATGAAGCGCCAGATCGACCGCAAGTCGACGGATTATAAGCGCGCGGTGGAAGACTACCAGTTCGATCGCGACGAGGAACAGCGCAAGCTGCTGGACGATCTGTCGGCCAAAATGCAATCGGTGATTGACCGGTTCGCGCAGGAAAGCGGCTGCGCCGTGTTTCTGGATGTGACGAATCCGAACTCCGGCGTGATGTGGATTTCCAATTCGGTCGACATGACGCGCCAGGTGGTGGATGCCTACGATAAGGCGCATCCGTCCAGCGGCGCTACGGCTCCGGCAAAGCCGGCCACGACCGGCGTGAAGCCGCCGGCAATCACGCCAGCGAAACCGCCCGCGACGACCCCGGCTCCCAAGCCGCCGGCAGCCACTCCGGCAAAACCGTAGAAGGCGGATTTATCCGCCTCAGCCCCGGCCGTCAGGCCGCGGGCCCAAATTACATCACCTCTTCAGTCCAGTTCTCGAGAATCGATTTCACCTTCGCGGTGAACTGATCGCCCAGCGCGCCGTCGATCAAGCGATGATCGAAGGTCAGCGCCAGGTACGCCGTCGAACGGATAGCGATGGCGTCTTCCACCACCACCGGCTCCTTCTGCACGGCTCCGATTCCCAGGATCGCCACCTGCGGCTGGTTGATCACGGGCGTCGCGAAAATGCTGCCGAAGCTGCCGAAATTCGTTATCGAAAAGGTTCCGCCGGTGACCTCGTCCGGACGGAGCTGGCGCGAGCGGGCGCGCGTCGATAGATCCACGATCGCGCGCTGAAGGCCGACGATGTTCTTTTCATCGGCGTTGCGAATCACCGGCACGATCAGGCCGTTCTCGAGCGCCACGGCGATGCCCAGGTTGATATCCCGGTGGTAGATGATGTTGGTGCCTTCGATGGAGGCATTGACGATCGGATATTCGCGCAAAGCAGCCACGGCAGCTCGGGCGACGAACGGAAGGAACGTCAGGCCGAATCCGTACTGCGCCTGGAACGGACCTTTCAGCTTCTCCCGCAGCTTCGCGATCCGCGTCATGTCGGTCTTGTGAACCGTGGTTACATGCGCCGAGGTGTGCTTGCTGAAGATCATGTGCTCGGCGATCTTCTGGCGCATGATGCTCATCGGCTCGACGCGCATCGCTGGAGGCGCTCCCGCCATCGGCGCGGGAGCAGGAACCGGGGCAGCCGCTGCCGTAACCGGCGGTGCCGGAGCGGTGGCCGGCGGCGGAGGCGGGGCGGGAACGGGCCGTTGCGGAAGAGGAACCGGCGCTACCGCGGTTGGCGGCGGAGCGGCCGGCGGCCTCGTTTGCCCGGCGAGATATGCTTCCAGATCCTGCTTGGTGATCCGCCCGCCGATCCCCGTGCCCGTAATCCGGTTGAGATCGATGTTGTTCTCGCGCGCCATCTTGCGGACCAGCGGCGACAGCGGGCCGGGGCCTTCCACGGGCATTCCACCTGCGATCTCCGCGTGGGGAGCGCCGTCAGGCTGCGGACCAGGGGGCGGAGGCGCAGCCGCTTGCGCGGGCTGAGGCGCAGGAGCGGGCGCCTGGGCTGGCGCTCTCACGGGAGCCGGCGCTGCGGCCGCCGATCCGTCGCTGATGCGTCCGACCACGGTGTTGATGCCGACAGTCTTCCCTTCCTCGACCAGAATCTCCGCCAAAGTTCCGGCCGCCGGCGAGGGGATCTCGGTATCCACCTTGTCAGTGGAAATCTCGAAGAGCGGTTCGTCGCGCTCCACCTTGTCACCGGGCTTTTTCAGCCACTTGGTCAAGGTTCCTTCGACAATGCTTTCCCCCATCTGGGGCATTTCTACGTCGATCATCTGTTCTCCATTATCTCGCGATTGTCGTGCGATCGAACACGCGCGCGAATTTGCGGGCGAGAGCGGCCACCATTTCCTGCCGGCTGGCGCTCGATCCCAAGGCGCGCATCGAAGTGACGGGCTGCGTGAGCCCGCACGGCACGATGTACTTGAAGTAGTTCAAATCCGTATCTACGTTCAGCGCGAAGCCGTGCGACGTCACCCAGCGGCTGATGTGCACGCCGATGGCGGCGATCTTCGCGTCTCCGACCCATACTCCCGTCGCGCCGGGGTTGCGGCCCGCGGCGATTCCGAATTCGGCCAGTGCTTCGATCAAAACCTGCTCGATCGCGCGCAGGTAGGCGACCACATCGCGCTTCCACTCGCGCAGATCGAAGATGGGATATCCGACGATCTGGCCGGGGCCGTGATACGTAACGTCGCCGCCGCGATCGGTTGTGCGCAACCCGATTCCGGCGCGCTCGAGAACCTCCGGCGAAGCCAGCAGGTTTTCGGAATGCGCGTTGCGGCCCAAGGTGATCACGTGCGGGTGCTCGACGATCAAAAGCTGGTCGGGAATCTCGCCGCGCTTGCGCCGTTCCACCAGCTCGCGTTGCAACTCGAATGCGGCTTCGTAGCCGATCCGCCCAAGATCCTTCAACGCGATCTGGCGGGTCGCTACCTCAAGCATTGATCGCCATTCCGTACACGGCGTTGAACGCTTCGCCCATGGCCTCATAGAGCGTCGGGTGGGCGTGGATGGTGTGGAGCAGCGTCTCGACCGTCGATTCCGATTCCATGGCCAGCACGCCCTCGCTGATCAGCTCGAAAGCTTCGGGCCCAATGATGTGGACTCCCAGGATCTCGCCGTATTTCTCGTCGGCCACGATTTTTACAAACCCGTCGTGACGGCCGAGGATGGAGGCCTTGCTGTCGGCCGCAAAGGGGAACTTGCCGATCTTGACGGAATAACCGGCCGCGCGGGCCTGCGCCTCAGTGAGTCCCACGCTGCCGATACCGGGCTCGGTGTAGGTCGCCCCGGGGATGCGGTTGCGGTTGATGGGCAGCACCGGCTTTCCGGCGATGTGCCCGATCGCAACCATGCCCTCGGCGGTTGCAACATGCGCCAGTTGCGGAGTTCCCGCGACGATGTCGCCGATGGCGTACACACCAGGCTCGCCGGTGCGCTGGTAGGGATCCACTTTGATGAATCCGCGATCCAGCTCGATTTTCGTACCTTCCAGTCCGATATTTTCGGTGTTCGGTTTGCGGCCGATGGCTACCAGCAGCGCATCCGCCGCCACAGCCTCGACCTTCCCGTCAGCAAGCGTGACTTGAAACCGCACGCCCGAACCGACGTTTTCCACGTTTTCGACGCGAGCGCCGTTCTCCACCCGGATTCCCTGCTTGCGAAAGACGCGCGCCAGTTCCTTGGAAACCTCTTCATCCTCCACCGGAACGATGCGCGGCAGCATTTCGAAAATCGAAACCTTGCTGCCAAAGCGCGAAAAGCACGACGCAAACTCGACTCCCACCGCTCCCGCGCCTAGAATCGCGAGATTTTTCGGGATTTCCGTCAAGGCAAGAATCTCGACATTGGTGAGGATCCGGCGGGAATCGGGCTTCAGTCCCGGGAGCATCCGAGCTTCCGAGCCGGTCGCCAGCACGATATTCTTCGCTTCCAGAATCTGTTTGCCGCCGTCGGTGGCGACTTCGACCTTCCCGGAGCCGGCCAGCCGGCCGTAGCCCTTGATCCAGTCGACCTTGTTCTTCTTCATCAGGAACTCGACGCCCTTGGCGTGCTTGGCGACGATCTTGTTCTTGCGGTCGCTGACCATGGGGAAATCCAGGCGCGGGTTATCGCAGTGGATACCGTCCTCTTCCGGATGGAGAAACCGTTCCCACACTTCGGCGGCGTGCAGAAACGCCTTGGTCGGGATGCAGCCGACGTGCAGGCAGACCCCGCCCAGCTTGGCATCTTTCTCGATAAGTGCTGTTTTCAGGCCATATTGGCCGGCGCGAACGGCCGCCGAGTACCCACCGGGACCGCTCCCGATGACGATCACGTCGTATGTCATGGGTGAATCTCCAGTTTAACAGGGGGCGAGTTCCAACACGATGAGATTTATGGAACTTTTCGAGCCGGAGCGGCGGATTACTAACGAATGGCTGAGGGACCCGTCCCCAATAATCATTCGATGACGATCAGCGACCGGGAGTTGCTGGAGGAAGCGCTGGGAGGCGTCGAGGACGCCTTCACCGCGCTCTACCGCCGGAGACAGGGGGGCGTGTACCGTTTCGCGTTGCAGATGACCGGAAGCGTGGCCATCGCCGAGGATGTGACGCAGGAAACATTTCTGGTGCTGCTGATGCATGGCGGCCGTTACGACGAATCGCGGGGCACGCTGGCGGCTTTCCTGATCGGCATCGCGCGAAATCTGGTGATGCGACGCCTGGATCGAAATTCCAGGATCGAACTGGAGATCACGGAGGAATGCGCGGGATCGGAGGACGTGTTGGAAGATCTGACGCGCCGGGAATCGATCGAGCAGGTGCGCACGGCCGTTTTGAGCCTGCCTGCGGTGTTTCGCGAAGCGGTAGTCCTGTGCGATTTGCAGGACGCGAGTTATGAAGAAGCGGCATCGGCCCTGGCATGCCCGGTCGGGACCGTGCGCTCGAGGCTCAGCCGTGCGCGGGCGATGCTGGCTCGCAAGCTACGGGGGGTAGCTTTGGTATGAATTCGGAACACTGGGTTTTAGCGGCGCTGCGGGCTTTGGCCGAGCAGGATCGCGGGCTGGAAGCTCCGCCGCATGTCGAGACATTGCTTTTGCGCGAGTATCGGAAGCGCCGCGTGCGGAGCAGATTCAGGAAGCTGGCGCTGGCGGGTCTGGCGGCGGCCGCGGGGCTCATGGCCGTATTCCTGGCTATATCGCGTGAGCAGCCGAAGCCGGTTCCGCCGCAGCGCCAACAAGCGCAGCGTCCGGAAATTGTGGCGCTGGAAGAGCCTCAGCCGGAAATCGCGGCACCGCCTGCGCCCAAGCCGGTGAGCAAGGGTCGCGTCGCCAGCAAGGCCCAGCCGCGCGAGGTAGTGACGGATTTTTTCCCGCTGCTCGACGTGGCTCCTCCGTTTGAGCGCGGCGAACTGCTGCGGGTAGTGGTGCCTGCATCGACGATGCGGCGGGTCGGGCTGCCGGTGAATCCGGATCGCCTGGGAGACCGGGTGTATGCGGATGTGCTGGTGGGGCAGGAAGGGCTCGCGCGAGCCATTCGATTCGTGAGTTACGAGCAATAGGAGACGTATATGAAAACCTTAGGGACCGTACTTGTGGCAGCAGGTCTGGCTTCGACTCTGGCGGCGCAAGCTGAAGATCCTGGTCAAAAGGCCCGCGAGGCAGCAGATGCCCTCAAGAAGAAGGCTCTGGCGGTCTCAACCTTCGAATTCGTATCTGGACAGCTCATTTCAGGGCCGCCGGTGAAGGGCGCGCCCTACTCGGCCGAAGCCGTGAACGAGACGATCCAGACGCTGGCCGATGGCAACCGGATCGTGCAGCGCAGCTCCGAAATGCAATATCGCGACAACGACGGCCGCGAGCGGCGTGAAGAAACCTCGGCAATGAGCGCGATCTTCATTAGCGATCCCGTGACGGGTGAGCGTTACACGCTGCATCCCGAAGCCAAGACCGCCGAAAAGGGTCCGTTGGGGGCGCTGCACGTCACCACTGACGGCGGCAATGCTTTTTTCTACATTAACGGCGCGGCGGCCGGCGTACCCGGCGGCCGGAGCGGCGGGGGGCAGATCGCCACTGTGCGGCTTCGGGCTTCTGAAGAGGCCACGAAGGCCGCGATCATCGCCGGCATCCGCACGGCCGCAGGCTCGAGCGATTCGAAGGTCGAGCAGCTCGGCAGCATGTATTTCGAAGGCGTCCAGGCCCAAGGCACCCGTACCACCACCACCATCCCAGCCGGAGAGATCGGCAATGAGCGGCCCATCAATATCGTTGACGAGACCTGGTTTTCGCCCGACCTCAAAATGACCGTCATGAGCAAGCACACCGATCCACGTATGGGCGAAACCACGTTCCAGTTGAAGAGCATCAACCGGTCGAGCCCGCCGCCGTACCTGTTCGAGGTTCCGTCCGACTACAACGTGATCAATGCAGGGGCTGGACGCGGCGGCCGCAGCGGAGGTCCACCGCCGCCGCCTCTGAAGTAACGGGGGCGGACCCAACCGCGTCCCACCTGCATGCGTTATGGCAGGATGGGAGCAGGTATGCGCGCCGGCTTTCTGGTTTTCTTGAGCGGAGTCCTGCTCGCGCAGGCCCCGCAAAAATATCCGCTGGAACACCTGAAGATCGAAGGGAATTCCCAGATCCCCGCCGAGCGGATCATCGCGGCTTCCGGCTTGAAAGTCGGCGCTGCGGTGCAGAAATCCGATTTCGACGCCGCGCGCGAAAAACTGCTCGAATCCGGTGCCTTCGAAAGCGTCGGCTACGGCTACAAGCCCAGCGCGGACAACACCGGCTACGATGCCACGTTCGACGTGGTCGAAGTCGCGACCCTCTATCCCTACCGGTTCGAAGCTCTGCCCGGTTCTGACGCAGCCCTGCGCGCCGCGCTTCGCAAGCAGGAACCGCTGCTGGGCGATCGCATCCCCGCGACGCCCCAGGTGTTGAACCGCTATACGGCGGCGATCTACAAATTCTTCGAAGGCAAAGTCGAAGCCAAAGGCGAGCTGAGCGCCGATTCCGGGACGCTCGAGGTCGTGTTCCGCCCGTCGGGCGAGCGGGCCCGGGTTGCCGAAGTGAATCTAGTCGGCAATAAAACCATGCTGACAGCTCCTCTGGTCCAGAAACTATCGGCGGCGGCCGTCGGGATTCCCTATAGCGAGCCACTGTTCCGGCGCGTGATGGATTCCGCCATCCGCCCGATGTACGAAGAGAAGGGATTCATAGCCGTCACGTTCCCGGAAATCACCACCAAGAAAGCGGCGAACAACGACGGCATAGTGGTCACCGTCACGGTCAACGAAGGTCCGGCCTACAAACTCGGCACGATCACGCTGGCGGGATTGTCCCAACCCGAGCTTGCGCAGCTCGCCAAGCTGGACGAGTGGCACAAGGGCGAGACCGTCAATTTCACGAATGTGGATGCCAGCATCGAAAAAATCAAGCAGCGCCAGCGGGCCCAAGGCTATCTGCGGGCCCAAGCCAGCGTCGCGCGCGAGATCGACGAGCAGGAACACACCGTCAACCTGCGTATCACCATTGACCGAAGAGAGCAGTTCACGTTCGGCAAGCTGACCATCCAGGGTTTGGATCTCAACACCGAGCCGGTGATCCGCAAGATGTGGAAGATCGAACCGGGCCAGCCGTTCCAGGAGGGGTACCCTGAGGCGCTCCTTCAGCGAATCCGCGACGAAGGCATTTTCGACAACCTGGGCAAGACGCAGGCGAACACCAACATCAACGAAGGAACCCGCACGGTGGACGTGACGCTTTCGTTCAGCGGCGCCGGGAATCCCGGCAAGGGGAAACAAGGCAAGCGGCCCTGAGGGAGCCCGTCGAAACTGTCTTCGCGCCCCGGGCACTGATATCCTGAAATGCAGTGTCGTCTCCGCTGAATTTTCATCTAGAACAATACGACGGGCCGCTGGACCTGCTGCTGGACCTGATCCGCAAGCAGCAGATCAACATTTACGACATCCCCATCGCGCGGATCACGCAGCAGTATCTCGATTACATGCAGAAAGCCGCGCAGATGGATATCGAGCTGAGCGCCGAATTCGTCTACATGGCGGCCACGCTGATTCATATCAAGTCGCGCATGCTGCTGCCGCGGGATCCGGAGCTCGACAAGATTTCGCCGGAAGAAGATCCACGCACGGAGCTGGTGAACCGCCTGCTCGAATACGAGCGCTTCAGGAACGCCGCCGAAATGCTTCAGCAGAAACGAGTGGTGGAAGAAGCCGTTTGGTCGAACCCGCAGATCGCGCAGTTCCGGGCCGAAGATGACGATCCGGGACTGGCGGTCACTCTGTTCGACCTGGTGAAGACGTTCCAGAACGTGCTGGAGCGGGCCAAGCACCGTCCGGTGTACGAAATCGACACCGAAGAGGTCTCCGTTCCCGACATGATTCGATATCTGCGGAACGTATTCCAGAACGAGAGTGCAGCCGTTTCGGCGCGCGATCTGTTCGAGCGCCAGCGCAGCCGCCGCGCCATGATCTGCCTGTTCCTGGCTCTTCTGGAGCTAGTGAAGTTGCAGGCACTCGGGCTGACGCAGAAGGATCTGTTCGGCGAGATCGGGCTGAAGCGGCTGAAGGGATTCGAGGCGGTGTTCGCCGGGGGTGAAACCATGGCGGCGATTGAGCAAGGATATAACTGATGCAAGAAATGGACGCGGCCGAACTGGCCCCCCAAGTCACGGACGAACAGAACAGCGGAGAAGACGCCCAGCTTCAGGCGATTCTCGAAGCCATCGTTTACGTTACAGACGAGCCTCTGACAGCGCAGCAGATCGCCGCCGCGCTGGGGCAGCCTCTGGACAAAATCAAGCGGGCTCTGGACGCGCTGGTGGCGGAATACGCGAAACCTGAACACGGGTTAAGCATCCGGGAAGTTGCCGGCGGCTACAAGATGTCGACCAAGGCCGAGCACCATGAAGCCGTCCGCGCTTTCGTCAAGAAGCTCACGCCGCCGCTCAAGCTATCGCTGGCCGCGCTGGAGACGCTGGCGGTCATCGCTTATAAGCAGCCGGTGACCACGCCCGAAATTATGGATATCCGCGGCGTGCAGGGCGCGGGCGTGCTGAAGACGTTGCTCGACCGAAAGCTGATCGCCGAAGCCGGGCGCAAAGACGTGGTCGGACGGCCGATCACTTACAAGACGACGAAAGAATTCCTGGTCCAGTTCGGGCTCAAGGATCTGAGCGAGTTGCCGACGCTCAAGGAGTTCGAGGAGCTCGGGCGACTGGAACTAGTGGAAGAAGCGCAGCCCGAAGCTGCGCCTGAAAATCCTCCCGCAGCCGATGCCTGAAGAGAGACTTCAGAAGATCCTGTCGCAGGCCGGGATCGCCAGCCGCCGCAAAGCCGAGGAACTGATTCAAGCCGGCCGGGTAACCGTCAACGGCGCGGCGGTGACCGAACTGGGATCGAAAGCGGATCTCGACCGCGACCACATCAAAGTCGACGGCAAGCTGGTGCGCGCCCCGCGCCGGCACGTCTATATCGCAATCAACAAGCCCAAGGGCTGCGTCACCACGGTCTCGGATCCCGAGGGCCGACCGACCGTGATGCATCTGCTGCGCGGCGTGAAGGATCGCGTGTTTCCGGTCGGACGCCTCGACTACAACAGCGAGGGCTTACTGCTGCTGACCAACGACGGCGAATTCGCGCATCGCGTCACGGCTCCGGCAAGCCACGTGATGAAGACCTACGTGGCGAAGGTAAACGGTCCGCTCACCGAAGAACAGGAGCGCGAGTTCCAGGAGGGAATTTCCCTCCACGGCAAACGCACCGCGCCCGCTCAGTTGAAGCGGATCAAATCCGGAGCGAACCCGTGGTATGAGATCCGGATCGCCGAAGGCCGGCAGAATCAAATCCGCATCATGTTCAAGCATTTTGGACGGCTGGTGGAGAAGCTCCGGCGCGTGAAGATCGGCTTCCTGGAACTGGACCTGCCGCCGGGGCGTTACCGGCTGCTCACGCCGCGCGAAATCGAGCGGTTTCGCAAAGTTCTCAAGCTGGAGGCGGAAGACTGAAATGTTCCGATGGTTCACACCGCCCCTGCCCGTGGGTACGCCCGCACCCGATTTCTCGGTTCCCGATCAGGACGGCAGCCGGGTGACGCTTTCGGCGTTTCGCGGCAAGAACGTCGTGCTGGTATTTTATCCGGCTGACGATACGAGCGTTTGCACCAAGCAGCTCTGCGAATTTCGCGATCGTTGGACGGATGTGAAAGCGAAGAACGCGGTCGTGTTCGGCGTAAACCCGGCGCGCAGCCGCGCGCACCAGAAATTTCGCGACAAGTTCAATTTTCCGTTTCCGCTGCTGATCGACAAAGACCAGAAGATCGCGAAATCCTACCAGACCGATGGCTGGTTCGTGCCCCGGCGCACCGTGTATTTGATCGGTCCGGACGGGACAGTGAGGTACGCGCGCCGCGGAAAGCCCTCACCCGAAAAAGTGCTGTCGGCTGCCGCGTGAAGATGGTTCTGCCGAGGTTTTATCCGATCCTGGACACAGAAGTTGCGCTTCGCCGTGGTATCGACCCGGTGGTGGCCGCCCGTCAGATTCTCGAGGGCGGCGCGCGGATCATTCAGTTCCGCCACAAGCAGTTTCTCTCGCGCGAAGCGTTCGGGTGGCTCGAGCGCACTGCGGAACTGGCTCGCGGGAGCGGCGCCATGCTGGTAGTCAACGATCGCACGGATCTCGCCAAGTTGTTCGGCGCGGGCCTGCACTTAGGTCAAGATGACCTTCTGCCCTCGATGGCACGTCGTGTCGCCGGGCCAGATACGCCGATCGGATTCTCAACGCACAATGAAGCCCAGTTGCGTGCCGCCGGCGCCGAGCCCGCCGACTATCTTGCGCTCGGTCCGATTTTCGGTACCGCTACCAAAGAAAATCCCGATCCGATCGTTGGGCTGGGCGAACTCCGCAGGCTGCGGCCGCTGTCGCCTCGTCCGCTGGTCGCGATCGGCGGGATCACGCGCGCGAATGCTGCGGAGACACTGGCAGCCGGCGCCGACTCGGTGGCCGTAATCGGCGATTTGTTCCCGAACGACCTTTTGAGGAAAGACGGAACCATTCGGGCGCGAGTCGAAGAATGGACCCGAATCACCAGCCGCGCGGCTTGTTGAACCTGTACGGAATCTGATCGGTATCGATCGGCAGCCGGTAGACGTCGGGATCGGCGTGATTGTAAGCCCGCGTGGGCATGCTGATGAACAGCGCATCCTTGTCTCCCACGTTCTCATGCGCGTGAAATACGTGCGCCGGAATCACCATGAGCGTGCGGTCGTGGTCGCTGCGGAAGATCTCGTTCACGCAGCCGAACGTCGGCGACTCGGGCCGGTTGTCGTACAGCACGACTTTGACGTGGCCCTGGCTGATGAAGATACGGTCATCGTGAAGATGATGGATGTGCCAGCCTTTGATCCTGCCGGGGCGGATCGTGAATTGATACACGTACACCAGCGGCGCTGGATGCGGCGGCCGGTGCGGGCTCATGATCTCGCACAAAGTGCCGCGATCGTCCTCATGGGTGACGGAAGATTGGATCACCACGCCGTGGATGAGCGGAGTCACGCTCTTTCCGTCGGAGGTGACGGTCTGGCGGTCCTGCACGGCATTGGCGATGGGAGCTTTTGCTTTTTGGGAAACGGATGAATTGGACATGTTCTATTCCAGGCCTCGGTATTTGCGGTAAAAAGGCACTCGCCAGCCGGGCGTATGGGGATGGGGAGGCGCGGGGATTCTCGGAACAATCGGCGGTGTCCGGCGAAGGCTCACGCGCCCGAGCGCCAGAACTTCGCGCCACATAAAATCGGGCTCGCTCTGAATACGCTCGATGTACGACTTCTGGTCGCCGCAGGGACGCTCGATGTAGCAGTTCTTGCGTATCGAGGAATTGAATTTGAAAACGGTCAGCTCGCCGGTGGAGACAAATTTCAGGCCCGCCTCGCAAGCGCGATACACGAAATCGACGTCCGGATTGCGCCACACCAAGCGGTAATCCTGCCATTCTCCGATCCGAGGCACCACGTCGCGGCGGTGCAACACGCCCGAAATCGGCAAGCCCTTGGCTCCCTTGTACCCGGACCAGGGATAGATGCCGCCGACCTCGCGATAATTGCTTCCCTCGGGGCCGATCAGTTCCACCAGCGACGAAGCAAAATCGCAGCGGGCTCGCTCGGCCGCGGCGACCAGGGTCTCAAGATGCGCCGGATGCCAGAGGTCGTCGTGGCCGAGATAGGCGATGTAGCGGGCGCGGGCCAGGCGCAATCCGGCGTTGTTTGCCGCAGACTGGTGCCCGTGATTCACCGGCAGATTGTGCCAAGTGACGCGGGCGTCGCCGAAGGATCGAACTACCGATTCCGAATCGTCCGTGCAGCCGTCGCTCACGACGATGATTTCGAAATCCTGGAGCGTTTGCCACAGGACGCTGTGCATCGCCAGACGCAGCACGCTGCTCCAGTTATAGGTGGCGATGATCACCGATACCATCGGCTGGGCGGATGCCTGATGCGCGATCCGGACCGACGGCCGGGGTCGCTGCGCGTACTTGCGGGACCGGGCTGCCAGGACGAGCAGTTGCCGGAAAGACAGATATTCCACGGATCGGCAACCATTTTAGCGTGTTTCGGCTCGCCGCACGAATCCGCTTGACACGCGAATTAATTAGTACTATCTTTTTAGTATGACTCGCCCCGGAAAGCCCCGGCCGACGCTGACGGCGCAGGAGCTGGAAATCATGAAAGTCGTCTGGAAACTGGGCACGCCAACCGTCCGCCAGGTTTATGAAGCCCTACTCGAACGCCGCAAGATCGCTTACACCACGGTGATGACCATGATGAACATCCTCGAACAGAAGGGGTATCTCAAAAAGCGCATGAATGATCGTGCCTATATCTACACACCCAGCCGGCCGGAGAAGCAGGTGATTCGCGCGATGGTCCGGGAGTTCGTCGATCGCGTCTTCAACGGAGCCGCAGAGCCTTTGTTGCTGCACCTGGTGGAAGACGACAAGCTCACCGCGGAGGAGCTGGATGAAATCCGGCGCACGATTGAGTCCGCGGAAAAGAGGCGTTCATGAACACGCCGTTGTTTTTCGACAACCTTCTCTTGTGGACCGCGCAGGCTGCGGTCCTGGCCGTCGCGGGCGCCGCGGGCTCCCTGGCCTTGCGGCAGCCGCGAGCACGTTTTCATTTCTGGCAGGCAATTCTGATCACCGCCCTGTTGCTGCCTGTGGCCGCGCCGTGGAAGCAGCCCACCGCCGTTGCCCTGAACCTCTCGACGCCCGTAACAACGGCGGTCCCGGCCCCGGCGCTGCCAGTTTCGCCCGAACCGCTTTGGCGAATCGAACCGCTGTTCGCGTTGCTCGCGGCGGGCGTTCTGGCTCGTTTTCTGTGGATCGCCGGAGGATTGCTGCGCCTGCGCCAGATCCGTAAGAAAGCCGAGCCGGTCGATAACGTCCCCGTTGCGTTCGCAGCGGGCGCGCGATGGTACTTATCGGACCAGATCAGCAGTCCCGTGACCTTCGGGTGGCTCCATCCGACTATTCTGCTGCCCACACATGTTCGCGACTTGCCCGTGGAAGTACAAGAAGCGATCGCCAGCCACGAATTGGTTCACGTTCATCGCCGGGACTGGCTGGCCGTCATGGCTGAGGAATTGATTCGCAGTGTGCTGTGGTTCCACCCGGCAATCTGGTTTGTCCTGGGAAGGATCCAGCTTGCTCGCGAGGAAGTCGTCGACCGAGAAGTAGTCGAGGCGACCGGCGACCGCGCCGGGTACCTGAATGCCTTAATGGCTGTCGCGGCGAAGAAACTTCAGCCGGATGTCGCGCCGGCACCGCTGTTCTTGAAGAAACGCCAGCTCGCCGTGCGCGTGCAGGCTTTATTGAGGGAATCTCCGATATCCGCATCCCGTCTTACCGCTCATGTTTCGGCCGCCGCATCGCTCGCGATGATTGGCGCGGTGGCCGCAGTCTGGTTTTTCCCGCTGCGTAGCGCCGCGCAGGTCGTGCCGGACGATCCGGGGATCACCGTGGACGCTGGCGCGCCTCTCGCGCACCGCCCACCGGTCCGAAATCCGGGCGCAACGGGGGACGTACTGCTGGAGCTGACTCTGAATGCGAAAGGCGAAGTCGCCGATGCACGCGTGCTGAGCGGTCCGGAAGAATTGCGCAAGGCTGCGCTGGCGAGCGCGCTCGAGTGGCATTATCTGGCGGACACGGCTCCGCCCTCGCTGGTCCACGCGACGATTCATTTTGGAGAGCGATCCGCCGCCGCGGCACCGCCTCCGCCTCCGCCGCCGCCCCCCGGGTCGCGAGGCGCCTCCGCGCCGCCGCCACCGCCCCCTCCTCCGCCGCCTGACAGCGGCATTGTGCGAGGCATCGAGTTCGCCGGCCTCAGCCCTGAGTTGCAGCAGCGTGTGCAGAGCAGCCTGACGGTTCGTGAAGGAGACACGCTCAAACTCGCCGATTGGGATGGCATTCGGGAATCGTTGCGAAGCATCGACGAACACTTGATATTGGCTGTGCGGGGAAGCGGAACTTCTGACCAGGGCGCTGGAATCGTCCTCAGGATCATGCTTGGCGCGATTGCTGCGCAATCGCCCACAGTTCCTTCCCTGCCCCCGGCGTGGACCGCACCCAGGCCGATCCGCACCGCCCAGCCTGAATACTCGGCCGAAGCCCGCCAAGCAGGACTGCAAGGCGCAGTCCTGCTGCGTGTGACGATCGATGAATCCGGCGTGCCGCAGGACATTCAGGTTGTGCGGGGGCTCGGGCTCGGCCTGGATCAGAAGGCAATCGAGGCCGTGCAAAAGTGGCGGTTCAAACCCGGCGCAAACAAGTCCGGCACGCCCATTCCGGCAACCGCGAACGTCGAAATCAACTTCCGCTTGTAAAGGCCGCGGCCTGTTGGGCGATAATGTGATTTCGCTCAACATGCCAAAAATCACCTATATCTCTCAGGCCGGAGCCTCGCGAACAATCGATGTTCCGGTCGGCGACACCGTCATGGAAGGCGCGGTGCAGAACGACGTCGACGGGATCGTCGCCGAATGCGGCGGCAACTGCCAGTGCGCCACCTGCCACGTCTACGTGGAGGAAAAATTCCTGCCGCTGCTTGACCCGATCGGCGAAGAGCAAGAAGCGATGCTCGGCAATACGGCCTCGCCGCGCAAGCCGAACAGTCGCCTGAGTTGCCAGATCCACGTGAAACCCGAGCTCGAGGGCCTGGTGGTTCACACACCCCCAACGCAGATTTAGAATCGTGAGCGTTGTCATTGTCGGCGGCGGGCAGGGCGGATTCCAGGTCGCGGCTTCGCTGCGCGCGGAAGGTTACCAGGAGCGCATCACGATCCTCGGCGACGAGCCGGGCGTTCCGTATCAGCGGCCCCCGCTGTCCAAGGGATTCCTGCTGGGAAAGCAGGAACAGCGTCACGCCGAGTTGCGTCCCGCCACGTATTACGCAGCGCAGCGAATCGATTTGATCACGGGCCGCCGCGCGATCGAGATCGACCGGTTCTCGCGGCGCGTAACGATCGACTCAGGCGAACGGATCGAATACGACTCGCTGGTGCTGGCAACCGGCGCCCGCAATCGCCTCCTTCCGATGGAGAGCGTCGTTTACCTGCGCACGCTGGCCGAAGCCGCCGAGCTCCGACAGCGGCTGCGCGAGGCGAACGAAGTCGCCATCGTCGGCGGAGGATTTATCGGCCTGGAGATCGCCGCCGCAGCTCGCATGCTCGGCAAGCGGGTGACCGTGGTCGAGGCGCAATCCAGGCTGATGGCCCGCGTGGTGGCGCCGGTGGTTTCGGAATATTTTCGGCAGCAGCATGCCGCGCAAGGAGTTGAGATCCGGCTGAACGCGACTTTAGCCGATCTGCCGCGCGGTGCAGATCTGGTGATCGCGGGAATCGGAGTACTGCCCAACTCGGAACTGGCGATCGCGGCGGGCCTGCCTGCCTCGAACGGAATCACCGTCGACGAAAATCTGCGGACTCCGAACGAAAGAATCTACGCAATCGGCGATTGCTGCGAATGCCCCAATCCGTTCGCCGGAATGTGTGTGCGTCTGGAATCGGTGCAGAATGCCGTGGATCAGGCGGCGAGCGTGGCCAAAGCCATCGTGGGGCACGCAGCGCCGTACAATGCGGTGCCCTGGTTCTGGACCGATCAATACGACATTCACTTGCAGATGGCCGGATTGCCATTGGGACACGATCAGGTGGTCACGCGAGGAAATCCCGAGAGCAGGAAGTTTTCGGTATTCTACTTTCGCGAAGGCAGCCTGCGGGCGGTCGATTCCATTAACCGTCCGGCGGAGCACTTGACGGCAAGAAAACTGATCGGGACTCGCGCCCAGCTAAGCCCCGATCAGGCCAAAGATGAAGCTTTTGATCTAAAGACTGTGTTGTAGGAGGCGGATATATTCGCCTCTGAGGCGGGCAAGCCCGCCCTCTGCGATTAGTTCACCGACGTGCAGCGGCAGCCGGCGTAAATCTCGTCCAGCGCGCCGTTCAGGGCATCGAGAACACGATCGGCAACGGCAGCGGCTTCGGCAGCCGGAACCTTGTGCCGCTCGATCAACGTTTCCCACTGCGCGGCGTGTTCCACATCGGCCGATTCGTGCACGGCGAAATAGCGCAGCGTCTCGGCATCCTGGACCTTGTAGTTCTTCTTGAGGCCCTCAATCTTGGCCGCCGATACGGCCGGGATCTGGTGTTCGTAGCAGTACAGGCCCGCGGCGGCGAGTCCGGTGTCCATCTTCGCGATCGCGCGGAACGTCTCGACCAGCGCCTTCATCTTCGGACCGGCATTCTGCTCGACCACGGCCTGGCGGGATTCGCCCAGTCCGGACGCAAAATCGAGCCACAGCTCGGGATGCGTGGGCGTCGTGGCTTCTTCATCGGCCAGATTCGCTGCGATCGTTTGCCGGGAGGCCAGATCCTCACACCGGCTGTGCATTTCGCTCAAATAGGCCGGAAACGCCCGCACATGCGTGAAGTACTGGCGCGCGTAGGACTGCAAATCGTCCAACGACAGCTCGCCTTTGCTCCAGGCCACGTAAAACGGATGCTTTAGAAGATGCTTTGCGTCAATCTTTTCTTTCAAAACTTCGATAGTCGAAGACATATGGGTTGTATTCTACCAAAGATGGAGACGACGGTTGCGGCATCGGGCTGGCGGATGTGGGCCGCCTCTGCCGCGATGATGGTGTGCTCCTGGCTCTCTTACGTGGATCGCCAGATTCTGGCGACTCTTTCTGTGGTCATTCTCGCCGATACGGGCCTGAGCACGGAACGCTATACCCAAGTCGTCTCCGCGTTCTCGATCGCCTACATGCTAGGGAACCCGGTCTGGGGTTCGCTGCTCGATTACATCGGCCTGCGTAAGGGGATGCTGGCGGCGGTGGCGATCTGGAGCCTGGCCAGCGCCTCGCACGCGTGGGTGGGGCACAGCGCTGCGGCGTTTGCGGGCTTTGCGGCGGCTCGGGCGCTGCTGGGATTCGGGGAAGGCGCGACGTTTCCGGGAGGATTCCGCACAGCCATGGATTCCCTGCCCCCGGACCGCCAGTCTCGCGGGATCGCGATTTCCTATAGCGGCGGATCGCTGGGCGCGATCGTCACGCCCTTCCTGGTGATCCCGATCGCGGCTCGTTTCGGGTGGAGGTCGGCCTTCCTTGTGACCGGAGGGTTAGGCGCATGCTGGCTGCTACTGTGGGCCAGGATCGCCCGGCCGCCGTTCTTGCCGTTACCCAAACGCAAGCCGTCAAAGATTGTCTGGCCGAATTTTTTCGAGCGGCGTTTCTGGGCGCTGGTGTGCGGCTACTCGCTGGGCGCGATCGCGCTGGGGCCGATCCTGTATCTGAGCTCGCTCTATCTGAATCGTGTGTTCGGTGTTTCGCAAGACGATCTGAAGTATTACCTGTGGGTGCCACCGGCCGGATGGGAGGTGGGATATTTTTTCTGGGGCTGGGCGGCGGACAGGTTCGCGTCCAGCAAGGAGCGACCCGCGGGAATGTTCGTGTTGTTGACGGTCCTGGGACTGCCACTGGGCACGGTGACCTGGATCACATCACCTGTGCTCGTCGTGAGCGTGTTTTTCTGGTCCATGTTTGTAGCCGCGGGATTCATTGTCGTTTCGCTGCGGGCTGCCGCGCGCGACTATCCGGCCGAACAAACTTCGATGGTGGCGGGGTTGGGGGCAGGCACGTGGTCGGCCCTGGTAGCAGTGCTGCTTCCGTCCCTAGGGCGATTGTTCGATCAGCAGCGCTATACCGAGACGTTTGCGTTTGTGACGATGATTCCGGTGGCCGGCACGGCGTTGTGGCTGTGGCTTACGCGGCGGGATGCATCTGTTGGTAGTGCTCGCGATACGGCCGCCGCGTCTTAGCAATCGTCACGAACAGCAAAATTCCGAAAACGGCGAGCGTGATCGCCAGGCCGGTGCCGATCCTCTTCGGGTCGTGAAACACATAATCGGCGAAAAGGCCCGGCAGCAGCGGACCGAGTGTGAGCCCACCCAGATTCAGGATGAACAGATACAGCGCGCCCACTTGCGCGCGCACCTGATTCGGCACGATCGATTGCAGCGCCGCCGCCGAGGTGCCCATCGGGAGCACCAGGAAGAAGTATCCAACACCGATCAGCGCCAGGGACAATGCCGCGCTCGGCATGAGCATGGCGGGAGCCAGGATCAGAACAATCCCCACGGCGCACGGAATCGCCACGCGCAGCGGCGCGTCGATCATGCCGCCCTTCTGCCACCGCTCGCTCAGCCATCCGCCGAAATACAATCCGGCGCATCCGAACGGGAGAATGAGGAAGCCCAGAGCGCGCCCGGTTTCGCCGATGGTCCAGCCGTGCACGCGGAGAAAATACGTCGGGACCCAGGCGCTGAAGCCGTAGTTGCATGCGGCCTGGAACGCAAATCCGAGCGAGATGCCCAGCACCGACTGCCAGCGCTTTCCGACCTCTTCGATCGATTCCGCCAGACTGAGGCGCGTGCCGCCCGCTGCTGACTGCGCGAGGCTCTTGCGAACCGGCTCGCGCACGGTGAACGCCAACAGCGCCAGCAGGAGTCCAGGCAATCCGAGGATCAAGAACGTCAGCCGCCAGGAAGCGATGGTGCCGAGAATCGGCACGGAGGCCTCAGGCTGCCGCGTGACTGACTGCACCACAGTTCCGCCGACAATCAAGGCGAGACTCGAGCCCAGCATCTGGCCGATATAGAACACGCTCAGCGCGGCGCCCAGGCGCTCTTTCGAAAAATAATCGGACAGGATCGAGAACGCGGCCGGGTTCAAGCCGGCCTCTCCAATCCCGACGCCCATGCGAGCCAAAAAGAGCGTCGCGTAGCTGCGCGCCGCCGCGCAGCCGGCCGTAAATAGGCTCCAAAAGGCGATACAGATCGAAATCAAATTGCGGCGGTTGGCGGTATCAGCGAGCCGTCCCAACGGCAAACCCATCGCCGCGTAGAACAGCGCGAACGAGAAGCCTTGCAGCAGGCCGACGAGTGTGTCACTGATCTTCAGATCCTGCTTGATCGGCCCGACCAGCAGGCTGAGGATCTGGCGGTCAACGAACGATGCCGTGTAGCAGAGCATCAGCACCGCAGCGACGTACCAGGCGTGACCGGACGAAACTGTTTCGGAAGCGTTCCGAGTGCTGCTTTCGGTGCGTGAGGCTGGGATCACGTCCGAACCACTATACTGCATCGGGTATAAAGAAGCGTGACGCTGACGATTCCCGAAGGAGCGCTGGTGCTGCTGATCGGGCCGGCCGGCAGCGGGAAATCCACGTTTGCGCGGAAGCATTTCAAAAGCACCGAAATCGTTTCCTCGGACGCGCTGCGGGCAGCGGTTTCCGACGACGCAGCCGACCAGTCCGCTTCGGCCGATGCGTTCTGGCTGCTGCGGCTGATCGCCGGGATGCGATTGCGGCGCGGCAAGCTG
>JBAIXM010000109.1:0-3854 GCA_037916615.1 Bryobacterales bacterium
CCGCACTCGCAGTCAGCCAGGGAGATCATGTCAATGCTCGACAAATGCTGCAGACCTGCTTGGAGATTCGCCGACGGCTGGGCGAACCTGTCGGGATCGCAGCGACACTTTCCACGTTGTGGCTGGCCAAGCTGCAGGGTGGCGATGTTGCAGGCGCGGCCGAGTCAGAACGCGAGGCGCTGCAAATTTTCAGGTCGATCGGCGATCGCGTCGGTGAGGCGATTGGCTTGCAGCACCTGGGCAAGTGCTCGATGGCGCTGGGGCAGGATGATCAGGCGCGAGCGGAACTGACGGAGGCCTTGCAGATTGCGCGCCAGATTTCTCATCGCGAGATCGAGGCGGAATGCGAGCAGATGCTCGGAGAGGTTGATTTTGACTTGGCCGACCTCGTCAGAGCTCGCGAACGCTTCAGCCGCTCGCTGGCCATTTGCCGTGAGGCGGCGGACAAACACGGCGAGGCCAATGCGTTGCGCTGGCTTGGCAAGGCGGACCTGGTGGAGGAGCAGTCCGAATCAGCGCGCCAGCGGCTCGCCGAGGCCCTGCACTCCTTCCAGAAATTCGAAATGCGGGAAGAACTCCTTGGTTGCCTAGAGGACCATGCGCAACTGGCGGAGGCTGATGGGCACATTGACCTGGCGGTGCAGGTGGCCGCTTCGGTGGAGGCCTTGCGGGCGCGCCTTGACCTCGCCAGGCTGCCGCGGCATCAACAGCGATGGCAGGGCTGGTTCGAGCGTTTGCGTGGCGAGATGGCTAGGGAGGCTTTCGACCTTGCGGCGCAGGAAGCGTATAAGTGGGAGCTCGAAGAAGTAATACGCCGCGCGATTGCCACGACACCGGCACTTGCATTGGCCTGATGGCAATGCGACTGCCGATCGAGCAGTCGACGCCGGATGCATGAAAGTTCGTGGCGGAAGCGGCCTATCGATACGAGCTACGTATCGGCCGGCGGTTCCGAGCCACCCAGCCCAGCCCAAGCAGGGCGGCGACAACGAGTGCCGTGCTTCCTGGCTCTGGTACTCGGGCAAATCCAGCACGCGTAAACGGAATGTTCGGGTCTGAATAGAGGTTGGTGCAGTTACTCCCCGGAACGCAGTTCCAACTGCTGTCACCGAAGCGGCTTAACTGAATCGAATCGATGATCGTGTTGCACAGCGCTTCAAGAGTCGGATTGCCGGGTGCGTTCGGGGATGTCGTCGAACTGAGGGCTGGCGAGCCGAACTGAAGGTCGAATTGAGAATACGGTCCCGCCGGAGTAAATGAACCCGCAAACGCCGCATCCCCAGCCTTGTTCGTCAAGATACTTTGGAGATTGCCATTGTCGAACAACAACTGCGAAATCATTAGCGGGTGGGACAGCCCGTTAACAAAGTCGAGTACTTTCGTCGAAGAAGTGTTCGTGATGTCGTAAAGGGTCACCAGAGCGCTCTGCACACCGGCACCGCCGCCGCAATTGGTCGGGCTGACCGGCCCACTATTGCTATCAAGAAAAGGACCACCACTCAGATGGTCGCAAGAGTCCGGGACAAAAACCGTGAGGTCGACTTGCCACCCCAAGCCAGCAAGCGGCGACCCAGATCCACTCAAAGCAAACTGTGGGTCATATCGACCTACGTACAGACTCGCTTGCGAGGCGCCGACGAATCCGAGCGCCACCGCAACGGAAAGGATGGATGACGAAATAATGTTTGGCAGGCGCAATTTCACGGACTTCTCCTATTGACCCCAGTGTCTTCCCTTTCAGCATGTGATGCAGATGTGGGATAGGCCCTCAGGATGGACGCATCAACGCCGCTTGGCGTGTCGCGCACACGCCGTACGGAAGCAAGATTCAGGCCGAGTAAGTCAAGGCATGAAGGATCAGGTACTTGCAGCGCCCGCGGGCGTACAAAGCCAGGTAACTGTAAGAAGATCCGACAGGTGCCACGCTCATTCATCCAGCCTTGGACCTCGCCGCAACATGCACCGGTTCGCCTAGGATCTGCTGAAGTTGCCCGTCCGCGACGTCTGCCACGGCGATCGAGTTGCCGCCCGCGCGACCGTGCTGCAGCAGAAGACGCAGCGGCCGGTCCAGTTCGAGATCTCGCCGTCCACCCGCGAGGTGGTGGAGGCTTGGATACGGAAGGCCGGCTTAAGGCCCGAGGACTACCTGTTCCCGAGCCGGATACGCCGCTCACCACACTTGGGCACTCGCCAGTAGGCCCGCATCCTTGACGAGTGGGTGTCGTTCGTTGGACTGGATCCGGCCGACGACGGGACCCACTCAATGCGGCGCAACAAGGCCTTGCTGATCTACGGCCGGACAAAGAATCAGCGGGCCGTGCAACTCCTGCTCGGGCACAGCAAGCTGGAGAGCACGGTCAGGCACCGCGGCATCGAGGTCGATGACACGCTGGAGTTGATTGAGCAGACGGACATCTGATCCAACGGCCGCTCTCCGGAACCGCTGCGCCCGCCCCCGGGGCCGGCGCAGTTCGGCCAAGAGTTGACACTCAACGCGATGCCGTGGGTTGCCGGCAAGCAGTCATCGAACATTGAATTGCCGTAGGCCGCGCCTTGCCGGGCGAGCCGGGAACTTTGTCCCCGACTCGATATCCGATGCGACCTGACGCCAACTTTCTTCGGGGGATCGACGAAGGACGCCCTGCGTCACCACCGCGTCATTCCAGGGTCCGGTCACATCAACGATCTGCGCCGGGGTTCGAGGCGGCGTCGCCGGTCGGCTGGTTCATCTTTAGGTCACCGGACCGGGAGCGGCCTGCGACGGGAAGCGTCGCCTCCCGCTCGCGCTACTGCTATGGCGACCAATCACTGCGGCACGACCGGAGCGCCGTTGATCGATGCGCTCACGAGCTCTCTTAGGATTGGGACCTCCGGCTCCACCTCCAGCAAGGGGATACCGCTCGAACCGGATACGCGACGGAAAAGCCGCGCAATTCTCACCTCTTCAGAATTGAACCTCCATCGGATATGCGAATACAGGAAGAAGTCGCATGCCACAGGGACGGGGGCTGCCGGTACGACAACGGTGTCTCTTCCAAGAAAGACAATACCGTCACCAGAAGTCGTCGACGTCGTCGCACCCGTGCTCGAGACTGTGGTCTCATTTGTTAAGAGCACCGAGGACTGACCGGGGTTCAGTCCAGTCTGAATCAGGGTTATCGGAGGGTTGAAGGTGATTTGCGTGGATGCCGTCGGCAAATTCGCATTGATCACGCCTCCCAAGAGGGTCCAACGATCCGGTCCCGGCTGGACGTAGAGGTTGTTGACTTGAGTTCCGGAGGAATCATTCACCGTCTGCTGAATCAGGAACCCGCTTTGATTGTTGAACACCGCCGGCCCGTTGTTCACCAGCTTATCTTCCTCTGTACCAGTTTGGCCATTGATGGTCGTCCGATAGCTGAGCACCCAGCTGTCGTTTGTATTTGTGGGAAACGGTGGCGAGCATCCAGTCGAGCTCTGGGTGCCGCTGATTGTGATGCCCACGGCATCAGTCAGATGCAAGGTGAATAGACCGGATGGATCGACCCCGGCAGGGATCATACGCACGGCATAGTTCTGCGAGGTTCCGATCAATCCTACGTTGAGAATGATTAGTTCGTTTCCGTCGTAGATGGAATTGGCGGTTAGCGAACTCGGCGTTGCCTTAATGAGGCCAAACCTCCAAGGGTCGCTCGGGGTCGGGAAAAGTTGAAGATTGACCTGGTAAGTGGAGCCGTTGGACTGGACGAGCCCGGTGTAGATGCCCGTGGTCGAGTCGAAGCTATCCGCCGCCCACGCTGAAGAAATCAGGAAACACCCCAGCCCGATCCCAAATTTGACGAGTTTCATCGCGTCCGTGATCCCTTCCCCGAATT
>JBAIXM010000110.1:0-64875 GCA_037916615.1 Bryobacterales bacterium
GAATCGCGCACAACGCAGCGCGGCGCGAGCTTCTTATTATCCCGTGTGCGCGCCTCCCGCTGTGCGCTCGGGTGTTTGAATTGCGCACAACGCAGCGCGGCGCGAGCTTCTTACTACCCGTGTGCGCGCCCTGGGGATGTGCGCTGCGGATTCCGCTTGGTCTAGAGCGGCACGTCCACCAGCGTCAGGATCTCGTTCAAAACCCGCTCGGCCGCTTCGGCGGACCTCGGCGCGAGCGCCACGCGCGAGTTCACCACCACGCGGTGCGCGAACACCGGTAGAACCAGCCGTTTCACATCGTCCGGGGTCGCGTAATCCCGGCCTTCCACCGCAGCGAGCGCCTGCGTAGCCCGGTACAGAGCCTGGGCACCGCGCGGGCTCACGCCCATCCCAAGCGATTCGTGCGAGCGCGTCCGCTCCACGATTGCGAGCATATAATCCACCAGCGCATCGTCAACGGTCACCCGCGCGACGGCGTCCTGAAGCGCCAGCACTTCGTCGCCCGAGAGCACGGCACGAATGTTTTCCGCCGACGACGCCCCTCCGCGTCTGACGATCTCGCGCTCGGCCCCCGCTTCCGGATAGCCGATGCGGATCCGCATCAGGAACCGGTCCAGTTGCGATTCCGGCAGCGGATACGTACCGTGATGCTCCACCGGATTCTGTGTGGCGACAACCATGAACGGCTGCTCCAGCGAATAGGACCGGCCGTCAATGGTCACTTGCAACTCATTCATCGCCTCGAGCAGCGCCGATTGCGTCTTGGGCGTCGCGCGGTTGATCTCGTCCGCCAGCAGGAAATGCGTGAACACCGGCCCGCGCTTGAACTCGAATTCCTGGCTGTGCGCGTTGTAGATGGTCACGCCGACCACGTCGCTCGGCAGCATGTCGGAGGTGAACTGGATCCGGTGAAAGCTGGAATCAACGCTGCGCGCCAGCGCCTGGGCGAGCGTAGTTTTGCCGACGCCGGGCACGTCCTCGATCAAAAGATGACCGCGCGCCAGCAGACACGTAAGCGAGAGGCGCACCACCTCAGGCTTTCCGCGAATCGCTTCGCCGAGCGCCGTCTCGATCTCCGATAGTTTGGACAACGAAACGGGCGGGCTGTAAGTGGTCTCCCGCTGCGCCATTACTTTTATGATATCGAAACCTTTTCGCCCAGCTTTGAGGGAATTTCTTCAGTTTTCCGACGGCCGCTCCGCCCGGTCGATGACCAGGGCCGCCACTTGTCCCCGGGTCGCCTCCAGCCGAAGGCCGATCTGCTCCTGCATGGCCGCGAAGAGGCTTGCCTTGCCGGATTCCGACGATTTCGGCAGTTGGCCGCCGAACTGGCCGTCATCGGGAGCCCATTCCAGGTCGAAATCGTAGGTCCCGCTGAGACCGGTGTTATCCACAACCGGGCGTTCGAAAATCGAGCGCTGCATCATGGCAGCCAACTGCGCCATCGTTGCGTTCCGCGCAGGCAGTTGGATGTAGACGCCGCCCTTTTCGTCGGGATGAATCACGTTGATCAACTCGGGCAGCGTACCCGTCGGCGCAGCGCTCTGCCTCAATTTCGCTCCGCCTTTCGCAACGCTCAGCGAATAAACCGGTAGTTCCCTAGGCTCCCGGTGAAACGCGAGCTGAAACCGGTCGACGATCAGCTTCCGCAGCATCGCCATCTGTTCCTCCTGGTTCGGTTGAACGGCTCCGGGAGTCGAAGCGAGAATGTCGAAGCGGTCCGCATCGGTCCAGGCAGCGCCCCCGGAGATGGCTCCCGGCGCCAGGCTGAAGGCCGCCGCAACCAGGGCCTTCAGCGTGAATCCTTTTGCGTAGAACCGGTTCACGCTCTGCATCCGGATGTAGCGCCCCGGCGTGTCGAAAGCGGGTTTGATGGTCGCGACTTCGAAGGCATCGAATGCGGGGCGCGCGGATGGAGTTTGCGCGAACATCGCACCCACAGAGAGAACCGCCAGCAGACCCGGCCGCATCCGAGCCCTACTCCAGGCTCATGTTCACGACTTCGAAGTGAAACCGCTCCGGAGGGAGCGAACTGACCGGAGCCTGGCTCATGCCAGCCCAGGTGTTATAGGCCGTGTGGGCGACCGTCGAGTTTAAATACAGCAGAAACTGATCGGAGAAGCATTTGAGCGGCGGAGGCTGGCGAAAGGTTAAGCGCATTCCCACTGCCTTCTCGAGAGCCACCCCTCCGGTCTCGACGGCTTTGTCCTCCAGCAGCGTGACAAAGCTACACCGGCCCGCGTGCGGCCACAGATCCGCGCGCAGCAAATTGCGCAGGTCCATACGATGCTCGAAGGTCGTTTCGCACTGACGGATCCATTCGAGCACATCGTCGCCCCAGCGCCAGTGCTGCACGAATTCCTGGTACTGCTCGATCAGGTTCAAAGCCAGATCCATTTTGCGGCGTTCCAGATCGATCTGCATCCGCGCGGGATCGGAATCGGCGGGAGGCGGCGCCAGCATGTCCTCGCGGTCGATCAAGTCATTCGCCATCTCCATGACTTTATCGAGCCGCTTTACGCCGGAAGTGGTTCGCACCAGCAGCGGCGGCAGTTCGTGGGTCTTGGACCCAGGAACCTCGACGAACTTTCGGTCACCTAAGATCATGGCAACCCCTGCTCCCAATCTATCGGTCCGCCGCGTCGGCACCTTCAATCTTGCGCGGCGCCTGTTTCTACAATATCAGACGCAAACGTTTTGGTTTCCGTTACTTAGTGAAATCAGCTTCATCTCTTCGGACCTGGGAATCACCTGACTTGCTATGATGCGAAAACACTATGGGAGCGTACTCCATCGGCATCGATTTAGGAGGCACGAACCTTCGCGCCGCGGCAATTGATACAGGTGGCAAGATGCTCGAAAAAATTTCCGGTAGTACTCCGATGGCGCACGGCCCGCAGCTTGTGGTCGAAGACATGGTGCGATCGGTAGAAATTTTACGGAAACAATTTGGCCGAGACCGACTTGCCGGCATTGGCGCGGGCGTTCCCGGGAACATCGACATGGCCAAAGGTGTGATCGTCGGGTGGGGCAACATGCCGATCTTCAATGGTTATGCCATGCGCGACGCGCTCAGTACAGCGCTGGGCACAAGTGTGATCCTCGAAAACGATGCCAACGCCGCCGCGCTTGGCGAGCAGTGGATGGGCGCGGGCCGGGGCGTGCGCGATCTCGTCCTGCTGACCCTCGGCACGGGCATCGGCGGCGGAATCATCGTAGACGGCCGAATTCTTCACGGCCAGATCGGCATGGCCGGCGAGCTCGGCCATATCACCATTTCGTCCAACGGAAATCCCTGCGGCTGCGGCAATCGTGGCTGCGTCGAAAAGCACGCCTCGGCGACAGCGGTTTCGGCCATGGCGCGGCTGATGGGCCTTGGCCCGGATCTCACATCGGAGCAGGTGTACGAATTGGCGGTACAAGGCAATCCCCGCGCGCTCGACATTTTTCGCGTGATGGGCGAGGCTTTGGGCATCGCTCTGGCGGATCTGGTGAACATCTTCAATTTCCCGCTTTACTTACTGGGCGGAGGTGTGGTGGCCGCGTGGGAATTCTTCGCGCCTGCAATGCTGGCCGAAGTCGAGCGCCGGTCCTTCACCTACCGCAGCACGCTCACCATCGCTCCCACGCGTATCGAGCCCGCCAAACTCGGCCCCGATGCCGGGCTGTACGGCGCAGCCCGCCTGCCGCTTCAGGAAGTGCGACCATAATCGTATGCGCTGGAGCTTCCTCCTGCTTGCTTCTTCTCTTGCGTTCGTCGCGCGAGCGCAAGACACCGTCCGCACGATGTTCCCCCCGGTGCGCGGGATGCACGAAATGGTCGGAGCAGCCAACAACATGGAGGTCGCGGCCGGCATGCGCATTCTCGCGCAGGGCGGCAACGCCGTGGATGCCGGAGTCGCGACCGTGCTTGCGGCGACGGTCACCGAGCAAAGCCGCGTCGGGCTCGGCGGCGAGATTCCGATCCTGATCAAGATGAAAGACAAGCCGGTGATCGCCATCAGCGGCGTCGGCGTCGCCGGTTCGAAGGCCACTGTGGAGTTTTTCGAGCATCGCCAGCCGGAGCGCTGGGAGCAGCCGGGCAAAATCGCGCCGATTCCCGCCATCGGCCCGCGCGCCGCAATCACTCCGGGTCTGGTGGATGGGCTGCTGCTGGCGCTTGAGAAATACGGGACGATGTCCTTCGCGCAGGTCGCGGCGCCCGCCATCGAATATGCAGACGAAGGCTTTCCGATCGGCGAGGAATTCGCGGAATTTCTGGGCGAGTTGCAGCAGTATCACGCATTTTGGCCGGCTTCGTTCCGTTTCTTCTATCCGAACGGCGCTTCTCCAAAACGCGGCGAAGTCGTGAAGATGCCGACGCTGGCGAACACGCTGCGCCAGATGGCCGCGATCGAGCCGAAAACCAAGGGCGATCGCGCGGCCAAAATCCGCGCGGTGCACGATCTCTTCTATAAGGGTGAAATCGCCGCCAAGCTGGCGGATTTCATGGATACCAACGGCGGGCTGTTCACGCGCGACGATCTGGCCAAATTCCACGCCGAAACCGATGAGCCTCGCACCACCACTTATCGCGGCTACACCATTTCGAAGCCCGGCTTCTGGACCCAGGGGCCCGTGATGATCGAGGCGCTGAATATTCTCGAAGGCTTCGATCTCAAGAAAATGGGCCACAACAGCCCCGAGTATCTCCACACCGTGATCGAGGCTGTGAAGCTGGCCTTCGCCGACCGCGACCGCTACTACGGCGATCCGAAGTTCAGCAAGATTCCCGAAGAGATCCTGCTTTCGAAGGAATACGCGGCCGAGCGGCGCAAACTGATCGATCCGAAGCACGCGTCCGCGGAAAGCCGTCCGGGCGAGCTGCACGCGTCGGTGGCCATGGTCGGCCGAAACGGAAAATCGTCGGACAAGGACACCACCTGCGTCAACGTCGTGGATCGCGAAGGCAACGCCTTTTCAGCGACGCCTAGCGGCGCTTGGATTCCGTCCGTAATCGCCGGCGATACCGGGATTCCGCTCTCGGTCCGCCAGGAATCGTTTGTGCTGACTCCAGGCCACGCCAACCAGATCGCGCCCGGGAAACGCCCGCGCGTGACGCTGAGCCCGACGATCGTGACCCGCGACGGGCAGCTCGTGATGACCATGTCCACTCCGGGCGGCGATAACCAGGATCAGGCGCTGCTTCAAGTGCTGTTGAACATTCTGGAATTCGGGATGTCGCCGCAGGAAGCCGTCGAGGCTCCGCGCTTCCAGAGCACGCATTTCTACAACTCCTTCGGGTTCCACGAATTCACGCCCAACCGCGTGAACATCGAAGGCCGCATCCCGCGCGCCACCATGCAGAAGCTGCTGGATATGGACCACATCGTCCTGCCGTCGGCCGATTGGAGCAACACGTCGGCCCCGACGGTCATCCAAGTAATTGGCGGCGTGCTGAATGGCGGGGCGGATCCGCGGCGCGCCCGGTTCGTATTCGGCCGCTAACGCTATAATAAAAGCGGAGTTTCTTGTGCGAATTACTCGATTCTTGCGCCTGTTTGCGCACACCCAGATGCTGCCCGTCCTCGAAAGCGGAGAGGAAACGACGCTGGTGGGCGGACAGGCTGTACTCGAAGGCGTGATGATGCGCGCGCCGCACAGCTATTGCGTGGCCGTGCGCAAGCCCGACGGCGAGCTGGTTACCGAAGAGCAGGCCATCCCGCGCATGTCTGAAAAGTATCCGATCTTCAAGTATCCGATCCTGCGCGGGCTAGGGACGCTGGGCCAAGCGATGACGCTCGGGTTCCGGGCGCTCAAGTTTTCGATGAACGCCGCGCTCGACGAGGGGCAGGAGAAGCAGCCGGTCTCTTCGGGGTTGATGACCGCCAACGTGCTGCTGTCGCTCGGGTTTTTCGTCGTGATGTACAAATTTGTTCCGCTGTACCTGGCGTCGCGAATCGCCAGCACGCGCCTGGGCATCAACATGTGGGATGGGGTCATCCGCATCGGAATTTTTCTGGCCTTTCTGTTCCTGTTGTCGCGTACAAAAGACATTCGTCGTGTGTTCGAGTATCACGGCGCCGAGCACAAGGTGGTTTTCAACTTCGAGTCGGGGAAGCCGGTCACAGTCGAAAACGCCCAGAGGTTCGTGACATTCCATCCGCGCTGCGGGACCAGTTTCCTGCTGGTGCTGATGGTGATGGCGATGGTCGTCTACGCGCTGCTGCCGATCGACAGCTTCTGGCTGAAGCTGGCCGCGCGCATAGCGCTGCTGCCGGTGATCGTCGGGTTGAGCTACGAGTTGATCCGCTTCGCGGCCAAGCGCCAAGGCACGCTCATGGGCCTTCTGACCGCCCCCGGATTGTGGCTCCAGCGGGTGACCACCAAGCCTCCCAGCGACGACCAGGCGTCGGTCGCGATCCACGCGCTCAATGGCGCGATGGAGCTCGAGCAGAAGCAGGGCGGCGAGCTGGTCATCGCGTAACGCCCCTTCCGATTCATGGATTATCAAAAGAAACTCGACGGCATCGAGCGGAAGTTCGAGGACCTGACGGCGCAGATGGCCGATCCCGCGGTGATCGGCGATGCGGCGCTCTATCGCAAAGTCTCCAAGCAGCAGAGCGACATGAGCGAAATGGTCGGCAAGTATCGCGAGTGGAAGACCGCGAACAAGAACCTGCAGGAAGCCCGGCAGATGCTGGCCGAGACGGATCCCGACCTGCGCGCCATGGCCCAGGACGAGATCGCGCGGCTGGAGCCGGATCTGGCCCGCTATGAAGAGGAGCTGAAAGTGCTCATGCTCCCCAAGGATCCGAACGACGAGAAGAACATCGTTTTGGAAATCCGCGCGGGGACAGGCGGCGACGAGGCCACGCTCTTTGCGGACGAGATTTTCCGCATGTACTCGCGCTTCGCCGAATCGCGCGGCTGGAAAGTGGAAGTGACTTCGTCAAGCGAGTCGCCGGTGGGCGGCCTCAAGGAAGTGATCGCGCTGATCAGCGGAAACAAAGTCTACAGCCAGCTCAAGTACGAAAGCGGCGTTCATCGCGTGCAGCGCGTGCCGCAGACCGAGCAACAGGGGCGGGTCCACACCTCCGCGGTCACGGTTGCGGTGCTGCCGGAAGCTGACGACGTCGAAATAAAAATAGACCCGAAGGACATCCGCATCGACACCTTCTGCTCGTCGGGCCCGGGCGGCCAGAGCGTGAACACCACCTATTCCGCCGTGCGCATCACGCACTTGCCCACCGGCGTCGTCGTCTCCTGCCAGGACGAGAAATCGCAGATCAAGAACCGGGCGAAGGCTGAACGCGTCCTCCGGTCGCGCTTGTATGAGATTGAACTCGAGAAGCAGCAGGAAAAAATCGGGGCCGAGCGCCGCAGCATGGTCGGATCGGGCGACCGCAGCGAGAAGATCCGGACCTACAACTTTCCCCAGAATCGCGTGACCGATCACCGCATCGGCCTGACGCTCCATCAGCTCGATCAGGTGATGGAAGGCAAGCTCGATCCGATCGTCGACGCCCTGACGACGTATTATCAGACCGAAAAGCTCAAAGCTCAGAGCGAAGCGGCCTGACTCTTCGTACCGCGCTGCTCCAGGGCCAGCAGCTTTTAGAACAAGCTTCCGTTCCGGTGCCGCGGCTCACCGCCGAAGTACTCCTGGCGCACGCCGTGGGGCGCGATCGCGCGTGGCTGTTCGCCCATTCCGATGAAGAGCTGCGCGAGGTCTGGTGGATCCACTACGGCCGGTACCTGCATCAGCGGATCGAGGGCAAACCCACGCAGCAGATCACCGGAGTGCAGGAGTTCTACGGACGCGAATTCCGCGTTTCTCCGGACGTGCTGATTCCGCGGCCCGAAACTGAGCATGTGATCGACGCGGCGCTCGGGCTCGGCGCGCGCAAGATCGCCGATATCGGCACAGGATCGGGCGCGATCGCGATTACCCTGGCGCTTGAGACAGGCGCGCGCGTCGTGGGTGCGGATATTTCGCTGCCTGCTCTGCGGATCGCGGCCGGGAACGCCCGCAGGCTGGGCGCGCAGGTCGAGTGGCTGGCGGCCGATCTCGGCAGCGCACTGAAGTCGGGCAGCTTCGATCTGGTGGTCTCGAACCCTCCTTACGTTCCGGCCGCGGACAGGACTACGCTCCAGCGCGAGGTCCGCGATTACGAGCCTGAGATCGCGCTGTACGGGGGTTCAGATGGCCTCGGCGTCTATCGAAGACTGATCCCCGAGGCCGAACGGTTGCTTGTGCCGGGCGGCTGGCTGGTGATGGAGATCGGCTACAACCTGGGTGACAGCGTGAGCGTTATGCTAGGCGCGTGGAGCAACGTGGACATCCGGAGCGACCTGGCGGAGCTCCCGCGGGTGATCCTGGCTCAACGAAGCCTGCGCTCGTGAACCGGCTGTATTTCCATCTCGACATGGATGCATTTTTCGTATCCGTCGAGGAACTGTTCGATCCAGCGCTCAAAGGCAAACCTGTAGTCGTCGGCGGACGCCCGAATGAGCGCGGGGTGGTATCCGCCGCGTCCTACGCCGCGCGCAAGTTCGGCATCCATTCGGCCATGCCCTTGCGTACTGCTTATAAGCTCTGTCCACAGGCCATCTTCGTCGACGGCCATCGGGAGCGCTACATCGAGTATTCGCGCAAGGTGTACCAGGTTCTGCAAACGTTCTCTCCCAAGGTCGAAATGGCCTCGATCGACGAGGCGTATCTCGATCTGACCGGAACTGAGCGGCTGCATGGGACGCCCCTTCAGGCCGCGCACAAGCTGCACCAAGCCGTGCACGCAGCGACCAATCTGAACTGCTCGATCGGGATCGCGGCTTCGAGAATGGTCGCAAAGGTTGCCTCCGATCAGGCGAAGCCGAATGGGATTCTGTGGATCGTCCCCGGCCAAGAGGCCCGTTTCCTCGCGCCGCTCGATGTGCGGAAAATTCCGGGCGTCGGGAAGGTGACGGAAGCCAACCTCCACGCGGTCGGTATCCGCAAAGTGGGGGATCTGGCGGCGCTGGAAGCGGATTTCCTCGAACAGCGATTCGGGAAGTGGGGGCTGGCCCTGGCCGGCAAGTCGCACGGTATGGACGCGGGGGGCTGGTTCGATAGCGAAGTGGGCGAAGGCGGCGGACCGAAATCGGTCAGCCATGAACATACGTTTTCGGTGGATACGGCCGACGCCGGCGCTCTGGACGCGATGCTGGTCCGGCTATCGGAGATGGTTGCGCGGAGGCTGCGGGACCATCGTTTGTACGCGCGAACGGTGCAGATCAAGCTGCGCTACTCCGATTTTTCGACCTTTACACGTGCCCGAACTCTCGAGCGCGCGTCGCAGATCGACACGGAGCTTGCCGCCGCGGCGCGCGCATTGTTCCACAAGGTGTGGACCGGCAAGCCGATCCGCCTGCTGGGCGTCTACGGGCAGTCGCTTGAATCGAGCGAAGGGCAGACCAGCCTGCTCGACGAGCCGCGCGCCGAGGACTGGCGCAGGACCCTGGCGGCCGTCGATAAGATCCGGGAGAAATACGGCGAGGACGGAATCATTTCACTGGCGTCCGGTATGAACGCGGGTTTTCGCGCGCGGGTTCACGAAAACCCGGAGAATCTGCCCGGAAAAGAGCCGAAGAAGTAGAACCAACGCCCGATCAATTAAACGGAGAAGCGGTAGCAACTTCTTTGTCGAGAGCAGTACTGCTAGAACTAAACGTGTCTTTTCCGACTTGCACCTGTTTCGTTCTGTGATATAGGCTATAAGGCCTCTAGTGCTGCTAGTCGGAGGTGATCAATGAAACTTCGATTTTTCTGCTGCATGACCATCGTGGGTGGGTTGACCGTATCAACCGCCAGCGCCGTTTCCATTACTAACGGGACCTTCGAGGCCGATGCGGTCTCATTTGGAAGTTGCCCTGAAACGACTCCGACCGGCTGGACCGGAGGGGTTCTATGCGGGATGGGTTATTACGGTGCCACTGGTGATCCAGATGGCGGCGGTGCATTCGCCATCATCGGTGGCGGCACGGATTTCCCCACTGGTTCCCTGTCACAAACTATCACGGGCCTGACTACCGGACATAATTATACGGTAAGCTTTTACCTGGCCGGAGAGAACTGGTTCATTTCGACCACCGAGCAGGTGATGGTCTCCATGTTATCCGGATCTTCAACAGGAAGTCAGACCTACGACGCTCCCCACAGCAGTTGTAACGGCTGCGACGGCAACACCGGGCTTTGGGATCACTGGTCACTGTTCAATTACACGTTCCTGGCGACCGGCACCAGCGCTACGATCAAGTTCGCAGACATCTTCAGTGACCGGAATGATACAGGGATCGACAAAATATCTATCGCCGAGACCACCAGCTCTGTTCCTGAGCCTGGCACGATTGGGCTGCTTTGCCTTGGGATGGGTTCCCTTGGACTTCTGAGGCGTAGAATTTCGTAGGTTGCCGGCCTGTCGATCCGGGCTATGGCCCTAACGCATTCCGATGCGGACTTAAGCCGCTCATTTTAGGCGGTCTGGTATCCTAGAGCGAGTGCCTGTATTATCTGTTGTCGTCCCGATTCACAACGAGGAACCGAGCATTCTGCCGCTTTATGACCGGCTGACGGCGGTCCTCGAAAAAATCCGCCGGCCCTACGAAATTCTGTTTGTGGACGACGCCTCCACGGATCGCAGTTTCGATCTGCTGGCCAACCTGGTGGAAACCGACTCGCGGCTGAAAGTGATCCGGCTGCGGCGCAATTTCGGGCAAACCGCGGCTCTGGCCGCCGGATTTGACGAATCGCAGGGGAACATCGTCATTTCCCTCGACGGCGACTTGCAGCACGCGCCCGAGGATATTCCGCTGCTGCTCGAAAAAATCGACGAGGGCTACGATATTGCCAGCGGGTGGCGCAAGAACCGCCTGGACAACGCGGTCACGAGAAAATTTCCCTCGCGTGTGGCGAACTGGTTGATGGCGCGAGCCTCGAACGTCGAGCTGCGCGATTTCGGCACCACCTTCAAGGCGTATCGCGCCGAGATTCTCAAGGACGTAAATCTCTACGGCGAGCTGCACCGGTTCATTCCGGCGCTGGCGTCGTTTTACGGCGCGCGAATCGCGGAAGTGCCCATTCGCAACCTGCCACGGTCGAGCGGCGGATCGCACTACGGTCTGGGGCGAACGTTCCGCGTGATGTTCGACATCTTCACCATCTGGTTCCTGCTGAAATATTTCACCCGCCCGATGCATTTCTTCGGCAAATGGGGGCTGGTGAGCGCAGGCGCCGGCGGCGCGATTCTGGCCGCTCTCGCGGGAGAGAAGATCTGGACGCGAATCGATATCATCGAGGCCCACGGACCGCTGATGCTGGTGGGAGCGCTTGCGCTGGTCACGGGCGTGATCCTGTTCTGCACCGGATTGCTGGGCGAAGTCCTGACGCGCACGTATTTCGAAAGCCAGGGGCGCCGGATCTACGCAGTGCGCGAAATCCGCACACGCCGCGAAGAGAAGGCCGCCGGCGGCGCACGCTAATTGCCGGATGCAAATCCGCGCAGTCATTTTCGACTTCGGAGGCGTGCTCTGTTTGCATCCCGACCAGGCGAGAATCACACGTGCAGCCAGGGCGTGCGGCCTCCCAGTCGACCACTTCCTGAAAGATTTCTGGAGAGCCCGGCGCGAGTATGACGCCGGCCGGATGGAACCGGCCGAATACTGGAGCGGCATTGTCCCCGATTTTCAAGAAACAAGGTTGCCGGAGCTGATCCGCTGCGAAGTGGAGCTTTGGAACCAGTACGACGAGCGCGTGTTCGATTGGATCCGCCGGTTACGCAAGGGCGGCTACCGCGCGGCCGTCCTTTCGAATCTGCCGCGCGTACTCGGCGAGGAATTGCGGGCGACTCCGGGCTTTCTGGACCCGTTCGATCACGTGACCTTTTCTTACCAGTTAGGCGTGATCAAACCGCAGACGGAAATCTACGAAGACGCGATCCGGGGCCTGGGAGTGAAACCCGAGGAAGCCTTATTTCTGGATGACCGCCCCGAAAACGTTGAGGGCGGACGCGCCGTTGGGCTCCGCGCCGAGCTGTACTCGTGCTGGGAAGAGTTCTCCCGAAGCGGGTTTCCGGAGCGCTACGGCCTGCCTGCCGCGGGGCTCGCCGGAGAAACCGCGCGCCGCCAGTAGTCCTCGAAGAGGCTCTGCATGGCTTCGGCCATGCCCTCATGGTCAAAAACGATCGCCGTCCAGGTGGGCTTGGTGATCACCGGATCCACCAGGGCCAGGAGCCCGCAGCGGCCGTCCATCACCGCCATCTTCAACGGAACTTTTTCGATTTGCCGGATCGCGACGCCCGCAGCTTCGTAATCTGCCAGGAAACGCTGGTGCGCGGCGTCCAGAGTTCCGCTTTCGACGATGAGGCGGCAGCGAACCCCGCGCGACCGAGCCTGCAAAACCTGCTCGGCATCCAGAGGATCGACCGCGTAGGGTGGGCGCGAAAATTCGAGATATTCGTCGCGCGCGGCGGCGAGCATCGTTCGGAACTGAAAGGCGGTCTGGCCGGGATCGTTCACAATGCGCAGGAAGTCGAGCGTGCCTTTGCCTCCCTGCCCTTCGGCGAACGCAGACATCAGATCTGCCAAGAGTGCTGAAGCGGCCTTATTTTGCTCGGCGAGTTCGGCTTCAAGCGCGTGGGCCCGACGATCGAGATACGCCGGAAGCGCCTGATCTGGCGGAACGGCCGAAAACAGCTTGGTGCGGTCCTGGATCACGCGCGCGAAGCCCTTTTCCACCAGGCTGTCGAGTACTTCGTAGATCTTCTGCCGCGGAACGTGCGCGCGCGCCGCCAGTTCCAGCGCCTTGAAACGCGGATGGCCGACCAGCACCAGATAGGAGCGCGCCTCGTATGCGTTCATGCCGAGGGCCTGAAGCCGCTGCCAGAACTTGCGGAATTCCTGTTCGGTTGGTTGTTCGCGCGGCACGTGCTTCGCCCGTAAATGATCCGGAAATGGTCGAGGATAGCAAATTGCTACAATCGCCGTAGAACCTCTCGCGCACTGGTGCGAGCGTCAGAAGGAGTACGGTCTTCATGAAATCTTCCGCTGGCCTTCCGGAGACCCTCGGAGCACTTCGAAACTACAAGGATCTGGCTACCAAGCTTCCCCATCGGACTGTCAAAGACGAGTTGCGGGAAAACCTGATCTGCCGTCTTCAGAAGCATGACCCGCTGTTCCCGGGCATCGTGGGCTTCGATGACACCGTAGTTCCGCAGGTGGTTAACGCCGTACTCTCACGGCACAATTTCATTCTTCTGGGCCTGCGCGGCCAGGCGAAAACACGGCTGATCCGCATGCTGGCGACGCTGCTCGACGAGCGCGTCCCCTACATCGCCGGCTGCGAGATTCGCGACAATCCGTTCGCGCCGATCTGCAAAGCCTGCCGTGACAAAATTCGCGAGAGGGGCGATGCGACTCCCATCGCCTGGCTGACGCGCGAAGAGCGCTACGTCGAAAAGCTTGCCACGCCCGATGTGACCATCGCCGATATGATCGGCGATATCGACCCGATCAAGGCCGCCCGCGCCGGGCAGAACATCGCCGACGAGTTGACGGTCCACTACGGTCTGCTGCCGCGCGCGAATCGCGGCATCTTCGCCATCAACGAACTGCCCGACCTGGCGGGGAAAATCCAGGTTGGCCTGTTCAACATCATGCAGGAAGGCGACGTGCAGATTAAGGGCTACCCGGTGCGCCTGCCGCTCGATGTGATGCTGGTGTTCACGGCCAATCCCGAGGATTACACGGCGCGCGGCAAAATTATTACGCCGCTCAAGGATCGCATCGGCAGCGAGATCCGGACGCATTATCCCGCGGCGCTCGATCATGGGATGGCGATCACGGAGCAGGAATCCTGGGCCAAGCGGCCGGCGCCGATCGAGATTCGCGTGCCGTCCTACATTCGCGAGACTGTGGAGCAACTGGCGTTTTCGGCGCGCGAGGACAAGCGCGTCGATAAGCGGTCCGGCGTCAGCCAGCGTTTGCCGATCTCGGTACTGGAAAACGTGATTTCGAACGCCGAGCGCCGCGCGCTGACCAGCGGCGAGCCGGTTGCGGTTCCACGCGTCATGGATATTTACGCCGCACTGCCTTCGATCACTGGAAAGCTCGAGCTGGAATACGAGGGTGAGCTCAAAGGAGGCGATGCCATCGCGCGAGAGCTGATCCGTCTGGCGGTCGGCAAGGTGTACACGCGGGTTTTCGATGGCGAGAATATGTCGAGCGTGGTCCAGTGGTTCGAGCTGGGAGGATCGCTCAAACTGGACGAGACCGCGCCGTCGTCGGAAATGATCCGGCAGCTTTCGGGAATCCAAGGATTGCTCGAGAAAACCAAGCTGCTGGGCGTGGGCACGAGCGAACCGGATGCCGTCCGGGCTGCGGCGGCCGAGTTCATCCTCGAAGGTCTCTACGCGCACCGGCGGATCAGCCGGAATGAAGAAATCGGTTTCACGGCCGAGCCGCGGAGGCGGGAACCGGCTGGCGACGATCCAAAAGCCAAGGCGTCGAGAAGGAATTATCAGTAAATGCCAACCGCGATTACGGAACCTCTAGCGATTCCGCCGCCGCTCGAGCCACCGCGCAAGCGATGGACGCGCCAGGAGTGCGCCGTGCTCGAGGCCTCGGGCATCTGGGAGCAGCAGCACCTCGAACTGATCGAAGGAGAGCTCATCAGCAAGATGGGCAAAAAACGCCCGCACACGATTGTGTTGGTTCAGGTTCAAGCGTGGCTCGTCCGAGTCTTCGGCGAGCAGTATGTGAACCCGGAGACCCCTATCGATTTAGCGCCTGAGGACAACTCGATCAACGAGCCGGAGCCCGACCTCATCGTGCTCGCTCGACCCTCGCGCGAAATCAGGACTGGAAATCCGCAACCCTCTGAAATTCGTCTGCTGGTAGAAATATCGGATACCACGTTGAGGTTCGATCTCACCGTGAAAGCGCGCCTCTATACGCGCGCGGGCATAGCCGAGTATTGGGTGGTCGATATTCCGGCGCGGAGAATCGTCGCGCATCGGGATCCGCAGGATGGGCACTACCGCTCGGTCGTCGCCTATTCCGAGCAGGAGAGCGTAAGGCCGTTGGCGGCGCCGGACCGCGAGTTTCCGGTTGGATCCGCATTCGCGTGATGCTATGAAGTCAGTACGTTATTCCCGCTACACCGGCGAGGACTTCGGCCTGAGCGCCGAAGACCTGATGAAGGCGCTCGCCGATTTCTTCCTGCAAAGCGGCTTCAATAATCCCTACATGCAGTTCAGCGAGTTCAACGAGCATTCGCTCGAAGAGCTGAAGCGCGCCATCGAAGAAGCGCTCCAGCGCGGCGAGTTCTTCGATCCCGAGCGCGCCGAGCAGATCCGGCAAAGCCTCGAAAACATGAGCGAGGAAGAGCTGGATCAGATGCTCAGCCGGATGGTCCAGAAGCTGGTCGACGAAGGCTACATCAACACCGAGCAGCAGTCGGGCGGCGCGGGCAAGCAGGAAGGCCGCGTGGACGTGAAAGTCACCGACAAGAGCATCGATTTTCTGGGATTCAAAACGCTGAAGGACCTGCTCGGATCTCTGGGGCACGCGAGCTTCGGGGCGCACGACACGCGCGATCTGGCCACGGGCGTCGAGACCACCGGCGCAGCCAAGCAGTATGAGTTCGGCGACACCATGAACCTGGACGTCTGCCAGACCCTGTTCAGCGCGATGCAGCGCGAAGGCGTCAAGCTGCCGTTGAACCTGGAATACGAGGATCTGCACGTTCATCAATCCGAATATCAAAGCTCCTGCGCGACGGTGCTGATGCTCGATTGCAGCCACAGCATGATCCTCTACGGCGAGGACCGTTTCACGCCCGCCAAGAAAGTCGCGCTGGCGCTCTCGCACCTGATCCGGACGCAGTATCCGGGCGATTCGCTGCGCTGCGTCCTGTTCCACGATTCGGCCGAGGAGCTGCGGATCGAGGAGCTGGCGCGCGTGCAGGTCGGTCCTTACTATACGAACACGCGCGAAGGCCTGATCCTGGCGCAGCGGCTGCTCAACCAGGAACGCAAGGACATGAAGCAGATTATCATGATCACCGACGGCAAGCCCAGCGCGCTGACGCTCGAAGACGGGCGCATCTACCGCAACGCCTTCGGCCTGGATCCGCTGGTGATCAGCCGCACGCTCGAAGAAGTCAATCGCTGCAAGCGCCAAGGGATTTTGATCAACACCTTCATGCTCGCCAGCGACTATGGATTGGTGCAGTTCATCCAGAAAGTCACACAGCTCTGCCGCGGGAAGGCGTATTTCACCACGCCCTACACGCTGGGGCAGTACCTGCTGATGGACTACATGAACCGCAAGACCCGAACGATCCATTAGCCTTGCTACGATTGAACTACCGCGTCGAGCTTCCGCACTGGAGGTGTTTTCTGATGCGTTTCCTTCTTGCGCCGACTTTCGTCCTTCTTCTGTCCCAGGCGCTGTTTGCGCAAAACACCATCGTCGGCGCGGGATACGGATCTCCCGTGCCGATCAACGCCGCGCCGGGACAGGTGCTCACATTGTTCGTCCAGGGAATCAACCAGGTTCTGACGCCTGCTGTGCGGACAACCGATCCGGCCTGGCCGACATCGTTGGCGGGAGTTTCGGTCACGCTACTTCAGGGAGAGAGGATTCCCGTGCCGATTCTGGAAGTGCGGCCAATGCCGGCCTGCGGACCGCCCTTCCCGCTCGAAATCCCTTGCGGCACGATCACAGCGATCACCGTGCAAATCCCGTATGAGCTGATTCCACTTTGCCCGCTCTGTCTGCGGCCTGTGGGCCCGTCGCCGGAGCTCATCGTCTCGAAAGACGGCCAGGACGGCCTCGCCACGGCGATTACTCCTCTTGCGGACCAGGTCCACGTGCTGACTTCGTGCGATATCCTGCTTCAGTCTGAGCCGCCTTTCGTCAATTACAGCGGGCTGCCGTGCCCGCCCATGGTGATCCATGGCGACGGACAGCTCGTCTCGGCTTCAAATCCGGGGAAACAGGGCGAAGAACTGGCCGCCTACGCCGTGGGGCTCGGCGCGACGAACCCGGCCGCGCGAGACGGCCAGCCAGCGCCTGCTCCGCTCCGTACTGTGACGCCGTTTCTGACAGACTTTAATTTCCGGGCCAACGCGCTTCCCGCGAAACCCGCCTCCGGCGGTTCGACGCCTGTATTCACCGGTTTAACGCCGCAGTATCCCGGGCTTTATCAAATCAACTTCGTGGTGCCGCCCATTCCAAAAGGAACACCTTCCTGCGCAGTCAGCTCTGCTGCAGGAGCCAATGCAGTTCAGTCGAACCTCACCGTCACCTTCGGAGGCGCGTTTTCCTTCGACGGCGCCGGCATCTGCGTATCTGCGGTAAATTGACGCACCGCTGAAAAGACTGGCACGTCAGGTGCATTATGCTTCGGCGATGATGTATCGCAATCGAGAAGAAGCAGGCCGCCTGCTGGCTCAGGAGCTCGCGAAATATGAAGGCCGCGCGAGCCTGGTGGTGCTGGGGCTCCCCCGTGGCGGGGTGCCGGTGGCGCGAATTGTCGCCGATTTCCTGGGCGCCCCCATGGACGTGTTCATCGTCCGCAAGCTGGGCGTGCCTTGGCAGCCCGAGCTGGGATTTGGAGCCATCGCCGAAACGCCGGGAACCGATCCGCCGGTGCGTGTTATCGACTCCGGCCTGGTAAAAGAATGCGAACTAACTCCTGAAACGGTTGAAGAGATCGCTGCGCGCGAGCAACTTGAAATCGAACGGCGTAGCCGGCTCTATCGCGGAAATCGCACGTTGATTCAGGTCAAAGATCGGGAAGTCATCATTGTCGATGACGGATTGGCCACAGGCAGCACCATGCTGGCTGCGGTCCGCGCCCTGCGGCAACAGAAGGCAAGGCGGATCGTGGTTGCAGTTCCGGTGGGTCCGCCCGGTACCTGCGAGGCGCTCCGGCGCGAAGCCGACGAAGTGGTTTGCCTGTCAACCCCCGAGCCTTTCGTTTCCGTGGGGAGCTGGTACGAGGACTTCACGCAGGTCACGGATCGCGAAGCGCAGAAAGCTCTGTCCCCCACGGTTCGCGCTTAGAAATCCGCCAGACGCCGGCGGTAAAAGGACACCCGCAGCGCGTTGATCAAAGCCGCCAGGTCGATCACTTCTTGCGCCACCGCACCCAGAATGGGTGAAAGCCCGCCTGCGGCCGCCCAGACCATTCCCGCGATACTCAGGATCATCCCTCCCGCGGCGCTTTCCAGAGCGATCCGGCGCATACGGCGGCTGATGTGCATCAATTCATCCACTCTTTCCAGGCTCGAGTCGAGCACCACGGCATCCGCCGCCTGCGCGGTAATATCCTGCGATCCGAGCGCGACTCCCGCTGTTGCCACCATCATTGCAGGCGCGTCATTGATTCCGTCTCCGACAAATAGTGTCTCTTCTCGCTGCCGAGCCGCTTGAACGATCGCCACTTTTTCTTCCGGACTCTTGCTGAAGTGCATCTCGACGATTCCGACGCGGCCGGCCAGATCACGGACCTCCTCTTCGCGATCGCCGGAAAGCAGCATCACATGGCGGACGCGATGGCGCGGAATCAGGTGCGAGATGAATGATGGGCTCTCCCGGCGCGGTTCGTCCCGAAAACGGAGAACCCCTGCAAGGCGATCGTCGCAGATCACCAGGCATTCGAGTCCCGCGGCCGCCGGGGGGAGATCGCCGATACCGGCTTGCGCTCGTCCGGTAATCCAGAGGGAATGTCCGGACACGATGCCTCGCAATCCCCCGCCGGGCTTTTCGGAAATGCAGCTTGCGGGCTGTAGCGGGATGCCCTCCTCGCGAACCGCCGTGAGAATCGCGCTCGCCAAGGGGTGTTTGGAATACTGTTCCAGGCTGGCCGCCTTCTCCAGCACGTCTTCGCGGGAAAATCCACTCGCGCAGATGACCTCGGTAAGCACCGGGCGGCCGTAGGTCAGCGTTCCGGTCTTATCGAAAATCAGCGTGCGGCAGGAGTCGATCCGTTCGAGGGACGCAGGATTTCTCACGATAATCCCGCGCTTGGCCGCAAGAGAAATCGCGCCGAGAATCGAGACCGGGATGGCGATCAGCAAGGGACACGGAGTCGCGATCACCAGCACGGCGAGAAAGCGGAGCGGATCGCCGCTCACCATCCATGCGCCGAGCGCGATGGCTACGGCGAAGGGTGTGTACCATGCGCCCAGACGGTCGCCGAGGCGCCGCAAATTCGGCCGGTTGGTTTCGGCCTGCCGCAAAGCTTCGAGAATTTTGGCGTGCCGCGAATCCTGCGGCAACCTGGAAGCTGTGATGGCCAGCGCTTCTTCCCCGTTCAGGGCTCCCGACAGCACCGAGGACCCGGAGGTTTTCGTGATTTCGAATGGTTCGCCGGTCAGAAAGGATTCGTCCATCCGCCCGTAACCTTCGACGACAGTTCCGTCCACGGGGGCGATCTCGTGCGGCAGGATCACCAGCCGGTCGCCGATAACGATCTGTTCCACAGGAATGTCGGTCAGCGCTTCCGGAGTTTTGCGGTGCGCGATTGTCGGTGTTCGCTTCGCCAAGGCTGAAAGCACGGACTTGGCCCGCTCGGCAGCATAAGATTCGAGCGCGGCGCCTCCCGAGAGCATCAGCACGATGATCACGGCGACCAGGTATTGCTGCGTGAGCACTGCCGATAGAATCGCAAGGCCAGCCAGCAGGTCCGCCCCGAACTCCCTCCGCATCAGCCTGCGCGATAACCCCCAAAGCTGCGGTGCGCCTCCTAGCGCAATCGCCAGATAAAGGGGAATGTTTGCGACTCCAGTCCCCATGTGGAACAGATATCGCAGGCTCAGATGCGCCGCGATGCCCGCCGAAGCGAGCACAACGTTAGCCTTTTCTCCGCTCACGCCTCCTAATAGTGCATGTCGTTGCCCAAATATGCCTGTTTCTAAGGCGTTACTTTGAATTGGCCGGGAAACTGCAATGAACCAAGTTGAGGAAAGTGCTATGTTGCCCTTCAAAAAGATCCTGTTTCCGGTGGATTACTCCCCCGCTTGCAATGCGGTAGTTCCATTCGTGAAGGATATGGCCCAGCATTTCTCGGCCGGTCTGACTCTGGTGCACGCGTACGCATTACGGCCCGCGTTCGTCAACCGCGATCTGGAGGGCGTGCTGGTGTACAGCGATCTCGCCTACGCCGACCCAAAGGTCGCCGAAGAAGCGCGGCGCGTCGAAGAGTTACGGCTCGCCGATTTCGCGGCGAAGACTTTCCCCGGCCGGCACGTCGAAACGCTGGCCGAGGAGGGCGAAGCGGCGACCGTCGTCGAGAGAGTCTTACAGCATCAGGGAGCAGACCTGGTGATGATGCCGACGCGCGGCTGCGGCGTGGTGCGCCGGTTTCTGCTCGGCTCTGCGACGGCGAAGGTCTTGCACGACGTCAGCACTCCCATCTGGACCGGCGTCGGGTCGGCAATTGTCAGCCATACGCCTGCGGCTCCGTATAAGTCGATCCTGTGCGCACTGGATGAAACGGAGGAAGCCGAGGCTGTCCTGCGGGCAGCAGCCGCACTCGCGAAGTCGTATCGTGCGAATTTGACGCTGTTGCACGTGCTCGAAATGCCGCCCGGAACTCCGGAGCTGGATTTCAGCCCTTATCGCAAGGACCTGATAGACGCCTCTCACGCCCGGCTGCGAGACTTGAAAGACAAACTGAATCTCGATGCTCCCGACATCGTCGTGGACGCTGCGATTTCGGACGGAATCATCCAGGAAGTTGTCGACCGGAAGGTGGATCTGGTAGTGGTCGGCCGCGGGCACGATCAGGGCGTCTTCAGCCGGATCTGGTCGCGTCTGTACGCGATCGTGCGCGATTGCCCGTGCCCTGTTCTGAGCATTTAACTTGGCCGAGCCGCGAAGGGTTGCTTATTTTTCGATGGAGATCGCCCTGCGGGCGGACCTGCCGACGTACTCCGGCGGCTTGGGAGTCCTGGCAGGTGACATGTTGCGATCGGCGGCCGATTTGGGTGTTCCCGCTGTCGGCGTGACGCTGGTTCACCGCAAGGGCTATTTCCGGCAGCGCCTGGATCGCGACGGCAACCAGTCCGAAGAACCCGCGAGCTGGAAACCCGAAGAACTCTTGCAGCCGCTGAGTCCGGTGGTTTCTCTCGATCTGGAGGGCCGCCGCGTGCACATCCGTGCCTGGCTCTACACGCTCACGGGCATTTCCGGAGAAACGGTGCCGGTTTACTTGCTGGACACGGACCTCGCCGAGAACGGCGCTTCCGACCGCGCGCTGACCGATTGCCTCTACGGAGGCGATCGACAATACCGTCTCCGGCAAGAAGCCGTGCTCGGAATGGGCGGATTCAAGATTCTGGACAGCCTGGGTCACACGGGCATCCGGAATTATCACTTGAACGAGGGCCATTCGGCGCTGCTCGCGCTTGCGCTGCTGGAGCAGAGGCTGGGGAATTCCCACCTGGGCGGCGCCACCGAGGCGGATATCCAGGCCGTGCGGCATCGCTGCGTGTTCACGACCCACACGCCCGTGCCGGCGGGTCACGATCAGTTTCCGCGGGATCTCGTGAACCGGGTGATCGGCGCCGAACGCGCAGCCGCTCTTGACGCCACAGGATGTTGCCCCGGCGACGCGCTGAACATGACCTATCTGGCGCTGCGTTTTTCTCATTACGTTAACGGCGTCGCGATGCACCACGGCGAGGTCTCGCGAGGACTTTTTCCGAATTATCCTGTCCGCGCCATCACCAACGGCGTGCACGCCGTCACGTGGACATCGCCGCAGTTTCAGGAGCTCTATGACCGCCATGTCCCGGAATGGCGCAAGGATAATCTGTACCTGCGCTACGTGGTGGGCGTGTCGCTCGAAGAGATACGGCAGGCTCACGCGGGCGCCAAGCTGGCGCTCCTATCGGAATTGAAGGCGGCGAATGGAGCCGCACTCGATCCGGCCGTCTTGACCATCGGATTCGCGCGGCGCGCCACCGCGTACAAACGCGCGGACCTTTTGTTCGAGAATCTGGACCGGCTGAAATCGATCGCCGCGCAAGTCGGGCCGTTTCAAGTGGTCTTCGGAGGCAAAGCGCATCCGCGCGACGAGGAAGGGAAGGAAATGATCCGGAGCGTATTCCGAGCCGCGCGCGAACTGGCGGGAAGCGTGAACGTAGTCTATGTGCCGGATTACGACATGCGTTGGGCGCAATTGATGACCAGCGGAGCGGACCTCTGGCTGAACACTCCGCACCGCCCGTTTGAAGCTTCCGGAACCAGCGGTATGAAAGCGGCGCTGAACGGCGTGCCCAGTTTGAGCATTCTCGACGGCTGGTGGATCGAGGGCTGCGTGGAAGGCGTCACCGGCTGGGCCATCGGCAAGGAAGAAGATCTGCCGGAGGATCATCGAACCGAAGCGCTGGCCCTTTACGACAAGCTCGAACGCGTGATTGTGCCGATGTTCTATGGACGTCCGGCGGCGTTCTCCGAACTCATGCGCTCCAGCATTGCGTTGAACGGGTCGTTCTTCAATACCGAGCGCATGATGGACCAGTACCTCGCGAACGCATATTCAAGCGAGCCCAATCGCAAGGGCGAGGGCAATCCCTGGCGCTAAGAATCTTCTAAGCGAATCCGCTAGTCTGAAGGCAGGTGAGCCATGCTCTCCCCCGGTGAAGTTCAGGGTATCGACGCTTACTGGCGCGCCGCGAATTATCTGTCGGTCGGACAGATTTACCTCTACGAGAATCCGCTCCTGACCGAGCCGCTGAAGCTCGAGCACATCAAGCCGCGGCTGCTCGGCCACTGGGGTACCACGCCGGGACTCAATTTCATTTACGTTCACTGCAACCGCGCGATCGTGAAGTTCGACCTCGATATGATCTACGTCTGCGGCCCCGGTCACGGCGGCCCGGGGATGGTCGCGAATTCGTGGCTGGAGGGCAGCTACACCGAACGCTTCCCCAACATCACGCAGGACGCCCAGGGGATGCGCGCGCTGTTCAAGCAGTTCTCGTTCCCTGGCGGAATTCCCAGCCATGCCGCTCCGGAAACGCCGGGCTCGATCAACGAAGGCGGCGAGTTGGGCTATTCCCTGCTGCACGCCTACGGAGCGGTTTTCGACAATCCCGATTTAATCGCGTGCTGCGTGATCGGCGACGGCGAAGCCGAAACCGGCGCGCTCGCCACGAGCTGGCATTCGAACAAATTCCTGAACCCGGCGCGGGACGGCGCCGTGATTCCGATCCTGCATCTGAACGGATATAAGATCGCCGGTCCGACGGTTCTGGCGCGCATCGAACGCAAAGAACTCGTCTGCCTGTTGCAGGGCTACGGTTATGAACCGCGGTTCGTCGAGGGATCCGATCCGGCGCGCATGCATCGGGACATGGCGGCGGCTTTCAATCGTGTGATTGAAGACATCCGCGCGATTCAGAAGCGAGCGCGAAACAACGGCTCGGCTGAGCGACCTGCGTGGCCCATGATCGTGCTGATCAGCCCCAAGGGCTGGACAGGCCCGAAGGAGGTCGACGGGAAACAAATCGAAGGCACGTTCCGCGCGCACCAGGTGCCGCTCGCAGAACTGGCGACGAAACCGGAACATCTGAAGATGCTCGAAAATTGGATGCGCAGCTACCGCCCCGATGAACTGTTCGACGACGACGGCAGGCCCGTTCCCGAAATCACTTCGCTTGCGCCGCGCGGATCGCGCCGCATGGGCTGCAATCCGCACGCCAATGGCGGGGTGCTGCTGCACGATCTCCGAATGCCCGATTTCCGCAAGTACGCCGTGCCTGTCGCTTCGCCCGGCGTCGAAAAAGCCGAAGCCACGCGCGTGCTCGGAAAAATGCTGCGCGACACGATGAAGCTCAACCCCGACAATTTCCGCGTCTTCGGACCGGATGAGACGGCGTCGAATCGCCTGGATGCTCTGTTCGAGGTAACAGCGCGAACCTCCGAAGCAGAAATTTTTTCCTACGACGACCATGTTTCCCGCGACGGCCGCGTGATGGAAGTTTTGAGCGAACACATATGCCAGGGATGGCTCGAAGGCTATCTGCTCACGGGACGGCACGGATTGTTTTCCTGCTATGAGGCGTTCATCCACATCATCGACTCGATGCTCAACCAGCACGCCAAATGGCTGAAGGTTACGCGGCAGATCCCGTGGCGGCGGCCGATCGCTTCCCTGAATTACCTGCTCACGTCGCACGTGTGGCGTCAGGATCACAACGGGTTCAGCCATCAGGACCCGGGCTTCATCGATCACGTAGTCAACAAGAAAGCGGAAGTGGTGCGCGTCTATCTGCCGCCGGATACCAATACGCTGCTTTCGGTGGCCGATCACTGCCTGCGGAGCCGCAATTACGTGAACGTCGTCATCGCGGGGAAAAATGCCGAATTGCAGTGGCTGGACATGGACGCGGCGATCGCCCACTGTACCGTGGGCGCTGGAATTTGGCAGTGGGCCGGCACCGCGGGCGATTCGGAGCCCGACGTCGTCATGGCATGCGCCGGGGACGTCCCCACGCTCGAAACGCTGGCCGCGGTCCACTGGCTGCGGAAACACATCCCCGACTTGAAAATGCGTGTTGTGAATGTCGTCGACCTTATGGCCCTTCAGCCCCAGAGCGAGCATCCGCACGGCCTGAGCGACGACAAGTTCGACGCGCTCTTCACCAAGGACAAGCCGATCGTCTTCGCGTTTCACGGCTATCCGTGGCTGATTCATCGGCTGACCTACCGCCGCACGAATCACGACAATCTGCACGTGCGCGGTTACAAGGAAGAGGGCACGACCACCACGCCGTTCGATATGACAGTTCTAAACGACCTGGATCGCTTTCACCTGGCTGGCGACGTGATCGATCGCGTGCCAGGCCTCGCCGAGCGCGCCGCGAAAGAAAAGCACATGCTGCGCGACAAGCTCATCGAGCACAAGCTGTACATTTCGCGCTACGGCGACGACATGCCGGAGATTCGGGACTGGCGCTGGTCCTGAAACCGGTGGCGCCGCGTCAGCGGCCGAGCAAACCTTCCATGGCCGCGATCAGCACGCAAATCAGGGTGTGCGCCAGGAATCCGTAATGGATCCAGTGCCGTGTGAATCGGACCACCATTGCGACATCGCGCATGCCGCAGTGTGCTCTGCAGCCTGCCGATGGAACCAATAGTTCGCAGCCGGATTCCCCACGGGAGATTCAGACGAAAGTTTTAGTACGAGGCCAGGAGCAAGATGGGCCTATACACCGGTGAATAAACGGGTTATGCTGTGGGTGTAGAAAAACCGCATCGGAAGCGGTGCTGCGAGGTAATGGTTAGTTACCGTTTCCGATGCGGTTCGCCCTTTTCGGGCGCGGATCCCGGCGTCCGCCCGTCCCAACCCCGCTGAGGCCCGCGTCCAATCAAGTTCCTCAACAAAGCGGTCCGGACTGAGACCTCGGACCCAGGAAGATCGATTAAGTAGTGCGTAGGTCTACAAAAAAACCCCTCTGGTTGCAACCTGCACCAACGAAAGAAGCAGGGGGTCTAGAATTCATACACCGTCTCCCGCAAGCACGCTAAATATAGCCACTCGCTTCTTCCGCTCGAGCCTGTTGCAAACAGAGGGCAGGCTTTCAAAGGTACTTCATCAATTCACTGCTGGATGAGCACGTCGGGATCCAGGCAGTCTCTTTTTATTTTCAATATCTTAACCGGAATAAGAACCGGAGCTGTGAGGGGCCCTGCCCCGCTGCTGTGTCCCTATGACACAATTGGTTCCGTGCGGGATCTGCGGCCTTCCCTGATTTTCGCAGCGCTCATTTGGTCGTTGATGGGCGCGGCCGCCCAGAATCCTCCGGACGAGGATTTCCGGGTCTACCGTGACCCGCCCCGGTTGCTGCTCACCGCGCAGCGCCTCCGGCTGCTCCAGCGCGAGCGCGAGCGCCAGTCCCCTCGCTGGGAGCAATTCGATTCCCTGATCGCGAACGCCGACCTGGCCGAACCGGGTTTCGCCTGGGCGCTCGATTATCAGGTCACGCGGCAGGCGGCCGCAGCGCGAAGCGCGATCGAGTGGGCCTTGGGCGCCACGGCCTCCGACCTGCGGCAGTTGGCCTTGGTCTTCGACTGGTGTGGCCCGGCACTCACGCCCGCTCAAGCCGATCAGTTAGCCGCGAAAATCGAGCGCGCCATGACCCCGCCCGCGGATGACGTCCGAGGCCAGAGCGCCCGGGCGCTGGCGGCGATCGCTCTCGCCGACCGGCTCCCGGACCAGGGCGACTCAATTCTGCGGGATGTGGTCCAGAAGTGGTGGCGCGCGAAAATTGTCCCGGAACTCGCAGCAGGGCGCCCTGCGATTCCACGAGATCAACGCTACGCCTTTTACGAGATGCTCCACGCTCTTCGAGATAACCTCAAACTGGATCTCCGCGAATCGGCTCCCTCGTATTTCAAGGAACTTCCCCTGGCTCACTTGACCGGCCATTATCCGGCTCCCCTCGCCGCCTCTGAGAACTCCGGACCCGAGACCGAATTCTGGGTACCGGTTTATCTCCGGGATGGGAACCCGGATCCGGCGGACGCCGTCCGCTCCCGCGCCGCCGGGCTGGCGATGGTCGCCTACGATAGCAACGCTCTCGAGAGCCAGTTTTTGCAAGGCTGGCTGATGCGCGACCGCTTTATGATGCGCGGCGTTCTCGGCGCCCCCTACGAATTTCTGTGGGCGAATCCCTATCAGCCAGGGTTGAATTACGATCAGGTTCCGCTCGTGTTTCACGCCTCTACGGGCGAGGTATTCGCCCGAACGAGCTGGGAGGAGGATGCCACCTGGATCGGCTATTTCGACGGGCGCCTTCAACTGTTTCAAGACGGGCGGCTTCAGACGTTGCGGGCGGGGGCTGTGGTGAAACCGGTCCGGGTCGGGACCGCCACGATCACCAGCGCCCCGGCGCGAGAATCGGCCAAATTCCAGTTGGGAAACGACACCCTGTTCGTCCTCGGCCTGGCTCCCCGCTCCGAATACGCCGTGGAAATCGATGACCAGGAGTTGGAATTCCTGGATACAGACTCCGGTGGAACTCTCCAGGTGCCCGCGCCCGGAAATACGAGCACCGGCGTTCGAATGCGGCTGCGGGGGCCGGCCGGCGCTGCCGGTCCCGATGCGGCAAAGTGATGCGATAAAATGAAGCTGTGAGTGACACTTCGGGCGCGGCATTTCCTGCCCCGCCATCCCCCGGAACGAGCCCGGCGCCAGTCCCGTCCTCGTCCACCTCGCCTTCGCAAGCGCTGACGGCTGTACTTCTCGCATGGGTCATACCTGGAGCAGGGCACCTGCTGCTGAAACGTCCGGGACGAGGCGCGTTAATCGCTGCATCGGTGGCCCTGATGTACCTGCTCGGGCTGATGATGCGGGGCGCGCTGTTCTCGCCCCAATCCGGAGATCTGCTGACCACGGTCATCTACACCGGCGGATTCATCGGGAATGTGCTTTCGGGGATCCTTTATTTTCTTTCGATTTGGCTCGGGTACGCCCAGCCGGATGTTGCCGGACACGTCCATGACTACGGAACCAAGTTCCTGGTGGCGGCCGGATTGTTGAATCTGCTGGGAATGGTGGACGCCTTCGAGATTGCTACGGGGAGAAAAGACTAATGCCCAAGGTCAACCTCTCGCATTTCGAGGCTTCGGTCTTGTTCGCCCTCATTACATCCGTCATTCTCGGTATCGTGACCAAACGCACGGACCGGGAACGGGTTCGCTATGCGGTTTACTGTTTTGTGTGCTTCCTGGGCGCGCTGTTCGGTCTAAGCTGGCTGATGTATCTGGGCCACGGCTAGGCGTTTTTCCTGGGGAGTCCCCTTTTCTTGAAACTGGCGGCCCGCGGCCGCGTCAGATTAAAGGGAGTATACTCGGAACTGAAAGGAGTCCGTAAGATGCGCCGTTTGCTAGGACTCGTCATCATTGCCGGTTTCTCTTGCGTGAGCTACGCCGCGGATACCAAGTCCACGGATCAGCCGGCCAAGGACACCAGCAAGAAGGAAGATAAGAAGAAAAAGGACAAGAAGAAGGATCCGGACGAGATCGGCAACCGCGATGTCGCCAAGGGTGCGAACTTTTATTCCTTGGAGAAAGAGATCGCGCTCGGCAAGCAACTGGCGCAGGATGTCGAGCGGCAATCGAAGATTATCGATGACCCGATCGTGGCCGAGTATGTCAACCGCGTGGGTCAGAACATCGTCCGAAACTCGGACTGCAAGGTTCCGTTCACCATCAAAGTGGTGGAAGACGAGACCGTGAACGCGTTCGCGCTTCCGGGAGGCTTTTTCTTCGTGCAAACGGGTCTGATCCTGAAGGCCGATAACGAAGCCGAACTCGCCGGAGTGATGGCGCACGAGACGGCTCACGTTTGCGCCCGTCACGGCACGCGCCAGGCCACCAAGGCCGAACTGGCGAATTACATGACTATCCCGCTGATCTTTATGGGAGGTTGGGCCGGTTACGGAATCCAACAGGCCGCGGGTTTCATCGTGCCGATGAGCTTGCTGAAGTTCTCGCGCACCTACGAATCCGAAGCCGACATGCTGGGACTCCAGTACATGTACAAGACCGGATACGATCCCAACTCTTTCGTGGACTTCTTCGAGAAAATTCAGGCGCTGGAGAAGAAGAAGCGCGGATCGGTGGCCGAGCTGTTCTCCAGCCACCCGATGACGGACGACCGGATTCAGGCGGCACAGAAAAACATTCAGGAGAACCTGGAAGCCCGTCCGGAGTACGTGGTGAATACTTCGGAGTTCAACGAAGTGAAGGCCCGGCTGGCGATGATCGAGAACCGCCGCAAGGTGGATAACACGGATCCCAACAAGCCGCAGCTTCGCAAGAAGCCCGGCACCGGAACCGACGACAAAGACAGCAAGGGTGACGACGACGAGCGTCCGACGCTCAAGCGGCGCTAACGTTCTCCTAATAGTGCCCACAAGCCCGCGGGAAACCGCGGGCTTTGTTGTTTTTGTGGGGCAAGCCTCCAGGTTTGCGCGGGGCCTCCAGGCCCCGCATCTTCTGGCGGGCGTGGACGCCCGCCGCGGGTCTGGAGACCCGCCCCACTCACGTCACAGCGTTGAGGTGCACGCCGGGCAGCGCTTGGCCTGAATCGGAATCTTCGTAAAACACTGCGGGCAGTCCTTGGTCTGCGCGGCCGGAGGCGCGGGCGGCGGAGGAAGAATGCGGTTCACCTGCCGGACAATCATGAAGATGACAAACGCGATGATCAGGAACTCGATGACCGTGTTTACGAACACCCCATAGTTCACGGTCGGCGCGCCTGCCGCTTTGGCCGCCGCCAAGGTCGGATAGTTCTGCCCGTTCAGGCTGACGAAGAAATTCGAAAAATCCATCTTCCCCAGCGCCAGCCCGATGATCGGCATGAAAATGTCATTGACCAGAGAGGTTACGATTTTGCCGAAAGCCGCCCCGATGATCACGCCAATCGCAAGATCCAGCACGTTTCCGCGCATGACGAACTTCTTGAATTCAGCGAACACAAGCGTTCCTCCTGTCCGGTCCAGTGTACCTTGTTACCATAGTGGCGTTATGGCGAAGTCTGCCTTGATTACCGTCACTTGCCCGTGCTGCCAGGCGGAGTTGCACATCGACCCCTCCACCTCGGCTGTAATCCGGCATAAAGCGCACGAAAAACCCGCCACGTTTGCGGATATGGAAGCGGCCGTTTCGCGCTTCAAAACCGAAGCCGAGCGCCGCGAGGACGCGTTCAAGAAATCCGTCGCGGATCACAAGGTTCATCAGGATGTGCTCAGCAAGAAGTTCGACGAGATGCTGAAGCTCGCGAAAGAGAATCCGGATGCGCCGCCGCCCAAGCGGGATATCGACTTTGACTAGTCCGGGCAAAGCCGTCAAATCGAGGGCCGCCACGAAACCGCGGAACGTTCCGAAGCCGAAAACAGCCGCCGAGCGGCAGGCGCGCGTTCAGAAAATCCTGTCCGTGCTGGATGAGATGTATCCAGCCGCGAGCTGCGCGCTGCATCACGACAACGCCTGGGAACTCCTGGTGGCCACGATCCTCTCGGCCCAATGCACCGATAAACGGGTCAATGAGGTGACGCCCGGATTATTTCGAAAATACCCGACGATACGCGATTTCGCGTCCGCGAAGCAGGAGGAACTCGCGCAGGACATCCGCTCCACCGGATTTTTCAACAACAAGGCCAAATCGGTGATCGGCGCCGCGCGCAAGATCCTCTTGGATTTCGGAGGCGAGGTGCCGCGCCAGATCGATGAGCTTCTGACAGTACCGGGAGCGGCGCGCAAAACCGCCAACGTCGTTCTGGGCACCGCGTTCGGAGTCGCTTCAGGTGTCGTGGTGGATACCCACGTCCAGCGCATCGCGCAACGGCTGGATCTCACCAAGGAAACCGATCCCGGGAAAATCGAAAAGGATCTGATGAAGGCGATCCCGAAAGAGAGGTGGATCCTGTTTTCGCACCAGATCATCCTGCATGGTCGCGCATTGTGCACGGCCAGAAATCCGCGCTGCGCGGAATGCGCGCTAAACCCGGCATGTTACGCGAAAGATAAAACGGCCTGAGCTACTGCGCGGGCGGATTATCTCCGTTGAGATGCAGGCCCTTGTGGATCGCGTAGAGCGCCAGCTCCAGGCGGTCCGAAACGCCCAGCTTGTCGAAGATGTTGTGCAGGTGATTCTTGACCGTCTGCTCGCTGATGAACATCTTCTCGGCCATCTCTTTGTTCTTGTAGCCCTGCGCCACCAGCGCGACGATTTCCCGCTCGCGCGCCGAGAGCGGACTGCGCTCGCGACCTTTCCCGCCGCCGGCGCCGCCGGAGGATTCGAGACCCGTGGAAAACTGCCGCATCACGGCGGCCGTGGTGAGCGAATCCAGCCAGATTTCGCCAGAGTTCACTTTGCGGATGCTCTTGACGATCAGATCGGGAGCCGTTTGCTTGAGCACAATGCCGCTACATCCCAGCTTCATCGCCTGGACAAACTCGTTCTTATCTTCGGAAGCCGTCAGGATAATCACACGCGTACGCTTATTGGTCTGTTGCAGCGCCTGGAGGGCGGACAGGCCGTCCAGATTGGGCATGCGGAGATCGAGCAGGAGCACGTCGGGATCAAGCTCGTGAACTTTTTCCAGGACCTCGCGGCCGTCCCCCGCTTCCCCCACAACTTCGAAGTCGTCTTCGAGTTGCAGCAGCTTCTTCAGCCCATCGCGGACAATCGGATGGTCGTCAGCCAGCAGGATCCGGATCGTGGCCTTCTTCTTCTCCTTCATTTCCGGACTATCGTTCACCGGTTCCGTCGCTGTTTCCATAGTGGCTCCCTCTTGGTCTCGTCCCGATCATAAGCGGTTCTAGTACCCCACACAATTCAGAGGCCCATAAAGATTGGGACCGAGATCTTACCTAATTCCCTGTTAAGGTCACCTTACAACCAGGAGAGCGAAATCCGCCAAAACGAATGCGAAACCTCAGGAAAGGACAGCGCTTGGAGGGCGCAAGTGTGCCATTGCGGCGGACCTGCGGCCCCAAGTTACTGATTCTATTGGTAATCGATGCTCCTCCGAGAAGCAGGCGCTTCAACACCCTACGCTCGACTCTCCAAGCCTTCAATCAGGGGGCAACTCCCGAATCGAATTCGGCCTGGTTACAGTAAGCATAGCACGTCTGTGCCGAGGGTCCTGCGTCTATTTGCGGTCTGAGAGGAAGCCGTTTCGGGCGAGAAAGCCCGTATCGATCCGGCCGGCGAGGAATTCGGGGTGGTTCAGAATGCGCTGGTGGAGTGGAATGGAGGTGTAGATTCCCTCCACCACGAACATGCTCAGCGCGCGCTGCATGCGAGCGGCGGCCTCGGAGCGATCGGCCCCCCACGCGATCAACTTGGCAACCAGCGAATCGTAGTACGGCGAGATCACACCTTCCTGGTACGCGGCCGTATCCACACGAACGCCGGCTCCGCCCGGAAGATTCAAGCCGGTGATCTTACCTGGCGAGGGAACAAACGTATCGGGATGCTCGGCATTGATCCGGCACTCGATCGCGTGTCCGCGCAGTTGCACCGGACGCAGCAGAATCTCATCGAGCCGCTTGCCACCTGCGATCAGAATCTGGCTCTTCACCAGATCGACTCCGGTGACCATTTCGGTAACCGGATGCTCCACCTGGATCCGGGCGTTGACCTCGATGAAGTACAGCTTGCCGGCGGAGTCCATCAGAAATTCGACGGTGCCGGCGTTCGTGTAGCCCACTGCTTTGAGGGCCGCCCGCAGGCTGTCCGCGGTGCATCGCCGCAGATCGGGAGTCATCGCGGTGGAAGGCGACTCTTCGATCAATTTCTGATGCCGGCGCTGAATGGAGCACTCGCGCTCGCCGAGGATCTCCACGTTGCCATGCTGATCGGCGAGAATCTGAAATTCGATGTGGCGTGGATTCTCGACCAGCTTCTCCATGTAAAGATCGCCGGAAGAGAAAGCCGCGGCCGCTTCGGCCTGGGCTTGGGCCATCAGCGGCCCGAGTTCCTCTTGCCGGCGCACGATGCGCATGCCACGTCCGCCGCCTCCAGCCGAAGCCTTTAACATGACTGGATAGCCGATTCGTTCCGCGGTCTCGACCGCTTCCTCCAGACTCTTGAGGACGCCCGCCGAGCCGGGCAGGATGGGCACGCCACTTTCTTCCATGGCGGTTCGCGCGAGTTGCTTCAGGCCCATGCGCCGGATTACATTCGCGGGAGGTCCGATAAATGTCAGGCCGCTGGTTTCGCATACTTCCGCGAAATCGGCGTTCTCGGATAGGAATCCGTAGCCGGGATGAACGGCGTCGCAATTTGTGATTTCGGCCGCGCTGATCACGGCCGGGATATCCAGATAGCTGCGCGCGCTCTTGGCGGGCCCGACGCAGATGGCTTCGTCGGCAAAGCGGGTATGCAAGCTGTGGCGGTCGGCTTCGGAATAAATCGCCACCGTGCGGATCCCCAGGTCCTTGCAGGCGCAGATGACGCGCACGGCGATCTCGCCGCGGTTTGCGATCAGGAGTTTTTCAAACATTGGCAACTACCGCGGCCGGATCGAAAACAGCGCTTCTCCATACTCAACAGGGCGGCCGTTCTCGACAAGCTTGGCCGCAATCACTCCGGCGGCCTCAGCTTCGATCTCGTTCATCAGCTTCATCGACTCGATAATGCAAAGCACCTGCCCGGGCTCGACCGCATCGCCCACATTGACAAACGGAGCTGCTCCCGGCGACGGTGCATCGTAGTATGTGCCCACAATGGGCGACTTCACCAGCACGGAATCGGCGGGCGCAGCCACGGGCGCTGCCGGAGTGGAAGGCGCGACCTCCACAGCGGCAGGCTGCGGCGTAGGGGCCACAGGCGGCGAAACCAGGGACTCCGCGGCGTTTCCCGATTTCCGGATCCGAATTCGAACCCCGTCGCGCTCCAGTTCCAGTTCCCCCACGCCGCTGGCGTTGAACAGCTCGAGAAGCTCGCGGATTTCGTCGATCGTCATTAGAGGTGAATAAACTCCTTGGTCGTCGGCGTCAGCACTTCGCAGCCATTCGCGGTGACCAGCACGGTGTCTTCGATTCGAACACCTCCCAGTCCCTCCACGTACGCCCCCGGCTCGACCGTGATCACCATCCCGGCATTCAATTTCGTTTTGTCTTTTTTGCCGATCCGGGGGCCCTCGTGGATCTCCAGGCCGAGGCCGTGCCCGGTGGAGTGCACGAACTGGCGGTCCAGTCCATGCTTTTTAAGCACCTGCCGCGCGGCGGAGTCTACCTGCGTTGCGGTAACCCCCGGCCGGATAGCGTCGATGCCTGCCAGCTGGGCCTCCAAAACGGCATTGTAGAGTGTCCGCACGCGTCTATTCGGGATCCCGAGGAAAGCCATCCTGGTCATGTCGCTCATGTAGCCGTCCAGGCAAGCTCCCATGTCGATCAGCAGGAGATTGTCCTCCTCCAGTCGTTTACTTGTCGGCTGCGCATGAGGAAGCGCGGAACGTTCGCCGGAAGCGACGATGGTGTCGAAGGCCGGCTTTTCAGCGCCGTGAACCCGCATCTGATAATCGAGCTCAGCGGCCACATCGCGCTCGCGCATCCCCAGCCGGACACGTCGCAGCGTGCGGGCGTAGGCTTCCGAATTGGTGCGCACGCTCTTGCGGATCCGCTCGATTTCCGCAGTCGATTTCGTCATGCGGAGATTTTCCACGATTCCGGCGACGGGGTGAAGCGAAGCCCCCGAAACAAGCAGACCGTTCAGCTTCTGATGCTGGTCCAGGTTCAGCCAGGCTGGCTCGAATCCAATTTTCTTGAGCTTTTTGCGCTTTAGCAGGCCGGCGATGTCATCGATGAGAGGCCGCTTAGCGATGTGTACCGTGCAAGTGATGCTGGTGCTGGCTTCCAGCGCGTACCGCGGATCGGTAAAAAAGTGGGTTTCCGATGGCGTGACCAGGACCATGCCGTTCGTGCCGGCGTAGCCCGTCAGATAGCGTACGTTCGCGGAAGAGCTGACCAGAAGCGCGTGGACTTTATGCCCGGCCAGCGCCGTCTGGACGCTCCGGCGCCGCTGTTCAAGTTCAGTCAAGCTCTCATTTTAGCAAGCTGGCCGATTCGCGTTAATTTGTTCTATTCGCGGCTAAATTTCTCGCCGAACACCTGTGCGATTCTCTCCGCCAGAGAAGAGGCGTCTTCGAACGCAACGTTCGAGATTACGGCTACGGCCATCCCGCGTTCGGGAAGCGTGAGCAGCGATGACACGGTTCCAGCCCAAAAGTGCCCGTCGTGATCCGCCGCGCGGACCTGTTGGCCGCCCAGAGCCACGGTCTTGATTATCCAGCCGAGACCGAAGCCTGTCTCCGTGCCCAATGCCAATCGCTGCGGCGTTTGGAAAACCCGCACCGTGTCGGGCCGCAGCAGCTTTCCGCCGTTGATTCCCATTCCGAAGCGCACCAGGTCGGACGCTGTGGAGAGGAATCCGCTGGATCCCTCGTGGCACGAGTAATCGAACCTGTACAACGGGCGCACGCCGTATATCGCGTTCCCGGCAAATCGCGGGATGTAGGCAGTCGCCTCGTGCGGATCCGGCTCACTCTTCGATTCCTTGACGGTATCGTGCATGCCGAGCGGCCGGAAAACCTCATCTTCGAGGAACGTCATCCATGGCTTGCCCGCGGCAGCCTCGACGGCGGCGCTCAACAGAACCCAGCCGAAGGTGGAATAACGGGCCTGGGTCCCCGGCTGGTACAGCAGCGGCTCTTTCGCGAAGAGCGAGACTGCCTCGGCCGGCCGCTGGCAGTGGCTGGAAGTCAGAACGCCATTATCCAGGTCCTCCATCGGAGTGCCTCCTGCATGCGCCATCAATTGCCGGACCGTTACGGGCCACTGCTTCTGCGGAAACTCCGGAACGTATGCCTGAATCTGGTCATCCAGCCGCATCCGGCCTTGCTCCAGCAGCAGGCCGATCGCGGCCGAAGTGAGCACCATGGAAGCCGTCCCGATCCGAAACCGGTGATCGGGCATAACGGGCAAGCCGCTTTCGACGTTCGCGAACCCGAAGCCCTCCGCCCACACGATCTCGCCATCGATTCCGACCGCCACGGAGAGTCCCGGCAGGTTGCTCCCGGTGAGACTCGCCCGCGCGATCTGACCGGCCTTCTCCGCGGCTGCGGACCACTGTGGCGACGCCGGGGAGTGCGGCACCGACGGGATATTGCCGAGGCTGGGATGCAGTTTCGTCGCTGTGACGCTCATGTACACGAACAGTCCCGGAATCGCCACGACCAGTAATCCGACTCCTACCAGGAGGAGCGAAACCCATCCAGGAATCCGGCTCTTCGACATACCCCCGTTCAGTTCTCCGACGGCTTGGAAACTTTGTCGATCACCAATACATCAACGGGAGCCTTGGTCGAGTCCAGTTTCAACCCGAGTTGTTCCTGGAATGCGGTGAACAGGTCGGGCAGGCCCTCGGCACGCGAGGCCCAATACTCACGCTGGACCGGGGTAAGCGATGGAAACTGGAATTCGTCGGGCCTCCAGTTGAGCGTGAAATCGTAGCGGTCTGTAAGACCGGTTTGATCGATAACGGGGCGGTCGAGCACGCGAAACTGCAGTTGGCCCGCGAAGCCAGCCATGCTCACTCCGCTGATCGTGAGCCTTCCCAAACCTTGCGCGCCGATCCTTGTTCCGTTGCTGGTATTTTTCACCAATTTGGCGCCGGCCGGCCCGTTCTTGCCGATGCTGATCGCATACACGGACAGCTCGCGCTTTTCCGTGTGGGAAGAAACACTGAACCGGCTCTGAATCAGATTCTTTAGCATCGTCCGGATCTGATCGTCGCTGGGGTCGCCTCCTTGGGGAAGGCGGGCCGCGATCTCATACCGGTCGGTATCGGCCCAGTTGGGCAATCCAGAGACCTGACTGCGATGGAGAAGATAAGCGAAGGTAATAAGCTGCGCCAGAGTGGTCCGGCCGCGGAATTCGGTGGCGGTTACGTTGAAGCCGCCGCCACCCTGCTGCTCGGGGGAAAGCTTGATGCTGGCGACCTCGAATTCCAGCTTGGTTCCTTCAGGCAACGGCTTGGGTGCAGTGGGAGGCGGCGGAAGTTCCCAGGCAGTCTCGGACGTGGCTCGTTTTAGCGGCAGTGGCACAGGGTTCGTCCCCTGATTCAATGTGCCGTTGATCGAATTTCCATCGGCTTCGATCTTCCCTTCGTAGTTCATCCCGTTCCCCGGGATGACGATTCTAACGGCGTTCCCCTGGAGCGTAATCGCCCCGAGGTTGGACTGGCGCCCGTTCGCAAGATTGTAAAACGTTCCTTGATAGGCGTTCCCGTTCTTGTCGATCTTGAAGGCTAGACGGATTCCGTCAGTCTGATTTGCGGGTGTGAGAGTTCCTTGCCAGATACCTTCCAGAGCCTGAGGCAGAAGCGCACCGGGGAGTGCAGCGAGCAGCAAGAGCTGTTTCATCGGTTCCAGATTACGACAAGTACTTTTAATTGTAAAGTACATTCAAAACTTAAATCGATCCGGGGTGATTGACAGAGTCTGCGCCGGGAACTAATCTACGGGTAGGCGAATAAAAGGCGAAATATGGCGGCTGCACTTCCTCTTCCTCTCGGCTGGCGACACGCCGAGCCGCTCGATTTTCTCTCTGCTGCGGGACGCGATTTCCCGCGCGGCAGAATCTCGGAAATCACCGGAGTTCGTTCCAGCGGACGAACCTCCGTGCTGCATGCGTTGCTGGCGGTTTCCACCGGACGAGGCGAGCATGCGGCGCTGGTAGATACGAATGACGCCTTCGATCCCCGCTCGGCCGCCTCGGGCGGAGTGGAATTGTCGAAGCTGGTCTGGGTCCGCTGCGGCGGCAATGCCGAGCATGCCCTGCGCGCGGCCGATCTGCTGATTCAGGCGGGCGGATTCGGCGTCGTGGCGCTGGATCTGGCCGAGGTCGCGGCAGGAGCGCTCAACCGGATTCCGGCCACCGCCTGGTTCCGCTTCCGGCGCGCGGTGGAATCGACGCCGGTAATTCTGGCGGTGCTGGCGGATCATCCTCTGGCGAAATCATGCTCGTCGATGACGATCAAACTGCCGCCGCGCAAGGCTCGATTCACGGGATGCGCCCCGTTCCTTTTATTACGTAATGCGGTGTAGTCATGTTTGCGTGCATTCATGGGCCGGACGCCGGCCGGCTGGCCGATTCCTTTTCTCCTTTTGTTGAGCTGGTGGACGAGCAGACCGCGGTGTTTTCCATCACCGCGCGCCAACTTGCCCGATTGAAGGGCACGCAGGCGGCTGTGGCTTCGGCCGCGGAAACCGCGATCCTGGCGGCGCGGAATCTTCCGGGCTATACGTTCATCGCGCCGGGTGACGAGGCCCGCGTACTGGGCGCATTGCTCATTGATGCACTGCCTCCGGATCCCGAAATTTTCGAAACGTTCGATCTCTGGGGGATTCGCTCGCTGGCCGATCTGGCGCGCCTTCCGGACGACGCTTTAGCGTCGCGTTTAGGTGCCCGCGGGCTGCATCTGCAACGGCTGGCCCGGGGCGCAATTGCGCGTCCTTTGCGTCCGCAGCTTCCAGCGACCGTTTATGCCGAATCGATCGAGCTCGATTATGCGCTGAAGCTGCGCGAGCCGCTGCTGTTTCTGATCGCGCGGTTTCTAAACGATTTGACCGCACGGCTGAAATCGCAATCGCTGGCGGCTTCCGCGATCGATCTCACTCTCGACAGCAACCAAAGAAGGCTGAGCCTTCCCTTTCCGACGCGGGATGTAAAGCTGCTGCTGAAGCGGATCGAGCATTCGCTCGAACACCAGCCTCCCGAGGCGCCGGTAACAAAGCTGCGGCTGGAGCTGATTCCGACCGAGCCGCGCCGCGTACAGCACGGACTGTTCACGCCCGCCGCGCCGGAACCGGAAAAACTCGAGCTGACGCTGGGCAAAATTCGCGGGCTGGTAGGAGAGAAGAACGTCGGATACCCGGAGCTGTTCGACACCCACCGTCCGGGCGCGGCACGGCCCACGGGGCCTCTGTTGCCGTTTCGGTATTTCCGACCGGCGCTGGAAGCGAGGATTACAGCGGATCGCCTGGGGACGCGGAGGTTTCAGGGCCGCATCTTGCGGATCGCCGGCCCATGGCGATCGAGCGGCGAGTGGTGGCGGTCCGATTTGTGGAATCGCGATGAATACGATCTCGAGCTGAGCGACGGCGCGCTGTATCGCATATATCTCGACCGGTTATCCGACAAGTGGTTCGTGGAAGGCGTGTATGACTAGCTTTGTCGACTTCCACACTCGCTCGGCCTTCAGCTTTCTGGAAGGCGCTTCCCTGCCCGAGGATCTGGTCCAGCGCGCCGCCGACCTCGGCCACGGCGCCATGGCGCTCATGGATCGCGATAATCTGTGCGGGGCGCCGCGCTTTTATATGGCCGCCAAGAAGCTCGGAGCCAAGGCGCATATCGGCGCCGAAATCACCGGCGAAGACGGCGATTTCTATCCGCTGTTGGTCGAGAACCGCACGGGATATCAGAACCTGTGCCGCCTGATCACTTCCATGAAATTGCGCGCGCCCAAAGGAGAGGCCAAGGCTTCGCAGGAAGAGCTGTACCGGTTCGCAAGCGGCCTGGTGTGCCTGACCGGCGAAGGACTGCCTACCAGAGAACGTTTCGAGAAACTGGTCAGCCTGTTCGGGCGCGGCAATGTTTATGTCGAGTTGCAGCGCCACTTCCATCGCGACCAGGAAGCGCGCAATCAGGCCGTGATCGAGCTGGCGCGTTCCATGAAACTGCCGCTGCTGGCGACCAACGGCGTCCGCCATGCCATGCCCGCCGAACGCGAGCTGGCCGACGTGCTCACGGCAGTCCGATACAAAACGACAGTCATGGCTGCGGGGCAGCTTCTGGCGCGCAACTCCGAGCGGTATCTGAAATCGCCGCGCGTGATGCACAAACTTTTTTCCGATGTGCCCGAAGCCATCGCCGAAACCGCCGAGCTGTCGGTGCGGCTGGATTTCACGCTCAAAGATCTTGGCTATGAATTCCCCAAGTATCCGGTGGGTCTAGGGGAAACAATGAACTCGTTCCTGCGGCAGCGCACGGATGAAGGCGCGCGCCAGCGTTTCCGTCCCTATCACGAAAAAGCCCGCCGCCAGATCGAGCGCGAGCTGGCGCTGATCGAAAAACTTGATCTCGCCGGCTATTTCCTGATCGTCTGGGACCTGGTGGATTTCTGCCGCCGCGAAAAAATCCTGGCGCAGGGACGCGGCTCGGCTGCCAACAGCGCGGTGTGCTACGCGCTGGGGATCACCGCCGTCGATCCCGTTGCGATGGAGCTGCTGTTCGAGCGATTTCTTTCCGAAGAACGCGGCGAGATGCCGGATATCGATCTCGATCTCCCTTCCGGCGACCAGCGGGAGCGCGTGATCCAGTACGTCTATCAGCGCTACGGCCAGCGCGGCGCGGCCATGACGGCTAACGTCATTACCTACCGCGGCCGATCCGCCGCGCGCGACGTCGGCAAGGCATTGGGGTTCCCGCAGGAATCGCTCGAGAAGCTTTCCTCGCTGGTCGCGCACTGGGGCTGGCAGGATCCGAACGACACCGCGCAGAAGCAGTTCGCTCTGGCCGGTTTCGATTTGAAAGATCCCCGCATCCAAAAATATCTTTCGCTGTACGTGGCCGCGCAGAACCTGCCGCGGCACCTCGGCCAGCATTCCGGCGGCATGGTGATCTGCCAGGGCTCGCTCGATTCCGTGGTGCCGCTCGAACCGGCCACGATGCCCGGACGCGTGGTCATCGAGTGGGATAAAGAAGATTGCGCCGATCTGGGATTGATCAAAGTGGATCTGCTGGGGCTGGGGATGATGGCGGTACTCGAGGAATCGCTCGAGTTGATCCGCGAGCATTATCCGGAACCTGTGGATCTTGCCCATCTTCCGCAGGACGACCCTGCGGTGTATCAGGCGTTGCAGAAAGCCGACACGATCGGGTTGTTTCAGGTGGAGAGCCGTGCGCAGATGTCGTGCCTGCCGCGCATGAAACCCAAAAAGTTTTACGACATCGTGGTGCAGGTGGCCATCATCCGGCCCGGACCGATCGTGGGCAAGATGCTGCATCCGTATTTGAACCGGCGGCAGGGGTATGAAGAAGCCGCGTGCCTGCATCCGTCGCTCGAACAAGTGTTGAAGCGCACTCTGGGAGTCCCGCTGTTCCAGGAGCAGTTGCTCAGGATCGCGATGATCGCGGCGAATTTCACTGGAGGCGAGGCCGAGGAGCTGCGCCGCGCCATGGGATTCAAGCGCAGCGAAGCCCGTATGCGGGAGATCGAGGCCAAGCTGCGCCGCGGCATGACGGCCAACGGAATCGTCGGCGACACGCAGGATCGCATCGTGCAGTCGATCACTTCGTTTGCGCTGTACGGATTCCCGGAATCGCACGCGGCCAGTTTCGCTCTGATCGCCTACGCCAGCGCATATCTGAAGTGTCATTATCTGGCGGCGTTCACCGCGGCCATGCTGAACAACCAGCCCATGGGCTTCTATCATCCGGCGACGCTGGTCAAGGATGCGCAACGGCACGGGCTGCACTTCCGTCCCGTGGACGTGCAGCAGTCCGATTGGAAATGCACGATGGAGCCTGTGGGGCAGGCTTTCAGCCTGCGCGGGACTTCAGTCCCGCCGTGGGCTGTCCGGTTGGGATTGAATTATGTTCGCGGATTGCGAAAAGAGACAGCCGAGGCGATCGTCGCGGCGCGGCCGTTTTCTTCGATCGAGGATCTGGTGCGGCGGGTTCGCGGACTGCGTAAAGATGAACTGCGGATGCTGGCCGAAGTCGGCGCGCTGAACTCGTTGACAGGCGGCCATCGCCGCGATGCCTTGTGGGAATCGGAACGCGCGATCCGCCCTGCCGGTCCGTTGTTCGAATCGCTGGAGGAATCTGGCCCTAGGCCCTTGTCCCCCATGAACGTACGGGAACGCATCCGCGCCGATTTCTACGGCACGGGCGTGACCATCGGCCCGCATCCGATGCGTCTTTATCGCGAAGGCTTGCGCGCCCGCGGCGTGGTGGCAGCCGAGGATCTGCAATTCGAGAAACACGGCCGGCTGGTGCGCGTGGCCGGATGCGTGATCTGCCGCCAGCGTCCCGGCACGGCGCACGGATTCATGTTCCTGAGCATTGAGGATGAGACCGGCATCTCGAACGCGATTGTCGAGCCGGATTTGTTCGATGCGTATCGCGAGACGCTGGTCACCGCGCCGTATCTGCTGGTGGAGGGCATCCTGCAAAATCAGCAGGGAGCGATTTCAGTGAAGCTGAACCGCGCCGAGCCGCTGAATTTCGAAGTCGCTGAGGTCCCCTCGCACGATTTCCGTTAGCCGCGAAATACTACTTATTATTCGATCGCTTCGGTTGGCGGCCATTTCGACCCAAGGATTCAAAACGGAGCTTGATACTTAGCAGTTCTGCATCAGCTTCTCTAAGGACGCGAAGCCCAAGTTCTTCCTCTCCCATGGCAACTGCCGCGCGGCCAATCAGAAGCTTCCGACGAGGGCTCCACTTTGCCCCGATTCCGAAAAGCGTCTCTGTTTCACTTTCGCGCACGAGGATCTCAAGAACATGCTCGAGATCAGAAAAGCGATCCAGCCAAGGAATACCATCGTCCAGAAGGACCCGTCGTGCATCGTCAAGAACCTCCAACAAATTCAGCCCCTCCGGATCCACATACCATATGTCCTTCCGTCCGTAATTCTGTTGAGCGATAGCCTTAAACAACTTGCTTTGAAAGTGGCATTCATAACACTTGGGCTTAATTTGCGTTTCAGGATTATTCCTTTCGCTCAGAGCATGAAAGTAGACGCCTAGGTTCAGCGCGAAAGAGAAGGTCGTACATCCATCGACCAGTAAGAAATAAGAATTGAAAGATTGAAAATTAACAACACAAATTCCATCCGCGCAACGTCGCCAGGCAGTTCTCGCAGTGAAGGTATCGAAGCCTCTTCCTCGAAGTGCTGGCCAGACTTCCCTCCGAATCTCGCGATTCACAATGCGGCTGTCCATGTTGGACGTAATTTTGACACAGTTCTACTCGCCAGATCGAGCGGGACTGCTAAACCGTATCGAGCCGCTGAATTTCGAAGTCGACGAGGTCCCGTCGCACGATTTTCGATAGCCGCAAACGCGCATCTGGCCTTGATGGAAGCTAATCACGAAACGGCAAACGATAAACCGACTTCGCCTGGATCCTCAGGAGAATGCACAACTCTTGACATGTTATAGTGAAATCACCATAGTGGTGAAGACGGTAGTCTGGCTCGGATCGAGCCGCAGGGATCTACGCGCGTTTCCCGTGCCCGTCCAGGATCACATGGGCTATGCACTCTACGTTGCGCAACTCGGGGGCAAGCATCGCGATACTAAGACGCTGAGCGGTTTCGGCGGGGCAGGGGTAGTGGAAATTGTCAAGGACTATCGCGGCGATACATTCCGCGCGGTGTACACCTTGCGGCATGCGGGAACGGTGTACGTCCTGCACGCATTCCAGAAGAAGTCGAAGAGCGCACGCGAGACGCCCCGCCTGGAACTTGAATTAATTAGGCGGCGCCTGCGTGAGGCCGAACTGATAGCCAGGGAGAGAACGTCATGAAAAACAAGGGATACGAAACCGGAAGCCGTAACGTGTTCAGGGACATCGGCGTACCGAACGCGGAAGAGCACTTGGTCAAAGCCCAGCTTGTGTTCAAGATCGACGCGATCATGAAGCAACGCCGACTCAAGCAGTCCGCCGCCGCCGATCTGCTCGGCATCAAACAACCCGATGTCTCCAAGATGCTGCGCGGCGAGTTCCGGCAGTTTTCCGTCGAACGGCTGCTGCGCTTCCTCGTCGCGCTCGATCAGGATGTCGAGATCGTAGTCAAGCCGCACCGCGGCCGAACCGTGCCGCCGGCACTGCATGTATCCTGAATTCAATCTAAATAAATTTCGTTCTGCCGGATACCAGAAGTGTCTTCCACATTCAGACGGCCGGAGCCTAAGACACAATCATTTGCGTTCATTCGCGTTCATTTGCGGCCATACTGAAACGAGTGTCTCCTGCCCGAGAAATCGCCTTTCGAGTCCTCAAGCGCGTCCATGGCGGGGGCTATGCTACCGACCTGCTGCGGCGTGAGCAGGGCGATGCGCGCGATCTCGCGCTCGCGGAAAGCATCACGCTGGGATGCCTTCGCTACCAATCGCAACTCGATTTTCTGATCGAGCACTTCTCCGGACGCAAGCAGCTCAAGCTGGACGAGGAAGTCCGCATCGCGCTCCGCATGGGGATTTTTCAACTCCGCTATCTCGACCGGATTCCGGCGCACGCGGCCGTCACCGAAAGTGTCGAGCTGGTCAAGAAAGCGCACAAGCGTTCGGCGGCCGGATTCGTCAACGCCGTGCTGCGCAAAGTGAACCGCAAACCCGTCGCGTGGCCGGATCGCGCCACGGAATTGAGCATCCCCGCCTGGATGCTCGAACGCTGGGACCAGCAGTACGGAGAGCAAGCCGCGACAGCGATCGCGCGCGCGGCGCTCGAAGAGCCCGTAACCGCGACCAACCCGCAGACCGGACGCCAGCAGGACCCCGGAGCGCAGTCCATCGTTCCGCTGCTCGAAATCGAGCCTGGAATGTCGGTGCTCGACCTGTGCGCCGCGCCTGGAAACAAAACCGCGCAGATCCTCGCGCTCGGTGCCAGGACTGTCGCCTGCGACCGCTACCTGAAGCGGCTCGCCGACGTCCCCCCGCAGGCCGAGCGCGTCGTGCTCAATGCGGCCGAGACGCTCCCCTTCAGCGCCAAGTTCGAGCGGATCCTGGTGGACGCGCCCTGCTCAGGAACCGGGACCCTCGACCGGAATCCGGAAATCAAGTGGCGGCTCCGCCCGGAAGATCTTCCCCGATTCGCCGCCTTGCAGCGGCAAATTCTTCAGAACGCGCTTGCGCAGCTGCAGCCTGAAGGCAGGCTGGTCTACGCCACGTGTTCGCTGGAACGGGAAGAAAACGAAGAAATCGTCGCGGGATTGCCAGTGCACGAAATGCATCACCGCCTGCCCGGACGGGAGGCGGGCGACGGATTCTTCGCGGCGGTTCTAACACCGTAAGAACAAGCCTTTGCTAACATTGAGGGTGGTCGTTCATGGTTGAGATCCTGCCATCGATCCTTTCGGCCGATTTCGCCCGCCTGGGCGAGCAAATTGCCGCCCTCGAAGCGGTAGGATGCCGCATGCTCCATGTCGATGTGATGGACGGCCATTTCGTACCCAACATCACCATTGGACCTCCGGTAGTTGAGTCGCTCCGGAAAGCCACGCGGGCGACGTTGGACGTGCACCTGATGATCGAGGATCCCGACAAGTACGCGCCTGTCTTCATCCAGGCCGGAGCGGACCAGGTTTCGGTCCACCAGGAAGCCTGCCGGCATCTGGACCGGACCCTGCGGATGGTCCGGAGCGAAGGGGCCAAGGCGGGCGTTGTGATCAATCCTGCCACGCCAGTTTCGATGCTGGACGAGGTTCTGGATATCGTGGATTATGTCCTGGTGATGAGCGTGAACCCCGGTTTCGGAGGTCAGAAATTCATCCCCAATGCGCTTGGGAAAGTGCGCCAGCTCGTCGCGCAGCGCAAGGAACGGGGATTGCATTTCCGAATCGAAATCGACGGTGGCGTGACCAAGGATAACCTTGGAAAAATTATAGATACCGGGGTCGAATGGGTGGTTGCGGGGTCGTCTGTGTTTCACACTGTGAATCCTCCGGCCGCATTCGAGGAAATGCGCCGGATCGCGCACGACGCGACCGCCATTCGAGTCTAATGCATAGAGGTCTTCCATGCGTTTTTTCAGCCTGAAACTGATACCGATCGTGGCCGTCGCCTTGGGAGCAAGCTCCTGCGCGTTCAAACACAAGAAATACGAAAACCCGATCACGGCCCAGACCCAGCAGCCCGACAAGATCCTGTTCGATAAAGCGATCAAGGACCTGGAGAAGGGGCGCTATGAGATCGCGCGCATCACGCTCAACACGCTGCTGAATACGTATGAATCGAGCGAGTACGCCGCCAAGGCGCAACTCGCCATCGCCGACGCCTGGTATCGGGAAGGCGGCGCACGCGGCCGCGCGCAGGCCGAACAAGCCTACAAAGACTTCATCCTTTTTTATCCCACCATGCCGGAAGCGGCCGAATCGCAGGAAAAGCTCTGCATGATCCATTACAAGCAGATGGACAAGCCGGATCGCGACCAGAACGAAGTCCTGCGCGCCGAGCAGGAATGCAAGCAGGTCCTGGTCCAGTTTCCGAATTCCAAATTCGCTCCCGAAGTCGAGCAGCTTCTGCGCAACGTTCAGGAAGTCCTGGCCGAAAGTGAAATGGGCGTGGGCGACTTCTATCACCGGCGCGGCAGCTTCGCATCGGCCGCCAACCGTCTGAACGGAGTCGTGGATCAGTATCCGCTCTACAGCCGCGCCGACGAAGCGCTGTGGCTGGAAGGCGATTCGTACACGCGCCTGGGGCCGCGTTTCCGTCAACAGGCGGGCGATGCCTACACCAAGCTGGTTCGGGATTACCCGCTGAGCGCGTACGCCGATCAGGCCAAGAACCGGCTTAAGACCATGGAATTGCCGGTTCCCAATGCCGATCCCGCGGCGGAAGCGCGCATGCGGTTCGAACAAGAAAATCGAGTACGCCCGGGCCTGTTCCACCGCCTTACGGGCTTTATCCGCCAGAGCCCGGAGACCTACACGGCGGCAAAATCGGGAGCGCCGCAGATGAATCCGCCCAAGCAGAACATCCCCGTGACCGTTCCGGTGCCAGGCTCGCAGGCCGGTTTCCAGGGCGATGTCACTGTGGCCCCTGTGAACGACCCGACAGCGCTCGAAACGAATCCCGATGCGCGGCAGCAGCCTCCGCAGCCCGCGCCCCCCAAGCCCTGATGAGCAACATCCTGCTGGCGGACGATAGCGCCCACGCGCAGCGGATGGGAGAGCGCATCCTGCGCGAAGAAGGGTTTGAAGTGTGGAGCGTGAGCGACGAAGCGTCCGCTCTGGCCCGCATGACCGTCGCGAATCCTGACCTGGTGATCGCGGATGTATTTCTTCCGGGCGGTGGCGGCCTCGATCTCTGCCGCCAGATCAAAAAACTTTATCCCCACGTCCGGGTGATTCTCACGGCGGGACTCCTCGAGCCGCTGGATGAACAAGAAGCTCGCGCGGCCGGCTGCGATGCCGTTCTGCGCAAGCCGTTCGAGGCTTCCGTGGCGATCGGGACGATCCGGCCCCTGGTTCAGGAGGCCAAGCTCGCGCGGGGATTGTTCGGAGAAGCTCTGGCGGCAAGCACGCCCGCTCCGGTATCCGATGCTCCAGCCGCGGCCGTTCAACCGGTTGCTCCGGACCCGGAGCGCATCCAGGCGGCGATCACGCTGGCGCTGGACGCCGCGCTTCCCACGCTGGTGCGTGAAATTACCGAGAAAGTTTTGGTAGCCTTAGGTCACTGACCGTTCCATCAGGGTCGCGGCCCGGAAAGATTCCTTGCCCTCGCGACGCGCGTTCAGAAAAGAAAAACATGCCTGATAACAGCTTTGACGTGGTATCGAAAATCGAGCTGCCGGAAGTGAGCAACGCCGTGCAGCAGGCGATCAAGGAAGTCCAGCAGCGTTACGACCTCAAGAACTCGCATTCCAATATTGAGCTGAACGAAAAAGACAACAAGATCCTGCTGCAAAGCCAGGACGAATTCAGCTTGAAGGCCGTGAACGAAGTCCTCCAGCAGAAATTGGTCAAGCGCAAGGTGCCGCTCAAGGGACTCTCCTACGGGACGATCACGCCTGCCGCGGGATCGACCGTGCGCCAGGAGATCAGCCTGCAACAGGGAATTCCGATCGAAAAAGCCCGCGAAATCGTGAAAGCCATCAAGGACAGCAAAAAGAAGGTCCAGGCGTCGATTCAAGGCGACTTCGTGCGGATCGCGGGTAAGGACCGCGATACCTTGCAGGAAGTGATCCAACTGCTGCGCTCCACGGACTTCGGCATCGACATGCAGTTCGTCAACTACAGAACGAATTAGGAGTGCGGAGAATAGAATCCATATTCCTGGAGGGGCCTGCCGGGAAACTCGAAGCGCTGCTGGAGGAACCCGAGGAGCAGGCTGCTCTCCAAGCGGCGCTGGTGTGCCATCCGCATCCCCAGCACGGCGGTACGATGCACAACAAAGTCGTTTACCGGATCGCTCGCGGGCTGCGCAAGTCTGGTTCCGTCGTCCTGCGGTTCAATTATCGCGGCGTGAATCTGAGCGAAGGCGAGTACGCGCACGGGGAAGGCGAGCTCGAGGACGCCCGCGCCGCGCTCGCCTATCTTCGCGGCCGCTATCCGGATCTGCCCTTCACGCTGGCGGGATTTTCGTTCGGCTCGCGGATCGCGCTGCGCTTGGGCTGCGCTGGAATCGGCGCGCGGCGGGTGATTGCGGTCGGGTTCCCCACGACCTACACGGATCGGGTGTTTCTCGAAAATTGCACGGTGCCGCGCGTCTTCATCCAGAGCAGCCGCGACCAGTACGGCCCGCTATCCGAATGGGAGCCGATGGTCGCGGCGCTGCCCGAACCCAAGAAGGTGGTGATCGTCGACGCCGCCGACCACTTTTTCGCCGGCGCTCTGGACGAACTTGAACGCGTCGTGACTTCGCTCGATTAATCGCGCGCGCGGCGCCGAAGCAGGCCCAGACCCACCAGAGCCAGTCCCGCCAGCCCGAACGTCGCCGGTTCGGGAACGGCGCTATTCACGGTCAGGCTCTCGATTTTGAAGTAATCGAGATAGTCGTCCGCGTTGTTGCCCGATAGCCGTGCCGCGAACAGCAGAGCGTTGCCGTTTCCACCGCCCAGCGTGACCGTACGGGCATTGCTGCTCACCGTAGAATCGTCGTCCATGCGGCCTCCGAAGCCTGTCCCCGCCAGTCCGGCCAGCCCGATGGTCGAAAGGTTTGTGCTGCTCGTGCCGATCCAGTAGCTCACATCGCGATCCCGGTTCCATACGGATTGATCACGATGCTGGCGGGATTGACGATGGTGTTGAACGAGAACAGAACGAAATCCTGGCTGACGTGGTTGTCCACCTGATGCTCGGGAGAGCTGCAGTTGGAGCCGAGTTGATGAATGAGCTACGAACCTCGGCAACAAGGTCCTGGTAGCGGAGAGCCAGTATAAAAACAAATCCAGCGTTCGTGAGTACTGGGAGCGCGAAATATGCCTGCTAGTACGGCCTCAAACGCCGGCGAGACGAAGCTCGCGGCGCAGCCGGCGGGTGGCACGCTCAGCGATCAGATCGGCGATCTTGCCGAGCAACCCCGGAATATCCTCGGGTTTGATCAGCAGCGATCTCTGATGCCGTGCCAGGTCGGGATGCGAATCCTGGTAGGCGGTAATGAGAGCGGTAGCGGGCTTGTACTCCATCATGCGGGCATGCGCCAGCACTTTCAACCCGGCCTCAGGCGATTCCATCTGGAGATCGCTCAGCACCAGCTCGTACTCCCCTTCGTCCAGCTTTCCGACAGCCTCGGCGGCGCTGGCGGCCACGTTCACCTTGTAGCCGCTGGCCTCCAGAACAGTCTTTAGGGTGAGGCGGGTGGCCGGGTCGTCGTCCACCAATAGGACCCTGGCCAGCTCGTACTCTGAAATCTGGTAAGCGGGGTTCATCCGTTGCCATCTACAGTTTACCCCAGAAGCCCTATTTCGAATCCGTAGATTTTCTTAGTACTTGCCTGGTTCCACGTAAGTTCTTAATTCTTCGAATCTTGACTGAAGACCTGACGGAAGATGCGGTCCACGTGGGCCAGGTGGCGATCCACTGAAAAAGCCGCCTGAATCTTTACAAGCGGTAGAAAAGAAAGAATTTCTTGGTCAGATTCCACCGCGGCCCGAAAGCTGGTCCCCTGCTCCCAGGCGCGCATCGCGTGTGTTTGCACCACTTTGTAGGCTTGTTCGCGCAACATCCCGGCCGCCGCCAGGTCAAGAAGCAACTGCCCGGAAAAGATCAGGCCCTGGGTCGATTCCAGGTTCTGAAGCATGCGTTCCGGATGGACCCGCATTCCGTCCACCAGCCACCGTGTCCGAGCGAGCAGATAGTCCGTCAGGATCGCCGAATCCGCCAGGATCACACGCTCCACCGACGAGTGGGAGATATCCCGCTCGTGCCACAGCGCAACATTTTCGAACCCCGCCTGCGCGTTCGCCCGGACCACCCGGGCCAATCCGCAAATCTGTTCGCAGACCACCGGATTGCGTTTATGAGGCATGGCGGACGAGCCCTTTTGGCCCGCGCCGAACGGTTCCTCCGCTTCGCGCACTTCCGTCCGCTGCAAATGCCGGATTTCGAGCGCGATTTTCTCGAGTGTGCAGGCGATGAGCGCAAGCGAAGAGATCCAAAACGCGTGCCGGTCGCGCGCGATCACCTGGGAAGAGATGGCCGAGGGTTTCAGCCCCAGCCGCTCGCAGATCCGCGCCTCCGCTTCCGGCCCGATGTGCCCGAACGTCCCGACGGCGCCCGAAATTTTGCCAACACGCAGATCCTCGGCGGCAGCTTCCAGGCGCGCGGTGCCGCGAACCACTTCGTCGTACCACAGGGCGAGTTTCAGCCCGAAAGTGATCGGCTCGGCGTGAATGCCGTGCGTCCGTCCGATCTGCGCCGTATTCTTGAACTCGTAGGCGCGGCGCTTGAGGACGTCCGCCAACGCTCGGGCTCCTTCGATCAGGAGCTTCGATGCCTGCTTGAGCATCAGCGCCTGGGCCGTATCGACCACGTCATTCGACGTTAGGCCGTAGTGCAGCCAGCGGGAAGCATCGGCCTGGCCGGCGGCCGCCATCTTTTCCGCGACAGCGGTGGTGAAGGCGATCACGTCATGCCGGGTTTCGCGCTCGATTTCGTCGATGCGGGCGATATCGAATCCGGCGTGAGCGCGAAGCGCGCGCGCGGCTTCGGCGGGAACTTCTCCCGATTCCGCCAGCGCCTCCGCGGCCGCCAGTTCCACGGCCAGCCATTGATCGAATTTGTTTTGTTCGCTGAAGATCCGGCCCATTTCGGGCCGTGTGTATCTGGGAATCATGATTCGGGGTCAATAACAGAAAGCTTCCAGCAACTGGCCGGGCTCGGCGATCAACAATTTCGTAAACAGGCTGCGCCCGTCCAGAGCGTGAATCGCCGCCTGCCGGACCAGTTCCGGGTGATTGTTGTGCTCGCTGAGGTGGCCCAGGATGAGCGTCGAAGTGGTTGTGTCAAGATCGTCGCGCACAAAGCTGCAAGCGGCGTCATTTGAGAGGTGCCCCATGCGGCCCATGACACGCTGCTTCACCGACCAGGGATAAGGTCCTACTTTCAGCATGTTCAGATCGTGGTTCGATTCGAGCAACAGCGCATCGGAACCGCGCAACTGGACGCGAACCGAATCCGGCAGGTAGCCGAGATCGGTGGCGATCGAAATCTTGATGCCTTCGGCGCGGACCGAAAACGCCACCGGGTCCACGGCGTCGTGAGGAATCGTGAAGCTGGTGACCTCGAAATCGCCGATGGTGAAGCTGGATCCGGCCTGAAACAGCTCGAGCTTCGGAACGCAGTCGCCCCAGGGGATTGCAGGCGCCGTCAGCCTGGAAACAAACACCGGGATCTGGACGCCCTCCCGCGGCTTCGCCAGAACCGGCAGCCCGGCCACGTGGTCGCTGTGCTCGTGGGTGATCAGGATGGCTGTAAGGGAATCGGGGGAAATGCCGATCCTTTCCATGCGCTCAAACGTGTCTTTTCGACTCAGCCCCGCATCGATCAGGAGACGAGTTTTCTCGGTCGCCAGCAGTGTGGCGTTCCCAGTACTGGAGGACGCGAGTACCCAGCCTTTGACGATAGTGGTGCGCTCCCTTCTTGACATCGCGCACAACGCTGCGCTGTGCGCTCCCTAAGAGTGAATGATAACCCACTACAATGGTTGATAGTTATGAAAGCTCGCGTGTACGTCTCGTATAAAACCACAGTGCTCGACCCGCAGGGGCAAACCATCCAGAGCGCTTTGAACGGATTGGGGCACAAGAGCATCACCGGAGTGCGTCAAGGCAAGTTTTTCGAAATTGAGATTCAGCCGGGGACCGCGCTCGAGCAAGCGCAGAAGGAAATGGATCAGGTGGCACGTGACGTGCTCGCCAACCCGGTCATGGAAGATTACCGGGTGGAGATCCTCGAATAATTATGTGCGGCATTGTCGGCTATATCGGTGAACAGAAAGCGGTCCCGATCATCCTGGACGGGCTGAAGCGGCTGGAATACCGCGGCTACGATTCAGCTGGAATCGCGGTGCTCGAAAAGGGAAACTGCCTGGGCGTGCGGCGGGCTTCGGGCAAGCTGCGGAATCTGGAGGACGCGCTCCAGCTAAACCCGGTGGAAGGGTCCTACGGCATCGGGCACACGCGCTGGGCCACGCACGGCCGGCCGACCGAGGAGAACGCGCATCCGCATCGCGACTGCCATGGGGATATCGTGGTGGTGCATAACGGCATCGTCGAAAATTATCTCGCGCTCAAGCAGCAGCTTCTCGACGAAGGGCACAAGTTCGTCACGGAGACGGATACGGAAGTGATCGCGCATCTGGTGGAGAAGCACTTCGACGGCAACCTGGAAAATGCCGTGCGCGACGCCGTGCGCCAGTTAACAGGGGTGTTCGCGCTGAGCGTGATCTCGCGAAAAGATCCCAATAAGATCGTGGCGGCGCGCTCGGGCCCGCCGGTTGTGGTCGGCTTGGGCGAGCACGAATATTTCGTCGCCTCGGACGTTCCCGCGATCCTGGGCTATACGCGCGACATGTTCTTCCTGGCCGACGGCGATATGGCCGTTCTGACGCGCGACGGCGTGCATCTCACCGATTTCAACGGACGCCCCGTAAAACGCCAGGTCTCCCACATTTTGTGGGATCCGATCATGGCCGAAAAAGGCGGCTACAAGCATTTCATGCTCAAGGAAATCTATGAGCAGCCGCGGGCCGTGCGGGACACCACGTTGGGCCGGGTGGGCCAGGAATCCGGGCGGATTTTCCTGGATGAAATGGACATCTCCGCGCGCGAATTCAAGGAATTCCGCCAAGTTCGCATCGTAGCGTGCGGCACAAGCTGGCACGCCGCGCTCGCGGGAAAATTCATGATGGAGCGGCTGGCGCGCGTTCCGGTGGAAGTCGATTACGGCAGCGAATTCCGCTACCGCGACCCTCTGGTCGGGCGCGACACGCTGACGGTGGTGATTTCGCAATCGGGCGAAACCGCCGACACCCTGGCGGCGCAGCGCGAGGCCAAGCACAAGGGCTCGAAGACGCTGGCGATCTGCAACGTGGTCGGTTCGATGATCACGCGCGAGGCTTCCGGCACGCTGATCACGCACGCGGGCCCGGAAATCGGCGTCGCCTCCACCAAGGCGTTCACCTGCCAGTTGACCGCCCTGTTCCTGCTGGCGATGTATTTGGGCCAGCGGCGCGAGGTCCTCAGCGAAGAAACATCGCGGCACTTAGTGGAGCGGCTGGTGCACCTTCCGGGCCAGATGGAGGAAATCCTCCGCCGCGATCATATCTACGACGATCTGGCGAAGGAACTGTTCCGCTCGACTGATTTTCTGTATCTGGGACGCGGCATCCATTTCCCGATCGCGCTCGAAGGCGCGCTCAAGCTGAAGGAGATTTCCTACATCCACGCCGAAGGCTATCCGGCTGGAGAAATGAAGCACGGCCCCAATGCGCTGATCGACGAGAATCTACCGGCAGTGGTGCTCGCCACGCGCGACTTCTCTGACGAATCGAGCAAGCTGCTGTACGAAAAAACACTCTCGAACATCCAGGAAGTGAAAGCGCGCGAAGGCAAGGTGATCGCCGTGGCGTGCGAGGGCGACGAAGAGGTCGCCAAGGTCGCCAACCACGTGATTCCGATTCCGACCACGCACGATCTGCTGCTGCCAATTCTCGAAGTGGTCCCGCTCCAGCTCCTGGCGTATCACATCGCGGTGCGCCGCGGCTGCGACGTCGATCAGCCGCGGAACCTTGCCAAGAGCGTCACTGTAGAATAGCCGCGAATTGCACGCAAGCCAACGCAAATATTCGCGTGCAGTCGCGTTCGTTTGAGGCGGTTACAAGTTGGCGTAGACGGCGCGCTCGAAGTCACCCAATAACCCGACGGCTTCCTTGTCTACGAACGGCAGGAACTGCATCATGATCGTGGCGCAAATGCCGCGCGTGGGATCGATCCAGTAGAACGTGTTGTACACGCCCGCCCATGCCAGGCTTCCCGCCGAGCGTCCGCCCTCATAGGGAGTGGTATTAATCAGGAAGCCCAGGCCCCATTTGTCGAGCGCACCCGGATGAACATCGACGTCGCTCGAAGTGTTCGGCATGAAGCTCTTGAGTTTTCCCGCACTGAGGTCTCCGATCTGGTTGACCGACATCGCCTCCACGGACCTGGCGGTAAGGATTTCGTCGCGCACTCCCGTGCGGCCGTAACGCAGGATCATCTGCATGAAGCGGATGTAGTCGGGCGCCGTGGAATTGAGCCCTCCGCCGCCGTTGAACGCGGCCGGCTTCGGTGGAATCGCGCGCGGGACTTCCTGGAGCGGCCCACCGTTCTGGCGCTGCGAACGGCTCACCAGGCGCTCGAATTTCTCCGGCGGAAAAATGAACGATGTATCGTTCATGCCCAGCGGCTGAAGAATATTGCGCTGGAAATACTGCTCGAGATTCATCCCACTGACTTCCTCGACCAGGCGGCCGGTCCAATCGGCGCTGTAGCCATACTGCCAGGCCGAGCCCGGCTCAAACATCAACGGAACCAGCGGCGCCACTACACCCGGAGGCAGAGGCGAGGTGGCCTGCGTGTATTTGAACATGCCCTCGTGCCACGTCGGATACGCGAATCCGGATGTGTGCGTGAGCAGGTGGCGCAGCGTGATCATTTTGGTCGCTGGGCGCAGCACGGGCTTTCCGGCGGCATCAAAACCTTGGAGCACGTCCATTTTCGCGAGCTGCGGAAGATGGCGCGCCACCGGCTCATCGAGCTTCAGCTTGCCACGCTCGACCAGTTGCATCGCTGCGACCGAGGTAATTGCTTTTGTCATCGATGCGATCGCGAAGATGGAATCCGGCTGCACGGCGATGCCCGATGCCTGATCGCGCTTGCCGAACGCGCCGCTGTAGAGGATCCGGTCGGGTGTGGCGACCATCGCTGTCACGCACGGAATCTTCCGCCGCTCGATGCCCTCGCGCAAGGCGCGGTCGATCGCGTTGGCGGAGCCGGCGGCGCCGAAGAGCCTTCCCGCCTGTGTCCCCAGCAGCGCTACCTGGGCGAAACGTCTTCGTGTGAGGTTCGTGGTGAGGTTCATCACAGATGCATTATCACTCACTCGTAAATGCCGCGCATGAGCGCTATTCGTTTCGGAGCGCGATGACCGGATCGACTCTCGATGCCCGACGGGCGGGAAGGTAGCATGCCAGCAGCGCGAGAAACATGAGACCCGCCATCGCCACGAAGAACGTCACGGGATCGGTTGCCGTGATTCCCCAAAGAAAGCTGCGGATCACCGGCGCCAACAAGAGGGCCACCAGCAGCCCCAGCAACAGCCCCGCCGAGATCAGGACGAATCCGTGCCCCATGACGAGCCGCAGGACATTTCCGGCGCGGGCTCCCAAAGCCAGCCGGATCCCCATCTCATGCGTGCGCTGATTTACCGTGTGGGCCATAACGCCGAAAATCCCGATGATCGCAAGCGTCACCGAAATGCCGCCGAACACGCTGAGCAGCGCGGCATATTGGCTCAGCTCCTGGAGTTGCCCGGCGGCGTATTCTTCCACCGTTCGAACGCTGGATACGGCCAGACTGCGGTCTGCATCAAGAATCGCGGCGCGCAGCGCGGGCGCAACGGATGCCGGGTCGCCGGCTGTCCGCACCACATACGTGACCACCAGGACCTCCAAACCGACGGCCATATCCATGCGTTGCGGAAGCTGCGTCCGTGGCACGTAAAAATGCGGCTGGGGAGCGGCTTGGAACCGGTCCTGACGTACATCGCCCACCACGCCTACGATCTCGCGGGGAGAATCGTTCAACAGATCGAGTTGCAGCCGCCGGCCGACGGGATCTTCGCCCGGAAAAAACCTGCGGGCCAGGGTCTCATTGATGACCACCACCGGAGCCGAGGTTTCGGTGTCCTGGACGCCAATCGCGCGGCCCCGGCGAACCGGGATTCTCAACGCATCGAAATAGGACGCGCTCACCGGATACCATTCGCCGGTCCACGCGCCTTGATCGCTCTCGGTGACGGTGCGGCCGTCGCGGGTAAATCCAAGGCGCCGCGGCGCGGCTCCCAACGGCGGCGTTACTGCGGCGGTAGCCGACTCCACGCCGGGAACCTGGGCCAGACGTTCCCGCACGCGCTCGCTCAACTGGCTGAAACGTGAATCGAACTCGACCAGAAATCCGCCGGCCGTCGTATTCCGTACACCGGGCACGCCGTGGTAAAAGGTTCGAGAAAAGGGAATTTGAATCGCCACAAGTCTGCGCGGATCAAGTCCCGGATCCGTGGCGTTCAGGCGAATAAGGCTCCGGATAAGTAGTCCCGAGCCGGCCAGGAGCACCAGGGCCAGTGCGACCTGCGACACAACGAAAGCAGAGCGTAAGCGGCTCCGCACCGATCCAGCCGTCAAACTCCGGCCGGACTCGCGCATGACCTGCATCAGGTCAGGGCGAGCAATCTGAATCGCGGGTAACACCCCGAACAGGATTCCCGTACCGGCTGAGACAGCCAACGCGAAACCGACCACGGTCCAATCGAGCGCCGCACTGTGCAGATCAGGATTGGAGGCAAAAGTCGTATTCACCAGCGCACGCAGGCCGGCCCAGGCCAGGGTGATTCCAATCGCTCCGCCGGCTATCGAAAGCAGCAGGTTTTCTGTGAGCAACTGTCGAATGATTCGGCCGCGACTCGATCCGAGCGTAGCCCGTACAGCCAGTTCTTTCTGCCGAGCCGCGCCTTGCGCCAGCAGCAGGCCGGCTACATTGGCGCAAGCAATCAAGAGCACCAGAAACACAGCCCCTTGAAGAATCAGCAGTGGCTGCCTGAGGTAGCCTACGTAGGCATCCCGAAGCGAATCCACTCGGATCGACCAGCCACGATTCATCGCGAACTCCTCGCCCAAAGGGGACGCGAGAGCATCGAGATCGGCCTGAGCCTGTTCCATAGTTACGCCGGGTTTCAAGCGGCCGAAAATATTAAAGAGCCGGTTGGGGCTGCGTAAGGCGCTGGCCAGGTTTTCGTCGGACTGGAATCGCCACAAGTCCACATCGGGGCTGAGCGTCTGGTATCCCGACGCCATGACTCCTACGATCGTGGCCGGGTTGCCATCCAGATAAATCTCCTTCCCGACCACTTCGGGAACGCCGCCGTACATGGTCTGCCACAGCTTGTGGCTGATGACCACCTGGAGGTACATGCCAGTATCCTGGGCCACAAACCAGCGTCCGATCATCGGCTGAATCCCGAACACGTCAGTAAGTCCCGGAGAAGTCCAGCCCTCCTGGGCCCAGGTCGCCTGCGTGTCGCTGTCCGCGCCGGGTGTTAATCGGACACCGGTGATGCGGATGGCGCCGATTCTTTCAAAGACGCGGCTATGATCACGGACAAAGAAGTAAATGCCGGAATTATTTCCAAGCTTTTGCTCCGGCTGATTCGGTGGCGAAAATCGCACCATCACCATACGATCCGCATGGGGGTAAGGCATGGAACGCAGCAACACCGTGTTTACCAGGCTGAAGATCAGGGTGTTGGCGCCAATGCCGATCGCGAGACAGCCGATCGCCGTGAGCGTGAACGCCGGCCGGGAAGCGAACGAGCGGACCGCATAACGGAAATCGGCGACGAGTTCCTCGATCCAGCGAAATTGCCAAGCGGCGCGCGAGTCTTCACTCGCGCGGGCTCTCGGCCCGAACTCGCGCCGAGCCTGGGCTCTCGCTTCTTCGCAGGGAAGTCCGTCGCGCTGGAGTTCCTCGGTACGGGCTTCCAGGTGAAAGCGAACTTCTTCGTTCCATTCGCCCTCGAACTGCGAGCGGCGGCCGAGGTACCGAATACAGCGGAAAATCTCGCCAAGCATTGTTAGCCTCCTAAGCGGATTTCATGACCAACTGAATCGACTTGATCAAGCGCTCGAATTGCCCTGCCTCGTGTTCGAGCTGTTTCCGCCCTTGCGGCGTCAGTTTGTAGAACCGGGCGCGCCGGTTGTTCTCTGAAGTGCCCCACTCGGCCTTCAACCAGCCTTTCACCAGCATCCGATTCAGCGCCGGATAGAGCGAACCGTCCTCGATCACCAGGTCGCCCCCGGAGGCTTGGCGAATTCGCTTAGCGATCGCGTAGCCGTGCAGAGGTCCGGCGGCCAGCGTACGCAAAACCATCATGTACAACGTGCCTGGCAGAAGTTCTGGGTTCATTTCTTCCTTGTCTAGCCTATATATAGTCCAGACAAGGGAGGGTGTCAAGCGGACGGGTGCGGACGCGGAGTGGATGGCGCTGAGCTGTACAAATCCTCCCAGCGCCGGAGATCTGCCATCTCCGGAACGCGATCCGCGACCGGGTCCATCTGGTAGACTTCCAGCATCACAATGTCGCCATCGCAGCCCCACAAAATGAGTCCGGCTTTCTGCTGGTCGGGGTACACCGCCAGGGCATCGGCGAGCATGACGCGCGAGCCTGTGGCGCTGGAAGCGAAATCGAGGCTCGAGCAGCCGCAATCGCAGCCTCCGGTAACCCGCAAGGCTGCGATCGGCCTCGCCCGGTACGGAGCCACATCGCGCATGGCGGCGTGATCGAGCAGCCATTCGAGGATGGCTCCCTCGTGGGCCGTAATGTCGCGTTCCGGCAGGCTACGCTTCATGACACTACTGTAGTAGACTGCGCATGATGCAGACCGGAACCGGCATTCTTTGCGTGCTGCTGGCGTCAGGCGTCGTTTTCGGCCAGACGCTCACGGGCCTCGTTCGCTCGGCCGAAGAAGGCCCGATGGAAGGCGTGGTGGTCAGCGCGCAGCGGGCGAACACTCCGTTCACGATCAGCGTGGTCACGGGCGCGGACGGACGGTACAGCTTCCCGCGCGGGCGCCTCGAGCCCGGCCGCTACACCTTGCGCGTTCGCGCCACCGGCTACGATCTCGAAGATCCGGGGCCCGTCGAGGTCGCTAGCGGGAAGGCGGCTTCGGCCGATTTGAAGCTGGTCAAGACCAAGAATCTTTCGGCGCAGCTTTCCAACGCCGAGTGGCTGTGGAGCATGCCCGGCCCTGACGAGCAGAAAAGTTTCCTGCTCAACTGCGTGAACTGCCATCGCCTGGACTTCATCACGCGCTCGCGGCATACATCGTCCGAATTCATCCAGGTGATGGAGCGGATGAGCACCTATGCCAACCAGTCGACTCCTTTGAAGCCCCAGAAGCGCAAGGCGGAGCGCCTGCTCGAAGATCGCGGCGAGAGCAGGCGGTTGGCCCGGGAGCGCCAGGCCGCCTACATGGCCACGGTGAACCTGAGCAGCGGCTCCACCTGGCAATACGACCTCAAGACTCTGCCCCGCCCCAAAGGCACGCAGGTGATCGTCACCGAGTACGATCTGCCGCGCAAGACCATCCAGCCGCACGACGTGATCGTTGACTCGGCGGGAACCGTCTGGTACTCGAATTTCGGCGAGCAGGAGATCGGGAAATTCGATCCGAAGACCGGGACGCTCAAGGAATACTCGATTCCGGTCAATAAGCCGGGCTGGCCCGTCGGCGAACTCGGGCTGCGCACGGATCGCCAGGGGAATCTGTGGTTCGGCGTCAGCTTCCAGGCCGCCGTCGCGAAGTTGGATCCGAAGACCGAGAAATTCCAGATGTTCCCGCTGACGGGCGAGTTCAACCGGGACATGACGCAAGTCAACATGGCGTCTCCGCAGAGCAGTTATGTCGATGGCAAGGTGTGGCTCCAGAACAACGGGTTCGCGATGATTCACCGGCTGGATCCGGCGACGGGAAAATTCGAGGACTTCGCTCCTTTCAAGAACGCCAAAGAGGGCGAGAACCACAACATCTACGATGTGATCCCGGATTCGCATAACAACGCCTATTTCACGGATTTCTACGCCGAGCACATCGGGCGCATCGACGCAAAAACAGGCGCGATCAAGCTGTGGCCGACGCCCACGCGCGGCTCGGCTCCCCGGCGCGCGCAGATGGATACCGAGGATCGTTTGTGGATCGGCGAATACCGCGGCAACCGGATCGCGATGTTCGACACCATAACCGAAAAGTTCCAGGAGTGGGAAGCGCCTACGCCATTCAGCGCGCCCTACGACGTCGCGATCGACAAGCGCGGCTTCGCCTGGACCGGCTCGATGAGCTCGGATCGCGTCCTTCGTCTGGACCCCAAAACCGGCCAGTTCACGGAATACCTGATGCCGCGCTTTACCAACATCCGCAGAATGTTCGTGGATAATTCCGGGCCGAAGCCCGTGGTGTGGATCGGGAACAACCACGGAGCATCGATCCTGAAGGTGGAACCACTCGATGAATAAAAAAGTCCTACTGATTCTGCTCGTGTGCGCAGCCGTCTTCCTGCTGCGAGCCCAAAACAAGAATGCCCCGGTTGGCGGGCAAGAGATGTTCGGAGGTTACGACATCGTCAAAGGCTGGCCCAAGAACATCAGCACGCTGCCGGGCAACGAAAAATGGACCTACGGCGCCGGCCAGGGCGTCTATGCCGAGAGTCCCGACCGCGTGTTCATGCTGTTCCGCGGCGAGTTGCCGAACATCCCACGCCCGCGCTCCAAAATGCTGACCGAGTTCGGCCCGAGCATCCAGTTCCCCATCGGCCGTTTGCCCTGGCGCGATGCGACCACGGCTTCTCTGCCCGGCGGCGGCGCTAGTGGATCGATCCCCGGCGCGCCCACCGAGGGCTGGTCGGGAACAGTCGGCGTGGACGCGAAATGGGAGAACTGCATTGTGATCGCCGATGCGAGCGGCAACATCGTCGAGCGCTGGACGCAGTGGGATAAAATTCTCCAACGGCCGCATTTCGTGGCGATCAATCCCTACGATCCGGAAAAACACGTGTGGATCGTCGACGATCACATGAGCGCGATCTACAAGTTCACGCATGACGGGAAACAGTTGGTTCAGACCATCGGAACGCCGAAACAGACCGGCGCGGACGGAACGCATTTCAACCGCCCGACGTTTCTGGCGTGGCTCCCGGACAGCACGCTGTTTGTCGCCGACGGATACAACGGCACGCGCGTGGCGAAGTTCGATAAGAACGGAAAATTTCTGCTGGATTGGGGCAAGGCGGGAACTCCGCCGAACGACAAGCGTCCGGGCTACATGAACAACGTGCACGGCATCGCGGTCGATCCGCAGACGCGCCGCGTGTTCGTGAACGATCGCGCCAATCATCGCATTCAGGTATTCGACGAGAACGGCAAGTATCTCTATGAGTGGAGCCCGGGTGCGGACCCATCCGATATCCACCTGCTGTATATCGGCGCCGACCGGACGCTGTGGGCCTTCGACCGCGGGACTTCAAAAATGCTCAAGTACGATCTGGACGGGCACTTCCTGTATTCCTGGGGCACCTGGGGCGATTTTCCCGGCGGATTTTGGGGCGTCCACGGTTTCAGTGTGGATCAGGAAGGAAATTTCTATGTCGCTGAAGTGGATAGCGGGCGCGTGCAGAAGTTTCGGCCGAAGCCAGGCGCCGATCCGGCGCACCTGGTCAGCAAACCCGTTTACTCGGCGTGGAAGTAAGAGCCGCGACGCTCGGCTTCGGCGGAAAGCAGCGAATTCCGGAGGGGGTCTCCTTCTGAAAGCGAGCGGGTCAGCGCACTGACCGCTTGTGCGGCGCTTCGATCGTGAGTTTTCGCAGTTTGCGAATCGCCTTGCCGCCGATAGTATTCCGCCGCGGTCGCGTGAATTTTTCGTGCAGCCGTCGGGATTCCCAAAGAACCCAGCGAATCGAATCCTTTCGCAAGCGCATCCTTGGCACGATCCCATTGGCCGGAGGCCATCGCGATCTGAGCGTTCAAGTCCCATGCGAGCGTCCGGGTAACAGGATCCGCGATCGAATCCGCAGCATGAGCGACCGCTTCGGCCGTCTCGGCGGCCGCGCTCAGTTCACCCTTCGCCAGCCAAGCCATGGCCAGGCCGAACCGGGCGATCAGCCGCCAGTGCCAGTCGAGAAAGAATCTCGGCATAAGCGGGCGTTCGCAAACTTGGGCGAAGACCGGTGACGCTTTGTCGACGTGACCCGATTTCAAATCGGCAAAAGCCGCGGTGACCAGAGCCGTGGTTCGGACTTGACCGCCGGGCTCTTCCTGATGGGTTCCAAGGAGTTCTTCGGCGATGCGGCGAGCTCCGTCGAAATCCTGCATCTGGAGCCGCATCCAGCCCTGCGCCGCCATGAAGATTCCGAGCCAGGGCCAGTTTCCGTTCTTGGCAGCAACGTCGATCGCACGCGCGAAAACCTGCTGCAGTTCCCCAATTCGGCCCAACGGCACAAGCGCCTGCGCCAGAGACGAGTGAGCCGAAAGGTAGACAACCAGGTTGTCCTCTTCGACGGCTTTGGGGATTCCCGCTTGGGCTGTCTCGTAGGCATCCTGGTAATCGCCCTGAATGCACTGCACGTGGGCATAAAGAATCTCGTAGTAGGCCGGCACTTCGCTGCTCAGTCCGCGGATTGTCCTCCGCGCAGCGGCGCAAACGGCCGCATCCTGCGCGTTCAGGCCATGCGTAACAATGCGCCAGCAGCCGGCAAGCATTTCCGCGCGCGCCAGCAACAAAGGATTCCCCAGTGTCCGTCCGATCTCCACCGCCTGTTCGCAGACAGCGATGCAGCGGTCCGGCTCTAGAAAGGCGAGAGCGCGGGCCAGGCGCGTCAGGCCGTTCACCTGCGCCACACCTAGGCCGTAGGCAGCAGCCAGATCGATCGCCTTGCGATCCATCGTGGCGGATTGCTCCATGTCGCCCTGGGCGTACAGGGCATCGCTGATTTTCTCGAGGATCTGGACCTCGATCTCAGGGGTTCCTCGAGAACCGCGCTGTGGAAGCAGTTCCAAGGCGCGCTGGAGCAGCCGCAGAGAGTCGGCGTGGCTATAGCGCCTGGCAGCTTCCGCGGCCGCCAGGACCAGATACTTCACTGCGCGCTCGTAGCTCCGCCCTTCTTCAAAATGGACCGCGAGCTCGGAAAGCGCGGACAACCCGGCCGGGACGGCCACGGCTTCGGTGCCTTCGGCCAGGCGAACGTGCATCGCCCGGAGCCGGGTGGCCGGAATCTGGCGATACAGCACTTCGCGGTAAAGCCCGTGCTTGAATTCGTACTGGAGCGACTCGGAACCGTTCGGCAACTCCTGCACGCCGGCCCGTTTCACGAACTGCTGGCGCGCGGCGAGCTGTTCGCAGGCGGCTTCGTGCCGGCCGGCATCTCCATCCAGCAGGCATCCGATGGACCAGGCCGAAAATCGCGGACCCACGACGCTGGCGGCCCGCAGCAACTCCAACTCCGTCTCGCTGAGCTGCTCGAGTTGGATCTCGATCATCTGTTGCAGCGTCGGCGGCACGCCTTCGACCTTGCCGTTTTCCCCGACCTGCTCCGCCATGGCGACCATGAACATCGGGTTCCCATCCGAACGGCGATGAATGAGAGCGCGAAGCTCCTTCGAAGACGGGCTGTCCGGAAAACGCTCCTCCAGAAATTGACCGACCTCAGATTCCGTTAGAGGCTCGAGGGGTAGCTCGTGACAGAGCCGGCGTACCAGCAAATCCTGCTTCAAACTTTTCAGGGGGCTGCGCGAGAGAATCAGTTCGCCCGGCCGATAAGTCCCCAGCAGCAGAAGTTTCGCCGAGCCCCTTCTGCGCGCGAGAGCGGAAATCACGTCGAGCGTCGAGTCATCCACCCAGTGCAGATCCTCCAGGATCAGGACCAAGGATTGATTTGCGGCGAGCCGTTCGAGAGCTTCGCAAAGCTCGCGCACCATGCGCTCGCGCGTGACGCCGATGATTTCGCGTTGGAGCGCTTCGCGCCGCTCCGGTTTGACCGCGAACGGGAACTGAATCAGCGAAGCGGGAGCGTAAGTAGAGAGAATCTGAAGCACTTGCTCGCCTGCCGGACCGCGCAGCAGTTGTCCGAGAGCCTCGAGCAGCGGATAGTAGGCTTCCTTGCCCGCGAAGCCTTCCACGCACTGGCCCCTGGCGACCAGTAGTTTCTCCGTGACCGCGATTCTCTTTTCGAAGGCGTCCACAACCGTGGTCTTCCCGATTCCTGCCTCGCCGGTCAGGAACACGACTTCCCTTTGGCCCCGCATGGCCGATTTCATAAGGGCGTTCAGAGCGCCTAAGACGTGCTCCCGCCCCACCAGGGGGTCGGCCGGAGCGGAAGGCTCCTCGATCGAAGGGCCGGTCATCTCGGGTGCGACCCGGGCGATGAACCGGTATCCTCTCCGGGGCAGAGTTTCGACAAAAAGCGGGTTCTTGGGAGGATCTCCCAGAGCTTTGCGAATATCCAGGATGTACTTTCGGAGGATCTCCGGCTGAACATAGGTGCCCGGCCAAACGGCCCCCAGCATCTCCTCTTGGGTAATGAGCCGGCCAGGGTTTTCCACAAGGTACCGCAAGACTGCGAAAGTCTTCGGCGCCAATGTGATGCGGACGTCTTCCCGCCACAGGCATTGGTTGACCGGGTCGAGCCGGAAAGGGGGAAAAACCCTGTTGGTGAACGAAGGACCCAAAGGAGTTATTGTACCGTCACGGGAACTCTACGGAAAATACACGGAATCTTCACGGCTCGAAACGAAACAAGAGTTATACTCGTCTTTCAACGGGCCCAAGTTCGGAGGCGAGATGAACTGGATCGGCTTGGGCGCATCGCCCGCGTAGGGCGACGGAGGATCGGCAGGGGCCTGAGGGCTTCGCGCCCTCGGAGGAGGGCCCCTGTCGACCAAACTACCGGCCGTCTACTGAAAAAGCCAGGAGAACATTTCCCGGCATGCCGTTTCCGGAATACCCGGAAGTGATATAAAGCATCCCTCCAGCGACGGCGGGCCCCATGCTGATAATCGAGCCGCCCCGCGCCTTCACTCCGTTGACGGTAAGGAAGCCATCGGCGGTATTGAAGTCCCAGATCACAGCTCCTTTACCGGTTTCGTACGCCCGGATGTATCCATCCCAGGAGCCGAGAAACGCAACGCCGGGAATCACGGTGACCGGGGCAGGCTGGGCGGCGCTGCATCCCGGAAAATCGACGCAGGCCGGTGACGGAGCAGGCGCGGTCCAGAGCTGCCGCCCGGTGGCCAG
>JBAIXM010000111.1:0-1535 GCA_037916615.1 Bryobacterales bacterium
CGCAGCATCGGTCGGACAACGCGCTGGCCATCAGCGGCGCGACAAAGCTTCTTGCCACATTGCACGCCGGCGGCGCGGACATCTGTTTTGCCAACCCGGGAACGACGGAACTCACCCTCGTGGCCGCGCTAGCCGAGATACCAGAAATTCGGCCGGTGCTTTGCCTGTTCGAAGGAGTCTGTACAGGTGCGGCTGACGGCTATGCCCGAATTTCCGGGAAGCTCCCCCTCACACTGCTTCATCTCGGACCAGGGTTCGCGAATGGCATCGCTAACCTTCACAACGCGCGGCGAGCACGCTCGAGGATCATCACGATCATCGGTGATCATGCCACCTGGCATTTGGCCTACGACGCGCCGCTGACGTCGGACATTGAATCTCTCGCGCGGCCGGTTTCGGCGGACGTGGTTAGGATCGGGTCGAGCGACAGCATATGTGAAGCTGCAGCTCGGGCGCTGGCCAGCACAGGAAAAGGCGCAGGTGGACCGGCGACAATCATTGTCGCGAGCGACGTGATGGATTCCACCGTGACGGAACCGCTCCGGATCGCTGCCCCCCTAGCAGCGCGCTTTGAGTCCGTGTCCAACACCGCGATCGATGCCGCAGCCGCCGCTTGTCGAGGAGCTAAAAAGCTGATCCTTCTGATCGGTGGTGATGCTCTCCAAGTTCGAGGTCAGCGTGCCGCACAAGCCATTTCTTCTGCGACTGGAGCCCGGCTCATCATGGAGCCCTATCCGGCTGTGGTCACTCTCGGCGGAGGCCTTCCGAGGATCGAACGACAGGCCTACTTCCCTGATGATGTGATCCGGCAATTCGGAGATGCGCTCGTTATTCTTGCCGGAGCGCGCCAGCCGATCAGCTATTTTGGTTACGAGGGGTATGCGAGTGCCCTCGTTCCCGATGAACGACTCATCGTGCTGAGCCGCCCGGGCGAAGATGGTGTTTCGGCCCTGGAAGGCTTGGCGGATCGGCTTGGGGCGGCGAAGCGGCGGCCGGATTGCCCGGAGACGGCGGATGCTATCGATCCTGCCGCGCTGCTGACGCCGAATGCGGTCGTGGAAGAACTGCTGGTGCAACTGCCCGAGGAGTCGGTGATTTCACTGGAGGGTTCCACGCTCGGCGGACCGTGGCTACGCGAAGCGCACCGGGCGCGTCGTCATCGAGTGATGACCAATACTGGGGGCGCAATCGGACAAGGCCTGCCCTGCGCAATTGGCGCCGCGCTTGGAGCACCCGGGAAGCGGGTCGTTGCACTCCAATCAGATGGAAGCGCCCACTACACGCTGCAGGCGCTCTGGACCATGGCGCGTGAGAAGCTACCCGTCACGATCGTCTTGGCGGCCAACCACCGTTACGGCATCCTTCAGACCGAATTAAAGCGGGCGGGAACCCCGCTGGACGAACCCACCGTTGCTTCGCTCACGGAACTTGACAATCCGCGCACCGACTGGACAGCGCTGGCGGAAGGCTATGGTGTTCCCGCTCTCCGTGCGAATACCGCGGCCGAGTTCCGCGACGCGCTGAAGCAGAGCTTG
>JBAIXM010000112.1:0-1721 GCA_037916615.1 Bryobacterales bacterium
CTTCGGTCAGGACGGTCTCCAGTTTGGTCTTCGGCGCCAGGGCCTGGGCGAGCAGCCAGTGAAGGTATTGCGGCTTATCTCGGCCGAAACTTTCCAGTTCAAAGAGCGTGGTACGTGCGCCGATTTCCTCCATCGACGAGCGCCGCAGATCGTTCTTTAATTTGGGATGTCCCGCCAAGACCACGGACAGCGTTCCCTTGCCGTCGCGAACGACTTCGATCAGGCGCTTTAGGCCAAGCAGTGTCTTGCCGTGCAGGGTATGGGCATCGTCCACCAACAGGACGATCGGCTTGTGGCGTTTCCGGATCAGATCGCGCAAGGCCCGCTCGCGCCGTTCCGGTTGGGTCGGAATCTTGAAGCCCTTTTCCGTGGCGAGGTCATAGAACAGGGCCAGGATCAGGGTGCCAAGCGTGGTCTGGGCGCCGTCCACCGACAGCGATTTCGCCACCAGGATGGCCTTGTCTTGGGCCAGGAGGTCCTGGATTCTCTGCAGCGCGGCGGTCTTTCCGGTGCCGACGATGCCCGACAGGACGATCAGCTTGCCGTCCTGAATGGCAAGCTTGAGTTCCTTGAGAAGTTGCTGCAACGGCGCGGATTCAAAATAGCCGGTCTGCCCCAACTCCCGGGTCAAACCATAAAACGCCCTGACCTCACTCAACACGGCGGCTTTCCTCCTGCTGCGGGTTCAAAGCGGCGCGGACGCGCGCCATGACCTCCGGCTTGTTCAAGGTCTCGGCGACAATCGCGTTAACCCGATCGAGCTGTTCCGGCGGCAGCTTGGCCAGCGGCAATCCCAGGAACTTGGAGATCGCCAGCTTGGCGGCGATCGCGTTTGGAAAGGTGAGTTCCTGAAACGGATCGGGATCGACGAACGCCTTGACCGGAACCGGTGCAAGCGACCGGAACGCAGCCAACTCCGGCCGGTCCTCCATCGCCGCCCGGGGTAGGCCGATGCGACCGGCGAGCACTTCGATGCGATCGGCCCGCGCTTGCGTGCGGGTTTTCTTGAAGGCGCGGAAATGATGCAGCGGAATCGGTCCGCCGGCCGGTGTGTAGGGGCCGAAACGCTTCTCACCGTGCTCGACGTACAGCTCCTGGTCGAACAATCCCCACCAGAGAATGACTTCCTCGCCAGCCAGATCGGGATCGACCTGGTAATGCGTTCCGCTCACCGACACCCTGGCATCCGATCCGACCTTGCGGCGCTCTGGTTCCCGGGCAAACGTGCAGAAGCGCTCCCAAGTACACATCGCGCGTATGCCGGGAGCGGGAAGATTTTGCAGCCAATCCTCCATCCGCGAATGGGGTTCGTAGCGGTGCTCCCCGGCGTTGTAACGGACCAGGAAATTCAGCAGCCAGGCGTTGGCCTCGGTCTCGTCCTGGGGTTCATGAAAGTGATACAGGGTCTCATGCATCTCCTTGACGGTGCGAAACGGGCGCTCGACCTTGCCTTTGGCGCGGGCGGTGACGCGCCGGCCATCGGAGCCCGCCGGCATGTGCGTGATGACCTCGATGCCAAGATAACGCATGACCTGCGGAAAGGCGTGACTGCGCGCCAACGGTCCGTTATCCATGTAGGTCGCCATGGGAATACCCTGGAACGGTGAAGCTTCGTCGCCCTTGTGACGCATGGCGTTGAACAGGAAGCGCAGCGCCCATTCCACGTCTTCGCCGTAGACGCAATGGTATTCCTGATACGCTACGCCGCTACGGTCGTCGAC
>JBAIXM010000113.1:0-28275 GCA_037916615.1 Bryobacterales bacterium
TCGGCGATCAACCTGGATCGCGGCGACATGCAATGGCAGGTGCCCTACGGGGAGACTCCGGATGTGGTGCGCAACCATCCGGCGTTGCGCGGAAGGAACCTTCCGAACACCGGGCAGCCGGGTAGCGTCGGCCTGGTGGTCACCAAAACGCTGGTGATCCTGGGCGACAGCCAGATCACCACGACTCCTTCGCATCCGCGGGGCGCGATGCTGCGCGCTTACGACAAAGCGACCGGGAGAGAGGTTGGCGCGGTGCTGATGCCGGCTCCTCAAAGCGGCTCGCCGATGACCTACGCGGTGGAAGGCAAGCAATACATCGTGGTCGCGGTCAGCGGAGGCGCGTATTCGGGAGAGTACATTGCGTACAGCCTGCCTTCGAACAATTAGCCTGGTGCTCTGCGCCGCGCTCCTAGCGGCCCAAGCGCCCCGTTCGGTCTGGGATGGCGTCTACACCGCCGACCAAGCCAGGCGCGGCTCGGAGCTGTATGCGAGCTACTGCGTCTCTTGCCATGGAACCGCGCTCGGCGGCGGGGAATCCGCACCGCCGCTCACCGGCGGAGAGTTCCTGTCGAACTGGAGCGGCCTGACCGTGGGCGACCTGTTCGAGCGAATCCGCATTTCGATGCCCGCGGACCGCCCCGGAAGGCTGACACGCGAGCAGAACAGCGATATCGTGGCGTTCCTGCTCAGTGTAAGCGAGTTTCCGGCGGGCAAATCGGAGTTGGAACGCCAGACGGAGGCGCTCAAGCAGATCCGGATTGAACCAAAACCCGGCCCCGCGAAATAGTCTGCGGCGCGAACGTAAGGCGAAACGCAGAAGCGACGTGAATCATCTCTACGGTGATGGCTCAGGTCGAGAAATGTAACGATTTAACGATTCTCCTACACCGAATGCATACCGATCTTCAGGTCTACTGCGAGGCCGTGGAACAGCTAAGCCATCGAGACGGCGTCCTGACCCTGGATGAACTGTATCAGCGCTCCGAGCGTGCGAGAGTCGCTTTCGAACGCGCTCGGGACAAACTGAAAGGGCACGTCGCAGAGCACCGCTGCATGTGAGATCTCGCCTGTGGCAGGCGGCGCAAACCGTCAGAGAAGGCTGCGGGGCCGGCGGAGCGCGGGCTGCCTCTCATCGGAAACCTGCATTCCAGAAAGCTGGTCGGAATCGCGCTGCGGCTCGCGGATGGGCCGAAGACCGCCGAGGTCGTGAGCTGCATCTGGCAAACCGGCGTAGCTGCGACCGCCGCGTTGCGGAGAAATTCAGATAATGACGTGCGGGACGAACCGGCTGGTGTTATCCGTAATCGGACCGCGGGCCTCCCGAATCCCGATCCCCGATGCCTGTTGCCCGATGATCCAACTGCCCACCACGGGATAGTTACCGTCGTACGGACGGATCCCGGCATCCCGCTGGTAAACGTATCCGGTTTCCCCGTACTCGCCGGGCTTGCGATCCTTCCCGAAGATCGTCACATTGGCGCCTTCCCGGCCCATCAGCGGCTTTCGAACCCAACCGCTTAAATCGGGAGGTGGATCGAGCCTGGCGTCCAAAAGATAGGGATGATCCGGATAGAGCTCCGCTAATACCGTGAGAATGCCTTTGTTCGAAAGCAGCGCCTTCCAGGACGGTTCGATCCACACTGCCGGTGACCGCCGCAGAAATTGGCCAAAGGGCTCAGCCGCCAGCCATTCCCACGGGTAGAGCTTAAAGATGACCGCCAGATGATCTTCAGAGTTCCCGCTGACGAATTGGGAACCATTCCAGCCCATTTCATTGATGGGGAAAGAATCGGTTTGATAGCCGGCTTGCGAAGCGGTCTCCTGCAGATAGGCAAGCGTAAAGCCGTCTTCGACGGAATCGACAGAGGTAAACGCGATTCGTTTGCCAGGAATCCAATCTGAGAAATACTTCCAGGTTTCGATCAGACGATCATGAATCGAATTGAATTGGTCGCTGCCATAGCGGGTCTGCTCGAACCAAGTCCACTGCGTCACTGCGGCCTCGAGTAGCGCCGTAGGCGTATCCGCATTGTATTCGAGCATCTTGATCGTGCCCTCCCCGACAGCCAGATCGAAACGGCCGTAGAGCGAGGGCGGTTCCTCGTTCCAACTCGATTCGATGAGCGGAATGAGGATTTCGGGAATCCCGAAGTGCGCGTAAAGAGAATTGTCGATTACGTGTTGCGCCGCGGCCAGGCACATCTGATGCAACTCGTTCGTAGCGGCTTCAATGGCGTCGATTTCGGCGAGGGAAAATTCATAGTAGGCGGATTCGTCCCAGTATCCTTCCGGGCCGGAGTCATGCCACAACAGTCCTTCCGCCTGGACGATTTCCTGCCACGCTTGCCGTGGCGATGACCGGAGACGCTTCATTCGCCGGCGCCGCTTCCTGTACTGCCGAAACCACCTCGTACGGTTCCCGAATCGGAGCCAGAGTGCGCGCTGGAAGAACTCGAATGGCCGCCATCGGAGACATAGCGGCCGTAGTTGCCGTAGTAATAGCTATATGGATACGGGTAGGCGTGAGGAATCCAGACGCCGTGGCTGGTATATCCGCCGTTTCGAATCGCCTCCTGACATCCTTGATCGGCCCATGAGTTTGGATCGCACGGATCGGCTGCGGTTCTTCGGCATGCTGCCGCGCACGCCCCCAACGAAATCAGAACCGCGACCGAGCGCTTTCTCATTCAATTCTTCCCTTTGGGCTCAGAACAGCTTTGCATACCTGTCATCGGCTGCCGGACCCTCAATGTGTAGTACAGCATTTTGTCGATATTGAGGCGCGCGATCTATTTGCGGGCGCTCGGGTCGCCGGTGGGCGGGGGAGCATCATCCTCTTTCGCCGGTGGCCCCAGCAGTTCCGTGAAGATGGGTCTCAACGCATCCGCCCACACCTGGTATCCCTTGATGGCCGGATGCAGCTTGTCAGCGTTCATCATTCCCTCAAACAGTTTCCCGTCCTTATCTGCGAGCCGATCGTTGATATTCAAGAAACGAACGGTCTTTCCGTCCGCGAGCTTCGAAAGCTCTACGTTGATCCCGTCGATCATGGGCATGACCGCGATGTTATCGTTTCGGGGAAAAATCCCCGTCAGGATAATCGTAGCCGCCGGCGCCTTGGACCGCATCAGGCTCAGCACCGCTCGAATCCCGCCGGCTATGTCCGCGATCTTCGCGTCTGTGCTGCCCCGGGGCAACGTGTTCCCGACATTATTGGTGCCGGCCAACAGCACGATCACCTTAGGATTTACGCCGTCCAGCTCGCCGTTTTCGAGACGCCATAGAATATTTTCAATGCGGTCCGCGCCCCATCCAAAATCCGCCGCATTCCACCCGAAAAAATTCTGTTTCCAGTTCGCGAGCAACTCCGGATAGTCCGTGGCGCCCCAGCGGCGCGTGATCGAATCGCCTTCGAAGTAGATGTCGATTCGGCCCTGTTTTGCCTTTTGCAACAACTGCTCGTGGGCGATCATCGAATTGCGGTCGCTTCGCGGGACGGTATGTTGCGCCGGTCCAGGCGTTTGCGCGAGCGCGGCTGCGGCCAAAGACAAGGCCGCCATGAAGCGCGGCGGAGGCGCAAATGTCATTTCCCCAGTTTAGTATCAGGCTCGAACTGGAGGCGACGGCGGCGCGACAGTCTGCGCGCTGCGGGCGGGCTGGGCGATTTCGAGCGGCAGCCGCCAATCCTTCGCCGACGCGTGACCGGCTTGCATCCACCCGTGACGGCTCAGGAGCGAACCTGCGATGCCCGACAGGGCCGCCCATTTCCGCAGGCTTCGCGATCGAGGCCTACTCGTAAAGCAGGCGCTCGCACGCAGCGCGAGCGGCACCGGGCCCGACAACAAGGCTCCCGCGCGAGTCACCCATCCGCTCGCTCCTCGCTTCAGCGGGGCAGCGACCCGGGCGTGCCTGGTCTCGGTCCGCACCGATATGTACGTCTCGACGGCGGCGGCTCCAAGCCCGAGATGGTTTAGCGCAGGAGATGTGTTACCGGACAACTCCAGCAGCCCGACGGCGGAATTCAGGCCTGACATCCCGAAGTGGATCGGCAGTTCCTTGGCGAAATGGTTCCAGACCGGAATCACCGTGGAGCCGATCAATACGCCGGTGTAGTTGGAAAAGGGCAGTCCGAACAACGCAGAGGAAACGCCAGAAACATTCTCAATGGCGCGGACAACATCCGAATCCGTTCGGCCCCGGAGGAGTTGCGCGAATGCAGCCGCGCCGGAGGAGGCGCCGAACGCGGCCAGCACCCACGCGCCCATCGACATTGGGCTGCGCCACTTGAACACGCGCAGCATGTTCAGAAATTTTTCGGGTTTGCCTAAATCTGCGACGAGCAAGGCTCCCGAAATGACGGAACCCGATGCCGCGATGAGCCGGGCGTCGCGGACCAGCTTCCTATCCGCACCGGCCCAGTTTGCGGCCGCTCCGACCACGGCGGCGGCCCCGGCTGCCCCGCCGACGAAAAAATAGATCGGGATTTCCCATCCCCATTGCGGCTGCTTGAGCAGCGGCAGTCCGCAATATCCGGTTTCAGGACTGGCGTGTGGGAAAGGCGCTCCCTGCACAGCCACCCCTTTGCCTTCGACGGATCCCGCGCTTCGGGCCTGCTCGCGAATCTGCGATAACAGCCGCTCTATGCCCGCGCGACTGCCGTCTGGTTCAAGTTCTCGCGCCATTCTTCTTCTCCGGCCACAGGAAGGCGGCCACGGCGCCCGCCAGCATCAGTCCTGCTGCGAACGCCGAAGACTGCCAACTGTCCTTCAGATACTTCGTGGGGACTTCAGGGTGCGGCGGCAAGTTGTACTGTTCCTCGTCGCCACGGACGAGGAACATTGCGTGCGTGCCGCCCACGCTCGTATTCGATGCGTCATAAAAACGGACGTCCCGCATTCCGCGGCTCCGGAGCTCCTGCATCCGCTCTTCCGCCACGATCTTCAGCGCCTCGATTTCGCCGAATTTGATCGATTCGGTAGGGCACGCTTTGGCGCATGCGGGAATCAGCCCTTCCAACTGGCGGTCATAGCAGAACGTGCATTTAAAGGCCCGGCCGTCTTCCTCATTTTTCTGAATCACGCCGAACGGACACGCGGTGACGCAGTAGGAGCAGCCGTTGCACACGTCTGGCTGAACGAAAACGCCCCCGAATTCGGTCCGCACAATGGAGCCTGTCGGGCACGCTTCCAGGCATCCGGCGACTTCACAGTGCTTACAAACGTCGGAAGAGAATGTCCAGGATGCCAGGTCCGGCGCGTTTCCTCCTTTTCCCGGAGCAGGCGTCCGCTCCACGAATTTCACATGACGCCAGGTGGAATGGCCCAGCGCACCGGTGTTGTCATAGCTGTTCCCAGTCCACTGGAGGCCGTCTTCTTCAAGCTGATTCCATTCCTTGCACGCCACCTCGCAAGCCTTGCAGCCGATACACAAAGTGGAATCCGTCAGGAATGCGGTGACGCTCATAACATGGCTCCTTGCGTTTCCTCCTTCCACTGCTTGAGCGCGTCGGGACCGCGCTTGCGGCGGCCGGGCTCGATGTGACAAACCAGAGCCTTGGTTTCCATGATCCGGACGTTGGGTTCCTCCGAAATCGCGAGCAGGTCATTCACGACGTCGCCCTTGCTCTTTCCGATGTAGCCCCAGTGATATGGAAGACCGACCTGATGGATTTTGCGCCCGTCCATGGTGAGCGTGGGCATCCGGCCCGTGACGAGTACTCGAGCTTCGACGATCCCTCGCGGAGATGTGATGGTCGCGTATTCGCCATGGACCAACCCTGCTTCGGTCGCCAACTCGGGCGATACTTCACAAAACAGCTCCGGTTGAAGTTCGGCCAGATGTCCGAGCGTCCGGCTCATCGCGCCGCTGGTGTGTTGCTCCGTCAGGCGGTAGGTGGTTAAAACGTATGGGAACCGGGGATCGCCTATGGCAGCGTAACGATTGTCCGGACGCTCTTTCAGATCGACTGCCGGGTCGTGATCGTGCTGCGGATAGAGCGGGTTGTGAACGGGCGATTCGAGCGGTTCATAATGCGTCGGCAAAGGCCCGTCCTTGAGACCGCTGCTCACGTACAACCAGCCGACGCCATCCGGATGCATCGTGAACGGCTTATCGCCCGCGAGCGCGGCGGTTCCTGTTGCGCCGGCCTCTGGCTTGTAGGCCGGAGGCTTCTTCAAATCGAAATCCGGCCGGTCAAGACCGGTCCATTGTTGCTTCTCTCCGTCCCACCATACGAGCTTCTTGCGTTCGCTCCAAGGTTTTCCGTCTGGGCGGGCCGAAGCGCGGTTATAGAGAATGCGGATATCTGCCGGCCAGGAGAACGCCCAGCCGTGCCCGAGAAAATCGACGGCGGCTCGCTCATTCGGCCGATTCAGATTTTCGCTCGGGAAAATTCCGCAGTAAATCCAGCAACCGCACGCAGTGCTGCCGTCATCCTTCAGGTATATGAACTCCGCGATCTGGCGGCGATCGGAGACCGTGTAGCCGTTAATCTCCTTCATGACTGCCCTGATGTCCGGCTCCGCATGCGCGCCATGCGTTGGATAGTCCCAGGTGAGGCTTTGCAGGGGAAGATAGCGGCGGCCGGCCTTGCCCTCGGCTTTCTTCTTCAAACGCCGCGCAAGATGGTACATGAACCACGCCTCGCTGCGCGCATCCACGGGCGGATCGACAGCCTTCTGCCGGAACTGGATCAGGCGCTGCGTGTTGGTAAACGTGCCGTCCTTTTCGGCGCTGCCCGCCGCCGGAAACAGGAACACTTCCGTGCCGATGGTCTGTGGATTCAGCTCGCCGCGCTCGACTTCGGGCGAGGCGTACCAGAAAGCTGCCGTTTCGGTTTCCTCCATATCGCGGACCACGACCCACTTGAGTTTGGCGAGCGCGCTCCGCTGCAACCGTCCGTTCGGGGCGCCAACAGCCGGATTCTGGCCCATGACAAACAGGCCCTCCATCTTGCCGTCCGCCATATCCAGCCAGTAGCCGAGCTGGGAATGGTCGCCGGTCACGCGCGGCAAAAAGTTGAAGCCGTAGTCGTTCTCCCGCGTGGCGGCGTCTCCGTACCAGGCTTTCATCAGCGAAACAAAATACGCGTCGAACTGCTCCCAAACACCCGCGGGGGAACGGTGTTTCTGAAGATAGGCCTGAAGATCGTTGGCGTCCTGCTCGAAAAACGGCATCGGCAGATAGCCCGGCAGGATGTCATAAAGCGTCGGGATATCCGTGGATCCCTGAATTGACGGGTGGCCGCGCAACGCGAGGATGCCGCCTCCTGGCCGGCCGATGTTCCCCAGGAGCAATTGCAGAATCGCCGCCGAGCGGATAATCTGGACGCCGTCGGAGTGCTGCGTCCAGCCCACGGCATAGCAGATCGCGCCGGTTTTGTCCGGCCCGGACGCGTTCACGAACGCTTCCGCGGCGTTCAAGAACAGATCCCTGGGGACCCCGGCGTAGCGCTCCAGCAATTCCGGCGTGTAGCGCTCGAAGTGCTTTTTCAGGATCTGATAGACGCAACGCGGATGCTGGAGACTCGGGTCCGAGTGAAACTCGCCCGGATCGCCTGCCTCGCCGCCGCGATCCTTGCCGTGCCCGCCGTCAAAATCGTGATGACCCGCGCGCTGGCCATTTTGCTCTTTTAGCGGGCTTCCTTCATACAGCCAGCTTTCGGGTTTATATTTGTGCGTCTCCGGATCCCATCCGGAGAACAATCCGTCCAGGTCTTCGGTATCCCGAAAATCGTCTCTCAGGATCATCGGGGCGTTGGTGTAGTGCACCACATACTCGCGAAAAATCTTGTCGTTCGAGAGAACGTAGTTGATCATCGCTCCCAGGAACAGAATGTCCGTCCCCGCGCGCAGCGGGATCCAGATATCGGACATCGCGGAGGTCCGCGAATACCGCGGATCCACGTGAATCACGGTCGCCTTGTTCTTTTCCCTCGCTTCCATCACCCACTGAAATCCGACCGGATGATTCTCCGCCATGGAAGATCCCATGATCAGGATCGCGTCCGAATCGGCCAGAGACTGTTGCGCTGTGGTGGCGCCTCCGCGCCCGAAGGAAGTTCCGAGCGCCGGCACGGTCGAGCTGTGGCAGATGCGAGCCTGGTTGGAGATGCACACCATGCCCAACCCGCCGCAGAAGAGTTTCTTGATGAGATAGTTCTCCTCGTTATCGAGCGTCGCGCCGCCGAGATGCGCGACGGTCTTGGTCTGCATGAGGGCCTGGCCGTCCTGCTCTTCCACAAAACTTCGCTCGCGCGATTCCCACAGGCGATCGGCCACCAGGTCCATCGCGGTTTCGAGCGGAATCTCTTCCCAGGTTTTCGAATAAGGCCGGCGGTATTTCACCAGCTTCAGGCGGCCCGGATGCGTATGCAATTCAAATGTATCCGAACCCTTGGGACATAGCCGGCCGCGCGAAATCGGCGAGTCCGGATCGCCTTCAATGTTGATCAGTTCGCCATTGCGGTGATAGACGAGTTGTCCGCAACCGACTCCGCAGTAGGGACAAACCGACCGGCTCACTTCCGCTCCCAGATGCCGCGCGCGAAGATTCTTGGTTCGCGCGCTCATCGCTTCCGGTCCGGTGCCGCTGGCGCGGTTCCGTAATTGCTGGAGGAGGGGCCAGCGCCCAAATACACTTTGTCGCATACGGTCTGCCATCAGGTAAGAGACCGCAGTGACGCTTACAGTTTCCGGGAATTCGGCCTCGTGACAGAGACCTGAGTAGCTCTACAGCTCAGAAAGTTCTTTGAATTGACCGGTGCTGTCGCCGAGCTTCTCGGCCGGCACGCCGAGTTTGTTGAGCAGCGTGAGTTGAAGATTCGTAAGCGGCGTGTGCTCGGGATAAACCAGATGCCGCCCGCCCTTCAGCGTCCCGGCGCCTCCGCCCACCACCACCGTCGGCAGCGGACCGTGCGTGTGCCGGTCGCTATTGCTGATTCCCGAGCCGAACAGAATGATGGAGTGATCCAGCAAAGAGCCGTCGCCGTCCGGAGTCTTGCGCAATTTGTCGAGATACTCGGCAAACAGCTCGATGTGATGCCGCTGGATCTTGCAGCACTTGTCCATCTTCACCGGGTCCTGCTGGTGGTGCGTCAGGGGATGGTGCGGCTCGGGCACGCCGATGTGCGGATACGGCCGGCCGGTCTGCTCGCGCCCGTACATGAAGGTAATCACGCGCGTAAGGTCGGACTGGTAGGCGAGCAGTTGGAGATCATACAGCAACCGGACGTGCGTCGCGAAGTTATCGGGAATGCCTGCGGGCTGCGCCACATCCGGCAATTCTTTCGAGCTCTGCTCTTCGGCTTTCTGAATCCGCCGTTCCACATCGCGAAGAGCGGCCAGATAGTCGTCGACCTTGCGATTGTCGGAGCGGCCGAGCTTGCGCTGCAACTGATTCACGCGGTCGTTCACGGAATCGATCAGGCTGCGGTCCTGTTGCAGACGCGCTGCCCGCACGCGAGGGTCCGTGCTGTCGCTGGCGCCGAACATCCGCTCGAACAGAACGCGCGGATTGTTTTCGGCCATCAGCGGCAGAGTCGGCGTGAGCCAGGAGAGCGTGCTGCTGTAAGCGCAACTGTAGCCCAGGTCGCAGGAACCTAAAAGACTATTTTCGTCCGCGGTCATTTGCAGGGACGAGAGCTGTGTTTCATTCTCGAAGGTCTTCGCGGCGATCTGATCCATGGACACCGCATTCTCGACGATGCTGTCCGACTTCTTCACGTGCACGCCGGTGAGATAGCTGCCGCACGCGCGCGAGTGATCGCCTCCTCCGTCGCCCAGCGCCTCCGCCTGATCGCTAAACAGCCCGGTGATGACGATCAACTTGTCTTTGAGAGGCTCAAGCCCCTTCAATGTCGGAGAAAGCTCAAAATGGACGCCCTCGCCTTTCGGAAGCCACTGGTCGTAGATGATTCCGTTGGGATGATAGACGACACCGAAACGGCGCACAGGCGCGGTGGAAGCCGCCGGCGCGAACGCAGGAATCATGGCGTCGAGCAGAGGCAGGGCGATCACAGTGCCCGCTCCGCGGAGCACAGTGCGGCGAGAAATAGCCTTCTTCGTTACGAACATGCCGTTCTCCTCGCGTCGTTACTCAGCCTCATTATTGCGCAGATGCTCGTTGCACGGGCGCCGCCGTTCGCATCTGGAACGGCGGACTCTTCACCGCAGCCAGGATCAGCGACGACCAGCTATCGCCGCCGGCAGCCGCTTCGCGCATGATTTCTCGAACCGCGGGCGCATCGTAGTACTCCAGCCCGCGTCCCAGCGCGTACGTAAGCAGTTTTTCCGTGACAGCGCGTGCGAATTGTGTTTTCTGCGCCAGCAATGCCTGTCGCAGCTCACGCGGCCCATTCACTCTTGTGCCGTCCTGAAGAACGCCGGATGCGTCGATCGGGTGGCCCGCATCGCTGGCGCGCCACTGCCCGATCGCGTCGAAATTCTCCAGGCTGAGCCCCAGCGGATCCATGCGCGCGTGGCAGCTCGCGCAGGTCGGGTTCGCTCGATGCTTCTCCAGCATTTCCCGGACGGATAAAGGCCTGCCCTCGTTGTTGCTCGATTCGAGCGGCGGCACGTTGGGCGGAGGCGCGGGCATCGGAGCCGCGAGAATGTTTTCCAACAGGTACTTGCCGCGAATTGTCGGCGATGTTCGCGTCGTATACGAAGTGACGGCCAGCAGACCGGCCTTGCCCAACAGGCCGAACCGGTTTTCGTCCGTGAGTTTCACGCGCCGGAAATGGCTTCCGTAGACGCTTTGTATCCCGTAATGGCGCGCCAACTGCTGGTTCAGAAACGTTTCATCGGATGTCAGCAAATCGAGAATGCTGTGGTCGTTTTTGATCTGATCGTCGAGGAACAGCTCCACTTCGGCCACAAAGGCGGTCCGAAGATTATCGTCGAACCACGGGAATTTCGTGCTGTCGGGATTGAGCAGCCAGACGTTGCGGATCTGGAGCCAGTCTGAGAAGAAATTAGCGACCAGGGACTGGCGCGTCCGCGGATCGGCGAACATACGCCGGACCTGCTGTTCGAGAATCGCCGGCTCGTGCAGTTTTCCGCTGATGGCGAGATCCAGCAGCGTGTCATCCGGAATGCTGCTCCAGAGCGTAAACGACAAGCGCGAAGCGAGCTCCACATCCGAAACACGGTAAATTGAACCCGGCGCTGCACTGGCAGGGTCGGCCTCGATGCGGAAAAGAAAATCCGGGCTCACCAGCACGCGCTCCAGTCCCGAGCGAATGCCCTCATCGAAACTTCCGCTCGCGCGTGAACGTCTGTAGAATCCGAGCAGCGTCTGGACATCGTCGTCGGTCGCACCGCGCCGGTACGCTCTGCGGGCCAGGTTCGAAAGGATCTTCGTGGCGCAAGGGATCTCTTCGGCAGAAGAAGCGGGAGCGCAAACAAAGAGCAGCTTGCGGCTGGGTGAATCCGGCGCCACCTTGCCGTTATAGGGTCCGCCGACCCACAGCGAGGCAATCGCGACCGGTGAGTTGGCATTATCGGAGCTGCGGCTATAGAGCGAGAGGCGATCCGGGCCGCCGCCTTCCGGCGCGGCATCGTCCGTCTTGAGCAACGTGGCCATCACCTGGCGCAAGCCGGCCTTCACCGGCACGCGCGCCTGCAACACTTCATCGCCGTCATATTGAAATGTCTTGGAAGGCGACCGTTCCCCGCCGATGGTGAACTGGGCGACGCGGACTCCGTCCACCCGAAGTTCAATTTCGTTTTTGGAGTTTAACCCGCGGATGATGTTATCCCAGGCCCGCTGGAGTTTCAGACGGAACACATACTCGCCATCCACTGGGAAGTAGTGCCGCGCGGCGACTCCGCCCTTGGATCCCAGAGGAAAATCCTCGCTCAGGCGATCGGTTTGACGAAGATACGTCAGATCGTTCGGGTTGTTCTTCATCGCGCCGTACCGCACAAACGCCGGCGGGAGATTGGGGTCGCCCACGGCGCGCCGGGCGATCGCGGCCGCGGCCGTCACGTAACGGTCGAGCAATGCCGGCGGGATGGAAAGCGCTTCCGCGTTGTTCTCGAATCCGAACGCCTGCTCATCCGGCGGCAACATCGCCTGCGCGTCTACTTCGACGCCCAGCAGATCGCGCACCGCATTTGCATACTCCGCGCGATTGAGCCGGTGCAAGCTGGCGGTTCGCCCCGGATGGACGTGCGCCGCAGCCGCCTTATCGATCTCCGATTCCAGCCAGCCGGCTGCCGCATCGTAGGTCGCCTTATCGGGCCGCGGCAGGCCCGGCGGAGGCATCGCCCGGCTGCGCAGCTTGACGATCACCTTTTCCCAGGTTTCGGCGGAATCCCCGACTCTCGCGAAATTCATGCCGTCCAGAACCAAGCCCGCGGTCTTCAGCCTTTGGTTATGGCATCCCACGCAGTACTTATTGACCACGTCACGCGCAGGAGAGGCCGGCGGAGTCGCCTGAAACCCGAATGCGGCGAGCCCGTACAGCGCCAGCCCTGACGCGCAGGTGATGTACAGCGTGGGACGCGTCATGGCTCGTCTTTTAATTCCCGGCACTTGTTCTGCGCCTCGCAAGGATGCCCCAGCTTCGGATCGGCGCCGTGCTTCAAAAGCAAGTCCGCGCCCTCCTTGTTATAGAGGACGCCTCCCAGCCGGTCGCCATAACCTGCTGCCGCAAGATAAGGAGTCACACCCGCCTTGCTCACCGCGTTGACGTTAACACCCAAATCGATCATCTGCGCCAGCAGCGTGTTCCAGCCCCGATACGCGGGCCCGAACAGAGCGTTTTCGCCGAAGGTTGTTTCGCCCTTCGGATCGACGCCGAGATCGAGCAGCAGCTTCACGGCTGCCGTCGCGTCCGCCTCGGTCACCAGCGATTCGCCGATACCGTGATTGAGACCGGTGGCCGCCATGATGCTGGTGGCTTTCGTTGCTGTAGGAATTTTCGGATCGGCGCCGGCATCCAGCAGGATGTGCATCATCTCGACGTCATCTACCGAAGCTGCCAGCAGGAACGGAGTCGCTCCGACGGCGTCCGTGTATCCGGTAGCGAAGGACGGCTGGCGCTTGGTCATGCGAGCGTTCACATTGGCTCCGTGCGCCAGCAGCGCCCGCACCAGCCGCAGCTTGGCCTGGCGGTCCTGGATTCCTGACATCGCGTCCTCGAAGCCGTAGACGGGGTTCGAAGCGAAACCCTCCCAGCTTGTCGAGACCCAATGCAGAGGGGTAAATCCCGCCGCGTCGATGTTCGGATCCGCGCCGTGCTCCAAAAGATACAGCGCGAGATCCACCTGCGCGCGCAGCGTCGCGATCAGCAGAGGCGTATAGCCGCTGGTTCCCGCCGCGCCGCCGCCACGTCCGGCGCCGTTCGCAGCAGGAGCTTCGCCTGGACCGCTTTGGGTTAAAAAATTCACATCGACGCCGGCCGCGAGCAACAATTTGATACTATCCAGGTCTCCCACGCGCGCCGCAAAATGAATCGGCGCGAATCCTTGTTTCGTGCGAGCCTTGAGATCCGCGTGCGCATCGATCAGGGCCTTCACTGCTTCCGGATGTCTCTCGGCGGCCGCCCACATGATCGCCGTCTGATTCTGGCTGGGCTCCTTGCCATTGACCGCCGCCCCGTATTCCACCAGAAGACGGATCGCGTCCGCATTTCCGGTTCTGGCGCAGGTCATCAACGGAGTCTCGCCGGTGGCGATCGCGGTGTTCGGACTCGCGCCCGATTTCAGGAGCAGCCGCACAAACTCTGTACTCCCGTTGGTGCACGCCTGCACGAGCGGCGTCATGCGGAAATCGTTCGCGAGGTTCGCGTCCGCGCCGGCTTTGAGCAGCAGCTCGGCTGTCGCCGCCTCGTTCCAATGCGCCAGCCACAGCAGCGCGGTCGATCCGTCGCTGGAACGGGCGTTGACATCGGTTTTTTGGTCTAGAAGTGCGCGGACAGCCTTTACATCCTGTTGTCTTGCGGCTTCCACCAGCGGCGGCTCGATAGTCCCGGCAGCGAACATCGCCCCGCCGATTCCGAAAGAAATCAGCAGTAAGCCTGACTGTCCTGCCGAGCAGTAGCGCATGGCGACAAGGTCCGCGGCCATTATACGAAATTTGGGGGTTTGGCGCGGTGTAGACTATAATCCCACTCACATGCCGGATAACAATCCCACGTTGAAGAAATCCTCCCGCCGCAAGTTCCTCGCCACTGGCGCCGGAGCTGCTGCCGCCGCTGCCGGACCGGCCGCCGTTACTGTCTCGGCGCAAAACACTACCTTCGAGCCGGTGCCGACGCTCACTTTGATGAACGGCCGAATCCACACCATGGATACCGCGGGCACCGTCGCGAACAACGTGACCATCCGCGATGGCCGCTTCCTCGCGGTCAATGGTCCTGTGCCTGCCGCGGGGCCCGGCGTGCGGATCATCGATCTCAAGGGGCACACCGTAGTTCCGGGCCTGGTGGAACCGCACATCCATAGCGTGAGCCTCGCGAACCGGCCGGGATATCACACAATCCTGGAAAATACGGCGTCCATTCGAGAAGTTCAGGAGGCGCTCGCGGCACGGCGCAAGGACGTTCCCGAAGGCGCCTGGATCACGTCCATGGGAGGCTGGCATCCGAATCAGTGGGCCGAGCATCGCCATCCGACGCTGGCCGAACTCGACCAGGCCGTTCCGGATCGTCCGGTATTGCTTTACGAGCGCTTCACCGGGCCTGCCGCGACCAACAGCCTCGGCAAAGCGTACTTCGACCGGATGGATGCCGGGCCCAAGGTGCATCCGGACATCGTGCCGGTGCGCGTTGCGGCGAATGGCGCGATCGCAGCAGCGGGGTTCACCGGCGGCGGTCCCTCGGCTTCCGCTCTGTTCTATCTGCGCCGGATGCAGACCTTCGCCGACCGGAAGCGCAGCACCATCGATGCAATGCAGTATTCGGCCAGCGTCGGGCTGACGGCGCACCTGGATCAGGTGCTGTTTCCGACTCCCGGCCCGCTCCATCCAGCGCAGGTGCTGTCGAATCTCGATCAGTACCGCATGTACGATCCTTGGCTCGACCTTCATCGCGACGGCAAGACCATCGTACGGCTGCAGATGAATTTCCTGCAAAACCAGGCTGATCCAAATCTGCCCGAGCTGAAGGAGCGGCTTCGCAATCAGTTCCAGTTCTTCGGCGACGACATGCTGCGGACCGGCGCGATCGGCGAATGGGCGGCGCCCTTGGCTAGTGGAGCCGTCTGGCGCGAAGCGCAACGGCTGGTCGCGCAGGCCGGCTGGCGCAACGAAAACGCCGTCCAAAACCTCGCAGGGCTGCGGCAGGTCGTCGAAGCCTACGAAGAGGTCAATCGCGAGTTCGACATCACGCGCCATCGCTGGGTGGTCCACCATGTGCCGGAAGTGACCGCCGACCTGCTCACCCGGCTCAAGAATCTCGGCTGCGGCGTGCAGATGGCCGCCTTCCGCTGGGTGACCTCATCGGACCCGAAGGTGGTTGTTGGACCCCCGTTCCGGACCATCGTCGATCACGGGATTCAGGTCGGAATCCATGGCGACGGCGTGCATATTGCGCCGCTCAATCCCTGGCTCCAGATTTATTTCGCTACCACGGGAGTCAATTCGTTCGGCGACAAGGTCAACGGCGATCAGCAGCTCACCCGCGCCGAAGCGCTGAGGCTGTTCACGCGCAACAATAGCTGGTTCCTGCGCATGGAAGATAAGATCGGCTCTATCGAAAAGGGCAAGCTGGCCGATCTCGCGGTGTTGGACCGCGATTACTTCGCGATTCCCGATGCCGACATTAAGAAGATCCGCTCGGTGCTGACCATCGTAAACGGACAAGTCGTTCACGACGCGGGCGTGCTATGACAAACCTCAGTTCCTCTGCTCCGGCGCGGGCGGAGGCGGCGCGTTGTTCGGAGTCGGCGCGGGCGCGGCCTTCGGGAGCTCGCCCTTTCCGTCCACTTCGAAAACAAACAGCATCGGCGGATAGTCGACCTTCGCATCGTTCGGCCCGACAACATTCGCGGGACGGCCCAGGCCGCCCATGAACGCGACGTACTGCTTGCCGCCGGCTTCGTACGTGATCGGAGGCGCCACGCCGGTACGTCCCACCTGGACCTCGAACAGCTTCTCGCCCTTATCGGCGCTGAAGGCGCGGAACGATCCGTCATTGACCGTGTGGAAGACGAGATTCCCGGCCGTAGTCACGGTTCCGCCGCCGATTCCGCCGCCGCCGTCCGCCCGCCACGCCAGTTTCTGATTCACCGGATCCCAGGCCTGTAGTCCACCACGAACTCCATCCGGCGCGACGGGCCCGATGAATTTCTCGATCTGCCGCGTTTTTCCCGGCGGCCGGACGTAGCCGGTCGAGCCGGGCGCCAACTCCTTCGCCGCCTGGTACGGGAAGCTCATGTAGGAGGCAGAAATGTAAACCAGTCCGGTCGCCGGATTGAATGACATCGGCGACCAGTTGTGCGCGCCGCCGCCGGTTGGATAGATCGAAACCGGGTCGTCCGTGTCGTAGTACGCTTCCGGATTCACCACCGGCCGGCCGTTGTCAAATCCCGTGGCCCAAGTGACTTTGACGAACGGACCGGCCGAGATGAAATCGCCTGTGACGCGATCCAGCACATAGAAGAAGCCGTTCTTCGCCGCCTGCATCAGGACCTTGCGCTGGCGTCCCTGAATCGTGAGATTCACCAGCATCAACTGTTGGACGCTGTCGAAGTCCCAGTTGTCGTTGGGAACCGTCTGATAGTGCCACTTGAGCCGGCCCGTATTCAGATCGATCGCCAGGATCGAGCAGGTGTACAGATTGTCTACGTTCTGCGCGCCGCGGAACTTCTGCACCCAGGGCTCGGCGTTGCCCGTGCCGACGTAAACCAGATTGGCTTCCGGATCGAACGCGACTCCGTCCCACACGGCTCCGCCGCCGCCCTTGGTGTAGAAATCGCCGCCCCAGGTTTTCGCGGCGGCGCGCATATCTTCGTTCTCGAAAGGTTTCGAAGGATCGCCCGGAACAGTATAGAAGCGCCAGAGCCGCTTCCCATCGGCGGCGTTGTAAGCATCCACGAAGCCGCGCGTGGGCCTATCGCCGCCCGAAATGCCGACGATCACTTTGCCGTTGGCGATCCGCGGAGCCATGGTGATGGTGTAGTTGTCCTGGGGATAAGCAACGCGCGATTCCCAGACCGGCTTCCCCGTGAAAGCGTCGAGCGCGAACAGCCTTCCGTCAATCGCCGGCGCGATGATCATGTGGTTGTACAAAGCGATCCCGCGATTGACGATGCCGCAGCAGATTTTCGGCCGCACCGTGGTCTGGTTGATCTCTGGATCCCAGCGCCAGATCTGCTGGCCGGTTCGCGCGTCCAGCGCGTAAACCACGCTCCAGGCGGTGATCCCGTAGAGCGTGTTGTTCCAGACCAGCGGCGTGCCTTCCTGATTGCTGCCGCCGGCGCCGACGACGTACGACCAGGCGAGGCCGAGCCGCCCGACGTTGGACGTATCGATCTGCTTGAGCGGGCTATAGCGCGTCTCGCCTTGGGTTCGCCCATAACTGAGCCACGATCCGGGCAGGGTATCCGCGGGCGTGCCCGCGTTCTTAAGAACTTGATCCGTTACGGTCGGGGGTAGCGCCGAAGAGTTATCCCGCTGCGCGAACGCGATGGTCAGGAAGGCGGCCGCCGCAAAGGCGATCGCGAGTCGGATTGGAGCCTTGGAAAGCCAGGTATGCCGGATGCTCATCTCAGACAATCTATCGCAAAGCGGGCTCCGGCGGAATATGGGCTCGGCCGTCAGCGAGCCGCGGCCGGCGCGAGGAACACGAACCTCTCGCCATCGGGCGTCGCGATGCTGCTGAGTTGCGCGGGCGCCAGCATCGGGTTCGCGAGCTTAAAAAGACGCCGCGGCGCGCCGGCAGCGAAACCCGAGCCGGTGGAAATATCCACGGACATCATGGTTTGCTCTGGCTGGATTGCAAGAAAGAACAGCTCCTTTCCATTCGAGGGCCAGAACAATCCGCCGGCCGCGGTATCAACTCCCGCAGAAACCAGGGGCCCCTTCTCCGCGGATAATGTGCCTCCGGTGCGATGCAGCGTACCCACATAAGCCTGGAGTTTTCCGGATTCATCGGAGTTGTACGCGATAAATCTCCCATCCGGCGAAAAGCGCGCTCCCCGGACGCTATGAGATTCGTTGAACAGCGCGACAGGCTTCCGGTCGCCATCCACGGCGAGCGCGTAGGTCGCTTTTCCCGACCAGAACGTGAGGAATCCGTCGCGCGACCAGTCTGTCAGGATGACGGCGCCGGCCGGATGCCGGTACAGCAACTCCGGCCCGCGCGATCCGTCCGCAGGTTTTCGATAGACCACATTTTCGGCGCCTTGAATGGAGACATACGCGAGTTCCCGGCCGTCGGGAGACCACACGGGGCAGGTATTCGCCTCGGGATCGGCTGTGATGGCGGTTCCCTTCCCGGTCGTCACCTCAAACACCCAGACGTCGGAATTCGAAGTGCGGGGATCGGTTCGGACTACCGCGACGCGCGAGCCGTCCGGCGACAAGGCCGCCTGGCTATACAGGCCGGGTTCGCCCACGCTGGCGACGGTTCGTCCCTGCCGGTCCAGAAGAGTGATTTGTTGCTGGCGCGACGCCGGGACACGCGGAGCTCCGCGTTGCGCCTGATGTTCGAGATAACGCTTGGCCGTCCCATCCGCTAAGCCTCTCTTGATGGCCTCTTGCGCCTGATCGGCGACTGCTTTCTGCAGGACAGCCTCGTCGGCCTTGTTCGCGGCCGTGACCATAATGGCAACGGCGCCCATTTCGTCGAACGATTCTTCGCCGAACAGCACGCGCTTGGGCGGATTGCTGGGATTTCGCGGGTTATCCGTCGAGTTGTCGTATGCGATGCTCACGTCGATCCGCGTTCCCTTGGGAAGGTCGAACGGCTGTTTGTAGTTGTACGTCTCCTGCCAGTTGAAATCCCAGTCGGGGATCCAGATCAGGGGTTTCGTTGAGCCGTCCGGCAGCGTCGCCGTGGCCTTCATATCGCGCGCGAGATAGTGCGCGTGCGCGACGGCCGCGTAGGCCTTCACGTCCGCGGGGATCGTGAAGCTATCGCGGATCGTGTAGTTTTTCTCGCCGGGCTGAATATCGATCCCCGAACCGAATCCGAACAGGCCCGGAGCGCCGATCCCGATCATCCGGCGCTCAGGCGGTTTGTCCGCGAAATAGAGGCCGATCAGGGATTTCTCCATTTCCGGCTTGCCAGTGGGATGAAAATGCATCTGGAGCAGGAAATCAGAGCCCTTGGGCAGCGGCATGGCGAGTCCTTCCGGGAGGAACACAGGGATTCCGCCGACAGCCCATCCGCCCAGCCCGCCCGAATTGTTCTGGCCGGGAGTGACGCCGACGGTTCCCATCCCGCCGAATCCGGGCTTTCCGTCCAAGCCTTCCAACCGCGCTGTCGATCCCGACTGGACGTAGGCGAACAGCGCGTGATGCGCCGCCTTTCGCGCGCTGGGGCGAAATTCCACCGCGCGGACCCACTTGTCTTCCTTCAGGTTCAGGGGAATGGTGAAGTTGCGAAACACGTCCGATCCGCTCGCGGGCAGCTCATAGGAAACTGGCATTTCGAGAATCAGATCCGGTTTGCCCAGGTGCCAGCCGTCCGCGAATTCCGGCAATTTCGGCATCTTTTTCGGATCACCTTCCGGCATGCCCTGCTTCACCCATTCGCCGATGGCCGCGATCTGCTCATCAGAAAGGCGGCGCTCTTCCGCGAATTCGCCATAGCCGTGGGCCGCGTGCCAGGGCGGCATGTATTTCGCCTTGGTGACGGTGGCGATCAAAGTCCCGCGCTTCTTCACGTCTTCGTACGAGATGAGAGAAAACGGAGCGGCTTCACCGGGCCGGTGGCAGGTGACGCAGTTTTGGTAGACGATCGGCGCGATGTTCTCCGTGAACGTGATCTTATCGGCGGCCGAAAGCAGCATCGGCGCGGAGATCGAAACCAGTAGCAGCTTCTTCGTCATAAGTTACTTGTGCAAGATGTCCGGATCCACGATGTAGCAGCCCAGCGCCTTGGTTTCCGGGTTTATCACTGGCTTGCCGGCAAGCACGGCATCCACGGCATCGCTCAAATCGTGCTCGGTCACTTGCTGCCGCGACTTGCCGAACGCCGCATAGAAATTGTCGATCCGGCCGCGATACCGGATTTGTCCCTGTGCATCGACAGCGACCGCTTCAGGCGTAACCGACACACCGGCCGCTTTCGACATCAACCGTTTCTGATCGATGGCCGCCGGAATTCCGCCGTAGCGGTATTCCGCAATGTGTTTGCGCACCGCGGAGACCGTGATCCCGGCGTCCTCGTAAAGCAAAGAACAGGAAACGCCGGAAGACTCATAGGCGCGGCACAATCGTTGGATCTCCGGTGCGTAGGAATTCGAGATCGGACAATCCGAGGAGACAAAAAACAGCAGATTCACTTTGCCGTCCGGATGGAACAAGCTCAACAAGCGGCCATCGAGATCGCGGATCTGGATTCCCGCCGCGCTCGCCACAGCGGCAAAGCCCCAGAATGAGATTTGCGCCAGTCTCATCGAATCCCCGTGCTTGACTATTGTCGATGATCTAGGTATGCTTGTCAAGAGATATTCGAATGCCCAAACCATCTGATCTCTTGCAGGGAACCCTCGATCTGCTCATCCTGAAAACATTGCTGCGCGAGCCGCTGCATGGCTGGGGGATTTCCAAACGGATTCAAATCCTCTCAGACGACGTGCTCTCGGTGCAGCAGGGATCGCTCTATCCGGCCCTGCACCGCCTGGAGCAACAAGGCTGGATCGCCGCGGAGTGGAAGGACACGAACCTCGGCCGCAGCGCGAAATTTTATTCGCTGACACGCGAAGGCCGGAAACAATTGGAACGCGAACTGGAGAGCTGGAACCGCCTTTCGTCGGCGGTAGGCTTGCTGCTGAAACGCGCCTGAATCTTGCCGTCATGGCACCCTCGCGTCTTATCAGAGTCTCGCGCCACCGGCTGAGAAGCTTGTGGCGGAAGGAAGATCTGGACCGCCAGCTCAACAGCGAGCTGGCGTTTCACTTCGATCAGCTCGTAGGCGAAAACCTTGCGGACGGCATGAATCCTTCGGAGGCCCGCCAGGCTGCGCGGCGAGCCATGGGCAATCTCACCTTGCTTGAAGAGCAATGCCGGGATCACCGCCGGCTCGCCTGGATCCAGGATTTGCATTCGGACGTGATCTACGGCCTGCGCATGCTGATCAGGAGTCCGATCTTCACGGCCGTGGCCGCGCTCTCCCTGGCGATCGGGATTGGAGCAAACACGGCGATCCTCGGCGCGATCGACGGCATCCTGCGCGGCCAGCTCCCGGTATCCGATCCGGACACGGTGGTCTTGCTGCGTACGTTCCCTCTGGGGAATCCCGGACAGCAAAACCAGGCGTCTGTGCCCGATTTTCTCGCCTGGAAAGAACAGGCCACGGTGTTTGAATCGATGGGCGCGTTTCTGGCCGACCAGCGTGATCTCGGCGGCGAGAACGACGGAACTCCTCCGGAGCGGCTCACCGGCGAAGGCGTGACGCCGGGATTCTTTACCGCGTTACGAGTGCAGCCCGCGATGGGGCGCTTGTTCACCGAGGACGAGGATCAGATCGACAATCAGGCCCCGGTCGCGCTCATCAGCGATTCGCTCTGGCAGCGCCGTTTCGGAGGAGATCCGACCATACTAAACCGGCAGGTGCGCATGAACGGCGCGCCGGTCACGATCATCGGAGTCATGCCCGCCAGCTTCCGCTACCCGCTGGACAATCTCGATTTCTGGGCGCCCATGGCGTACAACCATTTCCAACTGGAAGGGTCGGCGCGGCTCTTCACGGTAACGGCTCGTCTCAAGCCCGGCGTGACCATCCAGCAAGCCCAATCCGAAATGAACGCCGTCTCGGCGCGTCTCGCGAAAGGGTATCCGCAGCGTCACCAGGGATGGGGTGTCCGGGTCGAGTCGCTGCGGACGGCATGGTTCGGATGGCTGGCGGCTCCTCTGCTCACGCTGGAAACGGCCGTGGCGCTGCTGTTATTGATCGCCTGCGCCAATGTGGCAGGCTTGCTGCTTGCGCGCGGATCGGTGCGGCGTCCCGAGATCGCGATGCGCGTCGCGCTGGGCGCAACGCGCGGCCGAATCTTCCGCCAGCTTCTGGCCGAGAGCGTCCTGTTGTCGCTCGCAGGCGGGATTTTGTCCCTGGGCGTGGCGTATGCGACCCTCCGCCTCATCGCGACGTCCACGCCCCCGTTTGCATCCCAGCGCGTCCTCGATATCGGCATCGATGCAAACACTCTCGGCCTGATGGTCCTCATTTCTGTCGTAAGCGGAATTGTTTTCGGCGTGGCGCCGGCGATAGCGGCCGTGAAGCTGGACCTGGCGAGTTCCGTCAGCGAATCCGGCCGTACGCTGAGAATCCCGCGGCGGCGTTACGCGCTCGGGAGCGTGCTGGTTGGGACTCAGATTGCGCTCGCTACAATCCTGCTTGCAGGGGCCGGACTCCTCACAAAAAGCTTCGCCGGCATGATGTCTCAGGAGCTGAACTTCGATCCCCGCGGGCTCCTGACATTCGAATTTCGGGTTCCGTTCGGGAAGTACTTGCGCTCCATCGGATCAGACCAGGGCAAGCCCTATTTCGAAGTGGCTCCGCCGGTGCAAACCATGAGCGAGGTTTACGAAAGGCTCAACACTTTGCCTGGAGTGCAGTCCGCGGCGGGCATTTCTCTTCCGCCCGTGAACAGCATACTGATTCCGTCTGCGACCATACTTCCGGAAGGACGCCCTGTTCCTGAAAATCCGCGGGCTCAGGAGTCGCTCCGCGCATTCCATTTCCTGGTGACGCCGAATACCTTCGCGACCTTGAAAACAACGCTGGTTCGGGGCCGCGAGTTTACCGCCCGAGACACGGCCGCAACTCCCTGGGGCGCAGTAATCAACGAGTCAATGGCGCGGCGATTCTGGCCCGGGGAAGATCCGATCGGCAAGCGATTCCGAATCGACGTGATCTCCGGCGAGCAACGCCGCGAGGTGATCGGCGTGGTCCGCGATATTCCCTTAAGCCGACGGACGAATCCTGAGCCGATTCTCTATACGTCCTATCTGCAGCAAGCTTCCATCTATCGCGGCGCTTCCGGCAACATGTTTGGCACGTTCACGTTTGTGGTTCGTACCTCGGCCGATCCGATGACCCTGGTACCCGCCGTGAAGAAAGCCATTGCCGAGATCGATCCCGATCGCGCGATTTCCAGGATCACGACCATGGACCGGCTTACGAACCTTCGGGTTCGGGATGGGCAGGCCTACGTGCTCGGCATGAATTCGTTCGCCTTTGTCGCAACGCTCCTGGCGGCTTTGGGAATTTATGGACTGATGTCCTACACCGTCGCCCAGCGCACGCGCGAGATCGGAATCCGGATGGCGCTCGGTGCGGGCATGCTTCGAGTGCTCGGCCTGGTGGGCTTGCGCACGTTCCTGCTTGTGATCGCCGCCATCGGGGCCGGTCTGATCTGCTGGAGAAACCTGGCGGAACTGATTCGTTCGCAGTTGTGGGGCGTCGCGCCGGATGACCCTGCGACGCTTGCGGGAGTGTCTCTCCTGTTGGGGATGGTGGCCGTAGTGGCGTGCCTGATCCCGGCGCAGCGCGCGGTGCGCGTCGATCCCGCGGAAGCCTTACGGAACGAGTAAACGACTCCGGAAGCTCAATGAGGCAGCCCGGAAGTTCGCTGTACCGCCGCGGGCGGCTCGCCCAGGTTCGCGCCTCGGCCGTGCCGGTTCAGGGTAATCGCAGCGGCGTGCAACACAACGCCTAGACCGATCCAAAGCTGCCAGTGAGAAAACGCACCGGTGATGTCGAACTGGCCCGCCAGCCCCATGTCAGAGGCCAGGCGCCAGAATCCCAGTGAGTAAGCCATCAGCGATGCGGGAACGAGCAATGCGCTCAGCGCCGCCGAAAGCTCCCTGTTTTTGCCCCTCCGATTCTGAAACGGGCGGCCGTGCGGAAAACGGATCCGAACGATCATAGCTACACCGGCAGATTCAGTTTAGCAGCTATTGGTTTCAGAAATTTTCAGTTCTATCCGAGGCCCAACACGAGTCTAACAACCGGCCCTTGGCTTGTTTGTGCTTCAGCCGCTTGACCCGCCCGAGATGGCGGAGTGCTAGAATCCAAAACACAGAAGTGTTGGCGGGGGCGAAGGAGAGCGAGGGATGCAGCTCTGGACGGAGCGGGGCAGCGGCCAATGGCGGGCCGCCGCCGCGGTTTTTTCTACATTAATTCTTGCCGCGACCGTGCTGGCCGCCCAGGATGCCGGCGCCGAAGCGCGGCGTCTGGAAAGCCGGGGCGATGCCGATCAGGCGCTGCGCAACTTGAAACAGGCGGCCGCAGCAGCGCCGAATGATCCCGCCGCGCTGTTGGCCTATGCGCAGTTCCTCGAAAGTCACCGGGATCCCGCCGCTCGCCAGGCATATTCCCAGCTAAGCCAGCTTTTGCAACGCGCGAACGCCCCTGCGGGGCAGCGCACCACGGTGGCGCACCGGTTGGCGGTCCTGGACCTGCTGGCCGGTGATCGCGCGGCCACGGCTCGCGATCTGGAAACCTACGCGGCGGCCGGCGGTGCGAACCTGGCGCTTCCGCCCCTCAAAAACGCGGCCACCCCGATCTACATCGATATTCCCGGGCCGCTGCGGTCTTTCGCGCGGATGGCGGCGCTTTCTCCGGATGTGGTGCCGAGCGAATTGCTCCCTTCCCTGGCCCGCAACATCATCACCAACGGCTATCGGGCGACCACGGCGAACGAGGCGCTGGAGCAGACCGAGTATCTCAAGCTGGTGATTCGCTATCTCTCGCAAGCCCGTGAACTCGAAAAGCTTGCCGGAGCCGACAAGGTGATCCGGATCGATATGTGCGAGTCCCCCGCCACGGCCGACCTCCTTCGCGTGATCGGCTTCCGGATGCGCGGCGGCTGCGGGTCGGATTTGGTTCTGGAAACCGTGAACGCATCGCGGGCGTTCCTGACAACCGATTCGGGGTTCCCCTTGGCGGAGCTGGAATTGGCCTTGCGCACCAACCGGCCGTTCACGCTCGATTACCGCCCCACGCGGGTTCCCATCCTTTACTCTCTCGACTACTGGCAGCCGCCATCGAAAGACAAAGCCCAGGACAAAGTCGAATTCATCGACTACTTTCTTGGAGACCCCTCGCTATGCCGGCTGTATGTGGCCCTCTCGAAGCTCGATGCGGACACCGCCGATCAACTTCGCCAGGCCGTGCCCGCGTCCCGGCTCAAGATTTTCGCCCACGTCCTGGATTTCTTTGGCGGAATGTTCCAGATCCGCAACGGAAAGGTGGTGGTCCCGGGCGGACCGCGCAGTGAAAAAGAGTGGGCCGATCTGAACGGAGGGGTCAATCCGGATAAAGGCGCGGCCTTTATCGAGCGCATGATCACCCGCGACGACGGCTGGCTGGCCAGTTACTTCGACGCACTGGCGCGAATCGAAGGCCCGGTGAAAGACTACCTGACCGAGCCGGAGCGCCTCAAACGGTTTTACGCGGCGATCCGCGGAAAAGTCACCAGCCCCGGCCCGGCCCGGCCGGTGTTCCGGTCGAATACGGATATGCTGCTGCTGACCACGCGGCTGCGCCTGGATGCGGACGGAAAGCCCCATCTGCCGGGCGGCCTGGAAGTCTGGAAACGCCTTTTCGCGGACCATCCGGAAGGAAAGTACGACGCCAAGCTCACGCGCGCCGCTCCCCAATGGAAGGACGCCGACGATGTCCTGGAAGCGCTTTTCGGCCTGTGCCGAAAGGCGGCCGAGAATGAGCCGTTGAAAATTTTCATGACGCTGACCGATATCGACCGGCGTCGCTCCAAGCCCCTGGAGCCGGCGACCATGGACAAGCTGGCCCGCAACTACCGGCAGATCTCGGCCCAATATCCGATCTTCGCCGAAGTTCCGAGCGTATCGGATGCCACCGTTTTGTCCTTCCTGCAAACGGTCGCTGCGATCAACGGAATCCGCAACCAGGGCTTGCGCGCCGACGCCGCCGGAACTTCCCAGGCGTTGATCGGCTTGTGGCAGATTTTCTTGCGCCAGCACAGCATCCCAATGGGTGCGGCCGACGGAACTTTAGCCAAGATTCTCGAGCCGTTTGCCAAGATCGGCAACGACCGGGATGTCTTCGACGCCGGCCGCGGCGGGATCCGCACGCTTTTGCAAGCCGCTAAATCGCCATCGAATGTGACCCCGCAGGACCGGATGCTGGACCTGCTTGCGGGCGGAGCCTCGGAAACGAGCTCGGATACGCACCAGCGCATGGTCGAGGATCTGATCCGGATCTTCGAGGCGCAGCGGCTGGTTTCGCTGAACACGATCTTCGATCTGGCGGACAATTTGGATACCGTCAGCAAGGGGCAGCAGTTGAACACAGCCCTGACAGGCCGTCTGGCTGCGCGCATCTCAGAAATCCAACTGCCTCGCAATTCTCTGAGCAGTCCCGAAAAATCCACTCTGTCTTTCGGGTATTGGACCGAACAGCACATCGAGGATCAGCGCAAGCTGAACCTGCGCTCGGCGATCGATAAATCCGCAAAGGATCCGCAGAAGCTGAGCGACCTTCGCGGAGAACTCGCGGGATTCCTTCGGGACACGCTGGTCGGATTCAATTACATGTACTATGCTCCTCCGGGAGGTCAGGTCCTGCGAACCAATCCCCTCTTCGTGCGCAGCCACGATTTCATCGGCATTCAGGGAGCCAACCAAACCTGGGGCCAGACCTACGTGCCGGGCGCAGGCTGGCCGTCTAGCGCCGGCGGACGCCTGGCGGGATCGCTTGCATCTTTGCCGTACGCACTGGCGGACGCGGAACAAAATTTCCTGATCCCAACCCGGGAGCAGGCCCTGATCTGGGGTGATCTGGTGCCGCAAATCATGTTGACCGCGATCGTTCCGCGATGGTGGAACGTAACCCCCGTGCAAATCCACTGGGTGGGAGTCCACATGGCCTACGCGGAATCGCAGATAGGGGAGGCCGCGCTCAATCCGGAAAGGCGGCGCCAGGTTCTGGCGGCGCTCGATCCGTATCTCACTCCTGCGCGCCTGAAGAAGATTGACGACTTTCTCCAGTCGGGCGAACCGAAGGGCGCGATCGAAAATGTCGTGCCTTCGGAAATGTACCTGCTCGGGCGCGCTCTGGCAGACCAGGATCGCGAATCCCCGCTAGCGGAAGAGATCCGCCGGCTGGCGGGCGCGGAACCCGCATCGGTCACGCCGGAGGCAATTTCCCAGGCGTTTGGGACGCCGAAACCGACCCTGGCCAGCACCTATGGATCGGAGCTGTTGAACCTCCGCACCTTTCCGACGCTGATGGGTTATTCCAGCCGGATTCTGGCTGAGAGCTGGGAATCGAACTTGCTCTACTACGCTGCATTGGCCGACGAAATCCATGCCCAGCCCGAACAACTGAATCTTCTGGTCCCAACCTGGACGCAAGATACTGTGGAGCATATCTTCGCCACGCACCTGGAAGATTGGCCGGCTTTGTTGCGCTCTTTGCGCCTGGTGGGAGACGACGTCAGGGATAAAGCCCGCAGACAAACACAGGCAAGTAACTCGGAGGTACTCACGCGGTGACACGCAGACTCGGTTTCATCCTTCTGGTAGTCGCTCTGGCGGCGGCGCAGGACCGCCCGATTTTCCGCGTCAAGGTTGACCTGGTGGTCCTGAGCTTCACCATTACCGACAACAAAGGTCACTACGTTAACGGGCTGAAGCCTTCGGATTTCCGCATCCTTGAGGATGGAATCCCGCAAAAACTGACGACGTTTTCGGAAGGAAACAAGCCGCCGGTCGAAGTCGCCGCGGACGGCAGCACCAAGCCGATCGTTTTGGATGTTCCGGCCGCACCGGCCTCCTCCGGCTCAACCACCACGGAAACCCGCTCGGACGCCTTTGTCGGAACGAATGTGTTCGTGCTGTTCGATACCAGCAACTATATGTATCGCGGCTTCGTCTACGCCTCCGATGCGATCGCCGATTTTATCCGGGGGCTGGACCGCGCCGACTCCGTGGCGGTCTACACCTATTCGCGCAATCTCTCCCGAGCGGCGAACCTGACCAAGGAGCGCAATCAGGCCATCGCGGGTTTGCGCGGCGCGGTAGCGGGTGACGATTCCGCACTCTACAACGCGCTTCTGTTGACCATCCGCGATGCCGCCAAGGTTCCCGGCCGCAAGGTGGTGATCGTTTTCTCAA
>JBAIXM010000114.1:0-23411 GCA_037916615.1 Bryobacterales bacterium
GAACTGCTGCGCCAGGGTGTTCGGCTGGTAACTCATCGTCACGCGCATGCCGAAATTGCCCAGCTCGGCGTATTCCGCGATCGCTCCCGTTCCCGGCAATGGCCTCGGCAAGCGCCGCACCACCAACCCCATCGCGTCTCGCGCGAACGCCAGGTTGTGAGTCGTCACCGGACTCGTGCCGGTCTTCACCACGACCTGTGATCGGAAGATGTAAAAGTACTTCATCTTGCCGACGGCGCCGTCCACCAGCGCGCGCAGGCCGGCTTCCCCCGCTGTATTGAACTCGCTGAACCGCGGTATTTGCCGCAGTGTCGAATACGTGCCCGGGTCCACCACCAGATACTTCGCCGCGTTCGCGGGAACCTTCGCCGCGAATAGCGCCGTCTCCGCCGCATCCACGACTGCCTCCGTAATGGGTGTCCCTCCGGTTCCTACCGCTGTGTTTGCCGTGAACAGCGCGTACTGATTCAGCAGGTCCGTCTCGATCCGTTCCGCCAGCGCAACCACCGCCGGTTGCATATACACCTTCAACAGATCCGGTACTGCCAGGATCTTGGTGACGTCCGGAATCAGAAACGTGGCCTCTGCATGCGTGTTCAGCACGATCTGCGCATTGTCCAGGTTCGGATTCTGCGTGGATACCGTTCCCCCTTCCGACAGGTTGTGCGCCGTCAGCGTCGGCGGGATCGGCACGTTGATCGTATCTCCCGCTTGCGCCAGCGCCGGCTCATAATCGCGATTGACCAGGTTGCCCATGACAAGGTTCCCTACAAGCGCAGGCAGTGCATCCGCCGCCACCAGCTTTACAATCGCGTTCGCTACGTTACTTGATGTAATCGCTCCCATTCTGACTCCTGTCTCCTGACTCTTGGTTTAAAGCCCGCGTAGCGTTTGCGACGCCACCCGCGCGATCTCCTGCCTCACTCGGTCGAGTTCTTCCGTGCTCATCCCCGGTCGGATCTTGTCGATGTCGATCCCTCCCCGGTTCATCCCGCTCCTGGAACCGCTGCTCGCTCCCGACCCGCCCGCAACCCTGGCTGGCAGTAGCTCCGGATTCTCTCCCACGAATTTCTCGAGGAACTCTTTCATTGCCCCCGCTTCTCGAGGTGCATCGTCCTTGATCGCCTTGTACGCCAGCTCGATCTTCGCTACACCCAGCTTTTGCAGCTCCGCCCGGATCGCCGAACTGCGCTCTGCCTCCTCTACCCGCTTCTCCAGACTCTCCCTGCGCCGGCGCTCCTCCGCCAGCTCCTCAAGCACGGTTCTTATATCCAGATCCTCCGCCATGGCTTCCTGACTCCTGCCTCCTTCTCCCTTACGCCCCCTCAATCTCCTCGGCGATCCGGTCCTTCACATCCTGCGGCGAGTCGCACATATACTTCAGAGCGAGCTTCTTGAACGCTTCTTTCTTCAGCGTCGGCGATGCCACTCCCAACGCCAAGAGCTGCCGCGCGTCGTCCAGCTCCGTTCCGAAGTCCGCCATGTCGAATTCGTCCATCCCGGTCACGCTGATATTCAGACTGTCTTCCCGAGCCGCCGATGTCGCCCTGAGTACCCTCCGGATCTCCTCCTTGACCGCGTCTCCGTACGCCCGCAACACCTCCTGCGTGATCGAAAAATCGCGCTGCTTCGCGAGTCCGCTCTGCCGGATTCCGGTGTCTAGCTTCGCCCCCGCCTGCATCAGGTAGCAGACGCGGTAAATCTCTTCCTGTAGCCGAACCAGATTGTCTGCCGCGATTTGATAGACCTTGCCTTCCGGCTCGGTCCATCCGAACTTGTCCTCCGGTCCGAGCTGGATGTAGTAGCTCTCGCCCACCATCTGGCTGAACTCGCGCTCGGAATAAACCACCGGCATCGCGAACAACCCCATCGTGATCGCCCAACTCAGAGCGTTGGATTTATTGAAGTGCTCCAGTTGCAGCGAGCCCGCCCGGTTGAGCATCCACAGCCCCTCCGGAATCCGCAACGCAAACAGCGGAGTCTGTCCGAGTTTCGCCAGCCCGTGCGTCCCCTCATCGATAAGCCCGTCCTTGGAATAGATCCGATACGATCGCTTGTCGTAGTACGCCCACCGGATCTCGGTCCGCCACCCCGGATCCTCAACCCGGTCCTTCCTGACCTGCTTGGTTCGGATCACCACCCACTCGAAGTTCCCGTACTCGTCAAGGCTCCAGTTGATGACGTCGTCCGCTGAATACTCCACCAGATACGCCCGCGATACCCCGCTTGCATCCTCTTCCCCGCGCGTTCCCGGCAGCGTGCTAACCCGAGGAAAATCGACCAGGACGTAGCTCGTCCCCGCCACCAGACCCTCAACGAACTGTCGCCGGAAAAAATCCATCAGCGACGTTCCTCGCCGGTCGCAGTCCTCCATTAACGCCCCGAAAAATGCCTTCGATCCTGCGTTGTGTCCTTCGAAGGTGATTACCGGTTCCCTCCGGAACAGCGTCGCCCCGTACCAATCCACGATCGAGCCGACGTAATTCTCGTAGAAAACCCTGGATAACCGCTCCGCATAGACGTCGCCCGGCTCCCTCTGCCGCCGGATCAGGTACTCCGCCGCATTCGCCCGGAACTGCTCCCCGCCGGCGTACAGATCGCGATATTTCCGCCACGCCGCCTTCCGCGCCACATATTCCGGATGCTCTTGGTCGATATCGAACAACGTCGTTCTCCTGACTCCCTAAATCAGCCTTCCGCCTCTCTCGCCCGCTCGTTCCTTCACCCGCGCTTCCTGCCACACCAAATATCCCAGCGCGTCCGACAAATGCGTCCGCCTCGGATCCCGATCTTTATCGATTATCAGGGTGTTTTCTTTGTACACGACCTGTTCCAGATCTTTGATCAACTCCTTGCAGCGCCCGTCGATCCTGAGCCGCGCTTCTCCGTCGGCCGGACGCAACGCGGCGTTTACCGCCATCACCCGGTCCCTCACCGCCGGGTTCGATCTGGGAATGCGGAACTCCACTGCTCCGTACTCCCCGCCCCGAAAAAACTTCTTCAAAACATCCAGGTCCGAACTGCCCGTCGTCTGCATGCGAGCTCCCGATGCATCCGCGTAAACCTTCAGTCCCGCGCCGTGTTCCGGAAACCGGTTTTGAAATTCCTCGCACGCCTGCATCGTCGTCGCCCGGCTGAGTACGATCTCGTCCAGCACGCGCACACCCTCGCTGCTGATCTGCGCCACCACCGAACACATCGGGTCTACGTTGAAATCCAGCGCCCACAGCAGCGCCCCCGCTCGATCCACAGCGAGCTTCGCAGTGTTCCCCTCGCGATCGAAGCCGTAGTACACGCGCCCCGCGTGCAGATGCAAGTACTCGCCGAGCACCTCTTGCTGATAGAAGCGCTCGTCATAACTGCTCTTCAGGCGCTCGTAATAGTCCGGCACACGATCGAGCAAATGCCGGTTCTCGAACGGCTGCGCCGTCACAACTTCGTAGCCGTCAACCCGCTCCGCCACGAACCGCTCATAGACCCAGTCGTACCCTTTCGGCGTCCACACGGCGAACCCGCACAGTCGCGTTGCCTTCGGATCCCGCAGCCGCCCCTCCAGCCGCAGCCACGCCTCTTCCGATGTGTACGTCAGCTCATCCACGCCGAACCACGCCAGGTTGCTCCCGCGCAGCCGTTCGAATTCCTCCACCGCCCGAAACAGGATCTTCGACCTGGTCTCGCCCATCACCATATAGTTCTCCGCGCGGTTCAGTTCGTGCGGGATTCTGTTCTTCGTCAGCGCATCGAGCAGCGCCGCCATCGTGGCGTCGCGCAGCATCGGATATGTGGGCGCGCCAATCAGCCCCGTTCGACCTGGATTTACGTAGCTAAGCTTGATCGCTTCCTGGCACAGCGCCTGGCTCTTGCCCGATCCAATCGGCCCCGAAAATCCCTTGAACCGCGCCGTGGATTCATGAAACCGCTTCTGCGATGGCAGCGGTCGATATTCTATTCCTCTGGTTTCGGATCCACCCAGGTCACTGTGATGTCCTTCGGCTGTTCCCCTTCCAACTCCTGTTGAAGTTGCACCAGCCGGATGTAATCCCCCAAAGTCGCCCTGACATCTTTGCCCTCGAGCTTCCGCTCCACGTTTTCCAGGAGCTTCTTCACCACTTCCGCCTGAGTCTTTTTTTTTGCTTTCGCTCAGTTTGCTCACGCCCGCAGTGTAGCGTCCATCCCTGCGCACACTTCGGCCCACGTCGCCAAATGACGGCCTCAAAGGATTTTCTTTTTGTGTGGGGCGGGTCTCCCGGCCCCCGGCGGGCTTCAGCCCCCCTACTGCCCTGGTTCGATCTTCAACAGCGCCCCGTCATTCTCGTCCGTCAACAGATACAGCAGCCCGTCCGGACCCTGCCTCACATCACGGATGCGCTGATGCAAATCGGTCAGCAGCGACTCCCTCCGCTGCTCCCCGTTCTGATTGAACACGATTCTCTGCAAATTCCCCGTTCCCGGAAGCCGCCCCACCGTCATCGATCCCAGGAACAGGTTCCCTTTCCATGCCGGGATCTTGTCGCTGTTGTAAAACAGAATGCCGGAAGCCGTCACCGACGGAACCCAGAACAGCTCCGGCGGCTCGAACCCATCCTTCGACGGCCCCGGCAGCCGCTTGCCGTCGTAATCCCTCCCAAATGTCACCAATGGCCACCCGTAATTCTTTCCCGCCTTGATGATATTCACCTCGTCCCCGCCCTGCGGACCGTTCTCCGTCTCCCACAGCTCGTTCGTGCCCGGCTTGAATGTCAGCCCCAGCACAGTCCGATGGCCCAGAGAATAGACCTCGGGCTTGTGCCCCGCCTGCCCGGCAAACGGATTGTCTCCCGGAATCGTGCCGTCGTCGTTCAACCGCAAAATCTTGCCGACGTCTGAATTCGGATCCTGCGGCAAATCCGCATTCCTGCGGTGCGACGAGCTCATGTAAATCTTTCCGTCCGGACCGAACACCACGCGCGATCCGTCCCCGCCGTTCAGCGGCTGCCACGCATCCGCCACGAAGATGTCCTTCACGTCATTGAGCGCCTTGCCGTCGAATTTCCCTCGCGCCAGCGCCGTCGTCGCCCAGTATCCGTTGCCGCCATCCGGATTCTTCCCCTTCTTGATGTACGTCAGATAAACGAAGCCATTGTTCGCGAAATCCGGATGCAGCGCGATGTCGAACAACTGATCGATCGACAGCCCGCCGATCCCGCTTACGGGTTCCGGCGCCACGGCCCCGTTGTGCACCAGCCGCAGCCGCCCCGGCCGCTCCGTGATCAGCATGTCGTTGTTATTTGACCTGCCCGGAAGGAACGCCACGCTCCACGGGTGCGACAGCCCGCGCACCACGACCGACACCCGGATCTTCTGGTTCTTTTCGTACGTCGTGTACGTCCAAGGCCCCGCGCCGAGCGGGCTCGTCTGCGGCTGCGCCCACGCGGCAGCCGCCAAAATCAAGCAAAGGATCGTCCGCATCGACCCGAGTCTATCGCAAATCGCCGTCACACCGGCGCCAGCCTGAATCCCGCCTTTTCGTGAATCAGGATATTTGGTCCCCGCAGCGCTCGCGCTGCCGTTTCCTTCCAGTCCGCCACAAGCGCCGGAATCTGCCGCTCGTCTACCACCAGCACGTCCGCGCCCTTGCATCCCGCCTCCAGTGAGTCGCCCGTCCCGGGAAACACGCACACCGAATGCCCGATACACGCCAGCCCCAAAAGGATCCCGAAAAACGGAATCTCGCGCCCCATCTCCTCCAGGCTGGGAATTCCGCCGCCGGGCTTCCACGAAAAATACGTATCCGCGATTACCGCGACATTTCTCGGTGGCCGAGGCGGCAGCATCTTCTCCATCGTCTGGATCAGCTGCGGCGCCACCGAACTCTTTGGCGGAGACGCCACCAGCAAATACGACCGGTCCGGCCGGATGATCCCCAGATATTTCCCTCCCGCCGTCTTCTCCCGGACCACTGCCACAGCCGCTCCCCACGTTGCATAGCGCGGATGCGACCGGCCCTTCATATCCACGTAGTCCGAAAAATCCGGCTTGCTCGAGAGGCTGATCGGCAGCCGGTTCTCAGTGATCATCTTCATCACTTGCATCGCTTCCGCCGGCGGCTCCCCTTCCGCCGCTTCGCGGTAATACCACACCACCGGCCGCTCCGGTTTCAGGTTGTCAAACTCCGCCTGTAACTCCTCGAGCGACACGGGCCGGCCGTCCAGCAAAACCGCTCCCGACGCCAGCACGCTGACCTTCAAAACGGTGCACGCCATACGCGTATTGACCGAAACCTGTCGAAACTATTCCCGGCCCAAATCGAGTTCTCTCCGCGCCTGACCTCGTTACTCGCAGATCTTGGGACGCCGCAATCCTATATCGCAGTTTCCGCTCAGGCACTTTTCGAGCCTAAGCGAAGCATAAACCTGTTCCAGACCTCCCGAAACCGGAAGGCCACTTTCTTCTTCCGAGTAGAAGCCTCTGCGCGAAACTCTCAGCGCATACCAGCCAGTTGGAAGATCTCGGAATTCAAACTTGCCAAGTAGATTTGCTTGTGTCGACCGGCACACACGATCGCCGTCACAGGCTAGAGTCACCGTGGTACGAGAGAACGGCGACAACAGTAGAAGCGGGGCGTTGAGGTATACGGATCCCTTCAAGCTGCCCAAATTGGTCGTACCGGAGAGCATTCGCACCGATTCACGCGGGAGCGGTATCCCGCACAGGTCGCCGACACGAAGCGCAGTATCCGGCATCCGCATCCCTTGACCCGCAGCGATTCGAACCGACTTGATCTCGTAGGTTGTGAACCCCGAGGAACGCACTCGGAACTCATACTCCCCAGACGCTACTCTCTCAAGCCGATAGTGACCGTTACGGTCTGTTTCCGCCACGACCGTCCGCGCCTGCGAATGGAATTCCACTTTAGCACCCGCTACTGGGTCGCCAGGACCCGCTATCACTACGCCCGCGATACTCGCGGAACCTGCATCCTGCGCGGCGCACCGTAGACAAGTCAGCGTTACTGCTAGCAGACAAAGTATGGTCCGCATGCCTCCATGCTAATCTAGTCTGTTCAACCCTGAAACATGCCCACTCCCGTTCCCATCACCGTCGCGCACGGTGACGGCATCGGCCCCGAAATCATGGCCGCCACGCTGCACATCCTCAAGGAGGCTGGTGCTGCGCTCGAAATCGAAACCATCGAAGTCGGCGAGAAAGTCTATCTCACCGGCAACACCTCCGGCATCGCGCCCAGCTCCTGGGATTCGCTCCGCCGGACCAAGGTCTTCCTGAAAGCCCCCATCACCACCCCCCAGGGCGGCGGATACAAGAGCCTCAACGTCACCACGCGCAAGATGCTCGGCCTCTACGCCAACATCCGCCCGTGTGTCTCGTATCACCCCTTCGTCCGCACCAAGCACCCCGGTATGGACGTGGTCATTGTCCGCGAAAACGAAGAGGATCTCTACGCCGGCATCGAATACCAGGCCACGCCCGACGAGATCGTCGCGCTCAAGGTCATCTCCCGCCCGGGGAGCGAAAAGATTGTCCGCTACGCCTTCGAATACGCCATGCAGTACAAGCGCAAGAAGGTCACCTGCTTCACCAAGGACAATATCCTCAAGATGACCGACGGCAGTTTCCATAAGATCTACGACGAAATCGCCGCCGAGTACCCCAGTATCGAAAAAGAACACTGGATCGTCGATATCGGCGCCGCAAAACTCGCCGACACGCCCGAGGCGTTCGACGTCGTCGTGATGCCGAACCTCTATGGCGACGTCCTCTCCGATGTTGCCGCGCAGATCGCGGGCTCCGTCGGCCTCGCCGGTTCCTCCAACATCGGAAGCCAGGCTGCGATGTTCGAAGCGATCCACGGCTCCGCTCCCCGCCGCGCCGGCCAGAATCTCGCGAATCCTTCGGGACTGCTCCACGGCGCTCTGCTGATGCTGGTCCACATCGGCCAGCCCGACGTCGCCGAGCGGATCCATAACGCCTGGCTCCGCACTCTTGAGGATGGTGTCCACACCTACGACATTTTTCAGGAAGGGCTCAGCAAGCAGAAGGTCGGAACCAAAGAATTCGCGCAGGCCGTGATCGCGCGCCTCGGCCAGAAGCCGCAAACCATCAAAGCCGCCGAGTACTCCACAACTCCCCGTCCACCGGTCAAAATGCCGGCCCCCAAACCCGCTCCCAAGGCAGACCTGGTCGGCGTCGATGTATACGTCGAGTGGCCCTCGCGCGAGCCCAACAGCCTCGCCGCGCTGATCGGCAAGGCCTCCGGAGACGGCCTCGCCCTCGAAATGATGGCCAACCGCGGCGTTAAAGTCTGGCCCGAGGGATCTCCCGAAACCCTGTGCACCGACGATTTCCGTTGCCGCTTCCTGGGCAGCTCTGTAACGCCCAAACAAATCGTTTCTCTGCTGGATCGCATCGTCGGGCTCGGCCTGCCGATCGGCATGACCAACAGTCTGCGAAACTATGACGGCAAAGCCGGATTCACCCTCGCACAAGGCCAATAGGAGACAAAGGACACATGGTTGCCGTCATCATGGGCAGTAAATCCGATTGGGATGTCATGAAGCACTGCTGCGACGTGCTCACCCAGTTCGGTGTTCCGCACGAAAAGCGCGTTCTTTCGGCGCATCGCACTCCCCACGCGGCAGCCGAATTCATCTCCACCGCTGACCAACGCGGCGTCAAAGTCATCATCGCCGCCGCCGGCGGAGCCGCGCACCTCGCCGGAGTCGCCGCCGCGCATACGCTGCTTCCGGTTCTGGGCGTCCCCATGGAAAGCGCCTCGCTCAAGGGCCTCGATTCGCTGCTCTCCACCGTTCAGATGCCCGGCGGGATTCCGGTCGGCACGCTCGCCATTGGCAAGCCCGGCGCGACCAATGCCGCGCTCCTCGCTGTCGCCATCCTCGCCACCAACGACAGCACCCTCCGCGAAAAATTGAAGGCCTACCGCGCCGAGCAAACCCAAAAAATCCTCAACGAAACGCTTTGAATGAACTTGCCAGCCTGAAACGTTGGCTTTCTTCCGCGAAATCAATCGCCGTTCTCACCGGAGAGGCTGAACGGGTTTCTTGTCCGAGGCGTGATTCCACCCGATCTGCCGCGGCAAGGGTAGATCCTAGTTAGGCGGTCCTGGAAACGAGCGGCCAGCCGGTCTTGAGCCGCGCGTAGACATCGTGCAGCACGGCCTCCCGGATGAAGAGACGGCGCTGAGAATCGAAGCCGCGCTGATTGACATGCTCGGGCTGGAGGTGCTGACCAACGAGATCAACGGCTGGCGCGATAAATTCCAGGGCCGTGCTTCGCTTGAAGAGCCGCAGGCGCGTTACTCCGGGGCCGTCGTGATTGCCGACTCGTGCACTCTAATCCGCATAAACCAGCTCTTCCGTCCCGGCATGTCGAGCGACGAGCTGTACGAGGCAACGCGCGGTATCTGGAAAGTCGGCTCCAGGCGCTCCGGCGCAAAGTTCGCGCTGGCGGTGTTCCGAGGAGTGGTTTGGGAAGTTTACGAAATCGGCGCGTGGTACGCAGCGGGCACGACGGCGTAGCCGGTACGGATATCGAGACGCAGGAATTCGCTAAGCAGGACTTGCGATGTCTGAATGAGCGCCCTGGCCTCGCTAGATGTCCGTCGTGCGTCGATCAGGGCCGTGTGTGACATGAAGCCGGGCCTCTCCCTGCTTTTGAGAGTCAGGATCGCGCAGGGTCGTTTCGGAGATGTTTTCTACCATCTCCCGCTCGCCGCGCGGCCAGCCGGTCGCCTGCAGAATGCCTGACGATCCGCCGATCTCTACCGTAAGGGACGCGCTCACGGTTCGGGAATACCCGGTCGCAACATCGTAGCCGCTCCCGACAGTGCCTCGAAGGCTTCGCATTTATCGATCCTACCAGCGCTCAGCGGATCGACAGCTAAGCGACCAGATCCCGCAGGCGATCGATACAGGTCGCCGCGTTGGCGTGCGGCCCGTCGCGCAGCCCACACCGGGCGCACATGTCAGGCGGTATCCCGTCGCCGGGTCCCGGCTAGGCCAGTATCATCGCACGTCGCCGGTCTCTTCGCGCTCCGTTGACCGCGTGCAGCCGGTCGTCGCCAGCTTCACCGCCTACGTCGCCGCCAAGGGAGGCGGCAAAGCCCGCGCTGCAGCCTTCAAGGCTTCGCTGGTCGGCGTTGGTTGCCACGGGCTGGGCGGCTGGCGGGCGCAGGCGAGAGAAACGGAGCAAATAGCTGAGCGGAATCGAGCGAGCGGCAGTTGGAGGTTGGCGGACGGGATCGGGATCATCGTGATGATTGCGGTCGAGTGCGGCCATCTGGGATCGAAGATAACACCGCCGACCAACTGCGGCTAGATGTCTAGAATGTGGGTGTTTCTGATGCAGCGCTGATCTCTTGGGCCTGGACCAACGAAGGCTCGAACTTGATCTCGTTCGCTTGCTCTTTCACGCTATTCAGAAGGTGGGCATTAACTGGCAGCAGTTCGTACTTCTGGAGCCACGTCTCGTAATTCAGTACCGTACTGTTGATCGCGCTAAGGTCGCCTCTGAGGATCGCCGCCGCCAATGTACCAGCAAGAGCTTCTCGCTCTTGCTCCAGTCGCGCGCGGCGTTCCGCACGTCGGAGGCGTCGGCGCTCGTCTTCAGCCTTCAGATCAAAATGCAGTTTGATCTTCCAGCCCAGGAGTGCAATCGCTGTAGCGATTCCGGCGCTTACGGTGGCGACGAGGATGCCCTCCGAGATGTCGATGCCCTTGTCCCAAAGTTTCTGCAGGTAGGCTGGCAGACTTACGAGCATGGGTTATTTCCTCTGATCGTAGCGCCGAAACTGGTCGGCGCGCCATAAAAACAAAAAGGCCAAAAACCGTTTTGGCGTTATCCTGGACTCATGAACAGGATTACGGTAGCCGCTGCTGCGGTGCTGGCCGGTGCGATACCGTTCCAGCAGGAAAGCGATCCTGCAGCATGCGTAGATCCGGCATGCGCGCGAGAGCAGTCTGCACTCGTGCCCGAGCAGCTGCATGCGTTGGAAGAACCGCCCGACAACGCTGGACCTGACGACCTGGTTGAGTTGCTAGTCAGCCCACCGGTGCTAGTGAAGCGAGGCGGCCCAGAGCATCTGCAGTGGCTCAGAGAGAACGTACTCGGTGGCCCTTAGAGTATGTTCCTTGCGCTTAAATCGCTGGTTCCGAACGCGGATGACCTGCGCGCCATGGAGATCGAAGAAGTCGCGGGTGTTTTGTTACAGCATCTCGCCAGCTACCAGGGCCTGAGGAATAACACGGTCCTACAGCATGGCGGCATCAGCAAGCACAACTTCTTCCAGCAGCCTGAAGGCGGAGGGCTTGGTGCTGGCCAGATGCGAGAGTACGGCGACAAGCAGCCGCAGGTGGCTCAAGCCATCTTAGAGGCGTGGCAATGGCTCGTCAGCGAGACCCTGCTGGTCGAGCGCGCTACCTCCGGTGGCGGCGGATGGTATCTGCTGTCGCGACGTGGCGAGCGGCTGGGCGCGTCGCCAGAGGCCTTCGAGGCGTACCGGAAGGCCAGTCTGCTGCCCAAGGGTCACTTGCATCCGGAAATTGCTTCCAAGGTCTACGCGGCGTTCTTGCGGGGTGAGTATGATACGGCGATCTTTCAAGCATTCCGAGAGGTCGAGGTAGCTGTGCGTGAGGCTGGTAAGTTTGGGCCGGATGATTTCGGGCTGCTTCTGATGCGGGCGGCGTTCAAGCCAGCCGAAAGGAAGGGCGTGTCCACGACTCCGGGACCGCTCACCGACACCAGCTTGCCGGTCGCGGAACAGGACGCCATGGCCAACTTGTTTGCCGGTGCGATCGGCCTCTACAAGAACCCGCAGAGCCATCGACACGTGCCGACGCATGGCGAGGACGCCGCCGAGGTGATCGTGATGGCCAGCCAGCTCCTGCGGATTGTTGATCGACTGAAGAAGCCCTGAGGCGCGCTGAATCCCCAGAGTTGTAGATTGGCCTCGTGCCGGAAGTCGCCTGCGAGGTGTCGGTCGTCGATTGAGTATGGCAAGCGCTGGACCATGCCGGTCACGGCGCGGTCAGTGTTCGCCTACAACTCGCAGCAGCGCACGGGACCGCAGAGCTTGCGCGAATACCCGCTCCTGCAGCCCGCGACGGCGATCGAGGTCAGGCTGCCGGATGGCCGCGAGTGGCAGATGACGTTCGGCGCGGCGATCACGTGGGCCAACAGGGTCGCCGAGCAGCAGGCGGCGAGGTGGAAGCGGAGCGCCTGACGCCAGACGGGTTTCGGATATTAACTGTTTCCATGCCAACCCGGTTACTATCGCCGTTTCGGACTCTGCCACCAGCGGCCAGTCCGTGTGGTGAACTCGAATGTCTTGATCGCCGAATCGTCAGCATACTGCCTGAGATTCCTTTCCGTCATCCTCCAACTCATAACCTTGCTTCCGGCTTTGCAGTATCGTTTTCGCAGATGATCGGCAGGTAGAATGAATCCTCGAATAGTATCGCCCGCATCCACCACGAATGCGAAGTATGAAACCAGGCCAAAAGCCTCGCACGCCGCGGCAAGCAAATCTACTTGACGGCGCTCCGTGCGAAGGGCGTTTACGAGTGTGCTGTGTGCAAGAACACGTTTCACACGTCAGAGTACACTCCGCAGCCGATTTCTCCGCGCTGGAGATGAACCCCCACGTAAACTATACGTAAACTCTTCTAGTGAATCTGGCGCTTTTTGAGTCTTCCGTCACTTCTAATGAAATTGCAGAACCAACAAGTTACGTGTTATCAATAGAACGACGGAGATCAACTCCCGCCGCCTCCACCATCCTATTGGTGTGTGCCCACCCGCAATCGTCCCTATTGAACGTTGATCACGTTCCCCAAGGGCGTAACGCTCGGAAAAAGGGCGTTGCCCTGATAGGTGCACATGACGAGGTTGTCGCCGCTGGGGGTTCCCGTGGGAACGGTCAGAGTCAAAATATAAAGCCCCGGGGTGACCACGGAAGCGTCCAGCACGCTTGCCTGATTGGGTCCGATGAAGCAGATTGGCTTCGTCGCCAAGGGACCGGACTGGCTCGAGGAGCCATCCGCCAAAGTGGTCGTCGGAAGACCGAACCCAATGCCTGCCAGCCAGATTGTCTCGCCGCCTTTGGCCGGCGTCGTCAGACCGGGATACAGACTTGTAGGGCCTAGCAAGCTGTAATTCGGGGCGTCCAGGTGCCTGGCGATGATATCTCCATGGGTGTCGAACAGCAGGAAAGCCGGGGAATTGGTCTCCATTCGCAATTGGAATGGCGCACTGGTCCCGGTCGGACTGCTCACAACCACGGGAACTCCGCCCATGGTGGTATCGAGCGGGGCCAACACGTTGATCTGGTCAACGGGACAGAGCGTGGGAGACGTCACCGCGCTACAGAAAAAGTACATGTAGGCCGGCTTGTTGTTGATCTTGACGCTGACCCCGTTCAGCACAGTCGGCATCCTGCCAGCAGCGAATTCGGTCGCCTTACTCCAATCGACGCCGCCGGCCGGAGTCGTGGCGGGAACCAGATTGTTGCCTTTGATGGCGAGCCAGGTATTCTGCGCCGTTATTCCCGGACCGAAGGCCGTCGTCACCGAAGTGATCACGGGACCGCCCGCTGCCGGGACATTCACCGAACCCGATCCGCTCAAGGTAAAGCCGGAACTGGACGACGCGAGCGTGAGCGTCGCGGTACCGGTGGCGCCGCTGAACGCTCCCGTGCCTCCTACGATGGTGCCTTGCGTGTTCGCTGGCGGCCCGGAAGGACTCGCGGGAAATTTAAACGCCGCCCGGAAGCTGTCGTTGGCGTTGAAATTGAAATTGACGAACCCTTCGGTCAGGCTGGTGGGGTCGCCCAGAACCGCATCGTTCATTCTGTATTGGACGGCCATCGTCCCGAGGGAACCCGCCGTAGCTGTCCCGTTTCCGCTGATCACGCTGGTGAAGTACTCGCCTCCTTCATTGGGAAAGCTGGACTGAAGGGTGATGGCCGTCGTTTTTCCACTGACAACGAGGTTTCCGCTGCCGGTGAGTGAGCCTGGGTTGCCGAGGGTGAGGGTGAGGTTCACGGAACCGCTGGCTCCGTTGAACGCTCCCGTGCCGCCGATTACATTGGCGGTGAACGTTTCCGCCACGTTGTTCTTGATGCTGGGAAGCGAGCCATTGAGCGTGAAGCTGTCGAGGGTGTTCAGGAAGATGTCCACGGTAGCGTTGTACGGATCGCCGGTCCGGTTGTTGTTCTGATCCACCGGCACGGTGATCGCAAGCTCACCCGTGGCGTTCCCGTAGGGAGTCACCGTTACCGGCGCAGCGCCCACAAGGTTGCCAAGATGCGTGTTCGCTTCCGACACGTTTGCGGTAAAGGTAAAATTCGTTGTCGGACCGGGCGCCTCCGGCGGTACGGTCGTGTACGTGATTTGCGTGACATTGCCGCCGTAGTTAAAACTTGCGGCTGTTGCCGATCCGATCAGCCCGAAATTGTTCGCGAGGCCGCAGCCGGGAGCATTGCAATCCACCACATCGAATTGACCGGTGCCGCTGAAGCTCGTGGCCTTGATGTCGATCAGGAGCGAGCCGCTCGATGGATCGTAGAAGAACGGCTGCGAGAACACGATATTGTTCGCGAAGGGACACGGCGCGGGTCCGGCGCATCCGGGGCCGTTGAGGGTGATGTTTCCGGACGCCACCAGCGTGTTATCCGGTCCGACGTTGTTGGCGAATGTCGTGCTCAATAATGAGTGTCCGTTGACGGTATTCGGAAAATTGGGACTGGTGGAAACGTAGACATTCGCGTTCACGGTGACGCTGAGCGGTCCATGACCGGGAGCCGCCCGGAAGGTAAATCCGGTGATGTAGATGGGTCCCGCGGGAAACTGCCCGCCCCCAAACAGGTTTTGAAACTCAACGTTGGAAACAGTAGGAAGAGGGCCGGAACTGTCGCCTCCGGCAGCGTTTGCTCTCCCCGGGGGGATAACGATGCTTTGCCCGGCAGCATGCGTGCCCAAAGCGGCAGCCAAGCAGATTCCAAGACAGGTATTTCTAAGAGACTTTCGAGCCACGTGCGACTCCTTCGGTAAAAAATTTACCCAGGAATCTTATCACAGCGCCCGAATAAGAAAGGGCTCAATGCGGGCTGCCGGCTGGCTCATTCCGCTGAGGACGCAGCGGGGATGGGAACAGCGCGGCGGTGGATTGGGTCGCGATGGGATCGCTTCCGGCGCTCGTCCCCTCCCCTTCAGGCCACCTCGAAAACTCAGTGATGCCTTGGCGTTGTCTCAAAGGCCCGAAAAACGTCCTCCAGAAAATGCAAGACGCGCTGATTCTCAATCTGAAGGCCGATGATGGTCTCCCCGAAGAGCACGACCAGCGCGAACGGAGTGAACGGCACTCCTAGATATCGCGTGAGCAGAATGACTCCGGCGAAAACACCGATCGATAGCGGAACGTATTGTTTCAGATTCATTGAACACCCCTCCTGCCAGCTCGACTTTCGCGGTGATCTGGGCCTTGATGGTGCACGCGAGCGACCATATCCGTATCCGCCGCTTCCTACTGAGAACGCTGAAGCGGCTCGCACTCGGACGATTTTCGTCCAGATTAGGGCCGCGTGCTTTGACCCACAGAATGGGGGAATAAGCGAAGCCCGCGATCTATAACGGCGTTCGCCGCATACGCGGCCGTGCAGAGCCCAGAGGCGCTTGCGCTGATCGAGGTAAAAACATCCAGCCGAAGTATGGTAACAATGCCAACTGGAGGCCGAATGCAATTGTGGGAACTGATCCTAGCGCGAGCCAGCCGCGGCGCCGGTTCCGAACATCTTTACGAGATATTCGTGCAGCGCTGCTAGCGCTGGCGGGTATCATGGCCGCGGCGATCGCAACACGGATGTTCTTCGGTGCGTTCAGAATCGGTCCGATCTCCGTCGGGACGCCGCTGAACCCGGAGGGACTGTTCGGGTTGAGCATCACGTTGCTGCTGCTATGGCGCGCCGGGTCCGACGGCGAGATTTCCGCATGGAATGGACGAACGGCCGCGGCCGTCTCGATCGGCATTGGAGCGATCAGCCTGGTCGCGCTGGGCAGAACGCTCGGTCTGTACTTTCTTTCCGATGACTTCATCCTGGTGAAGATCGGGAATGGCTTTAACGCGGAAGCGCTGCGTTACACGGTCAGCCATGGGGGCGGCGACGGGTTTTTCCGCCCGCTCGGGTACGCCTCGCTGGCGTTGGACGCATCTCTCGGCGGCTTCAGGCCGTGGGTGTGGCATGCGGCCGGCCTGTTGCTCCATACGATCAATGCCGTGCTGGTGATGTTTCTGGCGCGGCGGCTAGGCGCGCCTCTCTTCGCGGCCGGGTGCGCGGGAGCGTTGTTTGCGGCGCACGGGATTCATACCGAAGCCGTGGCCTGGATCGCGGGGCGGTTCGATCTGCTGGCCACTCTCTTTCTCTTGGCTGGACTCCTCTTCCTGTTCGCGGCCAAGCATTTCGCAGCGCTGTCGTGTTTCGCGCTGGCCGCCCTCAGCAAAGAATCGGCATATGTATTTCCACTGCTGGTTGCCGGCTACGCGCTCTGGAAGCGGCAGCCGCTGGGGCGGACGATCCCTTACTTCGCGCTGGCGGCGATTGTGTTCGCATATCGGTGGCGGCTTCTGGGAGGCATTGGAGGATACGTCGATCCGGCGACCGGGCGGCCGCTGGCGCTGTCTCTGGGCCTGGGATCGACGCTGAAAGCAGTGGGAGTGCGGGTGTGGACGGGGTTGTTCTTCCCGCTCAACTGGAGCCACGATCCTTCCCTGCCCCTGGCGCTACTGGCGATCGCATATATGGGGGTGCTGCTTTGGCTTGGGGTACGCGCGCAGGCGAAATCTTCGGTTCAGTTTGCATTCTGGGCGCTACTGATCTCGCTGATTCCGGTTTTATCGCTACTGGCCGGTTCGCCGGCGCTTTCAGGATCGCGAGTCCTTTATCTGCCCTCGGTCTGGTTTGCGATCCTGCTCGGTCTGGCTCTGGACGGGATTCCGGCTCGCGCTCGTTACGTCATCGCCTCGATCGCGATCGTGTTTCAGTTCGCGGCCCTTCAACATAATCTTGCGTTCTGGGAAGCAGCGTCGGAGCGCGTCAGAACCGCTTGTGCCACTGGCGCTCCGGCGATCCCCGGCTGGATCGATGGGGTTCCGGCCTTGGCGAATGGACGCGGGGAGTGCATCGAGCTCGCCCGCGCCACCGCGTCGAGCCCGCCATGATATGATCTCGGGAACCGCATGCCGACTACCCTGGAAGGGCTGTACGCGCAAGCTGCCGAGGTGACGCGAAGGGGATCGCGCACCTTTTTCTTCGCGACTCGCTTTTTCCCCGAGGAGCTGGCCCGCGCCGCCCACGCGGCGTACTGGTTTGCCGGATACACGCGAGGCCTGGTCCGCCAGGCAGCCACGCTGGAAGAAGGCATGCTCGACCTGGACCGGTGGGCCGCCCAAGTCCACAAGGGACTTCGCGGAGAGATGGTCCGGAATCCGGTGCTCGAGGTTTTGCTCGATGCGGCGGAACGGCACAAGATCCCGCATCAATTGATCGGCGATCTCATCGAAGGCGCCAGGATGGATCTGCATCACACGCGCTACGAGAGTTTTTCTCAACTACGCGAGTATTGTCACCGGACCAGCGGCACGATGAGCGCGCTGATGGCGCATCTGATCGGATATCGCGGCCCAGCGCTCGACTACATGGCCGATCTGGGCGTGGCCATGGAGCTAACGTCGATTCTGCGCACGGTGGGAGCGGCGCTCGAGCGCGACCGGATCTATCTTCCGCTGGAAGAAATCGAGGCGTTTGGATACAGCGAATCCGAACTGCGGCGGCATACACGAAATACGGCCTTTCGAACACTGATGGGATTTCAGGCCGAGCGCGCGCGCAGCTATTATCATCGGGCGGCGCCCGGGCTGGACTTGTTGGACCGGCGCGGAAGGTTCGCCGTGCGCGTGGCCTACGACCTGAGCCTGAGCACGCTCAGCCGCATCGAAGCCTCCGACTTCGATGTATTCGAGCGGCGTCCGAATGTTCCGGTGGTGGAGCGCTATTGGATCGCGGCGCGGTCGATGGCTGTGCCAGTCACGAAGCGGCTTTGGCGCAGCATGAGCGCGTAGGCACTCACCGGCAGGTATCATTTCTGAAGAGTGGCTTCTTTGGTGGAGACAACAGCCGAAACCCTGGCGGATATCGCTGTCCTCGACGATGACCTCGATTTCCGCACCTATCTCGAAGACTTTCTGAAAGACGAAGGCGCCTATACGGTACGCACGTTCGGAAACGCCGCGGAATTGTTCGCGGGCTGCGAGGAGCGGCTTCCGGACATCATCCTGCTCGACATGAAAATGGGCGACGTGACGGGCGACAGAGTGCTGGAGCAGTTGCTGGCGCGCTGGCCCGGATTGTGCGTGATCGTGATTACCGGATACCCGTCGCTTGAGGACATGCGGGCGACGTTCAAGCTGAAGGTGTTCGACTATATCGCCAAGCCGTTTTCGTTGGCGCAGTTGCGGCAGGTCCTGAAAAACGCGGTGGAAGCGTTCGGGCTGGGGCAGACGGCGCAAGACCGGCTGCGCGAGCGGCTGGGCCATGCGATCAAACTGATGCGGGTAACGCGGAACTGGTCGCTCAAGGAGATGGCGGCTGAGACCAAGCTGAGTGTCTCGCAGATCAGCGCGATCGAGCGCGGAACGAACCTGCCGAGCATCGAAAGTCTTCTGGCGATCTGCCGGGCGTTTGAGAAGAAGCCGTCGGAAGTGCTGGCGTCGATTGATTTTTGAGAATTCTCCGCTTGCGAAAACCCATCCCAACATGTTGAACTAAGAGGAGATCCGTGTCGCGCACAGGCGCAAGCCGTTGTGCGCGATCGATCACATGTGGGAGACCGATACATGAAGAAAGCCTTTCTCGCGCTGACAGTTTGCCTCGGCTTGGGTGGCACCTCGCTCTGGGCGCATCATTCTCTGGCTGCCGAATACGATCAGAAGAAGCCGGTGACGTTGACCGGAACGCTCACCAAGCTGGACTGGCGGAATCCGCACGCCTGGATTTACCTGGATGTGAAGAACGCCAACGGCCAGATCGAAAAATGGGAATGCGAGCTCGGCTCGCCCAACGCCATGACCCGAGCCGGATTCACTCAGGATTCGGTGAAGCAGGGCGATGAGCTCGTTTTAGACGGGATTCTTGCCAAGAAGGGCACCAACATTTGCAGCACGCGCACCGTGAAGAGCAAGGACGGGCGCACGGTGCTCAGCCAGACCGAAGGCGCGCGCTAGGAGCAATATGAATTACCGCCTGATAGTCGCCACGGCAGCGTGTTTGGCCGGCACGGTTTGGATGCTTGCGCAAGAGCCTCAGGGTGGCGCGCCCGCCACCAAAGGCGGAACCGGAGCCGGTAAAGGCGCCGGCAAAGGCAAGGGCCGGGGCGGATATCAGCCGCCGGAAGGTCCCGCGCCGAAGACTTCCTGGGGAGTGCTCGATCTGAACGGAGTCTGGGCGCGGCCGTATGTGCCCGATCTGGAGCGCGCCATCGGGGGGCCCCTGCCCTACACCGAATGGGGCAAGAAGCAATTCGACACTTACAACGCCGAGGAAGGCGACTACACGGGCTCCTGCCTGCCGTTCGGGCATTCGCGGGCGATGGGCTCGCCCGATCCGATCCAGATCATGCTTACGCCGAATCACATGGCGTTCCTGTACGAGCAGAACTCGTGGTTCAAGGTTTTCCCGATCGACGGCCGCCCGCATAATCCCAAGAAGGTTCCGACCTGGTTCGGCGATTCGATCGGCCACTGGGAAGGCGACACGATGGTCGTGGACACCACGAATTTCAACGGCTTCACGCGCCTGGATACGAACGGGCATCCGCACAGCAATCAGCTCCACATGATCGAGAAGTTCACGCGGACGGATCTTGGACATATCGCTTATCAGGTGACCTATGAGGATCCGAAGACGTATACCAAACCGATTGTGAACAATCGCACGTTCACGCTGCGTCCGGACTGGGAAATCCAGGAGTATTCGTGCGAGGAGAACAACAAGGGCTTGATTGAAGGGCGGATCAAAGTCCCCGATTATCAGAACGCCGAGAAATAGTCGAAAGCGGGGCTCAGAACCCCGCGCGCTGAAGTCCGCCCCACCTCAGTGGTGGTGGTTTTTCTCCATATTCGCCATGTCGTTGGAATAATCGCGGCGGAGCTTATTGTGCTTCCGCTTTGCGGAGTCCAGATTGGCCTGGCGAGTGCCTTCGGAACTCACCGCGAAACTGGAAAGCTGCTGCTCCAGCCGCGCGCTCTGGCACTTCGGGCACGTGGCCGCCGTCTTGAGGACGAGCGCCTCGAAATCTTCTCCGCAGTCCAGGCAACGAAAGTCGTATAGCGGCATCGGAACTCCCCTCCGGTCATTTTAATCCAGCCGGCCATGGCGGATTAAGACTATAGCAGTGACCACTATAGAGGCTTGCAAATTCCCCGGACAGCCCGGAGAATCAGACACATGATCCGTGGCGTCAAGTTCGCGAGCATTCCCGTAACCGACCAGGACAGGGCCCTGGCTTTTTACACCGAGAAGCTGGGATTCCGCCTGCTCACCGATCAGCCTTTCGACGAGAAGCAGCGCTGGTTGGAGTTGGGCATTCCGGGAGCGCAGACCGGCATTGTTCTTTTCAATTTCGGCAGCAGCCTTCAGCCCGGGAACTTCATGAACTTCACCTTTTGGACGGACAATGTGGAAGGGACCGTGCGAGAACTTAAGTCCAAGGGCGTGGAGATTATGGGCGAACCGAAGCGGGAGGATTGGGGAACGTTCGCGGTTTTCAAGGACCCGGACGGCAACAAATTCCTGCTCAGTTCCAAGTAAGACCGTGCTAGACTCCCACGAGGAGGCTAGCAAGATGCGCAAGATGTACACGCTGTGCGTTGTCCTCGGCACGTTTGCCGGACTGTGGATCGTCCACGCGCAGGAGAAGCAGAATCCGAACTTCACCGGCGGGAACGTGACCAAGCTGGATGAAGGCACCAAGGCAACGATCGCCCATTTCCGCTTCGATCCGGGATCGCGGACCAAATGGCACAGCCATGAAGGCGGCCAGATCATTCTGGTGGAAGAAGGCGTCGCCCATACGCAGGTCAAGGGCGGGCCGGTGATCGAGCTAAAAGCCGGAGAGACAATTTACGCCGGACCGGGAGTAATGCACTGGCATGGCGCTGCGCCGGATCGGGGAGGCGTTCAATACAACGTGACCCGCGGCGGGATCACCTGGGGCGATGAAGTGACCGATAAGGAGTTTCGCGCCACTCCGAGAAAATGAAACCGAGCCCCGGCGGCTGCCAAGGCTCGGCTCATCGTCGAGAGCGCTACTTACTTCTTGGCGGGAGCGGTATTGGCCGGAGTGGCCGCGGTCGCCGTCTTCGCAGCATGCTTCTTGTGCGCCTTGCGATGCTTCTTGACCTTGGTCTGAGCAGCCGGAGCGTTGGCGGGCGCAGGAGCCGCCGGTTTGGGGGCGTCTTGGGCCAGCGCCGTGCCGAGCATCAAAGCTCCGCCTGCAATCAATGTGCTGAGTGTTTTCATGACAGGTACCTTCCTTCTTCCTAGTGAGCGAGTAACTCGCTTTTCACTCCATTGGACGAATGGCAGTATTAACCGGCGCTTAACGCACCATTAATTTTTCTCCTTCTTGAGGTGATCCCATGACTTGCCATCCTGAAGTGCTGAAACAGGTTCCGCTGTTTGCCCTGCTGGACCAGGATGAGACGGCGCTCCTGGCAACCAAGGTCGAGCTCAAGACTTTCGCACCGCGGCAGCGGATTTACAAGATGGGCGAGCCGGGCGGGCGGGCCTACGTCATTGTGTCCGGCAAGGCGCGCGTGACCACGGTCGATCAGGACCGGCAGGAGGTCGTGATCGACGAGCCTACGGCCGGCGATTTCTTCGGATTCGCCTCCATGCTGCAGCAGACGCCGCACGAGACTGCAGCGACGGCGCTTGAAGAGACCGTGTGCGTTGAAGTGGACCGCGACGACATCTTCGAGCTGATCCAGCGAAAGCCGCACGCTGCGATGGACATGCTCTCGGTGCTCGGACGGCAGTATCACGCCGCACATCAACTGGTTCGCGGCCGGTCCATGCGCAACATCAATGAAGTGATCGAAGAAGAGGCGACGTTTGGAGACCGCATCGCCGACAGTGTGGCCCGGTTCGGCGGATCATGGACGTTTATCATCATTTTCGGACTGGCGCTGGCGGCCTATACGACAGTGAACGTCTTGCTGAAAGGATCGGCCTGGGATCCGTATCCGTTCATTCTGCTGAATCTGTTTTTGTCGATGCTCGCCGCGGTGCAGGCTCCGGTGATCATGATGAGCCAGAATCGCCAGGACACCAAAGACCGCCTGCGGGGCGAGCTGGATTTCGAAGTGAATAAGCGGGCGGAGTCGGAGATTCAGGGAGTCGCGGGCAAATTGCATGAGCTGACGGAGAAGATCGAGGACCTGGAGGAATTGATGCGCAGCGCGCGGACTTAGGAGTTTACTCTTCCCGGAGGACCTCGAGGGGTTTTTGGCCGAGGATGCGGGCGCTGGCGGCCCAGCCGGCAAAGTTCGCCAGCAGCGCGGTTCCGGCGATTGCAGCCAGAATCGGCCAATAATCAAGCTCGAACTTCGCGTCTAGCAAACGCGTGAGCAGAATCCGCGAGAACGCGCTCGCCAGCAGCCCGCCCATCAGCCCCGCGACCGCTCCGAGCGTCACGAACTCGATCGAGAAAATGCGTGCGATGTGGCGGCGCGTGCCTCCCAGCGTCTTCAGGATCACGACCTCCCGGATCCTACGGAAACGCGTTCCTGCCACGCTCGCGGCAAGAATGATGGCGCCGGCCGCGATCGCGAATCCCGATAAGAAGCGGATCACGAGGGCGATCTGATCGACGATCTGCTGCACCACTTGCAGCACGTCGGCCACGTTCACTACCGTCACGGTTGGGAATTTACCGAAAATCACGCGTTGGAGCGCGCCTGCTTCGGATGGCTGGATTCGGAGGCCGCCGTTGTAGACTACGGGCAGTCCGGCGAGCGCCTGGGGATTAAAAACGAACTCTACGGGCGCCGCCGCGCGCATTGCGGTCACGTCATGGATCGCGACAACGCGGGCGGTGAGCATCTGGCCCGAGATTTCCCAATCGAGGCGCGCGCCCGGCCGGATGTTGAGCGTCTGGGCCGCATCTTCGGCGACGGACAGCACCGGCTCGGTTGTGTCGTGCTTCCACCAGGCGCCTTTGCGAAGCACCAGGTTATCCGGAAGATCGGATTCCCAGGTCACGGAGCGCGTGGTGAGGTAGCGCCGCCCGAAGCCTTGCAAGGGCCGGTCCGCCAGATCCTGGCCGTCAATTCGAACCAAACGGGCA
>JBAIXM010000115.1:0-25859 GCA_037916615.1 Bryobacterales bacterium
TTTATTGACCGGTGACGGTGACCTGCACAGAGCAAGCGGCCGCGTAGAATCCGGCCGATTGATGACGACGCTGTCGGCTTGTATTCGCAGTCGCGTCGACGCAGGAAGCGATAGTGGCAGAATAGGAGCGAATGCACCGGAATTTTCTCCTGGCGCTCGTTGCCGTATTGAGCCTGCTGGCTCCATTTGCTCCTGGCCAGTCAAAGTCCGACTCGATCACAAAGGTTTCGCTCTGTCAACTCCTGGCTCAGCCCGGAAAGTACGAGGGAACAATACAAATCCGGGCTCAAGTCCGGTTGGAGTTTGAGAACTTTTCGATTTCTGGAGCTGGATGCAGGGATCGTCAGAGCGATGATATATGGCTGCAGTACGGCTCCGGCAAGGCTCAGCCCACCGGTTGGTGCTGCGGGGACCCTACGCTCGGTGATTCACCTTCACTAGTGCAGGATCAGAACTTCAAGCGCTTTCACCAGGTTCTTACCGCAACGAGGAAGGCAAGCGGATGTAAAGAGGCAGCGCTGTCACGGCGGAGCTGTTTCTTGTATGACGTAACCGCGACTTTGACTGGCAGGTTCGATTCCGCGGACACCCAACCATGCGCCAACGGCAAGGGCAGGTGTTGCCCCGGGGGATTCGGTCATCTAGGATTTCACTGCACGCGGCTAATAATCCAGAGCGTGCGAGACGTTGAGGCAGTGCGAGTAGCAGTGGCAGTGGGCGGGAATTGAAGATCACTCCTCGTCTTGTTGCGCGGCGAGCTTGGTGATCACGTTCATGTCTTCGAGAGTAGTGACGTCGCCGGCCACGGTATTGTTGGTAACAATTTCGCGCAGCAGGCGGCGCATGATTTTCCCGCTGCGAGTCTTGGGAAGAGCCTCGGTAAAGCGGATCTCCTCGGGGCGCGCGAAGGCGCCAATTTCGTGGGCCACCCACTGGCGCAATTCTTTCCCCAGTTTTTCGTGATCGTGCTCGCCTTTTTTCAGCGTGACGAAGCAGCAGACGGCCTGCCCGGTGATCTCGTGGGGCTTGCCGACCACTGCGGCTTCCGCCACGGCGGGATGGTGGACCAGCGCGGATTCGACCTCCATGGTGCTGAGGCGATGGCCGCTGACGTTCATCACGTCATCCACGCGGCCGAGGACCCAGAAGTATCCGTCGGCATCGCGGCGCGCGGCGTCGCCGGTGAAATAGGCGCCGGGAACGCGGCTCCAATATTGCTGTTTGTAGCGCTCGGGATCGCCCCAGATATTCCGAATCATCGCGGGCCACGGACGCCGCAGAATCAGGAAACCTTCTCTATCGGTGCCGACTTCGAAACCGTTCAGATCGACGATATCGGGAATCACGCCGGGGATCGGCAGCGTGGCGGAGCCGGGCTTGGCGGGAACCGCGCCGGGCATGGGCGAAATCAAAATCCCGCCGGTTTCGGTCTGCCACCAGGTATCGATAATCGGGCAGCGGCCCTTGCCGATCACGCGGTGATACCATTCCCAGGCCGCGGGATTGATCGGCTCGCCCACCGAGCCGAGAAGACGCAGGCTCGAGAGATCGTGCGCGTTGGGCCAATGGTCCCCCTGACGGATCAGCGCGCGGATCGCGGTGGGCGAAGTATACAGAATATTGATGCGATATTTCTCGATGATGCGCCACCAGCGATCGAACTGCGGATAGTCGGGAGCGCCCTCGTACATCACACTGGTCGCGCCGGCGGAAAGCGGGCCGTAGACGATGTAGCTGTGTCCGGTGACCCAGCCGATATCGGCCGAGCACCAATAGGTGTCTTCCTCCTTGAGATCGAAGACCCATTTCATGGTCGCGGTGACGTGCGTGAGATAGCCGCCGGTGGTGTGGAGAATTCCTTTGGGCTTGCCGGTTGTGCCGGAAGTGTAGAGTACGTACAACGGATGCTCGCTATCGAGCGGAACGGCGGGGCAATCCTCGGTGGCTTTCTCGTCGAGCTCATGCCACCAGAGATCGCGGCCCGATTTCATCGGCGTTTCCGATCCGACGCGGCGGTAGACGATCACGTCGCGCACATCGGGGCATTCGTTCAGCGCTTCATCGACGGCAAGCTTGAGCTTGACTTCCTTGCCGCGCCGGAATCCGCCGTCGGCGGTGATCACCAGAGTCGCGCCCAGATCCTGAATGCGGGCTTTGAGCGCTTCGGCCGAAAATCCGCCGAATACGACGCTGTGGATGATGCCGAGGCGCGTGCAGGCGAGCATGGCGATGGGCAGCTCGGGGACCATCGGCATGTAGATGATGGCGCGGTCGCCGGCTTTATAGCCACGCGATTGCAGGACGCTGGCGAAGCGGACTACGAGGCGGTGGAGCTCCTGGTAAGTGATGAAGCGTTGCTCTCCAGGCTCGCCTTCCCAGAGGATCGCGACTTTGTTTTTGCGGGGCGTGGTCAGGTGGCGGTCGAGGCAGTTATAGGAGACGTTGAGTTTTGCGCCGGCGAACCAGCGCGCGAACGGAGGGTTCCATTCGAGCACCTTGGACCATTTCTCGAACCAGTGGATCTCGCGAGTGGCGACTTCGCTCCAGAATTCCTCGGGATCCTGCTCGGCGCGGCGGTAGAGGTCGAGGTAGCCTTCCATGCCTTTGACATGGGCTTTGCGGACGAAGTCCTGGCTGGGGGGATAGACGGACGGGGTGCTCATCGAATCAAATGTAACAAGTATTTAGAGGCGCCTCGATCTCATCTATATCCCGACAAGACAGGGATTCGTTGCGCGCACACCCACTCGCAAGGTTGCACCTAGGATCCCTGCTTTCGGGTGGATCCAAGTCCTCCAACGAATCGAGCACTCGAACTCCTTGGCCATAAGTTAGCGGAAGTTGCGCAGGACGATGGTGAGAGAAAGCGCGAAGTTGCTAAGGGCGCTGGCGTAAGAATTCGGGGAGGCCGTCGATCAGCCATAAATTCGAAGTCCGTTTAACGATGCTGTAAGTAATGCTTTTGCCGTCAGGCGAGAGTGAAAGGCGAAGACTCGGGTTCAGCGAGCTTGCGGGTTCGAATTCGGGTCCCTGCGTGCCAAGCTTACGCACGATCTTTCCGTCCAGCGAAGCAGAAAGGAGCTGGCCCTGGCCGGAGGCGCCGCCGGGCTCCTGACCTCCGCAGAAGAGCGACGAACCGTTGGACGAGAACGTACACGAAACGTTCCCCAGCGCGCTCAGATCGCGCGTGGACTTTCCATCGGGAGAGATCAAGCCCACACGGCCTTCACCCGACAGGATCCAGTCGCCGGCAGGAGACCAGACTGGCAATTGGGAGATGCCCTGTATGTCGGCTTTGAGGAGCTCGGGTTTCGCCTGGCCGGAGGTTTTCACTTTCTCCAAAACGGGCTTCCCATCCCGGAGCGCAACGTACACAAACCAGTTTCCGTCCGGCGACCAGGACCCGCCAAAAGGATTTTCGGGTTCATCTTTAGTCACGCCGACTGGCGCTCCGCCGGCGAGGGATGACATCCATAAGCTGGAACCCTGGGTCTGGTCGATGCGGGCGTAGATCACCCGCGTGCCGTCAGGAGAGAGAGCGGGATCCATGAACCATTTGGTTGTGTCCGGAGGAAAGTCACGCGCCGTGACCACCGGGCGGTCGGCCTGACCGGATTTGTGCAACCAGATTTCCATGCCGCCGTTGCGGTCGGTCACGTAGATCAAAGATGGATCGCGCGCGGCCCAGGCGGGCATTTGCTCGCTGCGCTGCGTGGCGATCACAGGCGTCACAGCGAGCGTCGCGAGATCCAGCGAAATGATGTCGTAGTTATTGAAGGGCTCCGAGAAAACGAGCCTGGTTCCGTCGGGGGAGACCGCGGGCTGCACCTGTGACGTGGTTCCCGTGGAAAGCGCTTCGTAATTCCCGGAGACGGTGTCGGCGATATAGAGCTGATTCGGCGCGCCGGGGGCGGCAGCGGCGGAGATCACGATGCGCCGGTTATCTGGCATCCAGGAGAACGTTGGGGTTCCGCTGAAACTGGGAAAACCTTTGAGAATCTGCCGGGGCGGTTGGGAAGAGTTGGCCGGATAGGGCATCAGCCAGAACTCCTCGCTTGCTGCGGCGTTGCGGATCAGGAGAATCTGCTTTCCGTCCCGCGAGAAGCCCAATTGCGGAGCGTTGAAGATGGTGCGGCCGGCGAAGGGGGCTGGCTGGTACGGTTTGGGGGGATCGCCGGGAGGAGCGTTGATCCACAGGCTGACAATGCCGTCATTGTTCCTTCGGAAGAGTGCCACGGCGGACCCGTCCGGTGCGACAGCAGAGCGACTCAAATCTGGCAGGAGGGGCTCGGGTTCTCCGCCCACGGGGGATACAGACCAAAGCCCGGCGGGCTTATGTACAGAGCGGAAGACGATCCGCCCGGAAGTGGTCCATGCGATGGGAATAGCATCCTCGGCAAGATGCGTGATCTGGGACGAAGCGGGGGAATCGATGTATCGCACGTAGATCTGGGATGGCTCGTTCTCTTTCTGACTCGCCGCGAAGGCGACGCCCTTTCCGTCGGGCGACCAGACGGGGCTGCTCTGGCCGCCCTGCTCGAACGAAAACGGCGTGAACCGGAGCGCGGCGCGAGGCGCGGGTGCAGGGCGCAGGAAGAAGACGGCGATCGCCGCCAGTGCGGCTCCGGCCGCGAAGGCGGTTATGACGGGCCGGGGAGTTTTTCGTTTGGGTGGTCCAGCAACGGCAGGTTGCGCCGCCGTCGAGGTGTCCGACAAGTGATCGCGAACGCTGCGGAGTTCGAGATACAGATCGCGGCTGGATTCGTAGCGCTCGCGCGGTTCCTTCGCGAGACAGCGGTGAATGATCCAGCGCAGGGGCGCGGGAACCGATTGCGGGAGTGGCTCGGGATCTTCGCGGATGATGGCGGTGAGCGTTTCGACCGCGGTGGGGCGCTTGAACGCCGGCTTGCCGGTCGCCAATTCGTACAGAATCAGGCCGAGAGCGAACTGATCGGAGCGAGCATCGATATCGGGCGAGGCGCTGGCTTGTTCGGGACTCATGTAGTTCGGCGTGCCCGCCACCATGCCGGGATCGGTGAGCGTCAGAGCTTGGGTCGCATCGCTGCTCTGTGGCTTCGCAAGAACTTTGGCGAGGCCGAAATCGAGAATCTTGATGCGCCCGTCGGAGGTGACGAGAATATTGCCTGGCTTGAGGTCGCGGTGCACGAATCCGGCGGCGTGTGCGGCAGCCATTCCGTCGGCAATCTGGACGGCGACGTCGAGTAGCTTGCGCGTGCTGCCGGCAGGGCCAACCGGAGAGCCTTCGACGTACTCGAGGACCAGATAGTCGGGGCCGACGTCGTAAAGCTGGCAGATGTTCGGATGATTCAGCGCGGCGACGGCCCGGGCTTCGCGCTCGAAGCGCTCATTGAATTTTTCCGCGGAGACTTTTATGGCGACGGTGCGGTCGAGGCGGGTGTCGCGCGCCTTCCAGACTTCGCCCATGCCTCCGGCGCCGAGTTTGCCGGTGATCTCGTAGGGGCCGAGCCGGGCGCCTGGGGCGAGGTCCATGGAATCAGTTTAACGAAGCCAGTGAAGCATCTACGCCGTGGCGGCCGAGGCCGGTTTGACGTTCTGATTCACACGGAAGAAGTTGTCGGGATCGTAGCGGGCCTTCACCTGCGCCAAGCGGTCGTAGTTATCGCGGTACGAGGCGCGGACGCGGTCTTCGCCTTCCTCCATCATGAAGTTGACGTATGCGCCGCCGGCTCCGTAGGGATGCAGGGCGTCATAGTAGCCGCGAGCCCACTCCGTGATTTTCTGGCGGTTGGCGGGATCGGAGTCGATGCCCACGATCACCTGGCTCCAGACGGCATCGCGGTAGCTCCAGGCGGTCTCGTTCGGGCCGACGCGATGCGCCGCGCCATTTACCGGATACAGGTGCATGGTGCTCATCGGGGTCGGAATCGTCTTGGCCCACCTCACATGCTCGGCGATCGCGGCGTCGCTCAGCTCTTTCACGAAATCGGCCTTCCAGTACCATTGCAAGCCCGGTGGCATCAGCGGGTCAAAGAGGCTGTTCAATGCCGGCATGGGCATGGGACCGACAGCATCGAGGAGGGGCTTGCGGAAGCGGCGCACCGGGTCGAGCAGGCGGTTGGCTTCCTCGGGAGGCGCGGTGCAGCACCAAACGATCGCGGCGACTTTCTTCAAATGCAGAGATTCGGGGAACAATGGGGCCGGCGGCACCGCGAGAAACGCGAACCAGCCTCCGACGGATTCGGGAGCCGCGGCGATGAACTCGCTGTAGAACTTCATCACGTCGGCGCCTTCATCGAGGTCCCAAAACATCGGACCCGCGAAGACGGTGTCCACCGGATGGGCCTTGAACAGGAACGAAGTGACCACGCCGAAGTTGCCTCCTCCGCCGCGAAGGGCCCAGAACAGGTCGGGGTGCTGTTCCGCGTTCGCCGTGACGAAACTTCCGTCCGCCAGCACCACATCCGCGGCGAGCAGGTTGTCGATGGTCAGACCGAACCGGCGCGTCAAATGGCCCAGGCCCCCGCCGAGCGTCAGCCCGCCGACGCCGGTGGTGGAAACGATGCCGGTTGGAACCGCCAGGCCGAACGCGTGCGTGGCATGATCCACGTCGCCCCAGACGCATCCTCCGCCGACGCGGACCGTGTTGGTCGCCGGATCGACGTAGACGTATTTGATGCCGGAAAGATCGATGGTCAGCGCATGGTCGGCGATGCCGAGTCCGCCGGCGTTGTGGCCTCCGCCCCGGATCGAGACGCGCAGGCCGCTGGATCGTCCGAATTTCACGGCGGCGATCACGTCGGCCACATCCGCGCACCTCGCGATGAGGCTCGGCCTTTTATCGATCATGCCGTTGTAGACTCTGCGGGCCTGATCGTAGGAAGGGGTTCCGGGTTCAATCAGTTCGCCGCGAAGCTGTGCTCGGAATTGGGCGACCGATTCTGGATTGGGCATAAGGCCTACTGCTTTGCCTTCTGGGCAGCGAGTTCGGTGGTGTAAGCTTTCTCTTTTTCGTCGAGATAGGCTTTGAACCCGGCCGGATCGATGAACGGGTTCGCGCCGCCCTGCTGAAGCTTGGCGTACTTGGCCTGCAAGCCGTAGAACGATCCGTGCGCGCCCAGGAAGACGTCAACGGGCATGGCCCGCAGCGTTTTGAAGCTGCGCGCGTAGTCGTCGGCGATCGACGGATAGTCCTTGTTTCCGACAAGCACGTATCCGGGGTTGATCCCGACGCTGCAAACGATCAGCACGTTGTAGGATTTTCCGTTTTCCTCGGCTTTGGTGGTCCAGGTGGTGCACCCGGGCGTGTGACCGGCAGTGAGGTGCGCAGTCAACGTAGCGTTGCCGAGAGTGACCTGGTCGCCATCTTTCAAAACACGATCGATCGGATGAGGCTTGCCGCCCGGCGTCATCTTCTTGAGCCAGGGCACGTCCTGCTCCATGGCCATCACGCGCGCGCCCGTGAGTTCCTTCACCATGGCATCGCCTTCCATGTGATCGCCGTGGGCGTGGCTGCCGAGCAGGATTTTGATATCGGAGAACTTGAAGCCGAGCTTCTCGACGGAGGCGCGGATCACTGGGACGGTGCTTTCAAAATCGCTGTTGATGAGGATGTGGCCCTGGGGGGTGGTGATGAGGAAACTGGCGAGCTCGGCGGAGCCGACGTAGTAGATGTTTCCGATCACTTTGTGAGGCGGAAAGGGAGCGTTCCAATCAGTCTTGGCCTGCTTGGCCTGCTTGGCTTGCTTGCTCTGGGCGAGCGCGGAAAGAGCGGCCAGAAGGAGGAAGAGGAAATTTCTCAGTTTCATCGAGAGGCAGTGTATCAAATCCGGCGATAATTGGAGTTTCTATGCAGCCGCCACGCGAAGCCGCGCCGCGTTCGCGAGTGCCCTGGGCGCTGGCCGTGACGGTCGGATTGTGTGCGGGCTTGGCCGGATACGTAATTCATGCGGCAATGATTCGGCGCGCGCCGAAGCAGGTTGTTACGGTCAAGAGGCTGACGGACATGGCGGGCGCGGAGGAAGAGCCGGCGATTTCACCGGACGGCACGAAGGTAGCGTTCGTGGCGATGTTGGACGGCAGGAGGCAGATCTGGGTCCAGCAGGTTTCCGGCGGATCGCCACAGGCGATTACAAAAGAGGACGCGGATCATTACGGTCCGCGGTGGTCGGCTGATTCCAACAACCTGATTTACTTCGCGGGTGGCAGAATCCGGGGGGTTCCTGCGCTGGGCCCGGGCGATCTGAGGGACCGTGACGGGAGCCTGGCGTATTTCCGGCGCGCAGATGGAGCGGTGGAGTTGGTGGCGGGGGAACATGGCATCGCCAAGCTGGCGGGCGACGGGACTTATTCAAACGTGCGATGGTCGCCGGACGGCAAGAAAATCGCGTACCTCCAGGGTCAGAGTGTGATGGTGATCGATTCTTCGGGTGGCGCGCCCGTTCGGGCATCGGATCTAGCCGTTCAAGGATTCGCGTGGACTCCGGACAATAAGGGATTGATCGTATCGACGCGCGGCGAGCTATGGTTCGTCCCCCGCAGCGATCGCGACTCACTGACGCAACTGACGTTCGGCGAACAGACCTACGAGTCTCCGGACGTGGACGCGAAGGGGGACGTGGTGGTCAGCCGCCACGGGCTCGTGGGGCACGACGCGGACATTGTGATGTTTTCCGGCCTCAAGTGGTGAATTTCGTTATTGGACCCATAAGAAACTTCTACTTCCAATTGCATTCCGGCGTGCTTATACTGAGTCCAGCCTGCGAACCGGGTTTTGCTTCGTGTTTCGCCCTCGTCGGCACCTACGCCGTGGTTGCGGAGCTACTCCGCGGGCTTCCGTGTTCTAAGGAGTTGTGTCATGCCGGCAGAGAGGGCGAAGGTGTATCTGGTCGGGGCCGGCCCGGGCGATCCCGACCTGCTGACGAGGAAAGCGGAAAAGATTTTATCGCGGGCCGAAGCGGTCATTTATGACAAGCTGGTGAGCGCCGAGATTCTGGCGCTGGCCAGTCCTCAGGCCACCTTTATTCAGGCGTCCCGGAAGCGCGGACAGCAGGAAGAGATCCAAGCTGAGATTTACGCGTGGTATCTGCGCCTGCGCGACGCCGCCGGACCGATCGTGCGGCTGAAGGGCGGCGATCCGCTCGTCTTTGCGCGGGGAGCGGAGGAAATCGAGTTCCTTATGCGGCACGGTTTTGAGGTGGAGGTGGTTCCCGGCGTATCGGCGGTGACGGCGGCGCCGACGCTCGCCGGCATTCCTCTCACGCACCGGGGCGTGTCGCCATCGTTCACCGTGCTGGCGGGCCACCGGCAGGCGCTCAAAGAAGTGGACTGGCCCGCGTTCCGGCACGGAGGAACGCTGGTGGTGCTGATGGGCGTGGAGCATCGCGCGGCGATCGCGAAATGCCTGATTCACGGCGGGCGTCCGGCGGACGATCCGGTGGCGTTTTTGCAATTCGCATCGACGGAACGGGAGCGCGTGCGCGAAGCGACGCTGCAAGAGGTGGCGCGCGGGGAAGTGCAGGTCGCAGCCCCGGCGATTTGGGTGATCGGCGAGGTGGTGCGGCTTAGGACCGCGCTGGACGTTCAACCGATTGCGGAAGCTGCGGGCTTGTAAGAGAGGCGGGCGAGCCCGCCTCCTACTCTTTGGGCTCTTCGCCCTCGCCCTCTTCGCGGCCCTGCTGCATGGCTTTGAGGCGTTCTTCGCGGCGCTTGGCGCGTTCGGCGGCGCGCTTGACGAGTTCGGACCCAACCAGCTCGAGCATGGCTTGCTCGGCGCCGTCGCCTTTACGGAAGCCCAGGCGCACGACGCGCGTGTAGCCCCCGTTGCGCTGGCCGAAGCGGGTCCCGAGCTTATCGAAGAGTTTTTTCACCGCGGCGGGCGTTTCGAGAAACGCGGCGGCCTGGCGGCGCGTGTGCAGCGTGTCGCGCTTGGCGAGCGTGATCATTTTTTCGACCAGCGGGCGAACCGCCTTGGCCTTGGGAACGGTAGTGACGACACGTTCATTCTCGATCACGCTGGTCACTAGACCCTTGAGCAGGGAGTTGCGCGCACCGATGTCGCGCTTGAGTTTATATCCCGATTTCTTGTGTCGCATTGTATTGTCCCGCGCGTTATTCGGCTAACGGGGCCTCGCTTTCCGGCTCCTCGGCTTCTTCGGGCTCCTCGGTGTCTCCAACACCGACCATCGCAGGCGCCCCGGATGGAGCGATCAGCCGGCCCTGGGAATCGAACTTCATTCCGAAGCTCAGGCCCAGGCTCCCCAGGATTTCCTTGATTTCGTTCAGCGATTTCCGACCGAAATTCTTGGTGCGGAGCATCTCGGCTTCGGTCTTCTGGACCAGGTCGCCGATGGTCTGAATGTTGGCGTTCTTCAGGCAGTTGTAGGAACGGACGCTCAGTTCCAGCTCTTCGACAGAGCGGCCGAGCACTTCGTTCATCTGGCTCATGGCGCGCTCAGCGGGCTCCTCGGCGGCTTCCGGAAGCTCCTCGAAGTTGATGAAGATGGCCATGTGATCCTTCAGCAGCTTGGAGGCCTGGCCGATTGCATCGGCGGGAGAAATCGCGCCGTTGGTCCAGACTTCGATGGTGAGTTTGTCGTAATCGGTCATCTGGCCCAGGCGGGCGGCTTCGACCGAATAGTTGACTTTGCGAACAGGCGAATGCACCGAGTCGATGGGAATGTAGCCGACAGGCAGATCCTCATCGTTGTTGCGGTCGGCACCGACGTAGCCGCGGCCCGTTTTGATGCGCATCTCGATGGACAATTTGCCGCCCTCGCCGATGGTGGCGATGTGCATGTTGCGATCCAGCACTTCCACGTCGGCGTCGGTTTCGATCTGGCCGCTGAGCACTTCTCCGGGCGAATCGACCTTCAGGCGGACCGTACGCATGCCTTCGGTCATCATCTTGAAGGGGACCTGCTTCAGGTTGAGGATGATATCGGTGGCATCTTCCACCACGCCGGGAATCGGGCTGAATTCGTGGGCCACGCCTTCGATGCGCACCGCAGTGATCGCGGCGCCTTCAATCGAACTCAGCAGAACGCGCCGCAGGCCGGTTCCGATGGTAGACCCAAATCCGCGCTCGAAGGGCTGGGCGGTGAACATCCCATACCGGTCCGTGAGCGTTTCCGTATTGGCGACTAACCGCTTTGGTTTCTGGAATCCTTTAAACATGATAATGGTGGCCTCTTACTTCGAATACAATTCGACGATGAGCTGCTCGTTCAACTGAATCTGGACCAGGTCTTCGCGCTTGGGCGATCCGAGCACCTTGGCCCTAAGATTTTCGCGATCCACTTCCAGCCAGTTGGGGCTGGGCGCGTGCGCCGTGGCGTCGCGCGCGTGCAGGATCGTCGGGTTCTGCTTGCTGCCTTCGCGGACTTCGATGACGTCATTGGGCTTCACGGAGAAGGAAGGGATATCCACGCGGCGGCCGTTCACGTTGATGTGTCCGTGGCGGACCAACTGACGGGCCTGGGCGCGCGATGTGCCGAAGCCCATCCGGTAAATCACGTTGTCCAGCCGGCGTTCGAGCATGTTGAGCATCTGCTCGCCCGTGACGCCCTTCTTGACCAGAGCCTTCTCGTACAGGTTCCGGAACTGGCCTTCGAGCAACTGGTAATAGCGGCGGGCCTTCTGTTTTTCGCGAAGCTGCAGGCCGTAGCCCACCAGTTTGGGCTTGCGATCCTTGCCGTGCTGGCCGGGCGCGAAGTTGCGCTTCTCGATGGCGCACTTTTCGGTGTGGCAGCGCTCGCCTTTCAAGAACAGCTTCATCCCCTCGCGCCGGCATTGCCGGCAAACGGGGCCAATGTATCGTGCCAAATCAAACCTCCCTGGTACTTCTATTCAGTAGGTGCAGTTTACGGCGCCGAGCGCCTTCGTCCTGCTTACACGAGGCGGGCAAGCCCGCCTCCTACAACTCAAACTCTGCGCTTCTTCGGCGGGCGGCATCCATTGTGCGGGATCGGTGTGCGATCCCGAATCGCCCGAACTTCCAAACCAGCCGTGGACAGTGCCCGGACCGCCGATTCGCGGCCCGCTCCCGGACCGCTGACGTTGACGTTCACCGTGCGTAATCCCGATTCCTTGGCCTTATTCGCGGCCGTGAGCGAAGCCTGCTGCGCCGCGTAGGGAGTGCCCTTGCGCGATCCGCGGAACCCCAGCGATCCCGAACTGGACCAGGCGAGCACGTTTCCGACAGTATCCGTAATGGTGATGATCGTGTTGTTGAAGGACGCCTGCACGTGCACGATGCCCACGGGGACATTCTTCTTTTCCTTCTTCTTGAAGGATTTCTTTTTTCCGGTTTTTGCCGCTGCTTTTGCCATGTATCCCGATCCTTAAGTCTTGGCGCTTGCTTTCTTTTTGTTGGCCACTGTGCCGCGCCGCGGGCCCTTGCGGGTGCGGGCGTTGGTGTGGGTCCTCTGACCGCGGACGGGCAGCCCCCGGCGGTGCCGCAAGCCGCGATACGAGCCCATCTCAATCAGGCGCTTGATATTCATGGAGACTTCCTTGCGAAGATCTCCTTCCACCGCGCCCTCGGTTTCCAGAATCTGGCGGATCCGGTTGACTTCGTCCTCGGTCAGATCCGCGACCTTCTTATCGGGATCGATACCGGCCCGGTGGCACAGCGATTTGCTGCGTGTGCGCCCGATTCCGTAAATGTAGGTCAGACCGACTTCGGTCCGTTTCTTGGCGGGCAAATCCACACCTGCGAGACGCGCCATATACCTTCTCCTTAACCCTGCCGCTGCTTGTGTTTGGGATTCGAGCAAATCACGCGCACGACGCCGTTGCGGTGCACGAGTTTGCACTTATCGCACATTTTCTTGACTGATGCCCTGACTTTCATAGTTTCTCCACAATCCTGCCGCGGGTCTTATCGCGCGGGGAAAGCTCCACACGTACCCGATCGCCCGCCCGCAACCGCAAAAAATTCTTCACGACCGATCCCGCCGCGTGGGCGACCACGCTCGCTTCGTTCTCCAGGCGCAGCCGGTAAGCGGCGCTGGGCAGCAACTCCACGACTTCCGCTACAACTGCCGATTTCACGGCCTGGTCAGCACCCATGGGCCCTCCGCCGTGATCGCCACCGTATGCTCGAAGTGAGCTGAATTTTTCCCATCCTCGGTCACCGCGGTCCATTTATCCGGCCGGACCCGGCTGCCGGGCTTTCCGGCGTTCACCATGGGCTCGATGGCCAGAACCATGCCTTCCTTCAGCCGCGGATTTTCCCCGCGCCGGTCCACGTAATTGGGGATCTGCGGCTCTTCGTGCATTTGCGTGCCGATGCCGTGACCCACGAATTCGCGAACAATGGAAAATCCGTTGCCGGTCACGTGCCGCTCAACGGTCCCGCAAATGTCAAACAGCCGGTTTCCCGGCCGGGCTTTCTCGATCGCCAATTCCAGCGCTTCCCGCGTCACTTCGATCAGGCGCTTCGACTCCGGCGAGATCTCGCCTACACCGACCGTAATCGCCGAATCGCCGTAGTAGCCATTTAACTGCACGCCAGTGTCGATCGAAATGAGATCGCCGTTCTTCAAAATCTTTTTCTGCGAGGGCATCCCGTGCACGATCTCGTCATTCACAGAAGTACACAGCACAAACGGGAACTTGGTTCCCGCCGCCGGGGTCGAATAGCCCTTAAAGGCCGGCCGCGCGCCGGCATCCACCATCATCTTTTCGGCGGTCACTTCCAGATCGTACGTGGAGACCCCTTCCTTCACCATGCCGCGGAGCTGGTCCAGAATCTTCCAGACGAGCAGTCCGGAACAGCGCATCTTCTCGAGCTCGGCCATGTTCTTTCGCACGATCATGCTGCTTCGCCGCGCTCTTTCCGGACCAGGCTTTCGATCCGCTGGGCGATGGCCTGCGGAGGCAGATCCCCGGCCGGCACGTCCCAACAGGGCACTCCGGATTTCCTGAAGAACGCCAGCACCGGTTCCGTCTGCTGCTCGTAAGCCCGCAATCTTTCCCGAACCACCTCTTCGCGATCGTCCTCGCGCACCACGAGACTTGTTCCGTCGTTATCGCAAATCCCGGGATTTCTTGGCACGCTCGACGTTACCCCGTACAACGCCCCGCAAGCGGGGCACTGCCGGCGGCCGGAGATACGCGCAATAATAACATTATAGTCCACTTCCAAGTGGACCACGACGGTCCGGACCGGCTTGACCGCCAACAGCTCCAGCAGGAGCCTCGCCTGCTGCACCGTACGCGGGTAACCATCCAGAATAAAGCCGCTTGCCGCATCCGGCTGCTCGATCCGCTCCTCCACCAGACGATTGACTGTCTCGTCCGGCACCAGCTCTCCGGCCTGCATGAGCGAAGCCACTGCCCGCCCCACGGCATCGCCGGAGGCGACCCGCTCGCGCAGCATATCGCCGGTGGATATGTGCGCCAATCCAAACGATTCCTTCAGGAACTTCGCCTGGGTGCCTTTGCCCGAACCCGGGGAACCGAACAAAATGAGGCAGAGCCGAGGCATTCAGAAGGTCAGACGCTGCTGCGGCGGCCCCGAATCCGCCCGGCCCGCGGCGTAAATCCTTCGTAGTGCCGCATGATCAGTTGCGCTTCGATCTGGTTGATGGTGTCCATGGCCACGCCGACCACGATCAGCAGCGAAGTTCCACCGAAGAAGAAGGTCACGCCCAGGCCGTCGAGCAGCCAGCGCGGGAAATACGCATCGATCCAGTTTCCGACCAGCGGCAGCCGCTGGAGCTTGATGCCCTGGATCATAATCTGGGGCAGCAGCGAGAGCACCGAAAGATACAGGCCGCCGACCACCGTAATCCGGGTCAGGATTTTGTTCATGTACTCGGCTGTATTCTTTCCGGGCCGGATTCCGGGGATGAATCCGCCGTACTTGCGCATGTTGTCGGCGGCCTCATTGGGGTTGAAAATGATCGAGACGTAGAAGAAGCAGAAGAAGATGATCAGCAGCGTGTAGAGCAGATAGTACAGAGGGGAGGCCCCGCTGATGGCCGAAAGCATACCCGATAGCACCGGGCTGTTCTTCACAAAATCGATTTGCAGGGCGGTGAGCGGAAACGCCAGCAGCGAACTGGCGAAGATCACCGGGATGACGCCGCCCGCGTTGACTTTCAGCGGCATGTGCGTGGACTGGCCGCCCAGCATTCTCCGGCCGATGACGCGCTTGGCGTACTGGACGGGAATACGGCGCTCGCCGCGTTCCACGAGCACGATGAAGGCGACCACCGCGATCATCATGATCACGATAATGGCCACCTGGATCAGCGGCCAATCGCCGTTCTGGACTTTCTGGACGATTTCCACGACGGCTGAGGGCAGGTTCACCACAATGCCGGTGAAAATGATCAAACTCATTCCGTTTCCGATGCCGCGTTCGCTGATCTGCTCGCCCAGCCACATGATGAAAGCCGAGCCTGCGGTCAGCGTAAGGACCGTCATCAGAGTAAAGCCGATTCCCGGAGAGCGCACAAAGCCTTGCTGCGAGCCCTGCAACAGGCTGGCGATACCGAAGGCCTGGATCATGGCCAGGATCACTGTCAGATACCGGGTCCACTGGGTGATTTTGCGCCGCCCCAGCTCGCCTTCTTTCTGGAGTTTTTCGAGCGTGGGGACCACCACGGTCAGCAACTGCAGGATGATCGACGAAGTGATGTAGGGCATGATGCCCAGGGCAAAGATCGTCAACCTTCTAAAAGTCCCGCCGCTGAACAGATCGAAGAATCCGAAGACGGTGCCTTGATTCTGCTGGATGAACTCCTGAAAGCGATTCGCGTCCACACCCGGAATCGGCAGGTGACCTCCGACGCGGTACACCGCCAGCATCGCCAGCGTGAACAAGACGCGCTTCCGAAGATCGGGAATCCGAAAGACGTTTGCGATCGCTTCGAGAAATTTCATGGCTACTTCTCTTCTTTTTTAGTGGTTGCCTTCGGCTGCCTGGGCTTCCGGGCCGGCTGTTCGGCGCCAGCTTCGGCTTGCGGTGTTTGGGCGGCCTTGGGCTTGGCCGCGGGCTTGGCCGCGGGTTTAGCGGCAGGGGCTTTGGCCGCAGGAGCCGGCGCGCTTTCTCCGCCGATGACTTCCGCTGTGCCGCCCGCAGCCCGGATCTTTTCGAGGGCGGATTTCGAGAACTGGTGCGCCTTCACCTGAATCTTGCGCTTGAGTTCGCCCGAGCCGAGGATCTTGACGCCTTCCTTGAGCTTGCGGATCACGCCCAGCTCCAGCAGCTTGCCGGGGTCGAACGAATCGCCCTCCAGCCTGTCCAGCAGACCCAGGTTCACGACCACATATTCTTTCCGGAAAATGTTGGTGAATCCGCGCTTGGGCAAGCGGCGGTGCAAAGGCATCTGGCCGCCTTCAAATCCGCGCATCCGGGAGTATCCGGAGATGGACTTGGCGCCCTTGGCGCCGCGGCCGGAATATTTTCCACGGCCCGAACCCATGCCCTGGCCGATGCGTTGGTTCTTGTGCTTCTGACCCTTGGGCGGTTTGAGTTGACTGAGGTTCATGCGTCCTTCCTTAAATTTAGGCTTGCGTTTCCGCCCTTATTCCACGATCTCCAGCAGATGCGGAACTTTCTTCACCATGCCACGAAATGCCGGCGTATCGGGGCGTTCCACGACGCGATTGATCTTCTTGAGCCCCAGCGCCCGCACGATGACTTTGTGCTTTTCGGGCGTGCAGATTGGGCTTCGTACGAGCTTGATCTTGATTTTCCCCGGCATAAGATTATCCCACCTTTCCTTCCTCGAGGCCGCGCAGCTCTGCCATGGCTTTCTTATCGCGCAGTTGCTCGAGCGCATCGATCGTGGCTTTCACCACGTTGTGCGGGTTGTGCGAACCGATGGATTTGGTCAGCACGTTCGGAATCCCCACGGCGGTGATGACGGCGCGCACCGGCCCGCCGGCGATGACGCCGGTCCCTTCCGGCGCCGGCTTCAGCAGAACCTTGCCGCTGCCGAACGTGCCGAGGACCGGGTGCTGGATGGTGGTGGCCAGAACATTCACCTTGCGAAGGTTCTTCTTGGCCGATTCGATCCCCTTTTTAATGGCTGCGGGAACTTCCTTGGCCTTGCCGGTTCCGAATCCGACGATACGTGCGCCCGGGTCGCCGACCACGACCAGAGCCGAGAAGCTCAGGTTCTTGCCGCCCTTGACGACCTTGGTCACGCGGTTGATGGAGACGACCTGCTCCTTGAGGTTCAGGCCCCCGGCTTCGATGCGCTTTGCTGCGGTTGTAGACATTCGCTTGAAATCCTCTTCGGGCCTAGAACTGAAGGCCGCCTTCTCGAGCCGCGTCGGCCAGGGCTTTCACCCGGCCGTGATAAAGATACCCGCCGCGATCAAACACCACCGACTTCACGCCCTTTTCCTTAGCACGTTCGGCCAGCAGCTTTCCGACGGCCTTCGCCCCGGCAATATTGCCGCCGTTTTTGACGCCGTTCTTGGCATTGCTTTTCTCATTCGACGAAGCGGCGGCGAGCGTGTGCCCGACGCTGTCGTCGATAACCTGTGCGTAGATGTGCTTGACGCTGCGGAATACAGCCAGCCTGGGGCGCTGGGTGCTGCCGGAGACCTTGAGGCGAATGCGCTTATGAACGCGCTTGCGGATGATGGCTTTCGATTCGCGGGCCATATTACTTTGCTCCCGTTGCGCCGGTCTTACCGGCCTTCTTGCGCAGGGCCTCATTGGCGTAGCGGATTCCCTTATTCTTGTAAGGGTCCGGCGGACGCAGGGCGCGCATGTTGGCGGCCACCTGGCCCAGCAGTTGCCGGTCGCCCCCCGTCAGAATCAGCGGCGTCAGGTTACCGGCGGGCTTTTCGACTTTCATGTCGATACCGTCGGGCAGATAAAATTCGATGGGGTGCGAGTAGCCGAGGTTGAACGTAGCGATGCGTCCTTTGACTTCGCACTTGTAGCCGACACCGAAAATCTGCAATTCGCGGGTGAAGCCCGTAGCGACGCCGTTGACGGCATTCGAGGCCAGCGCGCGCGTGAGACCGTGCAAGGCGGCATGCTGGTCGCTTTCGCGAACGATTTCCAGATTTCCGTCCGCCTGGCGTACCGTGATTCCGGGCGGTATCGGAACGCTTTGCTTGCCCTTGGGCCCTTCCACCACCAGCTCGTTGCCGATGGTGAGCTTCACGCCCTTGGGAACCGGGATCGGCTTTTTTCCGACTCGTGACATATAGAAACTCCGTTAACGCGTAATCCTCGCTACCAAACGTGACACAGCACTTCGCCGCCGACGCCTTCCTTGCGGGCGGCGGATCCGGTCATGACGCCGCGCGGCGTGGTCAGAATATTGATCCCCAGCCCGCCGAGCACGCGCGGCACGCTCTTGGAGCCCACATAGACGCGGCACCCGGGACGGGACACGCGCTCGATCCTGGAGATGACCGGCATGTTCCCGGGCGTGTACTTGAGGTAGATGCGGATGGATTTCTTGGATCCATCCTCGGTGAGCTTGTAGTTGGCGATGTAGCCCTCATCCTTAAGGATTTTGGCGATATCGCTCTTCAGCCGCGATGCCGGCACGTCCACCTTGGGGTGACGCGCGGCTAATCCGTTGCGAATGCGCGTCAGCATGTCGGCGATCGGATCGGTTGTGGTCATTCCTTCACACTCCTTCGCATCACTATCCAGCCCCTACCAAGACGCCTTGATCACGCCGGGAATTTCTCCAGCGAGCGCCAACTGGCGGAAACAGATGCGGCACAGCCTGAATTTCCGCAGGAACCCGCGCGGGCGTCCGCACCGGAAGCAGCGGTTGCGATGGCGGCAGCGCAGCTTGGGCTTCTGCGCGGTCTTCGCCTGACTCAGCATTTCGTCTCTTGCAATTTTGGCGGTAGTGGCCATAGTTCTCTTTTCTTAACCGCGCACAACGGAGCACGTCGAAACCGGCCGCGCCCTGTGCGCTCTCATCTCCTTACTGCGTGCGGAACGGCATCCCCAGATGCTTGAGCAACGCCAGTCCCTCCGCGTCGGTCCTGGCGCTGGTTGTAATGCAGATATTCATTCCCTTTACTTTGTCGACCTTGTTGTAATCGATCTCCGGGAAAATAAGCTGGTCGTGAATGCCGAGAGTGTAATTCCCGCGCCCGTCGAATGACTTGGCCGAAACGCCGCGAAAGTCGCGCACGCGCGGCAGCGATACGTTCACCAACCGGTCGAAGAACTCGTACATTCGGTCTCCGCGCAGCGTGACCATGCAGCCGATGGAGTTGCCTTCGCGCAGCTTGAAGGCAGCGATGGATTTCCGCGCCTTGGTGATCACCGGCTTTTGTCCCGCGATCTGGCTCATCTCATTGACGGCGCCGTCCAGGAGCTTGGCGTTCTGCGTGGCCTCCCCCAGCCCGATGTTCAGGGAAATCTTCTGGAGCTTCGGCACCGCCATGGGATTCGTGTAGCCGAACTCCTTGGTCAGCGCCTGAACCACTTTCTTCTGATAATGTTCTTTCAGCCTGGCTGCCATGGTTTATGCCTTCGTGTTATGCCTTCTTATCCAGAATTTCTCCACCCTTGCGCGCGTAGCGGACGCGCCGCGCCGATGCGCCGGCACCTTCGACACGGAATCCCACGCGGGTCGTCTGGCCGCCGGAAGTGAGCAGCATGACGTTGGAGATCGCGATCGGGCTTTCCCTCTCCGCGATGCCGCCTTTGATCTGCCTCTGCGGATTCGGGCGGGTGTGCCGCTTGACGATTCCGACACCTTCCACCAGCACCTTTCCCCGCTCGCGGTCGATCTGAAGAACGCGGCCGGTTTTGCCCTTATCGCGGCCGGCGATCACTTTGACGGTGTCTTCCCGGCGGATTTTGATCTTCACCGGCGGCACGGGCTCATTCTGGTGCCGCTGTGCAATCTTGCGAGCCATGCCTTAGATCACCTCCGGAGCCAGCGAAACGATCTTCATAAAACGCTTGTCGCGCAGTTCGCGCGCCACCGGCCCGAACACGCGCGTGCCGACGGGCTCGCCGAGTTCGTTGATCAGGACCGCGGCGTTGGAATCGAACCGGATGTAGGTTCCGTCCTTGCGGCGCGTCTCTTTGCGCATCCGGACGATGACACAGCGGACGACCTTGCCCTTCTTTACCTGCGAATCGGGCGCGGCTTCCTTCACGCTGGCCGTGATAACGTCGCCTAATCCGGCCCGTAGTCCGAGATCGCCGCCGCGCGGCAGAATGCAGGCAAGCCTGCGCGCGCCGCTGTTATCGGCTACCTCCAGTATGGTCCGCATCCCGATCATGGTCGTATCTCCTGATTCCCTACCCTGTTACCGTTTCTTTTTCGAGGCCCGCTTTTCGGGGCCGGTTTCAATACCGATCGCGCTCAGGTCCGTGGTCACTTGCACCGCCTTGCGCACCACTTCCTTCAACTGCCAGCGCTTCAACTTGCTCAACGGGCGGCACTCGACGATACGCACCACGTCGCCGACCTTGGCCTGGCCCTGCTCGTCATGCGCGTAGAACTTGCGGCGCTTGCTGATGATGCGCTTGTACAGAGGATGCGGCACGCGCCGGATGACCTCGACCACAATGGTCTTGGCCATCTTCGCCGATACCACCGAACCGACTTTTTCGTTCTTGTTGCTTTGCGTGGTTTCCGCCATCGGCTGTTACTCGCCTTTCTTCTTTCTCGCGGCCTTGGCCTTGGGCGCGCTTTCTCCTGCGGCTTTCGGTGCCGCTTTCTTCCGGGCCGCGACCTTCGTCACCAGAGGCGCGGGCGTTGCTGCCGCGGAAGGAGCCGAACCCTTTTCCTTCAACACAGTCAGAATGCGTGCCCGTTCCTTGCGCAGCGAGCGGAGTTTCTTGAGCCCGTCGGTTTGTCCCATCGACATCTGGAACCTGAGCCGGAACATCTGCTCGGCACCCTCGCGCAATTGCTTGTCGAGTTCCGCCTGGTCCAGTTCCCGGAATTTTTCGGCGTTTTCCTTCATGTAGTCCTCGTTTCGCTCCCTGCTCCTATTCGAGGCCCTCGCGCATCACCAGCTTGGTGGGAATCCCGATCTTGGCGGCGGCCAAGCGCATCGCCTCTTTGGCAACGGCGCTCTCCACGCCTTCCATCTCGAACAAAATCTTCCCGGGCCGGATCACGGCGACCCATTGCTCCGGCGCGCCCTTGCCCTTGCCCATGCGGGTTTCCGCGGGCTTCTTGGTAATGGGCTTGTCCGGAAACAGGCGAATCCAAACTTTGCCGCCGCGCTTGATCGAGCGCGTCATCGCCACGCGCGCGGCCTCGATCTGGCGGTCGGTGACCCAGCCGCATTCCATGGCTTTCAATCCGTAATCGCCGAACGCCAGCGACGAGCCACGCCAGGCCTTGCCGGCCATGCGGCCGCGCTGCTGTTTGCGATACTTCACCTTCTTCGGCATCAACATGCGATTGGGCTCCTACGAATTCTTCTCGCCTTCGGGCGGCGCTGCGGGGGCGGCGGGCTCGCCTTCGGGCTTTCCTTCCTGCTTCCAGCTCGGTTGCACCGGGGCGGCCATCGGCGGCAACATGGACCCGCGCGGCGTTTCGCCGGGCGTGTGCTGAACGACTCCGGATTCGGGCGGCGCAACTTGCGGACGGCGCTCCCGGCGCTCCCGAGCGGGTGCTCGCCGGGGCTCGGGTTCATTACGCAAACCACGGCCTTGCGCGCCGGGCAGAATCTCGCCCTTATACACCCAGCACTTGATTCCGATCACGCCGTAAGTCGTGTACGCCTGGCTGAAACCGAAGTCGATATCGGCGCGCAAGGTATGCAGCGGAAGCTGCCCTTGCAGATACCACTCGGTGCGGGCGATTTCGGCGCCGTTCAGCCGACCCGAAACGCGAACCTTAATTCCTTTACATCCGAAGCGCAGCGCGGAGTCCACGGCTTTGCGCATCGCTCTGCGGAACGCCACGCGTTTCTCCAGTTGCAGCGCAATCGATTCGGAAACCAGTTGCGCATCGAGCTCGGGCTTGTGGACTTCCTGAATATCGATGAAGACTTCGCGCTTGGTCTTCTTGGCCAGATCCTGCTTGAGTTTTTCAATCTCGGCGCCCTTGCGGCCGATGATGATGCCGGGCCGGGAGGTGTGGATGGTGATGCGCAGCTTGTTGCCGGGCCGGTCGACTTCGATCGAGCTGACGCCGGCAGCCTTCAGGCGGTCACGCAGCGAATTCTTCAGATCGAGATCTTCCTGCAAGAGCCGGGCGTAGTCCTGCTTGGCGAACCACCGCGATCGCCAGGTCTTGGTGAATCCCAGCCGGAATCCGTATGGATGAACTTTCTGCCCCATTTCCTTACTCGCTCTCCTTCTGCAGATCCCCGACCTTGACCACGATGTGCGCCATTCTTCGCTGATAACGGTACGCCCGCCCCATCGGAGCCGCGCGGATGCGTTTCATGCGCGGACCTTCGTTCACGTACGCCTCGGTCACCACCAGCGTGTCGACGTCAACATCGTTGTTGCGATTTTCAGCGTTCGCGATGGCGGACCGGAGAACTTTTTCGACCGAGGGTGCGATGCGCTTGTTGACAGTGCGAAGGATGTGAATCGCGTCGCCGGCCTTTTGGCCGCGAATCAAGTCGACCACCAGGCGCGCCTTCTGCGGCGAGGTTCGAAGGTATCGGGCTTCGGCTTTGGCTTGCATGTTTTGTCTTCCTCGTCCTCTCTTTACGCCGGCTTGGCCGTTTTCTCGGCGGCTGCGGGCGCGGCTCCCGCAGGAGCGCCCGGTCCGGCCGCGGCGGCCTTGGCGCCGTGCCCTTTGAACTGCCGCGTGGGCGAGAACTCGCCCAGCTTGTGTCCCACCATGTTTTCGGTGATGTACACCGGGATGAATTTCTTGCCGTTGTGAACCGCCAGCGTGTGGCCGATGAACTCGGGCACGATGGTCGAGCGGCGCGACCAGGTCCGAACCACTTTCTTTTCGTTCTTCTCGTTCATGGCGTTCACCTTGTCCATCAGGTGATCATCCACGAACGGTCCTTTATGCAGTGAGCGTCCCATTGTTCCTTACCGCTTCTTGGCCTTTCGGGTCACGATGAATTTATTGGTGCGCTTGTTGTTACGCGTCTTGAAGCCGCGCGTCGGCTGGCCCCAGGGGGTCACCGGATGACGGCCGCCGCTGGTTTTACCTTCGCCGCCGCCATGCGGATGATCCACAGGATTCATCGAGACGCCGCGGTTGTGCGGCATCTTGCCCATCCAGCGCTTGCGCCCGGCTTTGCCCAGGCTCACATTTTCGTGCTCGACGTTGCCCACCTGCCCGATGGTCGCCGCGCATTCGACCAGAACTTTGCGAACTTCGCCCGAAGGCAGCTTCAACAGCGCGTAGTCGCCTTCCTTGGATACAAGCTGAGCCTGCGCGCCGGCCGAGCGCGCCATCTGCCCGCCCTTTCCGGGCTTCAACTCGATGTTATGCACCACGGTTCCGGCGGGAATGTTTTTGAGTGGGAGCGAATTGCCGACCAAAATGTCGGCTTCGGGTCCCGATAGAACCTTGCGTCCGACTTCGAGACCGGCGGGCGCCAGGATGTAGCGCTTCTCGCCATCGACATAGTGCAGCAGCGCGATGCGGGCGCTGCGGTTCGGATCGTACTCGATGGCCGCGACGACTGCGGCGATTCCCTTCTTGTCGCGCTTGAAATCGATCTGGCGATAGGCCTTCTTGTGACCGCCTCCCCGAAAACGGGAAGAGACGCGACCGGTGCTGCTGCGCCCGCCTGTGCCGCGCTTGCCGACCACCAGGCTTTTTTCCGGAGTCTGTTTGGTAATGTCCTCGCGCGAGACCACCGTCTGGAAGCGGCGCGTCGCGGTGGTGGGCCTGTAGGTTTTTACGGGCATGCGTTAAATCTCCGCGTACTCCGGCACTTTCTCGCCGGGCTTCAGTTTCACGTAAGCTTTCTTCCAATCCGGACGATATCCGGAAAACCGCCCGCGCCGGCGCAGCTTGCCGGCAGTCGTGGTGGTCCGCACTTCGGCGACTTTGACCTTGAATAAAGTTTGCACCGCCTGCCGGATCTCGGTCTTGTTCGCTTCGGCGGCTACCTCGAAGCACAGCGTGCGCTCGGAGTCTTTCTTGGTGACGCCTTTTTCGGTCACCACGGGCCGCTTGATCACATCCATCAACGAATTCATTGCAGCCCCTCCGAAAGTTTTTTTGCCGCAGCTTCGCTCAGCAGGACGTGCTGATGCCCCAGCAGATCGTACACGTTGACGTCGCGGCTGGCCACCAGCTTCACGCCCTCGAGATTGCGGCTCGAAAGTTGAAGGTTGCGGTTTTCGGCGTTATCCACCAGCAGGACCGTGCGGGCAGCGTCCAGCCCCTTGAGCGTCTGGCGCATCAGTTTGGTCTTGGGCTCGCCGACCGAGAATTCGCGCACCACGCGCAGCTCGCCATCGCGCAGCTTGGCGGACAAAGCGCTGCGCAGGGCGCCCAATTGCATTTTGCGCGGCAGCTTGTAGGAATAGTCGCGAGGCTGCGGCCCGTGGACCGTTCCGCCGTGACGCCACAGAGGGCTGCGGATCGAACCCATGCGGGCGCGCCCGGTTCCCTTCTGCCTCCACAGCTTCTTGCCGGATCCCGCCACTTCGTGCCGGGTCTTGGTCTTGGCCGTTCCGCGCCGGACGCCCGCCAGGTGATGCCGGACGGCTTCATACAGCAGCGCTTCATTGACCGGCGCGGCAAAAACCGCATCGGCCAGGTCGACCGTGCCGACCTTGTTGTTGCTCAAATCGACGACGTCTACGCTAGGCATGGCTATTTTCTTGCCCTCCGGACGACGACATACCCGCCGTTAGGACCCGGAACCGCGCCCTTTACGAGGATCACGTTGTCTTCGGCATCGACCTCGATAATTTCCAGATTGCGCACCGTGACGTTCGCGGTGCCCATGCGGCCGGACATGCGCATGCCGGGAAAGACGCGCGACGGGAAACTGGACGCGCCGATCGATCCGGGGGCCCGGTGGAACATGGAGCCATGCGTGTCGTCGCCGCCGCGGAAGTGATGGCGCTTGACCAAGCCCGCGTAGCCGCGGCCTTTGCTGGTTCCGATGACGTCCACTTTTTCCTTGGGCTTGAATTCATCCGCCAGCACGCGGTCGCCCGGCTTCAGATCGCCGTTCGATCCCTCGCCCAGGCGAAACTCGCGCAGGAACCGCACGCCTTCGGCTGACGATTTCTTCAAGTGCCCGGCGGTGGCCTTGTTGATGCGCGATTTCTTTACGAATTCCATCAGGCCCAACTGCACGGCGTCGTATCCGTCGATAGCGGGCGTCTTGCGCTGCACCACCACGCAGGGTCCCGCCTTGAGTACCGTCACCGGCACCACCTGGCCGTCCGGCCGGAACACCTGGGTCATCCCGATTTTCTTGCCTAAGATTCCTGGGCTCATTTCCAACTCCGGGCGGGGCATGTCCCGCCCCTACTTATTTGCCTCTGCCAAACGCCTTGATCTCCACATCCACGCCTGCCGGCAGATCCAGCTTCATCAGCGCATCCACCGTATCCTGCGTCGGCTCGAGAATATCGAGCAGGCGCTTGTGGGTCCGGATTTCGAACTGCTCCCGGCTCTTCTTGTCCACATGGGGCGAACGAAGCACGGTGTACAGATTCCGCACGGTCGGCAGCGGAATGGGACCCGCCACCGTTGCCCCGGTGCGCTTGGCCGTATCGACGATTTCCGTCGTCGACTGGTCCAGGACCCGGTGATCGTACGCCTTCAAACGAATTCGGATGCGCTCTTTTAAGCTGGCCATATTGATAGAGGCGGATAAATCCGCCTCCTACTCCAAAATCTCCGATACGGTTCCGGCGCCCACCGTGCGGCCGCCCTCGCGGATCGCGAAGCGCAGCCCCTTGTCCATGGCCACCGGAGTGATCAGCTCCACTTCCAACTGCACGTTGTCTCCGG
>JBAIXM010000116.1:0-63231 GCA_037916615.1 Bryobacterales bacterium
GATTATTACAAGGCAAAACGCCGGCGACAAAATCGCCGGCGTTTCAGGTATTCGCGTGAGACTGCAAGCCGGACGGAGGCCTAGGCCACCAGCCGGATAGGTCCGCTGGGATTAGAACGTAAACCGCGCAACGACTTGTCCAGAGCGCGGCTGAGATCCAAATCCGTTCAGTGTGCTAATACTCCCGAAGCCGTTATTGTTGATCACTTGGCCGACGTAGGTGGTTGTACCGATCGGCACGTTCGGGTTCGCCGTCGACGGAGCCGAGAGGAAGGTGCGGTTGAAGATGTTCTGGAATTCCATCCTGACCTGCAAGTTGTACCTGCCTTCCGGGCCCATACGGAAATTTCGAGCAAGGCTCATCGATTCGGCAGGCTGACGCTGCCAGCGGAAGTTGTTGTAGAACGGCGCACTGGTCGACCACTGCCCGCCGGGGGCATCGGTCCAGGCCGCCGTATTGAGCACCTGCGCATGTTGCGGATCGAAGCATCCGCAGTTGGGATCGACAGTCAGCCGGGGCTGTCCGGTCAGGTTCCAGAAGTTCGTACCGCCCAGACCGAAGTTTCCGGTCCCGCGCGCAAGTTGGGTGGTCAGTTGGTTGAGCGATGTGGGGTTCGGGATCAGCGCGCCGCTCTGGTAGCGAAGAACCGAGCCGATCTGCCAGTCCTTCACCACCGTCGAAAGCACTTTCATGGAGCGCCCGCTGGCTCCGCCCAATCCCGGAGTCGTATACGTAAAGCTGACGACCGTAGCCAGGGGCCGGACGTATTGGTTGAGCTGTTTGTTGTTGTTGAAATTGTAGATGTCCGTGGCCGTGGTCTGACCGCCCAGGAAGAACGTGCTATCGGAGGCGGACCCGATGACCATGGCGTGCGCCCAAGTGAAGTTCGCATCGAACGTCAGCCCATGGGAGTAGCGCTTGGTGACCTTCGCTTGCAGCGAATCGTACCAGGTCTTGCCCATGGAGGGTCCAAGTTGCGGGTTCAGCGCCCCCCACTGCGGCGTGCTTCGGAGCGCCTGAACTAGCTGCTGGCTCGCCGGGAATCCAGGGTAGACGCTCGGGACCGTCGGCGTGCCGTTGACGTTTACGATTCGGAACTGAGGGAAACGGGCCTGTACGGCGGTGCTGCTCACCTGACTGGTAAGCAGTGCGCGATCGGTGGCGCTGTTCATGTCGATTCCCAATTGCTGGAGCATCGCGGGAGTGAGGCCATTTTGCGCGATCTGATCCATTTGAGGCGCCGGGAAATAGGCCCCGCGGTTGCCGACATAAGCGACCTCGACCACCAGATTCCTTGCGACCTCGCGCTGCACGGCAAGGCTCCAGGTAAGAACCCGCCCAGGACGATTGTTGTTGTCGAAGAAAATGATGGGTGTCCCCGGGGTGGCGATGCCGTTGTTGTAATACGGGTACTTATTCTGATCCAGATTCGGCCAGACGATCGGGATGTTGCCGAAAGGATTGCCCGCGGCATAAGGATTGCCGCCCTGGAGGCCGTTCTGGGCCGGATTCGCCGTGTTCTGCATCGGGCTAATGCCGTAGCCGTTGGGGTTGATCTGATAGTAATCCGCGGCGCTGTACAAGAATCCGTTGGGCGCCTGGGCCACGTCATACTGAATACCCACACCTCCGCGCAGCACGGTCTTGGCATCGATCTGGTAAGCGCCGCCCAGACGCGGTCCGAAAGCGAACGGATAATTGTGCGAGAACTCGCAGTTGCAACTGGCTCCATACAGCACCGCGCCATTGCGGCCCAGCTTGGAGTCGAAGGTGCCGAACGATGCGTTCTGCATGCGCCCGTACTGCTCCTTCATGTACGTCTGGTAATCGTAGCGCAGGCCGTAATCCAGCGTGAACTTGCGGCTCACTTTCCAGGTATCCTGCACGTAGAAACCCAGCGAGTGGTAACCCAGTTTGGCGCTATTCGGAGCGTTCAGGTTCAGCAGGTTAGGCAAGCCCGTGAGGAAGCTGGCATACGCGAACCCGGTCGGATTCGCCACGCTAGTGGCCAGCCCGTTCTGATAGGGGTTGGCCGTCTGGTCGGGGGCGAAGCTGAAGTTTCCGTTCACGCGCCAACTGCTCGGCGTCGGGTAGCCATCTCCCGTAAATTCGCCGCCCGCCTTGATCGTATGGTTTCCGCGAACCCAGGTCAGGCTGGTGGTGGCTGTCGGCTTCTCTTCATACGCAATGGCGCTGAAGGTAGCTCCCAGTCCGCCGCTGTAGCCGCCCTGCGCGCCGACGACACCCCCAATGTCGGGAAAGATCTGGTTGGCCTGGTAGCCCTTCAGCCCGATCGTGCTCTGATCGAAAGGCGGGGCAAGGTGCGGTTGCGAGGTTTGGAAGTACCCCACTCCGATATGCAAAAGGAGTGTCGGAGTGATGGTTTGGTCGTAGCCGACCCGGGTGGTGTGGTTCCAGTTGTTGGTGTCGGCATTGGCGAACTGCGTCGGCAGGCCGTTCACAAAAGGTGAGAAGTTGTTCAACTGGGAATAGTAGGCGTTGATTTTAATCGTGGGGCTGATGTTTTGATCGAACTTGAAGGACAGGTCCGTGGTGTGCGTATAGTTCTGGTAGTTCGGAACTCGGTAGTTGTTCACGAAGCCCGGCAGATTCGCGGCAGGCATCAGCTTCTGAACCGCGAGCGCCACCGGATCCATGGCGGCGGCGGGCATCTTGTTGTTGACGTAAGGGTCGCGAACCTGCGATCCGTTCACGAGCCGGGTGCTGTAGGGGTCGTAGATTTGGCCCTGTACCAGAGTGTTCCCCACGGGGTCGACCGCCGGCTGGCCGTTCAGAGTGACGGCCTTGAAAGGTGTACAAACGCCGCCGGTCCCGTCCAGGGTGCCGCCGGAATAAGAGTTGCAGAGCGCCGCGCTGAAGTCACCGCTGCGGTATGCCGTGGTGGGAACGGTGATCAATTGGTTGGAAGTGGTGGTGGCGGTGCGGTACTGTTCGAAGTTCACAAAGAAAAACGACTTGTTCGTTCCGTCGTAGATTTTGGGGATTCGAATCGGTCCGCCCAGCGTAAACCCGTAATCCGTGCGCCGCAAGCGGTTGCGAACATGCTGCCGGGTGTCGGAACTGGTGCAATAAGCTCCGTCGTTCGCGCAGCGGTCGGTGAATGGCAGGCCAGCGTTAAACGCTTCATTCACGATGTAATCGAAGCCACTGCCATGGAATGAATTGGTGCCGGACTTCATCGTGTAATTGAAATAACCGCCGGCCGCCTGCCCGTACTCGGCTGCGAAGTTGCTCGTTTGAATCGCAACTTCCTGGATGGCGTCCAGTCCAGCCTGGCTGTTCTGCTGGGAAACTTTCCAAATGTTGCCCGTCGAGTCCTGACCTTCGATACGAATGGTCTGGCTATTGACCGGCATGCCGTTTACGACAACGGTTTGGCCAAACACCTGTGCGCCGCCGAACGCATACGAGGCGCCCGGAAGGAGAGCGATCTGTTGCAATGGATCGCGAATGCCCGTTCCGGCTCCAATGGTGATCAGCGGCAACTGGTTCACCTGGTTGGTGTCGACCACGTGGCTCATTTCGCCGCTTTCCGTCTTCAGCAGCGGCGTCTGTTCGGTGACCGTCACCGTCTCGCTCGCTGCTCCCACCGCGAGCGTCACGTCCAGACGCGTCTGGGTCGCAGTCTGGACCTCCAGGTTGGAACGGACAAATTTCTTGAAGCCCGGCGCGTCCACCGTGAGCTCGTAGGTGCCCGCCGGGACCGCGATGACATAATTTCCGGTGTTGGATGCGCCGCTGTGAAATACCGCGCCGGTCGCAACATTCTTGGCGTCGATGGAGCCGGTCACAACCGCGGCACCCGAGGGATCGATGATGGTCCCTGTAATAGACCCGTTCTGGCCATACGCAGCCAGCGCAACCCAGAAAAGGCACGCGAGCAGGATCAGCGAGCGGCGCGTAAATTGTAGGCGGGGTGCCCCATTTACTTCAATTTGTGCTTCCATCTAAAAACCCCTTTTGGGCTTCGCAAGCCCGGCTTTCCACTCAAGGAACCATCTGGCCTCCACCCACCTGTGGCCGGCCGTAGACGGCAAAGCGCAGTTTTCCCTGATCGATCCAGTTGACCCTAAGTGGGCCCAGGAAGCAATGGATTCGAGTTGATACCTTCTATAAAGGAAATTGATGGTTCGGCTCGCGCGGTCCTGTACAATCAACTCTCAGGTCCTCGCAGATAAGCGAACGGCCAGCTTAGCGGTCGCCGATGCAATCAAGAAATTCGCGATTTATCCTCACGGTGGCTGCGTTCGTGCTCGCGCTGGCTGGCGTCGGAGCCTGGTGGCTCACCCGGCCGCCGGCTACCCGATCCAGCCGGGTCTCTCAGGCGGGCGCCGGTTACGCGGATCCGGCCGCATGCGCGGATTGCCACTCCGACATCGCCGCCACGTACCAGAAGACCGGGATGGGACGCGCGTTCCGGAAGGTTCGGTCCGAGAAAGACCTGGGCGCGGCTGCTCCCGCGAAGCCCTTCTATCATGAAGCCTCGAAGAGCTACTTTAGTATGGTCTTCCGGGACGGCGCTTGGGTTCAGCGCCGCTGGCAGACGGGCTTCGACGGCAAGGAGACCAATGTCGACGAGAAGCGCGTCGACTACCTACTGGGTTCCGGCAACCACTCGAGAACCCTCTTGCACCTGACGGAGCGGAACACGCTGCAAGAACTGCCCCTTGGATGGTACTCGGAAAAGGGCGGCTTCTGGGCGATGAATCCCGGTTACGATCGTCCGGACTACACGGGCTCCATGCGCCCGATCTATTACGAGTGCATGTTCTGCCACAACGGATACCCAAAGGTTCCGGAGGGTGCGCATCGGGACGCGTCCCAAGCGACCTATCTCATGCCGCTGCCGGAAGGAATCGACTGCCAGCGGTGCCATGGTCCCGGACAGGATCATGTGGACAAAGCGTCTAACGGCGCAGCCGTCGAAATGGTTCGCGCCGCGATCGTGAATCCAGAAAAATTGAATCCGGAGCGGGCAATGGAGGTGTGCCTCCAGTGTCACCTGGAGACCTCCAATCAGAAGCTGCCTACCGCCGTCGTGCGGTTCGACCGGATCCCGTTCTCTTATGTGCCGGGGCAGCCCCTGGGTGACTACAAAGTCTCCTTTGACCGCGAACAAGGGAATCTCGGAAATTTTGAAATCGCCCAAGGCGCATACCGGTTCCGCGAGTCGGAGTGCTTTCGCAAGAGCCAGGGGAAGCTCCTCTGCACCACCTGCCACAATCCTCACGACATCCCGCGCGGCCAGCAGGCAACCGCCCACTACAACCAGGTGTGTCTCAACTGCCACCAGTCCAGCCTGAAGGCCTCAGCGGCGGCCCCTCATCAAATTTCCGCGAACTGCGTCGGCTGTCACATGCCCAAGCGCCGCACCGACGACGCGATCCATGTCGTGATGACGGAACATCGGATCACGAAGCGGCCCGCGGCGGGAGACCTGCTGGCGGAAAAACGCGAACGCGACGAAACGAATTCGTACCGTGGAGAAGTGGTTCTCTACTATCCGCCAAAACTCGCCACGAACGCGAGCGACGACCTGACCATCGCCGTCGCACAAGTCCGCGAACAAAGCAATCTCGGGAAGGGGCTGCCGCGGTTGGCAGCCGCGATCGATAAATATCGTCCAACCGACCCCGGCTACTACGCGGAACTCGCGCAGGGCTTCCTGGCGGCCGGAAATACCGCATCGGCCATCCCGTTTTTCGAGCAGGCGTCTCAGCTTGATCCGCAGTCGGCGCCGCGGCTGATCGAATGGGCAGATGCGTTGATGAAAGCCGGGCAGTGGGCCGCGGCCGAAGCGAAACTGCGGCGAGCCGCCGAGCTGGCTCCGGACGACCCGCGAGCCTGGGGCCGGCTGGGATGGGCCTTGTGGCAACAAGACAAGGCAGCCGAGGCAAAATCCGCGCTTGAAAAAGCGATCACTCTGGATCCCGAGATACCCGAGCTTTACAACAATCTGGGCCTCGTCCTATGGGGCGTCGGCGACCGGGCTGCTGCGGAGAAGGAGTTTCGAGCCGCACTCCGCATACAGCCTGGCATCGCCGAGTGGCGATTGAATCTGGGCCGCGCGCTGGCGGCGCAAGGGCAGACCGCGGAAGCTCGGTTCCAACTGGAGGAGAGTCTGCGCCTGAAACCCGACAGCGCAGAAGCCCGAGTGGACTATGCCCGCGTGCTTGCCGATTCGAACCGGCCGTCCGACGCCGAAAAGCAGGCCAAACTGGCGGTTGACACGGCTCCCGGATCCGCACCCGCTCATGAAATCTGGGGAGCTCTGCTGGCGCAGAAGGGCGACCTTCCGGGCGCCAGGCGCGAATTGCTGGAAGCAGTTCGGCTCCAGCCCGGTAATTGGCGCGCGCAAGTGGAACTGGGAGTCGTGTTGGCGCGCCAAGGCGACCCGGCCGGTGCTCGCCAGCATCTGACGGCCGCCGCTCAGGGGCCCGATCCGGATGCTCGCGCCGCCGCCGAACAGGCTTTGCGCGTGCTTTCCCGCTGATTCGAAACTTCGATAGCCCGCCTGCTGCAGCCTAGGCGGGTGAGATCATCGCGCCTTTCGAGAAAAATCGTGACTTGAAGCTCCCTGTCAGGCTGAATCCGTGGTTTCCGGATCGACAAACTGCGCTGGATTCTCGCCGGAAGCTCCGGGTTCGCTCGAGGAGTTCTGGCGCTGGCGCCGCTCCAGGCGTTTTGCAAGCTTCTCCTGCTGCTTTTCCTTACGCTGCTGTTCCTTTTGTCGCTTCTTGAAAGTCTGTGGTCCACGACCGGCCATCGGCAGTCACTCCTGTGCGAATTCTGTGTGTTTCTATTTCCATTCTTTCGCCGCATCGCGGGCCGCAGCGGTAGCCGCGCGGAAATCCCGCTGTGCAAGCATCAAGCGAGCCTCGTCAATGGCAAAGAAGGTTTGTTGGGCGCGATGCATCTGTGGACTCGCCGGATCGTCTTTAGATTTTAAGACGTCCTTCAAAAACAATGAAAGATCATCCACGATGGATTCGGCCTGGGAGCAATTGCCTCGGGTCAACTGAACGATTAATTCACGAATGCTGGCGGTGACCTCGGCTGGTTGCACTTAGAAGTCTTTCCTTTCAAAACCTTTTACGTAACCGGATGACTCGATAGGCGATCCGCGCTTCTGTAATGTGCGACGGGAACCTCGCGGGCCTGAGCCCGCAGGCAGATTCAAGACGCCGGCGCCATACTTCAGCCTGCTGGTTCTGTTTTCCATGAGTTCCAGTCACCTTGAAGGGAGAACGGACGCCCAGCGCTTACGGATACGACGAAACTCTCGATGTCGAGGCTTCTTGAGTATGACAGCTAGTGAAAAAAACGGCAATCAGCGCCCGGCGGTGTTGCCACGCCAGGCGCTGGCCAGTTACCAACGGTTGCGAGAACCGCGATTTCCGCCGCCGCCGAACCGGCTCCCCGATGGGCGTTCCCCTTTCGGGCGGGCTTCGTTCACGTTCAGGGCTCTGCCGTCCAATTCCCGGCCGTTTAATTCGGCAATCGCACGGTCGGCTTCCGCGTTGTTACTCATCTCAACGAAACCGAATCCGCGGGCCTGTCCGGTATCGCGATCTGTGACGAGGCTTACACGATCCACCGTTCCGTAACCTTCAAACATCGACCGGAGCGCGTCTTCTGTCGCTCCGTAACTGAGATTGCCAACAAAAATATTCTTCATTTCATCTTCCTTTTCGAGTTGCAGAGTCAATCGCGGCAGGATCGGAACGAAGGTAGGTTAACCGGACGAAGCGAAATAGCCAGAATCAGCGGACTGCGACCTACAACTATCCTTACACTCTCGCAGCCGGAATTCAAGCCTTTTCTCACCTTCTTGCCCACACTATCCCGAGCGTTATCGCAGGCTTCCCCGCCTCGCTGGACCGAACGATCGAGGAATCGTTTCTAAGCTCAATCATCCCAACGCGTATGGAGAGGAGCCCTCGCCGGGATCGGCGGGATATAAACTGGCTCTTGATGATGCCTGCTCGGATGACATTAATGCTGCTGGGGCTCGCCTGCTCGGCCGCCGCTCAAAGCGCGGACGATTATCGCGGTGGCTGGAGAACCGACAAAGGGGAAGCACACGTTTATGAGTTTTCGATCCGCGGCGATCAGGTACGCGGGATTTATTGCACGCATTGCGCGGATGCGACCACGCTTGCCTTTATCGACGGCACGTTCGGTTCGGGCGGAGTCAGGTTCACCGTAACGCACGTCAAGGCAGATGGCGCCACGGATTATCAGGATCGCGCCACGGCGCGTTTCGAGCAAGGGAGACTCGTCGTAAGCGGGACGAGTGGCGCAAAAGGAGGCGGAAAGTTCGAACGGATCCTCATCAAAGATCCTCGCGGCCCGGATCCGTTGCCGGTGATCGTTTCCCGGCTGCCGAAGGCCCCGCCGGTCGCGGCGGTGCGGGTCAATCAACAGGGCGTGGGCGCGCCTGCTCCGCGCTACATCCAGCCTGGACCTTGGAAAACATCGCTCACTGAGAAGGATGTCATCGGCGTCTGGCTGGGTTTTGGCGTGGGCGCGCCGAAGCAGTATTTCGTCGTCCGCAAAGTGGGCACGAAGCTGCGCGGGATGGTGTGCGGCGCCTGCGATAATCCGTACACAATGGCAGCGCTGGATGATTTCGAATTGCAGGGCGAACTCTTGAAATTCAATATCCTCCACGAAGACTGGGGAGACGGAGATCTGCCGACATTTTATAAGCACGTTACCTGTCACGTGGGATGGAATGAGCTGCGGTGCACGACGACCGCAGATCACCAGCCGCCGCCCCGCCCGGCGCCTCCGGGCGTTATTCCGGGATTCTCGCTCACAGGACCGATCGCGATTGAGGCCACGGCCGGGAACCGCTGGCCGGAGTGGCCTCCGGCAGGCGCCCCGGCGATCCAGTGACCGGAAGCCGATAACGTCACGGCCGGGCTTCTCTGCAATTTTTTCGCGGTTCCTTATGCGTGCCGGATTGAAAATAGGCCGGTTTCTGGAAGTGGTATTCAAGCTGCAATCCTTCGGCAGAGAGGAAAGGAGGCAGCAATGCTTTATTACGCGTTGGTCTTCCTGGTGGTCGCTCTGGTAGCCGGCGTCCTTGGATTCGGAGTCGTGGCTTTTGCCGCCGCTGAGATCGCCCGAATCCTATTCTTCATTTTCCTGGTTCTCTTTCTGGCGAGCCTGATCTTCCATCTTTCGCGCCGGAGTGCTCCGTAACAAGATCGGTGCACATGAGTCGCAGCACCTGCGCCGCCTCGGGCGGCAGACCCACAACGCTGGCGTCGCATCCTGCTCCGAGAACCTCGGTGAGCAGCTCCTTTTTAAGGGCGTTCCAGCCGCCGGAAGCTTCATAGCTGACAAGGAAATGCGCCTCGCGGCGCGCCTCGCGCAGGTCCGAAGTGACGAAGTAGCGCGCGGGCAGCTCCGGAATCGCGGGCGCCTTGGAATCGATATAGAGGTGGCCGGTTCGCGGTGAATCGCTCCGCAGGAGCTCCTGTTCGATGCGGGCGTAGACCTCTTCGGCGAACTGGTGGGGATAGGCGTACAACTGTTGCACTTCGGGGGCGATATGCGGCAATTTCCGCCAGCCGTTCACCCAGGCGAGTTTTGCCGCGCTGGTGTCAGCATCGTCGAAAACATCCTCCAGGCTGAATCGAGTCTCGGCGTCGTGCTCGATGGCTTTGAGCGCCATGTGCTCGATGAGATGGGATGGCAAGCCGAAGACAACGCCGAACGGAGAAAAGCTGCCCTGAACCGGCCGGAACCGAGGGAAATCGTCGCCCAAAGGCTTGATCAGCCGCTCGATCAGCACCCGGTACTCGTTCAGGAGTTGCACATGCCGCTGCCCCGGCAGCGCGTAAGCGGCATGACCCTGCGGATCGGTCGTGATGAAAACATGCTCGATCATGCTGTAAGCGCTCAGCAGATCGACGCGGTTCAGGAAGAGCTCGGGATCGGCGGATATACCCTGCCAGATCGCGCCTGCCGTCTCGCGGCGCGTTGGCTCATCGTTGCTCTGTACTGCGCATTCATACGTCTTGAGCAGTGTCACCAGGCCTTGCACCAGCAGGGCGAAATCGAGCGCGTTCGAAGTCCGGGTGCGAAGAATGACGCTAGGATCGTCCACCGGCACGCCATCTTTCGTGCAGTAGTAACGAATTTGCGAGGTCAGATGGCCGCCAAGCATTCGAACATGAGCCTTGTGAATTTCCAGCACGTCCGGTTGCGGAAGCGTCTCTGCGACCATCCTGGCAACCTCGAAATACGGCGCCAACTCATCGGTGATGAGGCTCTGCGCCAGCGGGATCAGCCAGCGCGCATCGCGCACGAACGCAGGCTGGCCGGCTGGCGAGCTTCTCCAGAGCTCGTCGAGCACGCTCTGAATTTCTGCGAGCCGTCGGCCCGCGCTGCCCGGATCGTCGTCCCAAATGCGCATGCTCAGGAACTGGAGATACCGGATTCCATACAAGTGGAACAGCGTGTGCGCGTAGTGCATGCGGCCATTACGGCCCGGCCAGCGCGTCTGCTGCCAGCAATGAAAAGCGCGGACCATCATCTCGGCTGGATGGATGAGGTCGTTATGCGCGTGCTGAACCTGACGAGGCCGGAATCCGGCCGCCCAATGCGCGGACTCCAGTTGGCCTCCGAACAAGCGGCCTCTGAACGGGGTGGGGCTGGCCGCGGCCGCAGCGCGTCGAAAGAAGCAATCTTCGAAATGACGCGATAAAAGAGACCGATCCTGCAGGTGCTGGATCGGCTTTCGCTGGGCATTCAGCACGCTCTCGATGTTCTCGACGATATCGTCGCGTTGCGTCAGAAAGAACCGCAGCAGTTGCGCGTGTTCCTGAAACGTCGCGTGATCCAACCGCCATAGATCCACAGCCATTCGATAGCGAGTATAGCGAGGGATGGAGCCGATAAGGCGCGGCAAACTTATCGCCATCTCCCATGGATTAGAATCTAGAGATGCGAATCAATTCGATCCACGGAATGATCCCGGTTGTGGCTTTCGCTGTTGCTTGCTCCGTGCCCCTGATGTCGCAGGGGCAGGCTGGAAAAGGTCCCGGCGGCGGAAAAGGACCTGCGCGCCCGGCTTTGTCGGTATCGTCACCTTCCTTTCCGGATGGCGGAGAAATCCCCCTGAAATTTTCTTTCTACGGCGAGAACAAATCTCCTGAATTCAGCTTTAACTGGATGCTTGGGACCAATCCGGCGGCGGCCCCGGCGGAACTCCAAAGTTACGCGGTCGTCTTTCACGACATCGAGAACGCAACCGCGAAAGGCCCGGCGGACACGCTCCATTGGTCGGCGTTCAACATTCCTGGGACGGCTAAAGGACTTCCGGAAGGTTTGGGAGGCGGAGACTTGCCGGACGGAACCCGGAACGGCCCCGGTATCGCCGCCAACCGGCCGAATGGCATGCCTTCTTACTTCGGACCTGGCGCGGGTCCCGGTCCGTTCCATCACTATGTCTTCGAGTTCTACGCCCTGGATACGAAGCTGAGTCTTCCGGCCAACACCACGCGCGACGAGTTGATGAAGGCGATGGAAGGCCATGTGGTCGGCAAGGCCGCCTACGTCGGGCGCTTCCACCGGATGCCGTAGGTCGCGCGGTTTCCTACGCCGGCGCGAGGGAAATTCGGTAGATGTGCATGGTGCCCGCGATCTTGCTATCGAAGTGCCGGGAAGGGCGACGCTCGATTTGAACCTGTACCACTTCTGTCCCCTTCGGCACGTCGAAGCTTAGCGTGAACCGGGATCTCGCTACGGTTTCGCTCAGCGGCGCCGTCTCCGCGTCCAGCCGTGCCGGATTCTCCGGATCGAAAACGCGAAAGAAGGGCCGTTCGTCCGTGGTCAGGCCGTCTGCGCTGGCTTCGATCGAAAGGCGGTACCGCCTCGCTTCGACCGTGGCGAATTGGTGTACGTGGTCGAAGTGGATGTTCTCCGATCCGGAGAACCGTATTTCCAAGCCATCCCGCCGGACCAATTGAACAGACTGCGGAGCAGTCAGCGTCCAATCGAACGGGCCGCCACGGGAATCGTTTTCGAAGCGCGTATTTGCGAGCCGCTCGGGGTTCAGATCGTTCTCCCGCTCAGGACCCATCCAGTCCGCCCAAGCTTGCTGAGCGCCGCGAAACGATTTCCGTCTCCACAGAGCCCAGGTGAGATCCACGGCGCTCTTCTGATCGGCCAGCATGTTCTGCCGCATCCATAACCAGGTCGCGGAAAGGTCTTGCGCCGTGCCGTGCGCGCACACCCAAGCGAGCCAGGCGCGCCCCACACGCGGATGGGCGGGGATCGCGCGACGGAGCAGACCGGACAGGGGCCTTCCGGAATGCATTAGGTCGGCAAACAGGATCTGGTCGAACTGCTGCTTGCCCTCCAGTATGGCCGGACCAAGTACGTGGCGGTGCGTTTCGGCAACGTGCTCGGGTCCAACGGCAGCGTCATCCCGATTTTCAAGAAACAGATCGCCGCCGGCGGGCCTGTGACCGTGACGCATCCGGAAATGCGGCGCTTTTTCATGACGATTCCGGAAGCATGCCAGCTGGTTCTCGAAGCTGGGGCGATCGGCGAAGGCGGCCAGATTTGCGTTCTGGACATGGGCGAGCCGGTGAAGATTGTCGATCTGGCGACGAACCTGATCCTGCTTTCGGGACTGCGGCCGGAGGAAGACATCAAGCTCGAGTTCACGGGAATGCGCCCGGGAGAAAAGCTCTATGAAGAGGTCAGCACGCTGCTGGAAGATACGGTGCCGACGGCGCACGAGAAGATCCGGATCTTCCTGGGCAATGCAAGGTCCGGACGCGACATGCTGGCCTGGGTCGACGGGCTCAAGGAGATCTGCGAAGCGCGCGACGTCGGCCGGCTGGTATTGGCCCTGAAAGAGATCGTTCTCGATTACAGTCCCAGCGCGCATCTGCTCAAACGCGTGGTGGAATCGCGCCCGCATGGGGCTGCGGCGCTGAGGTACGCGGACGCCCGATGAAGTATGTGCTGGTGGCGGGAGCGCGGCCCAACTTCATGAAGATCGCCCCCATTTACCGCGCGTTTCGCGCAACCGGAAGCGAAAATCGGGGCGCCGGGGTCGTGCTGGTCCATACCGGGCAGCACTACAGCCGGAACATGTCAGACGATTTTTTCCGCGACCTGGATATCCCTGAACCCGATATCAACCTGGAGGCCGGATCGGGTTCGCACGCGGAGCAAACCGCGGCGGTGATGCTCAAATTTGAGCCCGTGTGCCTGGAGCAGCGGCCCGACTGGGTGATCGTGGTGGGAGACGTGAACTCGACTCTGGCTTGCGCCCTGACGGCGAAAAAACTCGGCATCCGAGTGGCGCATGTCGAGGCCGGACTGAGATCGCGGGATCGGTCGATGCCGGAGGAAATCAACCGTCTTTGCACCGATGCGATCGCGGACTTGCTGTTCACCACCGACCGGCCCGCGGGGGAGAACCTGCTGCGGGAGGGAATCGACGGCGAAAAAATCCACTTTGTAGGGAATACCATGATCGACACGCTGCGCCAGAATCTGGAACGATCGCTGGCTGCAGGCGGCGCGGACGCGCTGCCGGAGGGCGGGTATGCGGTTGTGACGCTGCACCGGCCTTCGAACGTGGACTCGCCGGAGCAGTTGGCATCGATTCTCGGAGCCGTCAATGCGGTTGCGGCGCGCATTCCGGTGGTCTTCCCGATCCATCCGCGCACGGCCGCGCGCCTGAATGGGATCCAACTGCATCCCGGTATCCGAAAAGTGGAGCCCATGAGCTACCTGCCGTTCCTGGGCCTGGTAGCGCGTTCCCGCATGGTTTTGACCGATAGCGGCGGCATCCAGGAGGAAACCACAGTCCTGGGAGTCCCCTGCCTGACCCTGCGCGCGAACACGGAGCGGCCAATCACCTGCGAGATCGGGACCAACGTTCTGGTGGGAACCGATCCGCAGCGCATCGTTAAGGAAGCAGACCGGATTCTGGGCAGTCCCAAGCCGTCATCGCCTGTGATCCCGGAGAAGTGGGATGGCCACGCCGCGGAACGGATCGTGGATATTCTGCGAAGCTTCGCCCAATAGCCTGAGCGAGAGCTCAAAACCTCACGCTCAGGTCCTGCCTGATACCCCCTCCCCACCGGCCGTAAACTCCTGTAAAATAATACACGGTTAAGGAGCGCACCGCCCTTTCGTGCGCGCGTTCCTGAAGGAGACGAGCATGTTCCTGTTCAAGAAGCACATCCCGCGCCGCACCGCTTTGAAGGGAATCGGAGCCACGGTCACCCTGCCTCTTCTGGAGGCCATGATTCCGGCCGCCACTGCCTGGGCGGATACTCCCGCCGGCAAGACTCCGAAACGCTTTGCCTTCGTGGGATTTCCCCACGGCGCGATTATGGACCGCTGGTCGCCCAAGGAAACCGGCACGAATTACGCGATGTCGGAGATCCTCAAGCCGCTCGAGCCTTTTCGCAAGCACCTGACGATCGTCTCCGGCTTGCGGAATAAGCCCGCGGAAACGCCCGAGCCCCACGCCTACATCGAGCAGGGCTGGCTGACCTGCGTCAAACCTTGGGACTTCGGCAAGTCCGGTCCGGATGCGGGCGTGAGCGCCGATCAGGTCGCCGTACGGCATGTGGGGCAGGAAACCCGTCTGCCTTCGCTCGAACTCACGACCTCTTTAGGCAGCGCCAGACTCGCCTGGCGCACTCCGACCCAGTCGTTGCCGCAGGAGGGTAATCCCCGCGCGGTGTTCCAGAAATTGTTCGGGCAGGGCGATACCGATAAAGAGCGCGCCGAGATCCTTTCTGAAACCGGCAGCATCCTGGATCGCGTGAAGGGCCAGGCGCAGCGGCTGCAAGCCAGCCTGGGCGTCAAAGACCGCGTGATCGTCAACGACTACCTTGACTCGGTGCGCGAGATCGAGCGCCGCGTGCAGATGGCGACCAAGCACAACGATCCCGAGCTGGTGATCCCGGACGCGCCCGTAGGCACCCCGAACGACATCACCGAGTATTTCAAGCTGATGTTCGACCTGATGGCGCTCGCGTTCCAGGCCGACATCACCCGCGTGATCACGCTCTCCATGGACCGCGAAGCCAGCATGCGCACGTACACCAACCTGGGCATCGCCGAAGGGTTCCATCCGCTCTCGCACCACGGCAACAATTCGCAGAAGATGGACAAGCTGGTGCAGATCCAGAACTATCACACGCAGGTGTTTGCCGGGTTCATCAAGAAGCTGGAATCGGTGAAGGAATCCGACGGAACCGTGCTGGATCACGCCACGATTCTGTTTGGCAGCGACATGAGCAACAGCGATCGTCACAACAACGATCCGCTGCCGTCGGCGGTCCTCGGACACGCGAACGGAAAGATCAAGGGCGGGCAGCATCTGAAGTATCCGCAGGACTCGCGCCACGCCGATCTGCTCTTCACGCTGCTGCAGCGCAATGACATCCCGGTAAAATCGATCGGAGACTCGACCGAAGGTCTATCGGAGCTTTAACCATGCGCACACTTTTGGGCGCAGTTGCGGTTGTAGTGGCCGCCACAGCGGCGATGCTTGCCGCCGAAGCGCCGCAGACTCTGCTGGACGCGGCCGAAGCCGGAGATCATTTCGCGGCCATGCGCCTGGTGATGGCCAAGGGCGCGAACACCAATGCCACGGCGGCGGACGGCAGCACCGCGATCATGTATGCCGCCGCCGACGGCGATCTCGAACTCGTCCGTGCGCTGATCAAGGCGGGATCGGACGTCAAGCTCAAGAATCAGTTCGGGACGTCGGCGATCACGGAAGCCGCGATCATCGGCTCCGCTCCGATTATCGACGCGCTCCTCAAGGCGGGGGCCGATCCCAATTTCCGGACTCCCAACGGCGAAACGCCACTCATGGCTGCGGCGCGAAGCGGCCACCTCGACGCGGCAAAGACATTGCTCGATGCGGGCGCCGATATCAATGCCAAAGAGACTTGGGGCGAGCAGTCTGCGTTGATGTGGGCCGCGGCGCAGAGCCAGGCCGAGATGGTGAAATTCCTGGCGACTTGGCATAAGCAAAGCGGGGGCGCGAATCTGAACGATCACGGCAAGATCAATCAGTGGGAGCGCAAGGTGATCCAGGAGCCTCGCCCGAAGGACATGAACAAGGGCGGTTTCACTGCGCTGCACTACGCCGCTCGCGAAGGCTGCATTCTCTGCGTCCAGTACCTGCTCGAAGCCGGCGCCGATCCGGATTCCGAAGATCCCGACCGCGAAACGCCGCTGCTGCTGGCGCTGATGAACCTGCATTTCGACACGGCCGCCGTGCTGGTCAAAGGCGGAGCCGATCTGGACAAGTGGGATCTGTTCGGCCGCTCGCCCGTCTACATGGCTGCCGACGTGAGCACGCTGCCGCTCAAAGGCAACGGCGCAATGGCCGTGCTGCCGAGCCCGGACAAGCTGAGCGCCGTGGATCTCGGGCGTATGATGCTCGAGAAGGGAGCGAATGCCAACATCCAATTGAAGCGGCGCCCACCGTATCGCGACGTACCGCAGGACCGCGGCGGGGATCAGATGCTGGCGCAGGGCGCGACGCCGCTGCTGCGGGCGGCCCGCGCCGGCGACGACAAGTTCGTCGCGCTGCTGCTCGAGTACAAGGCGCTGGTCGACTTGCCGAGCAAAGAAGGCATCACGCCATTGATGGCTGCCGCCGGAGTCGATTACGGCCAGCGCGTCACGCGCGGGCGCAACCGCACCGATGAGGGCGTGCTCGCCACCATGGATCTTTTGGTTAAGGCCGGTGCAAACGTGAACGCGCGGTCGGTGGTCGACCGCGTTGCCGGAGGCCGCGGCGGTCGCGGCGGCGCGCCACCTGCCGGCACGCCCGGTCAGGGCAGTGCCTCTGCCAATATCGCGCAGATGTTCCGCCGCGGCAGCCAGATGCCGAGCGCGAACGCGGTTCCGAACCAGACCGCTCTGCACGGAGCGGCCGAGCACGGATTCGACAAGTTCATCGAGTTTCTGGTCGCGCACGGCGCCGACTTAACCGCGAAAGACGCCCAGGGACGGACGCCTCTCGACGTGGCTCGCGGCGCGGGCGGCCAGCGTGGCGGCGCGGATTCTTTCCCCAAAACCGTCGCGCTTTTGGAATCCCTCATGAAGGACAAGGGCATTCCGGTTCCGGCCCGCTAATTCCCCGGCAAGATCCGCCGTTAAGAAACTCGCCTGCGCACCGGCAGCAGCGCCCGCAGGCGCTCCTCGCGCAGATAGATTCCCGCCCAGGCGATCAGGCTGGTGGATAGCGGTACAAGCACCGGATACGGCTCTCCCATCCGAACGTAGGATGCGATCGCTCCGCCCAGGTAGCCGGTGAGCAGGACCGCTCCCAGAACCGACGTCCGGGGAATCAGAAACAGCGCGAGACAGCCCAGTTGCAGCAGCGCGAGTCCCGTCAAGGCGCCCTCGGGCCAGCCGATTCTGGCAAACTCCCGCACGTACCACGCGTTTCGAGTCAGCTTCCAGGTCGCGCTCGAAATGATTACGAAAGCGGGCCAGAGCGAAACGACCCATCCAATCCACAGGGCCCAAGGTTTCCCTCGCATTTCGCGAGTTTGAACAGCGGCGGCGTCCATTAGTTCCTCCCGTCTTATTTCATATGCTTGAGGGACTGCTCATTTTCCACACAGAGTTCGTCGATCAGATCCGTGTCCACCACGATGCGCTGTCTCAGCGTGACGGTCCACGGCTTCGTATATGCTTTGGGATCGTCGATGGTAACTCGAACCTCGAGGTGCCCGAAGTCCGGGCGCCGGATTTCTTCGCGCACTTTGCCGGCCTCGGTCAGCACGCTTCCATTCCAGTCGATCCAGGTGTCGTCGCGGAATCCGATCGAGTCGATCACCAGCGTGTCGCCGGACCATTTCCCTGACGAATATCCCTGGAGCGAAGGATTCGGATCGACGGGCAGCGGCCGCCCATCGGTGAATACCTGGCGGTATCCGGCGTTCATCTCATTGAGCATCACTAAGAGGCTCGGTGAGTGTACGAACTTCAGCAGGTGCGGCATCCCGTAGGCGCGAATAAAATTGTCCGGCCAGCACCGGATGTGCGGATCGTCCTTGGCCAGATTATCGGTGCGCTGCTTGACGATCGGCGCCAGCCAAGGTTGATACGGCGGCCGGCCTTCCGGCAGATCGATGCCGAGGTTGGCCATTTGACGCGAGGCTCGAATATCCCTGGGGTCCACGGGGGCATCTTCCTTGGAGTTCTGCGGAAGTCTGGGGCTTGGCGCCGTTTTCGGACTCGACAACTCTCCAGTCGAGCGATTGGGTTCGCCCGTGGCCCAGACGCCCGAAAAATCCGGCTTGCCGTTCCCCATCCGCGGCGCGGGAGCCGCCATGTCCACCTTGCCGTCGGGTTTTCGCGGCACGCCCGCCGTCGGATACTTCACCCACTGGGCGGACAGAGGAAGCGACGCGAAGGGCGCAACGAAAAGAGCGGCGATGACGACCGCCCTACATCGTCGGCGCGGAAGGAACCGGTGCAGCATTGGGCTAAGGATACACCAATGGATACATCTGTGGATCTCAGACCCGATGCCCAGGAGTGTTTCTATGAACAGCCCGCTCACGTACTGGCGCGAGAGGTCGATCAAACTGTAATCTTGAGAGATTGACTTATGAATTCAAAACGGGTGTGTTGGCGGCTGCTCGGTCCGGCGCTGCTTTTTAGTACGGCGGTGGGCGCGCAATGGCTGAACTATCCGGAGCCTGGCGTGCCTCGGCTGAAAAACGGGAAGGTGAACCTGAACGCTCCGGCGCCGCGCAGCGCGGCAGGCAAACCGGATTTGACCGGCGTCTGGCTGCATGAGCGCACGTCGCCGGAAGAACTCAGGCGGCTTTTTGGGGGCGCGCTCGCCGATGAGCTCGAAGCGTCGCCGATCGGGATGGAAATTGGAACGGCGCACAAGTACGCCATGAACATCCTGATCGATCTGAAGCCCGGAGAGTCGATTCTGACGCCTGCGGGTGAAGCGGCGATGAAGAAACGCGCGGCCGAGCGCGATGTTTCAAACGTTTGCCACGGCGAGTATGGCTGGCCCGTCGCCGGCCTGCTGACCGAGCCTTTCAAAATCGTCCAGACACCGAAGTTGACGCTGATTCTCTATGAGATCGACAGCCTCCGCCGCCAGATCTATACGGACGGACGCCCGTTCCCGGCGACGTTTGAGTTTCCGTCATATCTCGGATATTCGATCGGCCGCTGGGAAGGCGATACGTTTGTGGCCGAATCGCGCGGGTTCAACGAGCGGACTCCGGTGGACGCCATGGGGCATCCGCGCAGCGAAAACATGCATGTCACGGAGCGTTTTCGGCGGCGCGACTTCGGGCACATGGATGTCGAGATGACGTTCGACGACCCTGAGTTGTACACGCGAGGGTTCACTGTCAAGGTTCCCTACGAGCTGGTGCCGGACAACGACATCTTCGAGATGTTTTGCAGCCAAAACGAGAAAGATCGCAAGCACATGGTGAAGTGACGGCTTGTCACTCCTGATTTCGATTCTCGTTTCGGACATCCTGCCGGTCTTCACCATCGCGGGAGCCGGCTTTCTCCTGGCGCGATTTGCCGGCGCGGACGTGAAGATCCTGTCCCGAGTGGTCTTCTACTCTCTGCTGCCATGCCTGGCGTTCCGGCTGCTGGTCACCTCCCATGCGCCCGGCGGAAACATCGGACGCCTGATGCTGGTGGCCGTGCTGATCATGGCGGCGATGGGAATCGTAGGATACCTGGCCGCGAAGGCCTGCAGACTGAAAGGGCCCTCCTTGCGGGCATTCATGATGGTGGTGATGTTCTCGAACGGCGGGAACTACGGGCTCCCTGTCGTCCAATTCGCCTTCGGCGGCGAGACTCTCACGTATGCTACGGTCTTTTTTCTGACCGGATCCGTGATGACGTACGTGATTGGCGCGTTCTTTGCCGGGAGCCATCACAGAAGAATCGTCGGCGCGCTGGATAAGGTCTGGCGGATGCCGTCCCTCTACGGCCTGGCTGCCGCCCTTCTGGTGATTGAGGCCGGTAAGCCGGTTCCGGAAGCAGTAATGCGGCCGATCAACATGCTCAGCGAAGCAGCGCTGCCGGTCATGATTCTCGTTTTGGGGATGCAACTGGAGCGCGCCGTATGGCCCAGCCGGCCCGCGCTGGTGGGACTTGCCGTCGGAATTTCCTTGCTGGTCGCGCCGTTCGTAGCCCTGGGCCTGGCCTGGGCGCTGGGGCTCTCGGGGCCGGCCAGGCAGGCTGCGGTGATCCTTTCCTCGATGCCGGTGGCGGTGATCACCACGATCCTCGCGCTCGAATTCGAGCTGGCCCCTGAATTCGTGACCAGCGCGGTCTTCGTATCCACGGTCTTGAGTCCTCTGACGCTCGCGCCGCTGATCGCCTATCTGCGCTGAAGCCGGAACTAGGGCCGCGGTCCGTAGTGGGGCGGCGCGTCCCCGAATTCGATGGCTCCCAGATCCGGCGCCTGGCCGGAGTAGCGATCGTTCACGTTCGGTAGAACAATCCCACTATCCACGGCCGCGGAACCGGGTTTCAAGCGGAAATCGAGATCTTCCGCTTTATAGATTCTCTGGACGTTCGCCACATCGTTGCGATCGAGTCTCGGCACCTTAACAAAGATATCGTAGTCCACCAGAACGCTATGGCGATCCTGGCCCGTGGCTTCGCGGTACTGATCAAGACTCGCGAAACTTCGGTTTTGAAGCGCGGCCCTGTGGCCGGGGCCCGCATAATCCGCGAGTATGCCGGCTGCAGGGGAATTCCATTCGAAAGAGGCCTGCGCGCCGGGATTCGGCCGGAATCCGTTATAGTCCGACGACGTGTAACTGGTGAACGTATTCACGCCGAACAGAACGGGTTGCGTGTTCTCGCCGAGAATCAGATTGTTCCGCCAGTGCGTGTTCGATGTCGCCGCCGCCTGGGTTTCCGAGAGGATCGTGTTGTTGTAGAACAGCACTCCGGCCGATCCATTCGTCAGCCGGGTCGAGCCGCCTGGCAAGTGATAAGCGATGTTGCGCACCCAATACACCGGCCCGCCGTTGGACGGCTGGTTGCACATCGCGTGCGAAGCCGAGTTGATCATCATGTTTCGCATCACGCGGATGTTGTGCATGCCGCCGTCGGTCTCGAACGGATTGTCGTGGAAATTCGTCATGTAATTGTTGTAGAAATCGATCGCGACGGGCCTGCGGTCCCGGTACTCTTTCGGCGGATACTTCGGCCCGTCCGCCGCCGAAGATCCGTCTGGGTTTCCGTAGGTCTCGATATCGATCCCGTCGTGGAAATTCGCGACGTAGTTGTAGGCGATCACGTGGCCCGGGCCATAGACTTTCACGGCGATATAAGAAAGCATCTGCGGCGGAAACTTTTGTCCGGATCCAGGCCGGGCGAACTGCGCCCAAAAATCGCCGGCCCATCCAATGACGTGGTCCGGATCGTTTCTTCCGATGAACCAGTTATCGGCGATGTAGAAATTACTCGACCCGGAGTAGTTGGTGTACACACCCATGCCGATGTTCTCGAAGCGGCAGCGCTTGACCGTGAGCCCTTTGGATCCACTGATGAACTGCGTACCCGCCCAGATCGCGATTTCCGTATTGCGGATGGTCAGCCCTTCGAAATAGTTGTAGTTGGCCGCCTTGACGTTGAACAGGTTGAACGCGCCGTTTCCGTCGAAGATCGCTTCTCCATCGCCCGCGGCTTTGATGACGATCGGCCGGTCCTCGGTTCCGCTGGCGGTCAGGTAATAGGTTCCATCGAACGGCACCGTGCTGACCGATAGATTATTGGTGTACTCGTAGCGGTCGTATTTGTACAGGCCGGCGTGAACCAGGATGGTATCTCCCGGTTTTACGCGAGGCCGCGCCGCCGTCGCCCAATCGGTTCCCGAGCAGGAAAGGTTGTACGCGCAGAGAAGGCCCTCAAACGCAGGATCCTGCTTCGGGCCCTTGTATCCGTGGGGATAAACGTGAAACGTCCGGCCGCCTGCGTATGGCTTGGGTTCGGCCCGGGTATGAACCGTCACGACCTTTCGCGTCTGGCCGCGCGCGCCGTCGGGATCCGACATCACGAAGGAACATTCGTAGTCAGTGTCGGGATCCAGATCCAGAATGCTTCCGGCGAACATATTAGGAACAATGACGTCGAGCTGCGGATCACGGTTGATTCGCTCGTGCTGCAATCGAAGCAGCGGCAGACCCGCTTTCCAGGCGCTCTCGCCTTTTTTCCGGTACTGAACCTGAACGCTTGCGTTGCGGTTGTCGTCGCCGTCGATCATCCACTCGAAACCGAGGTTGATCAAGGTTGGAGGTTCGATGACGAATTCCCCGGCGGTGACGCGATTTTCTGCGGCGGCCTGCGCGCGAGGGGACGGGAGCAGCAGGCTTGTCAACAATGTGAATCCGAACAGCCGTAGGAAGGAGCGAATAATCGTGTTCATCCGCAAGTCACAGTATCAGTTTCCGCGGGAACCGATCAAGCGTGCTTGCTCCCTCGTTCTTTGTCGCCATGAATGCGCTCAGAAAGCAAAATCTTGGCTTTCTCCAGCTCCTTGCGACGCTCTTGGCTTAAGCCTTTTCCGCCTCGGTTGATGAAGTATAGCAACATTCGGAGTCCCGAGGTCGGACCTTTGGGCGAGACCTTCGGAGAGGCGAGCGTCTTCGCGATCGTGGCCGCGTCTTTTGTGAACAGGCCTTCCGGCGGAAATGTCGAGACGGTTTTGACGCTCGCGACCCATTTCTTGCCCGAGCGTGCGCCCGGTTGAGACCTTTCCTGTTTCCTTGGCATAATCTCCAGACCTCTGTTTTAGATTTTTCCTCAGGTACGCTGAGAATTATGTGGAGAAAGGTTGTCGCGCTGGGATTCGCCGCGTTTGCCGCAAGTGCGCTGTGCCAGGATGCAGCCACGTTCAAATCGATGGACGCTCCAGCTCTGCCATATTACGACTGGAATGTTTGCCCCTTTGAGGGCTGCACGTATCGCGAATGGACGGCGCGTGGTCCGATCATTGTCTATGACACCTGGGAAGCGAAGAGGCGCGCAATCGCGAGGCTTTCCAAAGGGCAGAAAGCGGTGGGCGTCACCGGTGTCGTGATCACATCGCGCCCCGGCGTCATCCGGATGAATGCCGACATGCCCGAACTGGGACTGCGGCGCGGGGACAACATCTTGACCTACACCTATCAGGGCGAAGGCGTTTGGTCGGCGTGGTTCAAGGGTCGATTCTATCCGGAATTGGAGATCACCTTCGGAACCCCCACCGACGTGGGGAAGCACTCCTGGTGGGTCCAAGTGAGACTATCCGATGGCCGTACCGGCTGGGTGGATATGGACAAAGCCCGGTTCGACGGGGTGGACCAACTCGCGTTCGAGGGCCGCGGCGCTAGGATTCGCGGGCTTGCTTCATAGCCGCAGCGAGGCGCTGCAATAACCAGCCAAACGCCACGCCCCAGGCGTCGTCGCGCATGTCCCAATACTCGGGATAGTTGCCGTACACGGCGCTCTGAAAAAACTCCAGAGCGATTCCAAATCCTACGAGCAGGGCCGCCGCGATCAGGGAACTCGAGAAGCGTTTTGCGCGCGGGGCTGCGGCAAAGAAAGCAATACAAAAAGCGGCGATGTGAGTGAACCGGTGGAAGAAGCCGAAAGTCGCGAGCCGCCCTTTGAGGGATTCCGGCAAAAGCGAAAACAATGCCAGGATCGCGAGCACAATCAGAGCGCGCACCTGGGTGTGAAGCGCGCGCCGGTGCCTGCTCATTGACGGGTTCCGATGTAAGACCGCCAGGCCACGCGTCCATACTCGCTCAACAGGCGTATGGGCCGAAAAATGTGCTGCAGAAACCCGAGTTGGGGAGGCAGGTCGAGCCATTCCTTCGCATCCGGGTGTGGCGGCTTGATCGCGGAGAAGAGCAGGATCCGCAACTTGTCGGCGTAGCTTTCGCGCGTTTTCAGCAAGAACAGGTATCGTGCCGCCCGGTTCTGGTAGTGCGGCGCATCCGACCCGGCGAAAAGCCGTTGGATCACGGCGTGCGCGAGCGAAGCCACATGGTGGTCGGCCTCGATCCGGCTCCGTATATCCACGGGCATGGGCGCGTCCAACAAGGATCCCGCAAGTTGCAATCCTAAAAAGAGCAGCCTCTCGACGCGCCAGGACCTTGCACGAGCTCTCACCGCCGCCCAATCCAGTTGCGGATTGCGCCGGATGAGTTCGGCAACCGAGGAGATCCACTCCAGACGCTCCCAATAATGCTTGGCGCCGTGTACGCAGAGATAGATCAGAAGATCTTCTACGGCCAGAGTCCGGATATCCATTCCGGCCAGGGAAACAGTCCCGGCTCGCTGAAGGATTTCTGAAAGCGGAAAGTTGACGGAAGCGTTACGTTCGCTGAACCGCCAGTGCAGCTCGACCACAAGCCCGCGTTTCGCATCCTGCAACTGAAGGGCGCACTCAGCTTTCCGATACGCCCGCTCTTCGCGAGGCGATAGCGCTTGGTTGGGCCGGTAGTTTGCGGATTCGATGACTGCGCGAGCACGCGCCAGATCCGATTCGCGCACCAGGATGTCGAGGTCCGCGAAGCTGCGCGAGGCGTAATCGCCTTAGGCCGCAAGCGCGACCATGGGCCCTTTGAACGGAATCGCCTGGATGCCTCGCTGTTCGAATAAGCGAAGAATCCGGGTCAGTTCTCGCACGAGCGCGAGATTGCTTGCCGCAATCGCACGGACGGTAACCCCTAGAGCCTCGCGAACTTCTGCAGGCAACCGGCAGAGACGATTCAGGCAGGCCAGATTTGTGTACAGCAAAGGAAGGATACAGTGGCGCTGGGCTTCCTTGAGAATCAGCGACCAGTTCAGGTCTTGGTCGAGCAGGAGATCGATTGGTCTGCCGGTTTGAAGGCTTTCGGGTTTTCGCGCGCACAGCAGGAGCAACTCGAGCTCGGGTTGAGCCGGAGGGCGTCGCGGGACATTCATCAAGCTCCTACCGGCGTGGCTGCGCGGCTCGCTTCCGTTTGATCTCGCCACGATTGTGCGTAGAAGCCGTCCCGCCGGAGCAGCATGTCATGGGTTCCCGCTTCGATGATCCGTCCTTGCTTCATCACTTGAATCCAATCTGCGCGCATGGCGATGGTGGGTGATGAGCAGCGTGGTGCGGCCTTGCGACAGGTTGCGCAGCCGGTCGAACCACTCGAGTTCCGCCCAGGAATCCATGAAGCTGGTGGGCTCGTCCAGCAGGATTACGGGAGCGTGACGTACGAACGCGCGGGCCATCGCAATTCTCTGCCACTCGCCGCCGCAATCTTGCGATCGCGCTTACGGGCGGCGCGCGGAGGGTCCTGCTGCGTCGTCCGCGGCTGTTACCAGCAGAATCGTAGCGCTACGGCTGTGACGGCCGCCATGACCAGCGCTCACTGGCTGCTCGGAACGTGGTCCCGGGCTAGTGACCAGAATCACACCGGAGTCTTTTCCTTGCAAGAGCAGCGACGCCGTCGCGGAGCGAAACGATTCGGCGATTAACGAAGGGTTTTGATCCCATGCCGCCATCTCAAGCATGAGAGGGTTGGTCTTCCCGCCGATGCGCTGCCGCGATCCGTATACACGAGCGTTGAGGCGAGCCGAAGGAATCACGCCTAGCTCCGGGGATTGCACATAGATCTGCGCTTCTCCGGGTTCCTGGATGCGAGTATCCGCGGTAGCCCTGCTGAACACCAAAACGAATCCGAAGATCAAAAATCCAAGACCGGTCAGAGCGGAGATCAGCGGCTTGTTGGGCCGGCTCGGCAGCAGCGGGATGACGGCCGGTTCCACGATCCGCACGTTGCTGGTCTGCATCGCGGACGCAACACCGTAGCTTTTGACCTTCTGCAGGATTTCCGCATAGATATTGCGGTTCAGCTCCACCTCGCTTTTCAGCTAGTTATACCGGACCAGTTTCGATGTCTGATCGGCGGTAGCGGCGAAGTGCTGATTGTACTCGGTCTGCAATAAGCCCTCCCGGCGCTGGGCGGCCTGGTAATCGTTCTCCAATTGGGAGCGGACTGCCTGCCGCTGCGTATCGTAGGCCTGCTGCACGGCCGCGATCTCAGCGCGAACCGGCGGAATCTTGTAGTAATCGGGCGCGTACGTGGCTTCCAGTTCGGCGAGTTGCTTCTTCAGAGCCGTCAGTTGCACTTTGTACTGCTGAAGCGTCGGATCCGCGAGCAAGCCGGCCTCAATGGCGTCGGGCATCGACTGCATGGCGGCCAGCGTGGACTGCTTTGCGATCCGCTCCGATTGCGCGTGCGCCAATTCGCCTTGAACCTGGCGGAGTCCGGTTTCCGCGACCCCGTCGGTCCCTTCGATCAGGAAGTGCTCCTTCGAGATGAAAGCCTGCAGATCGTTCTCGGACCGCCTTAGTTTTTCGCCCAGCTCGTCGAGCTGCTTGGAGAGCCACGCCGACGTTTGGCGTCCTGCCTGCACCCGCGATTCCAAATCCTGCTCGACAAAGGCCGTTGTAATCGCGTTGCCAACGGCGGCCGCGCGCTTGGGATCCAGCGATTCAGCGGTGAGTTCGGTGCTCTTGTCCGTGACGGCATTTTTGAGTGGAAGAGGCCCTTCAGCGGGCACTCTGGTGATCTTGATCATGTCCCCGGCTTCCGGTTTCAGGCCGCCGGCCATCGCGATCACGTCGAACAATGTTTTGGTTCCTGTCAGTTGCTGGGTTCCGGGTATGTTCACGAAGCCCATAACCGAGACCGGCTGACTTCGGGTTTCCACTAGTCCTGTCACGAGGTGGGGGTTGCGCACCTGCGTCTTCAGGCGCGCCGCGAGTTCGTCTTCGAACTGCTTCAATGTCAGGCCTGCGGCTTGCACCCGCCCGATCAGGGGCAAGCTGATCGAGCCGCCCGAATCGATGCGATAAGACTTGGCGCTGATTTCGGGCAACTCGACGACATCCACAGAAATCTGATCGTTCGGACCCAGGACGTAACTTGACAGCGAATTCTTCGCGGTGGAATCCGCGGCCCCGGCGTAGGCCCAGGGCGCCACAAGAGCGACCGTCACAAGGGTAGACCAGAGTGCGTGCATGTGCTTACGTCCTTTTCGTGGGAACTTGGGCAGGCTACCGCCCTTTCAAGTCCCTGCTAGTTGGGGGCGCTACAGGAAACCACGACTTAACCTGCGGCTTGAATTTGAGAGGTGCCTTCCGACCCCCCAATGAGCAAGCCGATCTCGCGTCGCACCGGGCTCGCCGGTGCGCGTCACATACGTAGAGCCGGCCCCCAAAAATTCATTTCAGGCGGAAAGCGCATTTCCGAAATTCGGACCTTTCGGAAACGCCGCATTGCGCTGCCGTAACACGGTTCGTATCAAAGGGTCTAACGGACGATGAGCTGGACTGGAGGAAGTCATGCCCAAGCATGAGACGCATGCCTCGCAAATGACCACAGATCACGAGACCATCCGGCGCTGGGCAGAAGCCAGAGGCGGTAAGCCTTCTCGGGTGAAGCGAACTGGATCCAAGAAGGGGGACCCCGGCATTATTCGCATTGATTTTCCGGGATATAGCGGCGAAGAGTCGCTGGAGCCGATCTCCTGGGAAGAGTTCTTCAACAAATTCGACGAGAGCAAACTAGCCTTGGTTTACCAGGAAGAAACCGCATCCGGAGAACGGAGTAACTTCGACAAACTCGTTCGGCGCGACGCAGCGGAAGAGTGATCCGGCATCTTCCCGAAAGAGCCACTCTGGAACACGAATCAGCATTTTCCCTTAGACTGTGGGGATGAAGCAGATTACGCGTGCCCAGAGCATTCTCACGATTCAAGCGGCGGTGTTCGGCGGCGCCGTATTGATGTTCGCAGCCGCCAGGCCGGTGCAAGGCCAGGCGTTCGCGGACCTCAAGTCGGCCCTCGTCGACTATTCACAATCCAACCTGGAGCCCCGCAAAGCTTGCGAGGAATTGGCCACGTTCAAATCCAAGGAGATCGTGCAGATCCATGCTGCCATGACGCCCGCGAGTGCCGCTGTCCCGGCTTTCTGCGATGTCACTGGGCTGCTCTCGCCTGAAATAGCGTTCGAAGTAAGCCTTCCCGCGAAATGGAATGGACGCTTTTACATGATTGGCAACGGCGGCCACGCGGGAGAGGCTCTGGACGATGCCGGGCGCGTCGGCCAGCGCAACCAGGCTGTGCAGCTCGGCTTCGCCTTCGCGCAGACCAACACCGGTCACGATGCGCGGAAAGAGCCGGGCGGGACGTTCGTCCTCAGCAATCCGCAAAAGGCGATCGACTACGCCTGGCGGGCCGTGCATCTTACCGCAGTTACGGCCAAGGCCATCACCAAGGATTACTACGGTAAGTCCGTCTCCAAGGCCTACTGGAACTCCTGCTCCAACGGCGGCCGCCAGGGTTTACTCGAGGCGCAGCGCTTTCCCGAAGATTTCGACGGCATCGTGGCCAACGCTCCGTGGGTGGATCAGACCGGTTTCACGATCGGCGCGATGTGGAATCAAAAGGCGCTCAGCGCCGCACCGGTTACGCCCGCCAAGCTCGCGATGGTGGCCGATCGGGTGATGGCAAAATGTGATGCGATCGACGGACTGAAAGACGGACTCATCGACGATCCGCGGAAGTGCAACTTCGATCCGCGGCGCGATGTTCCGGCGTGCTCGGCAGGCGCCGATGGCGCGGACTGCATCACGTCCGCGCAAGCGGACGCGATCGAGAAAGTCTATACCGGACCGGTGGGCAGCAACGGAAACTCCATCTTCCCCGGCTACATGCCCGGCAGTGAGGCGGTGGTGCAGGGCCTGTTCGGCGGCGGAACAGGAAGCGGATGGCTGAACGTGATCGTCAGCGCGCAGACCGGCGCCGTGCCGGCGGATTTCAACCTCGCCGAGAACACGATGCGGTACCTCGTGTTCGCTCCACCCAAGGCAGACTACGACTACCGGAGTTTCGACTTCGACCGCGACATTCACCTCTTGGACGCCTGGAGCAAACAGGCGGACGCGAAGAATCCCGATCTATCGAAATTCCGCAAGCGCGGCGGGAAGCTACTGATGACCTACGGGTGGGCAGATTCGATTCTGCAGCCCATGGCGGGGGTGAACTACTACGAGCAGGCGCTAGCGAAGAACGGCTCAGGGACCACCGATTTCTTCCGGCTCTTCATGGTGCCGGGCATGGCGCACTGCGGCGGAGGCATCGGGCCGGATCGCCACGATCCAATGACCGCGATGGTCGACTGGGTGGAGAAGGATCATGCTCCCGCTTCGATGATCGCCAGCCGGGTGGTGGAGAATAAAGTCGTTCGCACTCGTCCCCTTTGTCCGTATCCGCAAGTGGCGCGATACTCGGGTCAAGGCAGCATCGACGACGCTTCTAATTTTCGGTGCGTTGCGCCGTAGCAGCGCGCGTTTGCTGGAGGATGTCTTCGACGGCCGCGATCACGGCATCCGGGCGATCCAATTGAATCCAGTGCCCGCTGCCCGTAACGATTTCGAGATGCGCGCCCGCTGCGAGCGCCAGAGCCTCGTGCTCCGCTCGCTCTCCGGGATTGTTCTTCTCCGCGGAGAGAATCGTAACGGGAATGCCTCTTAACGACGCCGGACCGGCTTCCCGCGTCACGGTGGCGGCGCTTTCCGGTAAGGCTTCGAGATACCGCGCCATCCCCTCGAAGCACTTCGGATTGCTCCAATGGGCCTGGATCGACGGCCAGGATTCCGGAGGCAATTTGCGGATTTGGCCGGCAATACGGTCTGTAAACCAACTGTCTTGTCCGCTGCTCACTCGGGCAATCAACTTTGGAACGCGGCGGCCTCCCAGCAGCACAAGACGCAAGGCGAAGCGCACGACACCGAATCTCGCCAGCCAGGCGCCCCGGCGCGACAGCCGGATGCCGCGCTCCAGCGTCTTGCGCAGCATCTGCGAAGGCGGGTTCCATTCGCCGATTGCCATAGGGTCGACAAGAACAACGCCAGCGACACTGTCGGGGTAGTGAGCTTGATACAGCCGCACGACAAGCGCTCCGTACGAGTGCGCGACTAACACGATCGGGAGCTTCACTTCCGCGACATCGAGCATTTGTTTGAGCTCTTGAACGACCTGCGAAAGCGAGCGCCGCGCGAATCCGGGATCGCTCCATCCCAGCCAGGCGCGATCGTAAGTGACCGTGGTCGTCAATTTAGCGATTGCCGGTTGCACCAGGCTCCAACTCAGCGAAGTCGCGGCAACGCCTGCTTCGAAGATCACAGCCGGAGATCCTTGACCTCTGATTTCCAGGTGCAGTCGATCGCCGCCTATATCGATCAGACGGCCCGGTGGCGGAAACTTCCTCGCGTCATTCCGCAAGCCGAGTTGCTGGAACGCGATGCCCGCAAACGCGATAAAAACCAGTGCCAAGAGCAATCCCAGAAAGAGAATCAATCCGAGATCGTCCATTCACCCGGCAGAATGGCCCGCGTTCGCGGCAATTTTCCGAGCCACGCAAGCCACCCCATTGCTGCCAGAACGCCAACGAAAGCGACCAGCTTAGTCATGTCGGCCTGGTGCGTGCGCGGGAGCGTTTTCCAAAGCGCGCCCAGCACGGCTTCCCCGGCGGTGACAGACCACACCGCTCCATAGAAATAGCGGCGCTCGGTACCTTCGTCCTTGGTCGACGATTTGACGCGCGGCAGAGCCCCGAGCGCGCCGCAAATCCAGATCGCGACGGCCAGCGGAAAGTAGGCGTAGTCGTAAATCTGCCGCAATCGCCATGAGCCCGTGATCGCCGCGTACACAAGCCCGGACAGATTGAGAGCCGCGAACGCGATCAGATCGCCCCAGGCCGTCGTATAGCAAACCCGTCGATACAGCGGATTGGGCTTGTCTTCGGTAAAGCGGAGGATGTACGGTTTGGGCTCGACGCCCGGCAAGCGGCCCCGAAGTCCTGCGATCCCGGTCGCCAGCATCACAAAGCCGAGCCACAATATCATTGGCCGCTCGAAGCCGCGCTCGAACAAGCTGAACGTCAGCGGACCTGGCGCGATCCCGAACACAAAAATCCAGATCGGCCAGTGCGCCAGCCGGTAAAGCCGGGTATTTTTTTCCCGGAACCGGGGCACATCCCAACGCAATCCGGTAGCTGCTCCGCTCACGGGCGAATCAACCGCGTTTCTTGGTCAGTTCCTGGTAAACCACTTCCGTGAAGCTCGGGAATCCGGGACCTTTTCCTTTGGCCTGAGCGGGGGCCGGATCGCCGACGGCCGTCCGGATCTCATCCAGCGACTTGCCTTGCGCCACGAGTTCCTTGATCTTGGCTCGCTTGGCCGCTACATCGGTCGCCTTCTTCTGAACGTCCGCTTTCGTCATCACGTTGCCGTGTCCGGGAACGAACTGATCCGCATTGAGCGCCGCGATTCCTTTGGCTGTCGTGACCCATCCTTCAGAGGATCCGTTCTTTTCCAGATGGATCAGCGCGTCGGGCTGCGTGGTGATGATATCGCCGGTGAAGACAATTTTCTCGCTGGGGAGAAAGACCACCAGGTCGCCGCTGGTGTGCGCGGGCGCCCAATGGAGCACTTCAATTTTCTCGCCGTCGATTTTGAGGTCGTCTTTATTCTTGGAAATCGTCTGCGTGGGAAGGTGACCCGCCGGCGGAGCGCCGCGGCCGCCTGCCGCCAGCGCGGTTTCCTGCTCTTTCTTGTTGTTCTCCTGAGCAATGATGGTGATGCCGGACGGAAAGGACGCCAACCCGTTCACGTGGTCGCCGTCGCTGTGGGTGAGGATCACCGTCGTGACGGGCTTGGGCGTGATCTTGGCGATGTCGTCCAAAAGTTCCTTGCCTGAGGCTGGAGTCGTCTTGGCATCCACCACGATCACGCCTGTGTCGCCCACGATCACGCCTGTGTTTCCGCCTCCGCCTTCCATCCAGTAAACGTTGGGCTTGAGCTGGTGAACCATCAGCGGCGCAGGCGCGGGACCCTGCGCCACAGCAAGCGAGGCAAACGCCCCAATAATAGCGATGAAAATAAAGTTTCGAGTACGCATATGCCGCAAACTCCTTTCAGAAAGACTGTATCATGCAGGCCCTGACCCGATTGGGAAGGGGCTGTCGCAGCGGCTGCCAGGCCGGGGGTTGCGTTACGATGGCTGACTGAGGTGGCTGATTTGGCGAAAGACGCAGTAGGCCGGCGGGGCTTTCTGAAGCGCGCGGGAGTGGGAGCCGCAGCGGGTCTGGCGATGACCCCGCAATCTTCAGCTCAGAGTTCCTCTGAGGCCGCGACAGGATCGGTAAAGCCCGGATCGGATTTCATGCTGGAGGTGATCCAGTCGCTGGGAATCGAATACTGCGCGGCGAATCCCGGCTCGAGCTTTCGCGGCCTTCACGAATCGATCCTGAATCACGGCGGCAATAAGAACCCGGAACTGCTGACGTGCCTGCATGAGGAATCGTCCGCGGCCATGGCCCATGGCTACGCCAAGATCGAAGGCAAGCCAATGATGATCATGGTCCACGGTACCGTCGGGCTTCAGCACGCTTCCATGGCGATCTACAACGCGTACTGCGACCGCGTGCCGGTCTTCATCGTTGCCGGCAACATTCTGGACGCGAATTATCGCCGCGGCAACGCAGAGTGGGTACACAGCGTGCAGGACGTCGCCGCCATGGTGCGGGACTATACAAAGTGGGACGACAGCCCGGTGTCCCTGACCCACTTCGCCGAGTCCGCCGTGCGGGCTTATAAGATCGCGATGACGCCGCCCTACGAGCCCGTGTTGCTGGTGGCGGACGGTCCGTTGCAGGAAGAGCCCATCACGGAAAAGAACCTGCGTATTCCCAAGCTCGCCATGGCGGCGCCGCCGCAGGGTGAGGACGCCGCCGTGAAAGAAGCTGCGCGAATGTTAGTCGCGGCTGAAAATCCCGTGATCGTGGCGGGCCGCATGGCGCGATCGCAGCACGGAATCGAGCTTCTGGTGGAGCTCGCCGAATTGCTTCAAGCCCGAGTGCAGGACCAGCGCCTGCGCATGAACTTTCCTACCTCGCATCCTCTCCATGGAAATCCCGGCGTGCTGCCGATGAATCCGAACGTCAGCGATGCCGACCTCATCCTCGGGCTGGAAGCGCAGGACCTCTGGGCCGTCACGCACAAGATGACGCCCGTGAACCGATTCGGCATGGAAACCCAGCCAACCGTGAAGCCCGGGACCAAGATCATCACGATTTCCGCCGTCGATCTTAATCACAAATCGAATTACCAGGATTTCGGACGCTACATCGAGGCCGATCTGGCGATCACGGGCGATGCCGAAGCAACATTGCCGGCTCTGATCGAAGAAGTACGGCGCGCGCTAAACGCTGACCGTAAGCGTGCCATTGCGGAACGTGGGAAGCGTGTCGCCGAAGCGAGCGAGCGCGCGCGCAAACAGCATCGGGAGCTCGCCGCTGTAGCCTGGGATGCGAGTCCCATCAGCACGGCCCGCCTTTCCGCCGAAATCTGGGCCCAGGTGAAAGACGAGGACTGGTCGCTGGTTTCCTGGGACCGCATGATGAGCGCCTGGCCTACGCGGCTTTGGGATTTTTCCAAGCACTATCAGTTCATCGGAACGCACGGCGGCTCGGGGATCGGCTACGGCTTGCCCGCCGCGGTCGGCGCGGCGCTCGCCAACAAAAAACACGGGCGGCTCACGGTCAACATTCAAACCGATGGCGACCTCTGCTACGCGCCGGGCGTGCTGTGGACCGCCGCGCACCACCAGATCCCGCTGCTCAATATCATGCATAACAACCGGGCGTACCACGAGGAGCGAATGTATATCGCCCTGCTCGGCGCCAAGTACGATCGGAGCCCGGAGAAAAGCGACATCGGCACGGCGCTGAAGGGGCCGAATATCGACTACGCCTCGGTCGCCAAGGGATTCGGGATGTACGCCGAAGGTCCGATCGAGAATCCGAACGAGCTCGGGCCTGCGATCGGCCGCGCGATCGCGCGTGTCAAGAAAGGCGAACCGGTGTTGCTGGACGTGGTGACACAGCCGAGATGACGATGCGGATTTTGTTCGTTTTTTTGTACGCGGCCGCCGCGGTCTGGGCCCAGAATCCGAATATCGCCAATGGCAAGCGCCTGTTCGACGTGAAAGCCTGCTACGAATGCCACGGAACCCGCGGCCAGGGCGGTCTGGCTGGAGCGCGCCTGGCGCAGACCAAGCTGACACTGCAGGGATTTCGCAACATCCTGCGGAACCCGCCGCCCAGCAACATGCCTCCTTATCGCGCCGCAGTGCTGACGGACCAGGAAGTCGCTGACTTGTTCGCTTACATTCAGTCCTTCCCGCCGCCAGAGCCTGCCGACCGTCTTCCGCTACTGAAGCAGTGAGCGCTCAGCGTGCAGGAGCCTTGTGGCCGATGAATTTGTCCACCCAGGGAATGAAATATTTCCAGTTCGGCGCATCGGTGTGGCCGCGGTCATGCTGGCGCCAGGCGAGCTGGCCATCCATGAGCGCGACATTCACGGCGGGCATCTTTTCCGTTCGATAGTCATCGGAACGGCCGAGATCCTTCGCGCCTAGCAGCCGGAATACGGGCTGCGCCGCGATCGCGGCCATGAAGCTGCCCTGATGATCCAGCCACCTGGCGTCTCCCTCCTCAGGCACTCCGTAGCTGATGAACGTCAACCGCGGCGCGCACAGCGCGAGCAACTCGTGGGCATCGACCGGAATATCGCCTGCGTTCTTGCTGCCGAACGAAGCTTCCGATGCGCCGTACTTCATGAAGTTTCCGGCCATCCAGTGATACTCGACTGATCCCGTGAGGTTCTCGACGGCTTCGCCCCAGTTGCGCCGGTGCAGCTTCGCGCCGCCCTCGCCCGAGGATCCGATCAGCACCACGGCGAAACGCGTGTCGTACGCCATCGTGACCAGGGCCGCTTTCCCGTAGCGCGATACGCCTTCGATGCCGACATGCTTCGCATCCACGGATTTGTCGGTTTCGAGATAATCGAGACCGCGCGAGGCGCCCCAGGCCCACGCTCGCAGCGAACCCCAGTCGTCGGGCTTACGCGGTTGGCCCTTGTTCACCAGGCCGATGATGCCCTGGGTCAGGCCTGCTCCATTATCGGCCTGGATGCTCGTGGGATTGATGTAGGCGTAGCCCCAGCCGTCGGCAAGCAACTGTTGCGTGGCGGGCGGGTCCGTGGGCCTGGAGGGCGCCCCGTTCGGCGCGGGTCCGCCCTTGCCTCTCCCTTGCGGTGGCGGCGCGCCCGGCAGCAGCCCGCGCCCGAACATCATCATCACCGGAACCGGACCCTGTGCGTTCGCCGGGACCACCAGGATCATTTCGATATTCACGTCGAGCGCCGGGTACGAAGAGTTGTCGACATGCCCGACTAATTCTTTCCCGATCGCCTCATACGGTCCGACCTTGTCGGTGGCGCTGTTCTTCACGGTCCAGGTGACCTTGGGGACATTCTTGGGAACGCGTCCCAGGACCTCGCGGTCGAAATCCTCCAAGATTTCCGGACGCCGCTGGTTCCACCACATCGCGGGAGTCGTGACCTTTTTGCCGTTCTTCAGCGTCAACGGATCGGGAAGATTCGGAAACGGATTCGCCGTCGCCTCATCATAATTGGCGTGATTCGGAGCGCTTTCATTGCCGCTCGGCCCTGGCCGCAAGGCCTTGATGCCGAGTTGCTGCATCATGTTTTGATGATCCTCAGCAGCGGTCCAGTTTTTGGGTTCCGGCGTCGAACCTTGGCCAAAGAGCGCGGCGGAGGCGGCGAGCAGTAGGAGTGCAGTGGAAGTGGAACGGCTCATTTGTCAAGTCTCCCGTAACAATTTACCGCGATTTATGTGAGAAATGTTATCGCCGCGGCGGCGCGGCATCGAGCGGGTTTAGCCCCCGTGCGTAACCCGGGTCCATTGCCGCGAAATCCGCGCGATAACTCACCGAGTTCGCCGTGGGAAAACCTGCCGGAACCTTTTGCGTCACTTTGCCCGTCGCAGCCCACTCGGTGCCGCGCTGAAAGGTCACGACAAAATCGACCGAGCTGAGCGCGTTGATGTCGTGGCCCATGGTCGTGTGAAAGACCCGCCCCCGGCCGTAATGGATCGCCATCAGCACGGGTTCGTCGTGACCCGAGCCGCCATTCGCCGGATCGGAAAACGCTGTCGCGAGCACCGTCATGTTCTTCCCCGGACCGCGCAGATGCGCATACAGCTCATCGCCCTGGTGCATCCACAAGGGAGGCAACCCCTCTGTGATCGGATGCTTCTCGCGAACTGCAACCTGATACGGCGTGCGCTGCCCGTGGCTGCCCGCCGACCCAGGAGCAGTGTCGGGCGCGAGCTTCCCATCCTTGTAATACCAATACGGGCCGCTCTTCTCGTTCCGGCCGCGCCAGCCGCCGATGCCGATCATTTCGTTGAAGGCGGCCCAGCTTGGAAATGCATTGTCAGCCGCGTGCACGCTTACGAAGCCTCCGCCGTCGCGGACGTATTTCTCGAAGGAATCTTTCAGATCCTGCGGCCAGCGCTCATCGGGAGCATCGTAGTTCCACACGACCACCGCGTACTTGCTGAAATCGGGTTTGAAGCCGGCAAGGTTGCCTGGCGCCGCCGGCGCGGTCGTCACATCCACGTGAAACAGGCCGGTTTCTTCGAGTTGCTTCTTCAGCAATGGCGTAATGAGCGCCCATTTGTGATAAGGTCCGCCGCTTTCGCCATCGAGGATCATCACGCGGATCGGCTCCGCAGCCCAGGACACGCCGGCCAGCGCCAGCGCCGCGCATATCAATAGTGCCGTTCGCATTTGGCTACACCTCCGATTACGGCAGCGCGAAGGCGTAAAGCGAAGCGCCGCCGCCGACCACCAGGTACTGCTTCCCGTCGAGTTGATAGGTGACCGGCGCATTCTGGATCCTGCCGATATTCTCGTGCCACAGGGTTGTTCCATCGCTGGTCCGGAACGCAATCGCATTGTTCGAATTATCGCCGCTGAACGTCAGGCCTGCCTCAGTGGTGAGCACGCCCGCGGTTCCGGCTCCGTCGCCGATCGGATGGTTCCAGGCGATTCTGCCGGTCCGGTAATCGATCGCCCTGAGGAATGACTTGCCGGCCAAATTGTAATCGGCTCCCGCCCAGCCGTAACTCCCGTGATCGGTTTTAAAGAAATAAATCCCGTAGCCGTCCTGGGCGCTCACGATCAGGAATCCAGTCTTCGGATCGAAGCTGGGCGGGCGGAAATTGGTTGCGCCGGATTCGTTGGGCGCGACCAGAACTCCGTCTTTCGAGGGCCGCTTTGCCGGATCCGGAATCGGCCGGCCCAGAGCGTCGATGCCCTGCGCCCAATTCACGGTGGCGAACGGCGCGGTCAGCAGATTCTTGCCGTTGGTCCGGTCGAGCACGAAAAAGTAGCCGTTACGCGAGGCCTGCACGAGCAGCTTTCGCGGCTGGCCGTTAAAATCTGCGTCCACCAGCACCGGCACTTCACTGGCATCCCAATCGTGCGTATCGTGCGGCGATGCCTGGAAGCCCCACACCAGTTTCCCCGTATCCGGATTCAGCGCGACGATGCTGCACGTCCACGGATTATCGCCCGGACGAGCCTCGCCATTCAGCACCGGCGTGGGATTGCCGGTTCCGACGAAAACGAGGTTGAGCTCGGGATCATAGGTGCCGGTGTTCCACATCTGCCCGCCCGTGGCTCCGCCGCTATCGGGCTCTTTGCCGCCGGGCGGCGGCGTGCTGTAGAAGATCCATTGCGTCTTGCCGGTGTCGGCATCCACGGATTTTAATTGTCCGGGCAGGTTGTCGAAATCGCCGGAGACTCCCACCATTACGTGATTCCCCACGATCAGCGGCGCATTGGTCGACCAGTAACCCTTCTTCGCATCGGCGATGACGACGTCCCACTTGATCGTGCCGTCTTTCGCGTTGAAGGCGATCAGGTGGCAGTCGGGAGTGGTCAGATAGACCGTATCCTTATAAACCGCCGCGCCGCGATGTCCGATATGGAAGGCATCGTTCGGAGGGTATTGATAATGCCACAGCTCCTGCGCCGTGCGCGCATCGATAGCCCAGATGTTGTCCGGTGTGGTGATATAAAGAACGCCGTTTGCCAGAATCGGAGACGCCTTGATCGCCTGATTCTGTCCGGTCTGGAACCGCCAAACCTGCTGAAGCTGCCCGACGTTCTCCGGCGTGATCTGCGCGAGCTGGCTATGACGCCGGCCCGAGTAATCCCCGTGATAGGTGAGCCACGCGTCCGCGGGCGGATGGACAAGCTTGGGATCGACAGCCTGGGCGCGCGCGAGCATGGCCGCGAAGCCGAAAAGGGCGGCGATTCGAAACAACACGCGGGTGTGCCTCATTTCAGCGTAGCCAGATAAGCATAGACATTGTGCATGTCGCTATCGGTGTACTTACCGAGTTGATCGAAATGCGCCGCCAACGTGTTTTCGATCTTCACCTTGACGGCTTCTCTCTTATACATCTGCCGCGCCCCCAGCGGATCGAGAACGGTGACCGTGAACTCGTCTTCGGCAGCAAGAGGTGCAACAATCGTCTGCCCCGACGCCAGCGTAAAAATGGCTTTCGGCGGAGCCGGAGCCGGCCGGCCAGCAGGATAAAGCATCCGTTGCAGCAGAGCCAATCCTTCGTAACGCGTTGCGATGCCCGCAAGGTCTCCGGTAACGGAATGGCAGGCTGTGCAGCCGCCCGCTCCGTTGAAATAGGCCCGCCCGTCCGCGGCGTTTCCTGTCGCCAAATCCCCAGGATCCACCGCGCGGCGGCCTCCGCCCAATGCCGCGAATTTGTCCATTTGGCTGTGGACAAACGCAACGATAGATGTCAATTCAGAATCCGGCAATTTGAAAGCCGGCATGCCCGCATCCGGTCGCCCGACTCGCAGCAGCGGAGCGATCTTGTCGCCGCGGTTGTCTTCCGCGACCAGCGGCGAGCGCGTCAGGTCCGGCCCGGTCTCGCCGCCCGCGGCGTCGCGGCCGTGGCAAAATCCGCACTGCGCCGCGAACCGCGACTCACCGGCCCGAATCTGCTCGGCGGAATAAGCCTGCGGCGTAGCGGACTTCGGCCTGCTCTGGGACGCCGGGCTTTGCGTTGGATCGCGGGGCGCGCCTTTGGCTGGTCCTCGACCCTGTGTCTGCGAGTTCACCGGTGCTTGGGCCATCAGGAGACTCGCGGCGAGAAGAACCGCGCATAGCATCGAGGAGCTTTGCCTTATGTTCATCCTGCGTAGAAATCATCGTATCGAAAATCCATTCTCCAAGGGATAACGCTGCGGCATTATCGGCGAAACACGCTGTCCGGCGATCGGCTCAAACCGCTGAAGGATTCCTATGAAAGTACGACAAGTCATGACGCCCAGTCCGGTTACGCTCGACGCAACCGCGCCGATCATCAAAGCTGCGGAAGCGATGCGGCAAAACGGCATCGGAGATGTCGTCGTAAAGAAAGGCGGCAAATTATGCGGCATTGTCACGGATCGGGATATTGTCGTTCGCGTTCTTGCGGCCGGTAAGGACCCCAAGACAACCAACGTGGAAGCGATCTGTAGCCGCGAATTGTTGACCGCGTCGCCCGATCAGGATACAACGGAGGCCGTGAAAGTGATGAGGCAGCGCGCGGTGAGGCGTCTGCCGGTGGTCCAGAACGGCGATGTTGTCGGAATTGTTTCCCTCGGGGACCTGGCGCTGGCCATGGATCGCCATTCGGCGCTCGGCGATATCAGCGCCGCGCCGGCCAACCACTGATCGCGCCGCTCCCTGCAGTGCGCTCCAGTCCGATAGGAGCGTATACTGCGGAGATGCCGTCCACGGCCGCGAGCATCTCGATCACCGCAACTTTTTTGGCCGGGTTGGCCTTCGCTCAAACGACGCCAGTACTGCAATTGCAGAACCTGGCCCACACCGCGGAGAGTCTCGAAAAAACCGTCCCGTTTTACCGCGATGTGCTCGGCTTGCCGGTCAACGGTGCCCGCGATCCGCTGACGCAGCAGCCGCAGAAGCTCGACGAGGACATGTCCAGGTTCACGGCGACCAAGGGCATGAGCTTTCGCGCGGCGACCTTCCGTATCCCGAATGCGGCCTTCGGGTTCGAGCTGACGGAATTCACGGGCGGGCCTCGCAAGCCGGTTCGGCCGAATATGCAGGACATCGGCGCGGCCATGCTGGTCTTACAGGTGCGGGATATCGAAAAAGTTCTTGCCAGAGCCAAAGCCGCAGGCTCGCCGGTTGTGACCACCGGCGAAACGCCCGTGAATCCGACGGGAAGCGCGAACAGCAAGCTTCGCGAGATCGTGATTCGCGACCCGGACGGCTTCTTTATCGAATTGCAGCAGCCCGATCCCGTGCAGGCGAGTGCGTCCGGCGAAATTCTCGGCGCTTCGGTGATTTTCGCCATCGAAGATTCCTTAAAAACGGTCGCGTTCCTCCGGGATGCGATCGGATTTAGCGCGCGGCCAACGGGCGCGCTCGGCACGAATGAAACGGTCGCGAAACTCATCGGCCTTCCGGGATCGCAATGGCGCATCACGCACGGAAATATTCCCGGCACAACGCTCGACTTCGGCCTGATCGAGTATGTAGGCGTGAAACGGACGAAGGTTGTGGCCGGCGCGCAGGATCCGGGCTCACCCGCCTTCACCATGGTCGTGCGCGACGTGAACGCAGCCGTCGAACAATGGACCAGAGCCGGAGGAACCGTCGCGACCACGGGCGGCAAAGCCATTGTCCGGGCAAACGGAGCCGGGAACGTGTTCGTCCGCGACGTCAACGGGCTGATGTGGGAACTGATTCAGCGCGCGGCTGCGCAATAGCGATGATCACTTTTCCCCGTGCGTGTCCGCCCATCAGATATCGGATCGCCTGGGGAAGCTCGCCCAGCGGATAACAGCGACCGAGGGCAGGCACCACTTTTCCGGTTCTCAGCAGGTCGCTAAGAAACTCCAGGTCCTTCTGAACCGGACGGCAGATCATCCCGCGGAATTTTCTGCTTCCGAACCAGTTGAGAATCGTCCCGAAGAACAGCGCTTGGAGCATCTGAGAGAAGCTGCCTCCGACCATGACATACGTACCACGCGCGCTCAGGGCGCGCCGGTAGTCCAAAATCGGGTGGTACCCGTTCGCGGCCAGGATCAAGTCATACTGCTGCCCGTTCTTGGTGAAATCCTCTTTCGTGTAATCGATGACGTGATCCGCTCCCTGGGAGCGAGCCAGATCCAGATTGCGCGTGCTGCAGACGGCGGTGACTTCGGCGCCGAATGCCTTGGCGATTTGCACGGCAAACGTGCCGACTCCCCCGCCCGCGCCTTGGATGAGCACGCGCTGGCCCGCCTGAATCTTCCCCTGGTTTCGAAGACCTTGGAGAGCCGTCAACGCGGCGACCGGAACCGATGCGGCCGCTTCGAACGTTACATTCTCCGGCTTCGGCACCAGCTTGTCTTCGGCAGTACATACGTATTCTGCAAAAGCGCCCCGCCCCAGGCCGAGGACCTCGTCGCCAGCTTGAAACTGAGTCACCTCGGTGCCCACCGCTTCCACGATTCCGGCCATGTCGCTTCCGAGCGACCTGTCTTTCGGCCCGCGAAATCCGCCGCCAATAATACTCAGGAAAAAGCGCGGAAAGGTGAACAGCCGCCACTCCATGGCGTTGGCGGAGGATGCATGGACCCTCACCAGCACCTGCTTGTTCTTCGGCACAGGTTTGGGAACCTCCTGGAGTTCGAGAACCTCGGGCGGCCCCCACCGTGTATACGCGATCGCTTTCACAAGTCCGCGACTAGTTCTTCCGCTCGGCCCGGATGTCGCCTTCGGCGATTTTGATGATGAAGTGTGTGGCGTTCCCGGCGTCGTTTTTCGCGAACTCGATCCGTCCGCCGAAGCCGGTGAACTCCGTTTCCGAAACCGGTGTCATCGGCTGGCCGGGTCCATTGCCCATCCCCAGTTTCAGAGCGCCCTCCTCCAGGATGATCCTCAGCAGGAGTTTTTCGACGCCGGGAATGCCGAACTCCTTCGCGTTCACTTCATAGTCGCCGACGTACTTGCTAAGAATCTCCTGCCCCAGCTTCACGGCATTCTTTGTGTCATCCGAGTTCTTGCCGACCAGGTGGACGCGGTCCTTTTCGTTCTCGGCGCAGACATACTCAAGAAGCTCCGTATCCGGTGTCAGCAGTCCCTCGACCTTGGTGTTCCACGGTTTTGCATAGATCTTGGGATCGCTCCAGGTCTGCTCGATGGTGAGGCGCCCGAACTCGGAACGGCGAATGCGCTCCGTCAACCGCAAGCTTTCGCTATGAGGATAGCCGTTCTCGATCCAGGTCCTTTCGTTGTACCCGGTGCTCTCCACAAAGAGGGTTTCGCCATCCCAGTGCCCGACCGAGTAGCCCATCCAGGCGGGGTTCGGATCCCTTGGCAACTCGCGCCCGTCTGTGAAGATTTGCCGGTATTCGAGGTCTTCCGTAAGGATCAGAATCAAACCCGGCGTCTGGACGATCTTCACCATCGCGCCGCCGGCGGTGATGAATCCGAACGGCAGGCACTGCGTGCTGGAGCTGTCTTTGCCCAGATCCTCTTCCCGCTGCTTGAACAGTGCGACCGCCTGCGTGGGCAACTCCGACTGTTTCTGCTGGCTCAGGCCTCCGGCTCCAGGAGCGAGCAGCCAGATTCCAGAAAGATCCGGCCGGCCGTCCGGGCTCTTCGGCGCGGCAGCCTTCATGTCGGGCTTGCCGTCGGCAGTCCGCGGAATTCCAGCGGCTTTACGGTCGATCCATTGGGCGTGGAGTAGCTGGATACTCGCCAGGCCGATAACAAGCGCGGTCGCTCCTCGTCGCATTGGCTCCTCCTTGAGCTCTAAAGAGCAAATCCCGGCAGACCAGGAAATAGTAACGCAAAGAAATACGGGGCGGAATCCGTGCAAGTTCCCTCTTCACCATGCCTCGCTCAGTTCTCGCTCGGCCGTTCGACGTGGTCGATCACCAAAACCTCCTCCAAATCCTTCTGCGACTCGAGCTTGAGCCCGAGTTGCTCGCGCACCGCGGTGTAAATGGAAGGGGCATTCGGATCGGCTGGCGGCGGCACGTCTATGCCTGGGATCCGCTGCTCAGGAGTGAAGCTGAGTTCGATGTCATACGTGCCGGTCAGGCCGGTCTTATCGATTACCGTGCGGCCGAGCATCGTGCCGAGAATACTTGTGAATTGCTGGATCGGGTTCCCGAGAAGTACCAGCCTGCCAGAGCCCGCCGATTGGGGTCCGCAGACGGGCTTCGGAGTGCCAGGTTGGCTCGCGGCATCCCGCGGCGAAATACAGCCCTTCGACGCGATAAGACCCGAGCCCAGCTTTCCATCCTTGCGGTCGAGCACAAGGGCCAGCACGGAGATCTCACGTCTTTCCCGCCGCGCTACAAGCTTGAATCGATCCGCAAGCAGCGCCTGCATCATCAGGCGCCGTTCGTCGGCGGTAATCGGCCCAGCCGCGCGGGCACCGATATCGAAGCGTTCCGAAACGGTCCAATCGGGAATGCCGATGACCTTCGAAGGCTGGTTGATCCCGAAGAACAGTTGAATGATGCCACGTAGCGGCAGGTTCACGAGGTTGACGCCGTTCGGGAGCATGCTGATGTTGGCTTGCAGCGTCCCGGACTTGTTGGCCTTGACGGAGGCGACTTCAAAGGCGGGTGGCGTCTGCGCGTGGAGAATAATCGCGGCAACGATTATGGCCAGAACCAGAGTCAAGACCAGCAGACATCGTGACATCGGCGATCTCCTTTTCGGCCCGAGACCTCGAACGTCGACAATTATGCCTAGATCATCGACAATTGTCAAGCGGGAATGATAAAGGGATATACTGAATCAGCACTAAGTATGGCGGTTTCAACGCGTAGGACGTTTCTGAAGGCAGCGGCTGCGGGTGTGGCGGCTCCCTTCGCTCTCGCACAAACATCCAAGATCACAAGTTCTCCGCTCGGCGAAAATCTGCATCTGGTGGTGGGCGCCGGCGCCAACATCGTGGTTCATACGGGATCAGACGGGGCCGTGATGGTCGACGGCGGGCTCGCCCAGAACGCGGCTGCGTTGGCGCAGGCCGTCGCCGCGCTGCCCAATGGCGGTCCGGTGCGGACTCTTTTCAATACGCATTGGCACCCGGAGCAGACCGGGTCTAACGAGAGCCTCGGCAAGGCGGGCGCCACCATCATCGCCCAGGAAAATACGAGGCTGTGGCTCCAGCAGAACATCACCTGGCCGTGGAATCATCAGACGTTCAAGAAACTTCCGAAGGTCGCCCAGCCCAACAAGACGTTCTACGATAAAGGCGCCCTCGATAACGGCATCCGATACGGATACATCTCGGACGCCGCCCACACCGATGGCGATCTGTACGTCTACTTCCCGCAGCAGAACGTGCTTGCAGTCGGCGGCGCGGCTTACGGGCAAGGCTGGCCTGAAGTCGACTGGTGGACCGGCGGATGGATCGGCGGCATCGTCGGCGGATTGCAGCGGATCCAGAGCGTCGCGAACAAGGATACGAAGATCGTTCCCGCGGTCGGGCCGGTGCTCTCGTACGCCGATATCACGGTGCAGGTGGACATGTACGGCACGATTTACGACCGCCTGAATCAGATGCTGAACAAAGGCCGCGGCCCGTCGGAAGGTGTCGCCGCCAAGCCGGCCAAGGAATACGAAGACAAGATGGGCAATGCGGACGAATTCATCCGGCGATCGTTCGAGAGCCTGTGGGCCTACCTTTCTCCAGATGCCTGAATAGCATCAAGAAGCCGTAAATTCACTTCAGCATCGAGAGCACGTGATCAATCGCCCAGATCTCCTCGCCTTTTGATCCGGCCACGTAAGCGATCTTGGAACCGTCGGGACTCAGATCGAAATCTCGCAGATCTTGTGCGCTAATGCCAGTAAACTCTGGCTGGCCTCCGTCGGCGGGAATACGGACTATCCGCTGTACTTCAGACTCCTTGCTCTTCTGGACATACAGGATCGCACGTCCGTCTCTGGTCCAAGGCGCGGCGAACGCTGCAGAGACGTCGGTAGCAAGTTGTTTGTAAGCGGACCCGTCGACGTTAATTCGTGATAGGTGCACGTCATAGGCGCCGTTTCCGGAGGATCCGAGAATGCTCAGGGTCTTTCCATCCGGACTGATGGCGACGTGGATCACTCCGTCCGGGACGTTGAACGTCCGCACTTGCTCTCCAGTGTTGGTATCGATCACAGCCACCGAGTTGCCTGACCTCATATAAAGCAGCTTGTCATCCGGAGAAAGCGTTCCCGCAGGCAGTTTCACCGGCGCTGTGATCACTTTGGGCTCGCCATCCCGGACGTTTAACCGCGGCGTATCGCGATAGAGGTGCAGACTACCATCGAGATGCCAAGCCGGGCGTATATAGTTGGTTATCGGACCTGGAGATATGCTCCAATCGGTGCCGCGTTCCATGGAGTGGATGACGATATCGCCGGAAACATCGTTGGTCCGCGTAAACGCAAGCCATTTCCCATCGCGAGACCAGGCCGGCGCCACCCCCACAAAGCTCTCTGTGGCGGCGCCGCGCACTCTCCCTGTAGCCGGGTCCATCTCCGCGATGAAGATTTGCCCCGGTTGGGTATTTTCGGCATAGAAATACTTTCCCGACCGGCTGATCCCGAAGGACCTCGCGGTGCTCGTCACGGGCTTGAACAGCACCGGAACTCCAGCTTTCTTCCCGTCCTTCACCGCCACAGACCATACCGCCGCGGTTCCGGACCGGTTGCTTGTGAATAGGAGCCGGCTCCCGTCTGGAGTCCAGACCGGGTCGGCGTTCAAGCCGCCGCCGATGAGCTCGGTTTGGACGGTCCCGTCGGCCGAAAGCAGGTAAATTGCGGTATCGGTAGCATCCTGCCTCATTCGCCCGGAATACGCGATATACCGTGCATCAGGGGACAGGCGCACGGTCACTCCTCTGCCCGAATTCCACCGTTCGAGAACCTTGATCACCTGAACCGAACCATCCACTGCGGACACCCAAGCAATTTCGCGGCTGGGACCGTTTTGATTCCGCTTGTCAAGTGTCGCCAGAATGCGTTTGCCGTCAGCAGACCAGCCAATGGGATAAGCGCCGTTGCCCCCGCCAGTGCTGTTCAGAACCACGCGCGATGGGGCTCCGGGCTGGTTCGGCATGACGCGAATCTGGCCTTGTGTGGCGGGATCGCCGTAGTCGAACCACCAATACGCCACCTGTTTTTGATCAGGGGAAAGGAACGGCGATTCCGCCCAGGCCTTCGCGGCGTCCTGTTTTTCGGCGCGCATCATCCGCCTGGTCTCGCCGGAGGAGACGCGCGTCATTACGAGATCACCTGTCTTCCAATCCGTTCCTCCCAGCCACTGCCCATCGGGCGAAAGCGTTTCATAGCCCATCTCGCTTTTGGGCGTCAGGACGCGCTTCGGGACTTCGTTCCCCTGCGCTGAGGCAGCTTGAGGCCGGACGCCGTTGCCCACCATCACCAGGCAGAGCAGGATCGTCAGGGCAAAGCTCGGGACCCGCCAGAAACTTCCGTGGGACTTAGCAGGCGCATCTGAGACTTTCCGTCGCGTTGCCTTCCAGCCATCGATTTCGGCTGGATAAGCGTACACGCTACTCCGGCTCTTATGGCTGTGACGGTGGACGGGAAGACCTTCTTCCTTTTCCCAGCGCTGGGCGGTCTTGGCGTCTCGCTGAAGGTAGGCAGCGATTTCCTTCCACGATTCCAGGACTTCATTGTTCTCTGCAACCGGCCCGTTTAGGTTCATTGTGTTGCTCCCGTGAGATTTTGCTCGCCCAGAGTAAGCGAAAAAATGCCCGGTTGACAAACGGTATTAGGGTACAAGGACCATGAAAGCACCGATTTTCGTCTATTTCCGTGGGGGCGAACATTGAAGCCGCGACCGGATGCACTCCGGAGCCCGCCGGAGTATACTGAATCAGCGCTAACTATGTTCGTTTCAATGCGTAGGACACTCCTGACAAACTCGATACCGCTTGTGGCTCTCGCCTGCCTGGCCGGACTCTTCACCGCCTCGCGCCGCAGCCAGGCCCAAGATTCGGCGGATGCGCAACTGGCCACCTTTAAGCAATACTGCCAGGGCTGCCACAACGACCGTCTGAAAACTGGCGGAGCGAGCTTCGAGGGGGTAACCCCGGCGAGCGTAGCCAAGGATCCCGAGCTCTTCGAGAAAGCCGTGCGCAAGCTGCGCGGGCGCGTGATGCCGCCTCCCGGCGCGAAGCAGCCCGACGGCAAAACGGTCGATTCACTGGTCGCCTGGCTTGAAGATTCGCTCGACAAGCTTCCCAACCAGGGTCACATCAGCGACCAGGTTGCGCTGCACCGGCTGAATCGCCAGGAGTACGCCAACGCGGTCCGCGATCTGCTTGCGGTCGACGTCAACGCAGCGGAGTTGCTTCCTCCGGACGACACAGCGCAAGGATTCGACAATATCGCCACGGCCTTGCAGGTTTCACCCACGTTCATTGAGCAATATGTGATCGCTGCCCGCAAGGTGGCGGTCGAGGCGCTGGGACGACGCGATGCGCGCGCGCAGGGCTGGACTTTCAAGGCGGGGCCCGGAAATCAGCTCACCCATGTTCCCGGATTGCCTTTGGGGACTCGCGGCGGCATTCTCGCGAATGTGGATCTCCCCGCCGATGGCGAATACCACATCAATATCGCCGACATGGCCACCCACATCTGGGGCAACGGAATGGAATATGAGAACCCGCTGGTGGTCACGGTCGATAACAAGGTCGTCTATCAAACGGTGGTCGGCGGTGAAGAAGACATGAAGCTCTACGACCAGGTGCAAAGCGGCGCGCTCGATCGCGTCAATGCGCGCCTGAAGAACATCAAGTTCGAAACCACGGCCGGTCCGCACAAGATCGGAGTCACGTTCCGCCGGCAGAGCTTCGCCGAATCGGATGACGTTTTGCAGCAGTTCGCGCCGGGCGGCGGCCAGGATCGTTCTTATCGCGTGAGCTCGTTCCAGCTCCTGGGTCCGTTCGACGCCAAAGGCCTCAGCTCCACGCCCAGCCGCGACAAAATCTTTGTCTGCAACCCCGAAAAGGACAAGAATAAGGCCCCCGAAACGTGCGCGAAGGAAATTTTCTCCACCCTGGCGAAGCGGGCCTATCGCCGTCCGTTGACCAATGAAGACGTCGCGGAGCTCATGCAATACTACGGCGAAGGACTCAAGGAAGGCGGCTTCGAATCGGGCATCCGCGCCGGAATTACAGGCCTGCTCGCAAGCCCGTTCTTTCTATATCGCGGCGAACGCATTCCGGCAGGATTGAAGCCCGGCGACAAGTATCCGATTACCGATCTGGAGCTCGCGTCGAAACTTTCGTTCTTCCTGTGGAACTCGATTCCCGACGATGAACTGCTCGACGTGGCTGCGAAGAACAAACTCAGCGATCCGGCCACCCTCGACAAACAGGTTGTGCGCATGCTGGGCGACCCGCGGGCGTCGACGCTGGCGAGCAATTTCCTGTTCCAGTGGCTCGATATGAAGCGGCTCGATGACGTGGTGCCGGATAACGACGTGTTTCCGTACGCTTCCGGGCGGATGGACCCGCGCCCGGACTTCCGCACCGAGCTCACTTTGTTTGCCGATAGCATCTTCCGCGAGGACCGCAACGTAGTGGACCTGCTGCGCGCGAATCATACCTATCTGAACGAGCGCGTTGCGCTGCAATACGGCATCACCGACGTCAAGGGCGATCATTTCCGCCGTGTCGAGCTGAAAGACTCCACGCGCTGGGGGCTGCTGGGCAAGGGAGCGATCCTGATGGCGGCCGCTTATCCCAACCGCACCTCGCCCGTGCTCCGCGGCAAGTTCATCCTGGCCAATATTCTCGGAATCCCGCCGGCCACGCCGCCCGCGAACGTACCGACGCTCGATGACAAGGACATCGGCACGACCAAGGCGCTGACTGTCCGCCAGTTGATGGCGAAACACCGGGCCAGCCCATCGTGCTCGTCCTGCCACGCGGTGATGGACCCGCTCGGCTTCGCGCTCGAAAACTTCGACGCGACCGGAATGTGGAGAGACAAAGACCGCTTTGCGAACACCGTCATCGATTCGGCGGGCGAGCTGCCCGATGGCACGAAACTGAATGGTCCGGACGATCTCCGCAACGCGCTGTTGCGCCGCCCGGATCAATTTGTCCAGACGTTTGTCGAGGGCCTGCTGACATACTCGATGGGCCGCACGGAAGCTTACTACGACATGCCGACAGTCCGCCGGATCGTGCGCGACACCGCGGCAAAGGATTACAAATTTTCAGCGATCGTGAAAGCGGTCGTCAGTACCGACCAGTTTCGGATGCGCCGGGTCCCGCAGCCCGTGCTGAGCGCGAGCAAGTAGCTTTGCGCCGGTTTTCGGCAGTGCTGTTGTTGCTTTGCAATTTGCCGATTACCCCGTCACTGGCGCAGGTGAGGCTTCCCGACGAGACCGCCGGTCTGGACAACATCGTTAAGGTTCTGATCTCTACATTCGATCAGGTTGACGTCCTCGCGCTGGCGGACGCACATCAAAGAAAAATCAATTCCGAACTGCGCCTAGCGGTGGTGCGCGACCCTGAATTTGCCCGGAAGGCACGTTTCATCGTGGTCGAGTTCGCAAACACAATGGATCAGCCGATTCTGGATCGCTACGTCAATGGGGACACTGTGCCGCCTGATCAGCTTCGGCAAGTGTGGAGAAACACCTGCTGCGGTGATACCTGGAACTCATCGGTGTACGCTGAATTCTTTGCCGCAGTCCGAGACGTGAATAAGAACTTGCCCAGCGACCGACGCATTCGCGTCCTCGGCGGAGATCCTCCAGCCGGAACTCCAGCTACGCAGCGCGATCTTTCCGTCGCATCCGTACTCCGGACCGAAGTACTCGGGAAGGGCAAGGCCTTGGTCATCTACGGTGGCGGACACCTGGGCTATGGCGGGGAGATCGCTGGCGTGGTCCGGGCGATACGGCCAGAGAATATGTTCGTGGTGGAGGCCCATGGGGGCACCGATCCTGACTACAAGCAGTTCGATCTCGCCTTGAAATCCCCGGAGCGGCCCGTCCTGTTTTCCGTAAAGCGGGCCCCTTTCGCTGATTTCCGTGCGGATTTTTTGGGGCGCGGGACGAAAGCGCTGATGAATGGCGTTTGGCTGGACATGAATCCTACAGCCGGGAGGACCCTGGGACAGGCAAGTTCCACAGACGCCTTCGTGTACTTCGGCAGCGGTCCGGGTGCCGAGACATCAATCGAACCTCCCCGGTAAGGCGCGAGCAATCGTCGTAAGTTCGCGCTTTACCCGGTTGATCGATTTGCGCGAGCGATCTCCGGGAGAAGTTTTTTAGAGATCACGGATCGGGGTTTCTCGATCGTGATGTCCTTGGCGGAGGCGTACCCGTCGCGGTGTTTGATCAACAGCCACTTTGCGCGCCGAGAGCGGTCCAGGCCCGTCCGCACCAGCGCCCAAGCCCCGCGAAGTTTTGCCCCATAGAGAGAAAACTTCAGTTGCCCGGCGCGAAGCGCCGCGTCGACGTCGGGAACCCCCGGAATCCAATAACCGCGGTCCCAAACCATAACCGTGCCGCCCCCATATTCACCTTCCGGAATGATTCCCTCGAAACCAGCGTACTCCAGAGGATGATCTTCAACCTGCATGGCGAGGCGCTTTACGGCGGGATCCAGAGACGGACCCTTGGGAACCGCCCAGGAAAGCAACACTCCGTTCCATTCGAGCCGGAAGTCGTAGTGCAGATGGCTCGCCTGGTGCTTTTGCACCACGAACGAAAGCGGCTCCGAAGAAGGCCTCCTGCGCAAGTCTGCGCTGCCTTTGGGCTCCGAAGTGACGCGGAAATCGCGCTTGTTGTGGTATTTCGCCAAACTCACGCGCTGATTCGTGCAAGCCAGAGTCCATTCCGGGGGACCGGCAACGGAGACGAAGTACCTGGATCTAATTGGTGAGCATGTGCGTGGCTGGCTCATGACGGGAACTCGGACATTTCGTTTGCCGGTCGTGTCGATAGCCAAGGAAACGCTCACGGAGTTCTTGGCAGACGACTGCCCTTCCCAGGCGGGCGCCCTGGCTTATTCGACTATTTTCTCCCTTCCTCCGCTTCTGCTGATCGTGGTGAGCATTCTTGGATCCATCTTTGGCAGCGCGGCGGCGCAGGACCGTATTCTCTATCAGATCAGCAGCCTGCTCGGTTCGCGCGCCGGGGAACAAATCAAAACCATGCTCGCGGCCACACAGAAATCCGGTATCTCGCACGGAATGGCTGCCCTGATCGGAATCGGCGCCCTGGTCGTGGGCGCCACTTCGGCGTTTGTGCAGTTGCAGTCTGCGCTGAATCAGGCCTGGAACGTCAAGCCCGACCCTCGACGCAGCGAGATCCGAAGCTTCCTGGTCAAACGAATCGTATCTTTCGGCATGATCCTGGGAATCGCGTTCCTTGCCATGGTTTCCCTGCTGTTGAGCGCGGGCCTAGCTGCGTTCGCCGATATATTGAAGCAATGGTTGCCGGACGGATTCTCTGCCTCGCTTCTGGAAGGACTGAACGTAGCGCTTTCGCTGGGAATCTTCGGAGTTTTATTTGCGACGATGCACCGGTTTCTGCCCGATGCAAACATCTCGTGGCCGGATGCCGCTGTCGGTGGCGCGGTGACCGCAATCCTGTTCACAGTCGGGAAAGTTCTCATTGGACTCTATATCGGGAATAGCAACGTGACTACCGTCTATGGAGCGGCCGGATCGCTCGCCGTGATTCTGGTCTGGACCTACTACAGCTCCATGATTCTGCTTCTCGGGGCCGAGTTGACACAAGTGTGGTCGCGCCATCACGGCCGGGTGGCGCGCCCGGAACCCGGCGCAATCAAGGTGGAACAGCGCGAAGTGCGCGCAAATTGAGCTGCCCATGCCCGGATCTTGGAAACGATTCCAGATCTAGAGGATCAAAGGATCAATGGCCTTCATTCACGGCCCGCGCGCGCTTTACATCCGACAGAATCGGCGGAAGTTCCTGAATGTGGGCTCCGCGGCGCTGGCCGCGGCAACCGCTTTTTCTGCACGGCTTCGCGCGCAACGCCTCCCTGGCAAGCCGGAAGCCGACCGAAGCGCAACCAGCATCGGGCCCGACAATCGCCTGCTCGACAGCCTCAATCCAAGCAGCGCTGCTCCTCCTGCCACCGATGAAGGAGAAGCACCGGCCTTCTGGTATTCGTTCGCGCTCGCGCCAAGACGGCTCTTCGCAGGTGGATGGTCCCGCGAGGTCAACGCACGGGATTTTCCGATTGCGCGCGACATAGCCGCTGTGAACTTGCGTCTTGCCGCCGGCGGAATGCGAGCCTCCCATTGGAACTCGGCCGCGGAGTGGGGATTCGTTCTCAGCGGGAACGCCCGCTTGGCGGCTCTCGATCTAGAAGGCAAGAGCTATCGAAAAGATTTGGCACCGAATGACATCTGGTACGTGCCAGGCACTCCGCACTCGCTTCAAGGTTTAGGTCCGGACGGCTGCGCCCTTCTGATGGCCTTCGATTCGGGAGTGTTTTCCGAATCCAGCGCGAGCGAACTTTCCGTTGGCTGCGCCACACCCCGCGCGACGTTGTGGCCAAGAATTTAGGTCTTGCCGAGGCGGACCTAGAGTCTCTATACAAGCCGCAACACCCCCTTCCGATTTCTCAGGCCGCCCTCGATCCGCCTTCTAACCCGTCGTCTTCTCTTCCTCGAACTTCGACGCCCCATCCGTTCGATATTGCGCTGAATTCGATTTCGCCGGAGCGAAAATCCGTATCGACCGAACTGAAGATTATCGATTCCGAAAAGCTTCCCGCCGCGACTTCGATCGTCGCGGCCCACGTTGTGGTAAAGCCCGGCGGACTGCGCGAGATGCACTGGCACCCGGACGCGGACGAATGGCAGTACTTCCTGCAAGGCAAGGGCAGAATGACCGTATTCTTTAACGCCGGGCGCGCACGCACTGCGGACTTTAACGCGGGAGATATCGGCTACGTCCCCAAAGCGTTAGGGCACTATGTCCAAAACACCGGCCCCACCGACCTGATCTTCCTGGAGATTCTGCGCGCGAACCGGTTCCGCGAAGTGTCGCTTACCGACTGGATACGAAACACACCGCCGGACCTGGTCACGCAACATCTCGGCATCAGCAGAGATACCCTGAACGCGATTCTGAAGCAGCGCCCCTGAGGCCTACAGGAGGAATTGCGCTTGATCCCAGATCTGGCGGATGAGTTCGCCCGCCGGAATGGGTTTCGCCAAGGCGGCCGACTGGCCCGCCCACACCTGCATCCGGTGGTGATCGCCGGCCGCCGCTCCTGCCGCCTTCATCGGGGCCGTGAGCCCTCGCTGGACCGGATACGGTGCGGGACGAGGCGCGTTTTCTTTCGCCGCAGCCCGTAGAAAGTCCGTCGCAATCGCGCGCCCGAGGCGTCCCGTAAATGCCCGCGTGAGAGCCGTGCCTTCGGGATCGAGATTTTCAAGCGCCTCGGCCCAGGCCGGATGAGTGTGCGCCTCGGGGCAGCGCAAAAATGCCGTTCCGAGCATCGCCGCGCTCGCACCAAGCGTTAACGCGGCAGCGACTCCGCGGCCGTCCCCGATCCCGCCGGCCGCGATAATCGGAAGATCGATAACGTCGGCGAGCCGCGGCACCAATGCAAACAAGCCCACGCCCCGGCTCTCGGCGAGCGCCTGGTCGAAGGACCCGCGATGACCGCCTGCTTCGTAGCCCTGCGCGATAATCGCATCCGCTCCGGCATCGCGCGCGATTCGAGCCTCATCGACTGTGGTTACCGTGGCGAACCAGGAAATCCGGCGTTCTTTCAGGCGATCGACGAACGCCGCGGGGAAAGTTCCCATGATCGAAGACACGGCTCGCGGGGCAAGCTCCAGAAACGTTTCGCACTGTTCGTCGAAATTCGGTAACGCGGTATCGCCGGCGGACTCCGGAACGGGCGGTCCCCAGGCCTCAAGAAACTTGCGCACGCGTTCCTCATCCTGCGGGTTCCGCCTAGGCGCAGGATCCGGAATCCATAGGTTCAACTGGAACGTGCCATCGCTGTGCGCCTGAAACTCGTGGACCCAAGCGCGGATCCCAGAGGGTTGGGTCATAAGGGCGCCCATCGCGCCCATTCCCCCGGCCTTGGCGACCGCGATGGACAGGCTTGCCGGACATGCGCCGGCCATTGGCGCCAGCAGGATCGGCAGCTTACATCCGTACTCTCTGCAGAATTGGGAAGCCCGATCGACCGGATTGGATCCAGCGGCCAACCCTAACTATATCTCGCACGGAATCAAATCGCGGCTTGGAAACGGCTTTCCCGAACCCCGCGTCCTATGAACAGAGGCCGGCGGGGGTGAATCCTGGAATCAATGCCGTGAGCACGGACCCGGTCGATTGCGCTCGGGATGCGGGCTTACGTTACGTTCGCGACGAGAGCATCCCGGGCATTGTCCGAAAAAAACACGGCCGCGGTTTTGCGTATTATCTTCCCAGCGGAACACGCGTCCGCGATGCCGCGACGCTCAAACGGATCCGTTCCCTCGTCATTCCGCCCGCATGGACCCAAGTCTGGATTTGTCCTCAGGAAAACGGCCACCTCCAAGCCGTCGGGCGCGATGCAAAAGGCCGCAAGCAGTATCGATATCATGCGCGCTATCGCCATGCTCGCGACCAGGTGAAATTCGAGCGCATGCTGATGTTCGGATCGGTGCTGCCGCGAATCCGCCGGCAGGTAAATCGGGACTTGAAGTTGCCGGGGATGCCGCGAGCCAAAATACTGGCGACCGTGGTCAGGTTGCTAGATGAAACGTGCGTTCGCGTGGGCAATGAGGAATACGTTCGCGCCAACGGCAGCTTCGGCCTGACCACCCTGCACAACAAGCATGTATCCGTGCACGGAGCGAGCCTGCGGCTTCGCTTTCCCGGCAAGAGCGGCCAGAAACTGGATCTGACCCTCCGGGACGACCAGCTTGCCAGGATCATCCGGCGTTGCCAGGACCTGCCGGGCGAAGAACTGTTTCAGTACGAGTCCGATTCAGGCGAGCTGGTCTCGATCAGTTCCGGCGACATCAACGACTATCTGCGCGAAATCACGGGCCAGGACATCACTGCGAAAGACTTCCGGACCTGGCATGGTTCCGGGTATACGCTGGTTCAGTTGACCGAACTCGGACCTGCCGCTTCGGAAACGGCCGCAAAGAGGAATATCGTGGCGGCCGTAAGAGCGACGGCGAGCAAGCTCTATAATCGTCCGGCGACATGCCGCAAGTACTATATTCATCCGGCCATTCTCGAAGGCTACACGACGCAAGAATTGTTTCGCGCCCGGTCTGGGCACCAGCTGCGTACGAGCCTGCGCGGCCATGAAGCGGCTCTGCTCGACCTTCTCCGCCATCTCGATTCGCAGCGCTCCGCTCCGCGGAAGCCACCCTCCCGGCAAGGAGCGCAACGCTCCAACGGGAAGGCTTTGCCGGTTGCGAGCTAAACACCCAAGCGCATAATACGCGGTGACACAATGAAGAGGTGAAGCGATCGGGAACTGCGGATCTGCCCCTTCATGGAGGCTTCGTTCCTCGCTGGCTGGCCGGCCGTATGACCACGCTCGGCACGGCGATCGTGGAGAGCATCCTGGTCGAGTACGGCCCTTCGGAATTTCTTTCCCGCATCAGCGATCCGTTTTGGTTCCAGGCCCTGGGCAGCGTGATGGGCATGGACTGGCACTCGTCAGGAGTCACCACTTCCGTCATGGGAGCCCTGAAACGCGGCTTGAACCCGCGCTCCTCCGAACTCAATCTGTTCGTGTGCGGCGGACGCGGGAAGCAGTCGCGACAAACGCCGCGGGAGTTGATCGAGGTCGGTGATCAGTGCGGGCTCGACGGGGACGATCTGGTCCGTACCAGCCGCTTGACAGCGAAGATCGACAATGGCTGTATCGCCGACGGGTTTCAGATTTACCTGCACTCATTTGTCGTATCGGCCGAGGGCGAATGGGCCGTCGTGCAGCAGGGAATGAACAGCGGAACGGGGCTGGCGCGGCGTTATCACTGGCATTCGGCGAGCGTGCGGGACTTCGTGGATGAGCCGCACACCGGAATTGTCGGCCAGCCGCAGGGTGAAATCATGAACCTAATCGACAGGCGCGCAGAACCGGCCCGGCATGCCTTGCTCGACATCGCGCGCGGTCTCCCGGACCGCACTCTGGCACATCTCCGGCATCTCCGTATGCCGACGCATCATGACGTGCGCGCCGAAAACGTGGACCACAAGCGGCTCGGCGCGGTTTTAGCACTGGCCCATGACCGCGAGCTGCGCAGCCTTGCGGATCTGCTGCTGGTCGAAAACGTCGGGCCTCGCACGCTGCAGACCCTCGCCATGGTGGCCGAGGTGATCCATGGGACTCCGGTTCGATTTTGCGATCCGGCGCGCTTCTCGTTCGCCCTGGGTGGGAAGGACGGCCATCCCTATCCCGTGCCGTTGAAGATCTACGATCAGGCGATCGATGTTCTGCGGACAGCTTTAGACAAATCCAAAGTGGACGGGCGCGAGAAGCTGGACGGGTTTCGCAGGCTGAACCAGTTCGTGCAAGCCGTCGAGAAGAACACGGACACGGAAGTCGATCTGCCGGCGTTTGTTGCGCACGAGAAGGCCATTTCGCCGGCGCTTGGCGGGCGAACGGTTTTCGACGATAAGAGGCGTCTTCCCAGGCAGATGAGTTTGTTTTAGCCGGAGAACAAGTGCCGGAATGGCATGTGATTTGCTTCGCCTAAGTCCATGCGGATTTCGCTCGCGTCTTGCGTTGGCCTGCTTTTGCCGGCGATTCTGCCGGCGCAGCCGAGCGTGCTGACCTGGCACAACGACAATGCGCGAACTGGCCAGAACTTGCAGGAGACCACGCTTACTCCTGCCAATGTCAACGTCTCCGCCTTCGGCCGGCTGTTCGTCATTCAGGTTGACGGGAAAGTGGACGCTCAGCCGCTGTACGTCCCGGCCCTGGCGATTCCACAAAAAGGAACGCGCAATGTCCTGTTCGTCGCCACGGAACACGATAGCGCATATGCCTTCGACGCCGATACGGGCGAGCAACTCTGGCATGTTTCCCTGCTGGGGGTGAACGAATCGCCGTCGGATGATCGCGGCTGTTTTCAGGTCACGCCGGAGATCGGGGCCACGGCTACTCCGGTGATCGACCCGCAGCGAGGCCCGCACGGGACGATCTACCTGGTCTCTATGTCCAAGGACAGCGGCGGCTCCTATCATCACCGGGTTCACGCGCTCGATCTAACCACAGGAAATGAGGAATCCGGCGGACCTGTCGAAGTGCAGGCGACCTATCCGGGGTCCGGCGTCGAGGGTTCGGGAACCACAGTAACCTTCGATCCGAAAGTCCACAAGCACCGGGCGGCCTTGCTGCTTGCGAACGGAACGCTCTACACCAGTTGGGGATCGCACTGCGATAACGGCCGCTACAGCGGATGGATCATCACGTATGATGCGTCCACGCTTCAGCAGACGGGCGTGCTGAACGTGGCTCCGAACGGCTTTGAGGCGGGCATCTGGGCCTCGGGCGCCGGACCGGCTGCCGACAGTGCCGGGGACCTCTTCGTGGCGGCGGGTAACGGCACCTTCGATACGAATCTCAATGCAGACGGATTCCCGGCTAACGGCGATTTCGGCAATGCGTTTCTGAAGCTCACGGGATCGCTGGCGGTGTCCGACTACTTCACAATGTCCAATACCGTTGCCGAATCGAACGCCGACCTCGATCTTGGATCCGGCGGTTTTATCCTGTTGCCACCGGTGACCGACGTTCAGGGCAACTCGCGTTCGCTTGCCGTTGGAGGGGGCAAGGACGGGACCATCTATATTGTAGATCGCGACAATCTTGGCAAATTCAGCCCTGGCAGGAACGCTGACGATCAGCAGTTGCCCGCTACCGCGGTTTTTTCCACGCCCGCGTGGTTCAACGGAACGCTCTATTTCGGAACCGTCGGCAGTACGCTGAAAGCCGTGAGGTTTCAGAACGGCATGTTCGGTCCGTCGGCCTCCTCGCAATCGGCGACCGTCTTCCCGTATCCGGGAACCACGCCTTCCGTTTCGGCGAACGGATCGTTGAACGCGATGGTTTGGGCAGTTGAGAATGGGTCAACGGCCGTTCTGCACGCCTACGATGCGGCGGATCTGACCCGGGAGCTTTACAACAGCAGCCAGGCCGCCGACGGCCGCGATCACTTCGGCGAGGGGAACAAGTTCATCGTGCCCACCGTCGCCAACGGCAAGGTCTACGTGGCAACAACGTCAGGGGTCGGCGTTTTCGGTCTGTTGAATTCCTCCACCTCGCAGCTATCGATGAAAAGCGCCGCCAGTTTCACTTCGGGCGCCGCGCTCGCGCCCGACATGATCGCCTTCGGCCAAGCCTCGGGAATCGCTGCTTCGACCACGATCGCCTCCGAAAATCCGTGGCCGACGGTTCTTGGCGGCGTCCACCTGGAAATCGCCGATAGCCAGGGGCAGACCCGGCAGGCTCCGATCTATTTCGCCATGCCGGATTCGATCGCCTTCCAAATCCCTGCCGGAACCGCGCTCGGAGCCGCCACAGCGACGCTGACCACCTCGGCCGGAGGCACGCTCACCGGCCCGCTGAATCTCGAGCGCGCCTCGCCGGGACTGTTCACGGCCAATGCGAACGGTTCGGGTGTGCCGGCCGGGTTCTGGATCAAAGTCGGCGCCGATGGCCAGCAGACTCAGGGATACCTCTTCGATCCGAATCAGCCTTTAGGGAATCGAGTGGCGGTTGCAATCGATCTCGGCTCGCCAGGCGATCAGGTGTTCTTATCGCTCTACGGAACAGGATTTCGGAATGCGAACGGCGCGGTCGCCAGTATCGGCGGGAGGACCGTTCCCGTCTACGGGTTCGCGGCCGTGAGCGGGTACCAGAGCGAGGATGTTGTGAACATCGGTCCCCTTCCCCGCACGCTTCTGGGCCGAGGCCAAGCCGATATATCGTTGAGCTTCGACGGCAAGGCTGCGAACACAGTCACCGTCAGCATTCAATGATTGCCCGGACTAAGGAGTCGCGTCAGGCGGCGTCTGGCTGATCCGCTCCAGCATGTATTCGACTTCAGGAGCATCCGGCAGGTTCAGACCGAAATCGTTTTCGAGCGTGGCTCGGAGGCTTGCAGGATCGCCCAGGAAGCGCTTTTCCGTTCCGCTCTTCCGGTGAATCGCGAGCCGGTTGTTACGGAGGGCGTAGCGGCCTTCCCGAGTCACGCAAGCGCACATCAGCATCTGCCGGAAGAACGAACTGGGATGGTGACACAAGAACCAATTAGAGACCTCGTAGTCCGACGGAAACTGCGGTTCCAAGGTGAACCGGTACAAAGGCTTCCACTCATTTTCGAAGCACGCCTCGAGGATGAACCCGTTCGGGATCGGCAGCAGCCGATGTGGCTCCTGAGGGGTGGGCTGTGCCGTGTTCGGCTCCAGACGTAAAGGGGTGGTCAGAACATTGCCGCCGAATCCGACGTCGGCGATGTAAGGAGAGCCGGCCAAATCGATCAGCAGGAGCATATGGCTTCTCGGGCCGATCGGGTTGTTGGGCGGTGCATTCCATAACACACGAGCCGCGAGGCTCGTCACCGAGAAACCGAGCATCTCGAGGGCATGCCCGAACAATGTGTTGTGCTCGAAGCACCACCCTCCCCGGCCGCCGCTCACGAGCTTCGAATGCAGCGACTGCGCGTCCAGCATCACGGGCCATCCGAGCAGAGGGTTCAGGTTCTCGAAAGAAATCGCCGCGGGATGAAGCTGGTGCAGAGCTTTCAACGTTTCGAGAGTCGCGGTTCGCGGTCCCGAATACCCGATTCGCTCCAGATAAGCATCGAGGTCCAATCCGTGCGCCACAAAATTATAGGATACAAGCCCATCCGCCGGGCTATGCTGAAGGTCGCACCAAGGTGAAACCATTTCTGAACAAGTATGTGGCCGGCGTGATCCTTCTGACAGCTCTGGGAATCGCCCGGATCGTTTCCACGTACGCGGTTTTCAACGGTACGTATGACGAGCCGGCCCACGTCGCATGCGGCATGGAATGGCTCCAATGGGGCACGGCTGCCTGTGAACTTCAGCACCCTCCCCTCGCGCGGATTGCTGTAGCCCTGGGCCCGTTTCTCAGGGGCATTCGCCTCGCGCCGCAATCCGGCCAGACGACCTCTTTTTATGAAAAAGGCAACGCAGTGCTTTATTCGGGGGGCCGGTACCGGTCCAACTTGAGCTGGGCCCGCGCAGGCACGCTCCCGTTCTTTGTGCTGCTATGCGTTGTCACCTTTCTTTGGGCCCGCCGATGGTTTAGCGAAACGGCCGGGTTCTGGGCCGTTCTGTTGCTTGTATGCACGTCTCCGATTCTTGGACACGCCGGTTTGGCGACCAATGATGCCGCTTGTGCGGCCGGAGCCGGCCTGGCCTTGTATCAGTTCCTGCGCTGGCTCGAACAACCCACGGGCTGGCGATCGCTCGCGTGGGGCGCTGCGACCGCGTTTGCGATCCTGTGCAAATTCTCGAACATCCCGTTCCTGGCGGCTTGTTATGCGATCGCCTTGATCGCCACCCGACTCGAAGCGTTCCGTCCGCGGCTCGCGCAGATCGCGATAGCGGGTGGTACGGCTCTGGCCCTGGCGTGGGCGATCTACCGGTTCACCGTCCTTTCACCGGGAACGTTTTACGGCCATCAACATCCCGTCATCGACAACATCTTGAGCACCCGGCCGATTATCGATCGCCTGTGGAGGTCCTTTCTCTCGACGCCGCTGCCGCTGGCCGATTTTTCCATGGGCCTGCTGGATCTCGCCGTCCACAATTACGTCGGGCACGATTCCTACTTGCTGGGTCAGTGGGGCCATTCCGGATGGTGGTACTTCTTTCCGGTGGTTCTCGCGGTCAAGTCGCCCATCGGGCTCCTTGTCTTGGCTGGATGCGGATTATGGTTCATCATCGGCCACTGGCGCCAGACGGATTGGAAGCAGAGCTGGACCAAGGTCTTGACGGCGGTCTTCCCGCTGGCGATTCTGCTTGTATGCATGCTCTCGCGGATCGATCTGGGCGTGCGGCACATTCTTCCGATCTACCCTCTGCTGGCGATCGTCTCAGGCCATGCTGTAGCCACAATGCTGCGGGGATCGCGCTTCGCCGCGATTGCTGCCGCACTGCTGGCAGTGTGGGTCGCTGGCGATTCTGTCCGGGCGCATCCGGATTATCTGGCGCACTTCAATGAAGCCGCCGGCTCGCACCCGGAACTGGTCCTGTGCGAATCGGATCTAGATTGGGGTCAGGATCTCGATCGCCTTCGCAAGCGTCTCGACGAGAAAGGCATTCGCGAGTTCTCCATCGCGTACTTCGGCACGGCCCTTTTGGACCGAGCCGGCCTTCCCCATTACCGGTACCTCTCGCCCACGCAGCCGGCCCACGGATACATCGCCGTGAGCCTTCACGCGCTGAATGTGGATTACAAGAAGAACGGCTCTTTCGCGTGGTTGAAAGCTTACGCTCCGATCGAGCGGATCGGGAAATCGATCGATCTTTACTACGTCGCGCCGTGAAGGCCCATTATTTCGACAGGCTATAGAGCACTCGGGCGTTATCGCGCAGCACCATGCGCGCCAGCTCGGATGCGCGTGGACGCGCGATCTCGCCTGAACGAAGCATCCGCGTGAGCGCAACCGCCAACGCCCGCCGCCCCGAGCGTGAGGCGATCCAGCCCGTTTCTTCCCAGCCGAGCTGCTCGCTGTAGGGATACGCATCGGTTCCGAACAATACTTTTTCGGGAACGATACCGAGCCATTCCCGCAAGGTGGAAGCCAGGATCTCGGGAGCGAGGATTAAACTCTGGTCCGAGAAATCCGTCCAGACGTTCGGTTTCGTGAGGAGAGCCGCAACCTCTCGAGTGAACGGCCAGCCGCCGTGCAGCATCACGAACTTGGTTTTGCGCAGCTCCGGATCGTTAAAAACGCTCTCCAGCAGCAGCGGATTCGCGCCGCCCACCTGAAAATATCCGCCGGCGCCCGAACTCGTGTGAAGGTGGACGGCCATGCCGAGCCGCCCGCATTCGGCAGCGATGTACCGGAACAGAAAATCTTGCAGCGGTTTGTATTCGGCTTCCGGCAGGACGTCTTTCCCAAGATGACGCGAGTAAATCGTTTCAGCGGTTGTCCTGTCCACCTTATCGAAGTTGAGTCCGCGCAAGTAAGCAGCTTCGAATTTTTCGGCAACCGCGCCTCCTGCCCGCTGGCGCTCGAGCGTGGGAGTCACGACACGGCTGAGGTATTCGCCAAGGGTCGCCGGCACGGTCTTCAATCCGAGCGCCACCAGATAGCGCTGGCGCAGCTTGTCTTCGAGCGCGAAGAACGCCTTCCGGTCAGGATTGCGCGCAGCCTGCGCTGAGTTATCGAGCGGAAACATCAGAGCGTCCGCGTACGGCACCCAGAGGAAACGGGGAGAGCGTATCCCGCCGCCCATTTCCACGCGGTTGGCAAGCATCGTACCGATATTCAGTTGGTCCAGGAGCCAGGCCGGATACTGCTCGCCTTTTTCGCGCATCGCCTGCTGTTTGCCGGAAAGCGCTTTGGCGGCTTCGGAAACCTCGGGCCCGCCGGGACGCAAGCGGACGGGATCCGACTGCGGCTCCATGTTATCGACCGGCAGAGCGTCGAAATCGCGATCCGGCGGCCCGCCGGCGGCCGTCACGAGCACCGGATGCGCGTGGTTGTCGATCGCCGGGATGGCATCGATCTCGGCAGCCAGGTCCGGGTCCGCTTCCGGTTGAATCCGGGAGCAGGCCGCCAGAAGCAGCAGCATTGCCAGGCCAGCCCGAGCGAACAGGTGCATTCGTCCAAAGGTACCGCAGGCACGCATGCGGCTGGCTGATTCTGAATAGCCGTGGTGCTTTTGAGCCATCTCGATCCGCCCGTCAAGGGATAACTGGCTGCGTCTTCAATGCGCCTCGAATGGAACTTGGTGTGCACGGACTCGGCCAACGCGTCCCCTGGCCTGCGGGCCAGGACAGTTTCGCTTTGACTTGGAGGATACATGCGACCACTCGCCATCCTATTTGCGTTCCTTTGCGCGGCCCTTCCTGGATTCGCACAATGGCGCCACTTCGGCGGCTCTTCGTTGCATCCGACGGCCGCGCTCGGATTCGGAGGCGCCACCGCGGTGAA